>CAZYSK010000028.1:60579-66869 GCA_964649415.1 uncultured Anaerolineales bacterium
GAGGCGGTGTGGTAGGTCCGGGAATTGACCGTGTGCTCGAACAGGTCCGTGCCCAACTCGACCTGGATGTCGAGACGGAACGCGAGTTGGTGGAGGAGATCCGCGGTCACCTGGAGGATGCAGTCGTGGCAGCGCGGGCGCGGGGTCTGGATGAGCAACATGCGCTGGCCGAAGCCGCCGCCCGCTTCGGAGTCGAGGAGGTCGGGCGCGAGCTTCAGGCCACCCACGTCGGCTGGGGAACTGCCGATGGCGTCATCGCGGCGGCCCTGCCGGTTCTCTGCGCGCTGGTCCTTCGTTGGTTGGTCTTTGCTCCAGATGGCACGGCGGTCGGTTGGCAGGAGGTGCTGGTCCAGCCGGCTTTCTGGGTGATTGCGCTGGCTGCGTTGCTGATACCACTGCTTAGGTTTCCTCGCTGGCGTTACGCATTGGCCTCTTGGGGCTTCTTCTGGGCCTTGTCGGTCGTGTTCTGTGTCTGGCCGGCGTTGCGTTGGTAGGGTGGGAAAAGGAGCAGCGGGCAGGGCTAATATGCGGTCCGGTCATCCGGTGAGTGGAAAGGGGGAGATGGCCGATGGAATGCCCGGTGTGTGGCGCTACAAACGATGCTGATTCCAGTTTCTGCAGGCGGTGCGGTCATGCCCTGCAACCCGCTCCCGCTGGTAGCTCGCCATCCTCTGGCGTGACGTGCCCGGCATGTGGGGTCGCCGTCGGGCCGGGGACTCGTTTCTGTCCAAGTTGCGGCGCGCCGCTGGTCCCTGAGCCTGCTTCACTCACTCCCGCTGCTGGCTCTCCGCCCGCCGAATCGTCCGCTCCGACGCCTGCCGCCGTCTCTGCACCGGACGCACGAGCAACGTCCGCGCCATCCCCTCCCGTTTCGGCTCCCGTCGCTGTCTCTCCGCCCCCCTCTGCTGAAGACGTATCGGTCTACATCGGGGGCGAGGTCACCGGCCAGGTCGCTATTGGGAACAACATCCTCCAGATCGGTTCCATCCACGGCGGCGTGGTCAATATCCGCATGCCCGAGCAGCAGCCCCGTCCCCGGCCGCGCGCGACGCCGCCTGCCCTGCGCCCGCGCCCCTTCCCCAATCTGTTGGATCGAGAGGCGGAGATCAGCGCTGCGGCCTCCGCCTTGCAGTCCGTCACGCCGGTCGAGGTGTACGGCCAGGCGGGACTGGGTAAGACTGCACTCCTGCGTCATCTGGCTCACCACTCGGTCGCCGATGCTTTCCCGGACGGGGTCGTCTACCTCTCGGCCCGTGGCCAGCCGGTAGCGGACCTGTTCCAGTCGCTGTTCGATGCCTTCTACGAGATCGACGTCCCCGGCGGTATGGCCAGTGACTACTTCAAGCCGACCGATGCGCAAGTCCGACAGGCGCTTCAGGGCAAGCGGGCCTTCATCCTGCTCGACGATCTGGAACTGGCGCGCGACGAGGTCCAGACCATCCTGGATGCGGCTCCCACGTGCTCGTTCCTCCTGGCCGCGTCCGAGCGGTCGCTGTGGGGCGACGGCAGCGCGCTTGGGCTGCGCGGTCTGTGCGCTGAGGACGGGATCGCACTGATTGAGCGTGAGATGGGGCGGCCTGTCGCTGAGGAGGAACGGGCCGCCGCTCAATCGCTGTGCGCTGCCCTGGACGGTCACCCACTGCGCATCCTGCAGGCGGCAGCCATGACCCGGGAGGAGGGGATCGCGCTGGCCGAGGTGCTCGGACGTGTGCAGGCTCCTGCTCCTGCCGAGGCTTTGGCGGCGCAGTTGGTAGCGGCGCTCTCGGACCCCGAGCAGCGAATCCTGGCGGCCCTGGCTGCGGTGGGCGGTGGGCCGTTGCCCACCGAGCACATAGCGGACTTGGCCAAGCTCCCCCAGGTTGTCCCGGTTCTGGAGTCATTGCAGCAGCGCGGGCTCGTGCAAGCCCACAGCCCGCGCTACAGCCTGACAGGCGCGCTGGGTGAGACGTTGCGCCAGGCATGGGACCTGACCCCGTGGGCTGAGCGGGCACTGGCTCACTTCGCAACCTGGGCAGAGGGCCAACGGGATGCCCCCGATCGCCTGCTGGAGGCGGCCGATGCCATCCTGCAGGCCCTAGAGTGGGCGGTCAAGGCAGGGCATTGGCGTGAGGTTCTGCACCTGGGACGGGCGATGGAGGGCGCGCTGGCTCTGGGCGGACGGTGGGGCGCGTGGGCCAGGGTGCTCGGATGGCTGCTGCAGGCGGCACGGGCGCTTGGGGACCGGGCGGTCGAAGCATGGGCCTTCCACCAGCTCGGGACGCGCGCGCTTTGCCTGGGTGAAACCACGGCGGCCCGCACATCCCTGACCAAGGCCCTGCGCCTGCGAGACGTGCTGGGCGACCGTGCCGGTGCGGCGGTCACCCGCCACAACCTGGGCCTTATCCTCGGCCCACCTGGCCCGCCTGAGGAGCCCCCAGAGCCCCCTGCCGAGCCTCCCGCCGGACCTCCTGTGTCTCCCCCGGCAGCAGGGCTACCGGTTCCACTCATCGCAGCGGGGTCCGTCCTGAGCCTGGCGGCGGTGGGGGCGGTTGCCTGGGTTCTCTGGGATCACGTCCGGCCTGGGCCGACGCCAGCAACCTCTGTCGTGGAGACCGTTTCGCCGACGCACATCGGCACCCCCTCGCGGATACCGGTGACGCCTTCACCGACGCCCGTGATGTCCTCGTCCACGCCCGTGACCCCCTCGCCCACGCCCGACACGGAGGGACCGGACGCGCCAGAACTGGTAGCCCCGGAGCACGAGGCCAGCATGGTCTGTGGGCCGGACGATGCGGACCACCTCGTCAAGTGCCTGTGGGATGCCGTCTCTGATCCATACGGCATCGAGCGCTACGAGGTCTATTTGGAAGCCCTGGAGCGGGAGCCTCGGGCCTATCCCGTCGCGTTCTCCGAGGAGACGGCCTTGGAGATGGTGGTGCCCTGCGACGAGGCATACCTCTGGCGCGTGCGGGCGGTGGACGGGGCGGGAAACGAAGGGGCATGGTCGGAGGAGCGGCTGTTTCTCGTGCAGGACACGACGGGGCCGCCAGCGCCCAGGCTGATCGTGCCGGCGGATGGAGCTGAGCTTGCCTGTTCGACGGATCCGGTCGACGTTACCCTGGGGTGGAGCGCAGTGGAGGATCCGTCAGGCGTCAGCGGCTACTTTGTCGAGTTGGAAGGGTCCCCCTCCGGCATGCCAGACAGGCCCACAGTCGTGCCTGTCCAGATAGGACCCGTGAACGCGACGTCCCTCGAGACCGCGCTCGACTGTGGCACCGACTACGTCTGGCGGGTGCGGGCGCTAGACGGAGCGGCGAACGTGGGAGATTGGTCGTCGGAGATGGCGTTCTCCGTGCTCGCGCCGCCTGTCCCCGACCTGGTGGTGGCCAATCTCCAGACCACGGGGCCCGCAAGCATTGCCCCTGACGGCAGCGTTGAGGTCCCGGTCCGTGTGCGCGTCGGGAATCGGGGCAACGGCATGGCCGGTACTTTCAAGGTCTCGACGGAGTACACTGGCCCCGATGGTACGTATACAGTCGCGTTTACCGTTCCTGGGCAGGATAGTGCCTGGTATCCCGACACAGACACCCCTCTGGCCGCGGGCGATAGCGTGACCTTCGAAGGTATCGTGGTTTTCCCGTCTTCAGAGCAGGGGGAGACGGTCTATCTGACGGCCGTAGCTGACAGTTGTGCCGGGGACGAGCTGATGCCCGCCTACTGCCGCGTGGATGAGGATGACGAGGGCAACAACGAGTCTGCCCCGGTTTCTCTGGCGCTTCCCGCGCGTCTCTCCGTCCAATTGACGCCTGTCGCTGATACCTACATAGACAGCTCGGGCGGGTACCTGGTGAACTTTGGTGACAAACCCACTCTGAACGTGGACAGCTATACGAACGTATACTACGAGACCCATACGTATCGCACGCTGATGCGCTTCAGCCTGTCGGCGATATCGGATGGGGCGACGATCGAAGGTGCCACATTGAGGCTCTACCTG
Source organism: uncultured Anaerolineales bacterium (assembly GCA_964649415.1). Lineage (GTDB taxonomy): Bacteria > Chloroflexota > Anaerolineae > B4-G1 > B4-G1 > CAZYSK01. The sequence goes on from CAZYSK010000028.1 coordinate 64,556, forward strand.
ACTGAAGACGACTACGACGAGGATGCTATCCGCATTGGACTCGTTCGGGTTCTTGGGGAGTGGACAGAGTTGGGTGTCAACTGGACCAATCAGCCTCCCACAGCCTGGCCTGACTTCCAGGACTCCATCATCGTCGGGGATTCCAGCGGGTATTACTCGTGGGGCTTGACGTCGCTGGTGCAGGCCTGGGTGAACGGGGAGACCAACTACGGCGTCATGCTGATCGGCAAGGAGACTCCCGACGTGAACGGCTGGCGTGCCTTCGCCAGCCGCGAGTCCAACGACGCGCCGCAACTCCTGGTGGAGTACACCACGCCTTGAAGCTAGAGAGACAAAGACCCTAAAGGTGCGGATTGTTCCAATCCGTTCGAAAACCTTTAGGGTCTCGTAGGGATTAGGGGCTCGTAAGGAGATGAGACATGGCGAGTTTCGACTATGGACACGCGCTCCTCGTCGGCATCGGCGCCGACCTGCCCAATACGGTAGACGACGCCGTTGGGCTAGCGAACATGCTCAAGGACTCGGAGCGGTGCGCCTATCCGCCCGAGCAGGTCCACCTGCTCACCGGTGAGGATGCCACGCGCGAGCGCGTGCTGTCCGCCTTCGGTGCACTGTCCCGGTCCACCGATGACCGATCCACCGTCCTCGTCTACTTCTCCGGTCACGGCTACCGGGTCGCCTCGTCCACGGGTGAGTTCTACTATCTGCTACCCCACGGCTATGACCTGGAGCGGCTGTACCAGACTGCCATCAGCGGTGAGGAGTTCACGGAGTGCTTGCGCGGCGTCCCAGCCCAGAAACTGCTGGTGTTGCTTGACTGCTGCCACGCGGGCGGGGTGGGAGCGGACTCCGCGGCGAAAGCGCCAGGAGGGCTGCAACTGGCCAAATCCCCGCTGCCACCCGAGGCCCACGCCTTGCTGGCCGAGGGCAGCGGCCGGGTGCTCATCGCCTCGTCACAGGAGGACGAGTTGTCGTTCGGTGGGCGGCCCTACAGCGCCTTCACACTGGCACTGATCGAGGCGCTGTCGGGCATCGGCGTGGCGAAGCAGGATGGCACGGTGCGCGTGACTGACCTGGCGCTGCACGCCCGCGAGGTGGTGCCGGGGCGCACCCAGCGCCGCCAGCACCCGATCCTGCACTTCGAGCAGGCGGACAACTTCGTCCTGGCGTACTACGCCGGCGGCGCCGCGCAGCCCAAGGGATTGCCCTTCACCGGCGAGCCGGAGATTGAGCCGGAGCCGGGGGCGTGGACCGCCTTCGACCAGCGCGGACAGACCGTCCACGGCCCGCAGACCAACATCGCGGGCGACGTGCAGGGGCCGGTCTTCTCCGGCACGTTCCAGGGGCCTGTGGCGGCCGGCGGTGGGGAGGCCGTGGATCTACGCGGCGCGCAGGGAGCGGTCTACAAGCCCACCGGCGCGGTGGAGCAGCAGTTTGGACACCGCGTCGCCATCACGGGCGACGTGAGCGGGCAGGTGGCAGTCGGGGAGGGGAACACACAGGTTGGCGACGTCAGCGCGCAGTCGGTGACGGTGGGCGGGTCTCAGCCCCAGGCACCCCCCGCGACCGGGCAGCACGTATGCCCCGCGTGTGGTCACCCGGTGCAGCCTGGGGATAGGTTCTGTGGTCAGTGTGGCGCGCGCGTCGAGCCTGCGTAGGGGCTGTGCCCGGCGTCTGGGACGGGGAGAACCTGGTAGTGCTGCACGAAGTAAGGATACAGGTCCTGCGCGTCGTTCAGCGCCTCCGGCGCTAGCGCCTGCTCGGGCGGCCAGGCGATGAAGGGGCGCATCTGGGGGCCGCCCAATCCCCCGTGTGTCGCTGCCTGCTCCTCGAACGTGGTCACCTGGCCGTCCGAATCGCTCGCTCCCAGGACGATCAGGTCGCCGGCGTGCGGGAAGTGGGCCAGGCGGTGAATCTGGCTGGCGGCGTAAGCCGCATCGCCGAAGGGCGTCAGTGGGTGGGGCCAGCGTGCGACCTCGTGCCCCGCTCCGATCACCAGCATGCCTCCCTCCTGCCCCAGCACGATCGTCTGCGCTTCCGCCCGTCCCGCAATCGCGCCGATGCCGGGATTGGCGAGCAGGCGATCCGTCAACTGGGGATACAGCAGCATGGCCTCGATCAGGTTGAGCGCGCGAGGGCTGACGTTGAAGTATACGTGAGCCAGCGGGCCGGAGGCGGAGACGACCACGTCCTCCTGCCGTTCGAGATCGTAGTCCATGTCCTGATCTGTCAGCGCGCCATCAGAATGGCGCCTTTGGAGGGACGATGGTGCGCCATCAGAATGGCGCCTTTGGAGGGACGATGGTGCGCCATC
>CAZYSK010000029.1:0-55570 GCA_964649415.1 uncultured Anaerolineales bacterium
TCGCCCTCTTGGCAGGGGGTAGAGGCAAACCCCTGTGGTCGCCCTCTTGGCAGGGTGAATGGGTGAAGCCCCGGGGCTTGCGCGACGGGGCTCCACCCTGTTTTGTCTACCTACTCGCGCCAGTTACCCGCCCAACTCCTTGAGACGGGCTTCCCACTTGGCATACAGCTTGTTGTAGGTCGCCTCGCTGATCTCGCCCGCGGCCAGCCGCATGTCCAGGTTGTCGAGCGTGGACTGGATCTCCGCGGCGGTCGTTGGAGTGGCGGGGGCCGCCGGGGCTCCCTGCGCCGGCTGCTGGCCTGGCTGCATGGCCTGCGTCATCATCTGGGCCATCGCCGCGCCCATGCCCACGCCCGCGCCCAGGCCCACGCCCGCACTGGCGACGCCACCGCCGCCGGGCTGCTGAGCCGCATCGCGCATCGCCCGCGCTGCCTGGAACTGCATGTAGGCGCGCATGTCGCCCAGCGCCCCCATGGAGGCCCGCTCATCGATCGCCTTGGCCGTCTCCTCGGTCGGGCCGACGTACTCGACGTAGACCGAAGTCAGGCTGACACCGCGGGACTCGAACTCTTCGGCCGTCTTGGCCCGCGTGCCCATCGTCAGCTCTTCCGACATCGCGGCCAGCTCGAGCACCGACTTGCCCATCTCGCCCACCAGGTCGGTGAGCTTGGTCAGGATCATAGAGCGGAGGAAGCCCTCAATCTCGGCCGTGCGGTAGATGCCGCGCGTGCCGACGATCTTGTTGACGAAGAGATGCGGATCCACGACCTGCATCGCATACGAACCACGCGCTTGCACGCGGGCCATGCCCAGTTCGGGGTCCTTGATCGTGATGGGCGTTGGCGTGCCCCACTTCAGGTCGGTAAACTCGCGCAGGCTGACGAAGTAGACCTCAGCTTTGAAGGGCGTCTCGCCAGAGAACACCTTGCCCACCAGGTCCACCAGTAGCGGGATGTTGGCTGTCGCGATCGTGTGGGCGCCTGCCCCAAACGTATCGAGCGCTCGACCGTCACGGAAGAAGACCGCCGCCTGGCTATCACGGACGATCACCTGCGAGCCGATGCGGAAATCACCGGACCCCCTCTCGGGGATGCGATGGACCATCTCCGTTCCGGCCTCGTCCACAAACTCCACTATATCGAAGACTCGTGCCATTGCACCTCACCTCCTCAGACTCATCTGACTATCCGGCGGAGCCTGCGCCCCGGCCTATACGCTGCCCAGGATAACGTGCTCGCGCTGGTCAAACGTACCGTTGGCCTCGCGGCAGATGTCCTGGATGATGCGAACCGTCTCCTCGAGCCCTTCGCCACCAGAGATGGCATCCCGCAGGTGACCGGTCGCTGTCTTCAGACGCTCCACGTACTCGAACAACGCCACGTCGAAGTTGTACATCTGCTCCAGCTCAGCCTGGTTGACCTTGACCGCGTCGAACATCCCGGAGTATCCATAGCTCGCGACGCGGACGCGATCGGTGAAGGTCTGAAGCTGAGTCACAGCGCTGCCCACGTCGTCCACCAGGTCCACCCTGCCGTGACTGATCAGATCCTTCTGGACCACATCGAGCTGCCGCCGCCGCTCGGCCAGTTGATCGGCCAACGCCTGGCGCAGAACCTGGTCGGCCTTACGCCGGGTCTGGCGCTCCTGGTACCCGCCCCACCCAGGGATGATGTCAAGCAATTTCTCCAGCGCCGTGCGGTCGCCCTTTACCTTGTCGTAAACGTCTCCCATTTCGCATGCCTCCTTAAATCTCGACCTGGCACCCTACCAATCTACCAGTTTACCAACTTACCGATCTACCAGTCTACCAACTTACCGATCCCTACCTCTATACGCACTAACCCGTGTCCGGTTTCACCCCGGCCCAGCCGCATCAGCCGGTCAGGAATATCTCCGCCCCGCAATAGGGGCACTTGACCACGCCCTTGCCGGCCAACTCCACCTCACCGCCACAATTGGGGCACTTGTCGCCAGACAGTTGGGCCGCGTCACGGGAGTACAGCGTCCCCTCGTCCCAGTTGATGTAGCCGGCGAAGAGCCCCTTGTCCACCAAATCGTAGACCCAAGCCTTGACCTGGTCACGGCCGGCATCCAGTTCCAGCGCCACGTCGGCGATCCCAACCTGGCCCCGGGCCTGCACCATGCCGAGCAGCTTGCGCTCCTTCTCGACCTCAGCCAGCTCAGCCGCCTCCCGGCGGCCCCGGACGAGCAGGAAGACCCCCACGCCGATCAGCGGCGCGGCGATGATGAAGGCCAACCCCAGGCCCAGCACGGGAGCCGCGAGCGTGTCGTAGTTGCCGGAGGCGTATCCCACGGCCAGCCACAGCGTGCTGAGGAGACAGACGCCCACTCCAACGACGACGAGGATCAGTCCAATGGTCTTGCCTGTGTTCATAGTCGCGCGATCTCCTTATCCAAAGCCACCGCCCCCGCCACCGCCGCCACCACCCCCACCACCTCCGCCGCCGGAGAAGCCGCCACCGCCGCTGGAACTGCTGGGCGAACTGGAAAGCGTGCCGCCGGCCGAGTTCAGCATGGAGGTGAGTCCGTCCGACATGCTCTGGAGTCCCCCGGATAGGCCATCGGACATCCCCTGCAACGACGGGACGCCGCCCCCGCCCTCCCCCATCCCGCCAAGACTGGGCGCGGATTGCCCGCCGCCGGTGTGCATCGGCACGGGAACGTACCACAGCGGAGCGGGCACGTAGGTCGTGTCGAGCCGTGAGAACTTGCGCACCCAGCTCTTATCCAGCCCAAAAGCGATGGCGTACGGCAGGTACTTCTCGAACTGATCGGTCGCCTCGCTCAGGTCCGTATAGCGCTCGATGTCCTGGAGGTAGCGTTTGAACGCCCGCCACCTGACGGATTGCTCGGCTCCCTGGCGCGTCTTGGTGGGCATGAAATGCCCCACGATGATCGTCCCGATCGCCGTGACAGCCACGCCGATCGCGGGGCAGATGAAGGCGACGGTGTACTCCGACAGGAGGGCCAGCAGGCAGATGCCGCCGAAGATGGCCAGCATCAGCAGCCCAATCCCGATACCCAGGTACTTCTTGCGGACTCTGTCAGGGCTAGATCCGAAGTAGCCGCGCCGGGTGATCTCATCATAGAGCTGTTTCTGAATCTTGGGAATGGCGGTGTAGAAACGGTCGCGCAGATCGGACATGCGCCGCTCGCTGCGCCCGGAGAATACCTTGGTCAACAGCGTTCGCTCGTAGGGCAGCAGCGCGTCGGCCGGCTCCGCGGCGAGGCGGAAGGTGAAATCGAGGCCCGAACTGAAGAGGCCGGACTTCCGCTCCTCCTGGATGGTGAGATAGCCACGCCGCGCCAGATCCACGAGCGTGGCGATGATGTCCTGCATATCCGCCTTCTCGTCCACCAGCGTGCCGGCCACGCCGGGCGGGTCGTCAGAGGGCGGCTCGGTCAGATACGGCGCGGGCATAGCAACGTTGGGATCTCGCCCGCGCAGGTACCACATGAGCAGAAGCACCAACGGGCCACCGATCAGCGCCAAAGCGCCGATCACGCCCAACCCCAGATCCGCCAGGGGTTTGTAGCTCTCCTCCCAGTCGGCCTGGCGATCGTAGGCCGCCTGCCAACTGGGTGGCGCGCCGCGCACGATACCGTGGGGGAACTGCACGCGGGCCTCCAGTTCCTGCCCGGGGTTGAGCTCCTCCTGGGCCTCGAAGACGACAGTGGACGTGCCCTCGCCCCGTATGGCGGCCTCGGCACCATACGCGGCCACCGGCCCCGCCGCAGCCCCCTCCGGGAGCCGAACGGTGACCGTGGAATGACGGACCGGGAACTCGCGGTCGGCGTACACCGCCTTCCAGTACAATTGGTCGCCGCCGTCGTAGTAGCGCAGGCCGTCCTGGACGACGTAGCGGAGAATGAACGTATGCGAGGTCTTGGAGGTATAGGGGAACTCCCAGCGGATGGTGAAATCGCCCTCGTCTACCGACGTGGAGAACGTGTACGCGCCGCCGTAGGCCTCCTCGTAGCGCCGGTCGCCCTCCAGCACCTGCACGTCGGCGATGCTCCCCAGCCGGTCCATCGGGATGTTCCGGTAGCCGTAGTGAAACTCGCCGCTCGTGAAGACAATCTGCTGGATCTCCTCGACGATGAAATCACCGTTGGGCCGGACGGTGATGCTCACGTCGAAACGTTCCCAATATAGGTACTGGCTTTGAGCTTGAGCCCCCCCTGCCAGGGCCAGGACCGTCACCAATGTCAGCAGCAAGAACCAAAGCGAGCGTTTCATCGGAGTATATCCCCCCAGGCGTGCCAAGGTGTGCCGCACCGAAGTGCGTCGTACGGCAGTGCCCCGCGCTCCGGCGCGCCGCACTCCGGTGCGCATATTATAGCGTAATTCCGGCGAAAGGAAAAACACTGCGGGTTGGTCGCATCGAAATCAAGGATGTCCGCGACGTCACGGCAGGGAGCGAAACGTGAGCGGCAGGTACGCGCGATATAGCTCCGGCAAGACGCGCAGCGTCACGGGCACCAGTTGTGGCGCATCCACCACGTCCGTACTCGTGGCGGTCACCGTGATGCCGGCCGTGAACGTGCCCGTGGAATAGCCCGTGCTGTCCACGGTCACCGTCAGGGGGCTCCCTTGGAAGCCCGTGGTGATGGCCAGCGAGGGTGTCACCTGGACCCCCACGGTCCCCGTCCCGGTCACCTGGAAGCCCGTCGCCACCTGCGCCGTCCAGGTGAACACGCCAAACCCCGTGTTCAGCGGCACGAGCACACCCGTGAGGGCACCAGGCGCGCGCACGTCGGCCAGGAAGCCGAGCGCGGGCGGCTCGACGGCCAGTCGCGGCTCGAGTTGCGCCGGGCGCTTATCCATGGCCGCCAGCGCGTCGTAGGCCAGCGTACTCGTGTACGGGGCGTCCAGCGGGGCCACGTAGCGCGGGACGTAGCCGCCGTACTGCGCGCCGTCATCCTTACAAAGGCGCCATTCCGATGGCGCGTAGTCTATCTTCAGCACAGAGAAATAGCGCGCGGGTTCGCACAGCCAGCCGTAGTCGTGCCAGTCCAGGTTCCACACGAACATCGGCCCCATCCAGGGCCAGTTCTCGTCGGCGTATTGGAAGGCACGCGTGATGTAGTCGGCCTGCTGAACCTCCGACACGTCCATCCAATCGAAGGTGTCCCGGTAGGCCGGCACGTTGTGACACCACCCCGGATCGGCGCCATCCTCAGACGGGTCGCGCAGCCAACTGAACTCCGTGGCCCAGATGGGCGTGTCCTCCAGGCCGTGCTGCTCCATCAGGTCGCGCATCACCTCGACGCCGCGGAAGGCGAAGCCGTTACCGCCGTCACTGGGGGGCAGCTCATCCAACGCCCGCTCCGGCTCGTAGGCGAAGCCGTAGGGGTGATAGCCGAACGCGTCGAAGTAGTCGCCCGCGCCCAGGAGCAACATCTGGCGGGCGTATTCCCGCTCGTCCATCGCGTCCCCGTTGTTGCCACTCCACCCCGCATAGGTGCCCTCAATCCGCCCCACCGGCGCGAGCCCCGCGCTGACGACGAGGGCGCGCGGGTCCACCGCCTTGATGCGCGCGTGGGCGACGCGCAGCATGTCGACGTACAGCGCCGGGTCAGGCGGGGCGGGCGACGCGTCGTAGTCCAGCCACCCCCGGCGGTTGGGCTCGTTGCATATCTCGTAGGCCTCGACCGTGCCCCGGCCGGCGGTGGCGATCGCCTCGACGGCATCTCCCCACGCCGCCAGGTCATCGGAGCGCTGGGTGCAGTCTATGAGGAAGAGCACCCGATACGGGTAGCGGGTCGTGGGCACCTCTGGGTCGTATTCCTCCCACAGCTTGAGCCAATCCAGGCCCAGCGGCGCGAAGAGGGAATCTACGCTGCTGCGGTCGCGCACGTTCATGCCATAGCCCAGATGGGGCGGCGGCAGAGAGGGCTCAGAGACCGCAGGGGGAGGGGGTTCAGCGTGCGCGGGCGGCGAGGCCGCCTCGAAGACCCCCGATATGAGCAGGAGGAAGGAAAGGATGGCCGCGCCGGTCAAGACCCTACTTCCGACCGTAGATGCGGACGAAATGGGCGATGGAGCGGTCGTAGGTGCGCTCCGCGTCCGGAGGGAAGAGGCAGCCCGGCAACTCGCCCATCCGCCAGTGGTAGCGGATGCATTCGCAGCACTTGCCTTTCCTGGAACAGGGCTCGTAGGTGCAGGTGCAGTGTGTCAGATTCTCGTCTACTTTGCATTCCATGTTCGATTACCTCCAAGCGAGGGATAGTGACCTGCCGGGGAGTATAACATGGAGCATATCAAAACAAAAGGCCACCGGGCTCACCGGTGGTCTCTTGACCCTACGTCTGTACACGTGGGACTCACGCGGTCATGCGCTCCTCGACGTACGCCACGACCTGTCCCACGGTCTTGATCTGCTGAGCGTCTTCGTCAGGAATTGTGCCGCCGAACTGTTCCTCGAATTCCATAATGAGTTCCACGAGATCGAGGGAATCGGCCTCCAGGTCCTCGCGGAAGCGAGCTTCCGGCGTGACCTTGTCCGGCTCCACCCCCAATAGATCAACGACGATCTGCTTGACCTGCTCGAACGTATCTGCCATTGCCCTTACCTCCTTTTTTGTGTGTCCTGGCTGTCTTAGGACTATTCTACCCCTGCTAAGAGGTTTGTCAACCTGTGGGTACCGGGCTTGTGCTTGACAACCTATTCCACTGTCGGTATCATACACGGGTTACCAGACACGCCCGACTACCTGCCATGAACAACACCGACGATGGGCCTGAGTTACGAGGAGGTGCATGCACCAACAGCGCAAGTCCGAGCACATCCGCATCAACCTGGAGGAGGACGTTGATTTCAAGTACGTCTCCACCGGCTTCGAGCGCTATCGCTTCGTGCATTGCGCGCTGCCGGGCTTCAGCCTCGACGACGTGGACACCACGACCCGGCTGCTGGGCAAGCGCCTGGCGGCACCGCTCCTGATCTCTTCGATGACCGGGGGCACGCCCGAGGCACGCGCGATCAACCGCAGGCTGGCAGAGGCAGCACAGGCTGCAGGGGTCGGGATGGGTTTGGGTTCACAGCGCGCCGCCGTCGAGAACCCGTCGCTGGCGGACACCTACTACGTGCGCGACGTGGCCCCAGACATCCTGTTGATGGCCAACCTGGGCGCGGTGCAGTTGAACTGCGGCTACGGCCCGGAGCAATGCCGCCTGGCGGTCGAGATGGCCGGAGCCGACGCGCTCATCCTACACCTCAATTCGCTGCAGGAGGCGCTCCAACCCGAGGGAGACACCCGCTTCGCCGGGCTGCTGGCCAAGATCGAGGCCGTCTGCCACGCCCTGAAAGTGCCGGTACTCGTCAAGGAAGTGGGATGGGGCATCTCGGAGCACGTGGCGCGCCAACTGGCGAGCGCAGGCGTGGCGGCGATCGACGTCGCCGGCGCGGGCGGCAGCTCGTGGAGCCAGGTTGAGATGCACCGCGCCACAAGCGAGCACGAGCACCGGGTGGCCGCAGCCTTCGCCGAGTGGGGCATCCCAACCGCCGAGAGCCTGGCGATGGCGCGCCGAGGTGCGCCTGGCCTGCCCACCATCGCCAGCGGCGGCATCCGCGATGGTATCGAGGTGGCGAAGGCCATCGCGCTAGGGGCCGCGGCGTGCGGCGTCGCCGGGCCATTCCTGCACGCCGCGAGCGCGTCCGCCGCCGCCGTGGCGGAACTCGTGGCCGTCCTGATCGACCAGTTGCGCGTCGCCATGTTCGCTACCGGTGCCCGTGACGTCCCGGCATTGCAGCGCACGCGTCTGATCTCGTGCGAACCGCGGCATCAATGACGGGAGAGAGGATTCAGGTTTCAGATCTTATGCCACTCCAGACGTTTGTCAACCGTTGTCTGCCGGCCCTTGAAGAGGAAATGGGGGCGCTCGTCCAAACTGATGACGCACCTTCAGCCTTACAAAGGCGCCATTCCGAGGGCGCACCGGCACCCCTACAAAGGCGCCATTCCGATGGCGCACCTTCATCCGTACAAAGGCACCATTCCGATGGCGCGCGCTACAGCGGGCTCTTCGGCATGCTACGCTACCACCTGGGGTGGGCTGACCAGGCCTTCAACCCCTGCCGGGCACGGACCGGCAAGCGCGTGCGCCCGCTGCTGTGCCTGCTGGCCTGCAAGGGCTGCGGCGGCGACTGGGAACGGGCGCTGCCCGCCGGGGCCGCCATCGAGATGATCCACAACTTCTCCCTCATCCACGACGACATCGAGGACAGGGATCAGACGCGCCGAGGCCGGCCGACCGTGTGGGCGCTGTGGGGAGAAGCGCAGGCGATCAACGCCGGGGATGCCCTCTTCGCGCTGGCCCAACTGGCGCTGGTGCGCCTCTTCGAGCGCGGCGTGGCCGGCGACACCGTCGCGGCGGCGATGCGGCTCCTGAACGACACGTGCCTGGCACTCACGCGGGGCCAGTACCTGGACATCGGCTTCGAGACGCGCGAGCACGTCCCCATCGCGGACTACGTGGCCATGGTCGAGGGAAAGACCGCCGCGCTGATCGCCTGCGCCTGCGAGATGGGCGGCCTCGTCGCGGAGGCCGGCGAGCCCCAGCGCGAGCACCTGCGCTCCTTCGGGCACCACCTGGGGCTGGCCTTCCAGATGCGCGACGACGTGCTGGGCATCTGGGGCGACCCGGCCGTCACCGGCAAGCCGGTCGGCGCCGACATCGCCCGGCGCAAGAAGACACTGCCCATACTGCACGGCCTGGAGCGGAGCGCCGAACTGCGCGCGCTGCTGGCCCAGGATGCACTCTCCGCGGATGACGTCCAGGGCGCGACGCGCCTGCTGGAGGGGACGGACAGCCGGGCATATACAGAGCAACTCGAGCGGCAGCATCACGCCCAGGCGCTGGCCGCGCTGGAAGCGGCGGGCCTGCGGTCTTCGGCCTCCGAGGCACTGCAGGAACTGGCGGACAAGCTTATGGGCCGCGAGCGGTGACGGACCGAAGACCTGACAGGGCGGATGAGGCGGATGAGTACATCCGACATCCGTTCGAAAACCTGTCAGGTCTGGTCGGCCTGGACGTAGCGGGTCGGCAGGAATTCCTTTCCTAGCAACTCGCGGGCGATGATCATGCGCATGACGTTGATGGTACCCTCAGCCCCGATGGAGTAGGAGCGGATGCCCCGGATGCCCATCTCCACCGGGCATTCCTTCGTATAGGCCATCGCGCCAAACCAGTTAGCGACCTCGTTCATGATCTCGAAGCCAACCAAGGGTGCACGCATCTTCGCCATTGCTGCCGCTAGCGCGATGTCGCGGTGAGAGGTCGTCCCCTTCTCGTACTTCTGGTCCATCGTCCACGCCGACTTGTACGTCAGTAGCCTGACCCCCTCCAGATCGGCGTAGAGATCGGCCAGGGGGAACTGGATGCCCTCAAAGCTGGCCAGTGGCCGGCCGAAGGCCTCGCGCAGACGGATGTGGTCGATCCCCATGTCCAGCGCGGCCTGCGCGGCACCCACGCAGGTGGCCCCAATCAGGGTGCGCGCTGCCGAAAAGCCCTCCATGGCGTGGTAGAAGCCCCGGTTGAGCTCACCTACCTGGTGATCGGCCGGCAGGCGCACGTCGTCCAGGGCAAAACCACCCGTGGAGATGCCCATGCGCCCCATGTCCTCGAAGAACGTGGGCATAATGCCCGCCGTCCCCCTGAGCGGCACAGCGAAGAAAGTAAAGGCCTTGTGCTCTGCTGCCGGGTTGGGATCGGTGCGGGCCAGCATGAGATGGATACCGCCCCACTCCAGGGACTCGCGCACGCCACTGATGAACATCTTCTCGCCGTTGCATACCCACGCATCGCCATCACGCATCGCACGGGTGTTGCATGCGCGCAGAATATCGGACCCGCCACCGGGCTCGGTGGTGGCAATGCCCAGGAAGGCCTCACCCCGGGTCACCTTGGGCAGATACGCCTCTTTCAGCTCAGGGGTGCCGTACTGATCGAAGATGAAACCCCACGCCGCCTCCACCAGGTACAGCACCGGTACGGCCAGGCTGATATCGGCGCGGCCCAGTTCCTCGGCGGCGATGGCGGCCATCATCCAGTCAGCCCCAGCGCCGCCGTACTCCTCACCGACCAACGGGGCCAGGAGGCCCATGTCCGCCATCCCCTTGACGATGTCTGGGGGAATACGCTCGCTCGTATCCATCTCGCGCACGCGAGGCGCGATCTCCGACTGCGCAAAGTCGCGCACCGCCCGTCGCCACAGTCGCTGCTCTTCGGTCCAGCCGAAATCCATTTCTCTGTCTCCTTACTTCATCGCGCCAACCACCCGCCGTCCACCGGCACGACAGTGCCGTGCATGTAGTTCGAGGCAGCCGAGGCCAGGAACACGACTACGCCTTTCAACTCGGCCGCGTCACCCCAGTGGCCAGCCGGGATGCGGGCCAGGATAGCCCGGTTCCGCACCAGGTTAGCGCGCAGAGGAGCCGTGTTGTCGGTTGCCATGTAGCCCGGCGCGATGGCGTTCACGTTGATGCCCTTCGAGGCCCATTCGTTGGCCATCTCGCGGGTGAGCCCGGCCACCCCGCTCTTGGACGCCGTGTAGGACGGGATCAGGATGCCGCCCTGGAACGAGAGCAGCGACCCGACGCTGATGATCTTCCCGCCCCCTTGGCGCACCATCACCCGGGCTGCCGCCTGCGAGAGGAAGAACAGCGCCTTCAAGTTCACCTGTATCACGTCGTCCCAGTCCTGCTCGCCGAACTCGAGCGCAGGGGCGCGGCGGATGATACCGGCGTTGTTGACCAGGATGTCCAGCCGGCCCAACTCGCTTTCGACGCGGCCCACCAACTCGCCCAGTTCGGCGACCGTGGCCTGCTGCAGATCGCAGCGCACCGGCAGGAAGCGTCGGCCCAGCGCTTCCACCTGAGCCTGTGTGTCCTCGTAGCGGGTCAGATACAGACCGGCGATGTCCGCGCCAGCCTCCGCCAGGCCAAGCGCCATAGCCTGTCCCAGGCCCCGGCCCACGCCGGTGACCAGGGCAACCTGATTGTTCAGACGAAACAAGTCAAGTACACCCATTGCCAAAGCCTCCCGTCTGGCTAGTGCCCCAATTCCCGCAGCATAGGCACGGTGCGTCCCACCCAATCCAGGTCAGGGTCGCCCTCCACCGCCTGAATCCGGTGCTCCCCCGCCAGGAACCACAGGTAGTACGTCGTATATCCCGGCGCGCTGACGACGGTGTGGTATCCGACGGGCGCCATCATGATCGTGTTGTTGCGAACGGTGAAGTTCTCCTCTTCTCCCCGGTCGTTGTAGTAATGGCACATGCCGAACCCATCCGCAGGGCTGACCTTGAAGAAATACATCTCCTCGTGGCATGCCTCGCGGGGGAGGTCGTCGTGCTCGTGTCTGTGCGGCGGATAGGTAGACCAGTTGCCACTTGGCGTGAAGGTCTCGCCCACGATGAGCCGCCGGGCAGGCAGGTCAGGCTGGGCGGTCCCGGTGAGGATCTCGTGGTAGTAGCGCGTGAAGTTGGCCGCACCCCACACGCCGTTCCCCACCTGCTCTGGGGTGATGACGTAAGGATCTGCCTCCAGATCGCTTGGCGCGCTGGTCATACCGATCTCCACCGGCCCCTCCGCCGTGACGCGATACTCAACGCCGGCGGGCAGGTAGACGGCGTGGGGCTTTCCGGCGAAGACGTTTGGTCGCCCTCCCACCTTGTCGAATCGCTTCCCTGCCACCTCGAAGGTGGCCTTGCCACCCATTACGACCGCCAGCGCCTCGCGCTCACCGGTCTGACCAGAATACTCCTCACCGGCAGGCAGCACCAGCAAACCAAAGTCCAGCAACCGGCACGGATTGTGGGGCAGCACATTGAGCCCCTGTTCAGTTTCCAACGATGCAAAGTACTTCATTTCTCGCCTCCAATGTGATAGTGTACCGTCCTGCTCTCAAAGCCTGTCTCCTAAACCTCGCCAAAGACCAAGCGGCTGATCGTGCCCTCGCCCATACCTTCGACAGCAACGGGCACGCGCTGGCGTGCGAGGGACGCCCCCTCCACCTCGGCAAAAAACACTTCGCAGAGTACGTACGCCGTGCAGCCCGGCTCCAGGTGTCCGCCGAACGCGCCATCCTGAGTAGCAAGCGCCACATGAATGTGGGGTTCTCCATTCACTACCAGGCCGTTCATCGAGAGAATCTCAATGCCACCTTCACCCCGGCCGAAGGCGTTCTCGGTCGGAATGCGGTTGTGAGTCACCCAGTGGAGATGGTACGCGGCCAGCGTGCCATAGCCGCCCAGGATCACGGCCTGCCGGACGTTGGCCTCCTTGAGGAACCTCTGCACCGATGCAAGCACATCCTCACCTGGATCTATGCGGAGGATGTGAATATCCCTAAGTGATAACGCGGCAAATTCCATTACGAGTCAGACCTCCTTGCATGCCACCCCATCGCTCTGCCCCAGAAACTCGGAGAGCATCCGGTTTCGGGGTTGGTCCATTTCTGAAGGACGATCGACATCCATAGTTGAATCTGCTCCACCTTCCATCTTCTGCTCACCAATACTACTCAGGCACATTGTGTTGGGGTCCCCAAAAGTCGAACTTCTTCCCCTGCAATGCTAGCAAAGCCTCCAAGAAGAAGTAATCGCCGCAGATGAAATAGGCATCCACGCCCAGCCCCTTATGGGCATGATAGGTTCCGTGGCGCAGCAGCCCCTGCGCTTCGGGCTGGGTCTCAAGACAGTGTGCGACCAGCGATCCCAAGAGAGTAACGGCCGAATCACGAAACTCCCCGCTATCCACCTTATCATCCAACCGGGCAAGGCGCAGCATCCCCCCGGCGGCGACCGCGCCTGCCGAGCTGTCGCGGTGATGAGGCGCGTCTTCGGGCAGGCGCAGATCCCACCAGGGCACGCCGTCTGGCGGCAACTCGGCCACAAAGCGGCGTGCTGCCTGGCGAGCAGCCGCCAGGAAACGCCCTTCCTCACACCACTCGGCTGCCAGGGCGAAGCCGTATATGGCCCACGCCTGTCCCCGCGCCCAAAGGGAGTCGTCGGCAAATCCCTGATGCGTGCGCGGCCCGACAGGCTGGCCCGTCTCCTGATCCAGGAAGAACGTGTGGTAGGTGGATCCATCCGGCCGCAGGAGGTAACGCAGGCTGGTCTCAGCGTGCGCCAGCGCTGCCAGGTGATACTGAGGATCACCTGTCTGTTCGGAGGCCCAGAACAGGAGCGGGAGGTTCATCATCGTATCGATGATCATTCTGCCCCCCTCTGCCGGGTCCCCGACGGCCCCCCAGGCCTGGATGTATTCCCCTTGGGGCCGGTACCGCTGCACGAGTTCCCGAGCGGCTCGCAGGGCCAGTTCCCGCGCTTGCCTGTCGCGCCCCGCCGTCCCTACAAAGGCGCCATTCCGATGGCGCCCCGTCGTCCCTACAAAGGCGCCATTCCGATGGCGCCCTGTCGTCCCTGCAAAAGCGCCATTCCGATGGCGCCCTGTCGTCCTTACAAAGGCGCCATTCCGATGGCGCGTCACCTGCCACTGAGCGCGCGCGCTCAGCGTGAACAGGAAGCCCAGGTCGTGGGTGATGTGGACACGTCGCGCCAGCCGCTCCTCGAAGGTCGGGAGGAGCGCCTCGGCATGCGTGCGCAGGCCCTCATCGCCGGTGGCCACGCATGCCAGCCACAGCAGGCCAGGCCAGAACCCGGCCAGCCAATTGGTGTTCGCCGTGAGTTGGTAGCTCGTCCCATCCCCCACTGTGGGAAACCGGCGCCCAAATGCAGCGTGAACACGCCGGATCCGCTCCAGCGAGCCGTGTAGCGCAGCTTCCAGATTCACGTGAGAGGATAGAATGCGAGACATAGCTCGATCTCCTCAGTGAAAAGGCGATTCCCCGATCCCTCCGATACCCCCCCTTTCATGCTACACTTACCTACCGACTGCAGGCGTATCCTAGCTTGCCGGATATGGTCCTGCCGGCTCCCACGACTAATTCGGAGAGTTCCCGAAGCTGGGCATCCGGGAACCGATAGATCGGTCCAGAAACGCTGATAGCAGCGATGACGTATCCTGTGTGGTCGAAGATCGGAGCGCCGATGCAGCGAATGCCCTCCTCGATCTCCATGTCGTCGATCGAAAACCCCTGGGCTCGCACGAGCTCGAGGTGTTTTTCCAGCACTGCCCTGTCGGTAATCGTGTGAGGCGTGCGCGGCGTGAGCGTGATCTGATCGAGAAGCGCGGCACGCTGCTCCTGCGGAAGAAAGGCGAGGATCGCTTTGCCCATCGCCGTGCAATAGACAGGATTGCGAGTGCCTATGACACAGTGCATGCGTACGGAACGTGAACCATCCACCTTGGCCACGTAGAGCATCTCCGTGCCATCCAAGACGGCCAGGTGAACCGTCTCGCCGGAGAATCGGCTCAGTTCGCGCATGTCTGGCTTGGCAAGTTCCGGCAGGTCAAGGCGCTCCAGGAAGCTCTTGCTCAGGTTGAGCACCTGTGCTCCAAGCTCGTAGCGCCCATCATCCTGGCAAGTCGTGACGTAGTTGCGAGTCAGGAGCGTGGTGAGATGCCGATAGGCTGTGGGGCGGGACATAGAGCACCGCTGTGCAACCTCCTGCGCGGATAGAGGCTGATCAGCGGCCGCCAGGCACTCCATAATGTCGAGGGCTTTGAGGACAGACTGTATCAGGTTTGCTTCGTGGCCTACCCGCTGTGGCATCCCCACCTCGGCCGATCTCTCAGACACGTGCGAATCCGCAATCGTGATGTTACAAGACAGGCTCTGCTGGCAGCCACTGGTCGCGGTCCGCCACAAGACAGACTTCGCTGCTAGGATCTGCTAGCGCCGTGGAGGTCGTTCACTATACGAACGAGTTGTTCGCACAGTGAACAGTATACCACACCGCCTGTGGCGTGTCAAGTGTCGCTTTCGCGCGACCTGCGATATAATCAGCGCTGTCCGCCGGGAAGCGACGGAGCAAGAAGGTCACGATGACGATTAGAGAGATTCAGGCCAAAGTACTCCTATCGCACGTCAAACAGCCAGACACCTGGTTTGGGCTCAAGTACACCATGAACCTATACCGGGGCTGCCAGCACCAGTGCATATACTGCGACTCGCGCAGTGAGTGCTACCGGATCGAGCGCTTCAACACAGACGTCCTGATCAAGACGAATGCCATCGAGTTGCTGAGAAGGGAGCTGGCCAGCAAGCGCGTGAAGGGCGCTATCGGCACGGGCTCCATGAACGATCCGTACATGCCCGTGGAAGCCGACGTGAACCTGACGGGACGGGCGCTCAAGGTCATCGCTGAGTTTGGGTTCCCCGTCCACGTTATGACCAAGAGCGACCTTGTCCTTCGAGACCTGGACACCCTGTGCCGCATCAACGCGCGTTTCGCGGCCGTGAGCTTCACGATCACCACCGCTGACGACGAGTTGGCCAACAAGCTGGAGCCGGGCGCTGCCCCCGTCTCGAAACGGTTCGCGGCTATGAAGGTGCTGGCGGATCACGGCATCCACACCGGGGTCAGCATGATGCCGATTCTGCCCTTCATCGAGGACAGCGAAGAGAACGTCAGGCAGATCGTGGAGCAGGCACGCGCACACGGGGCCACGTATATCATCCCCTGGTTTGGCATGAGCATGCGCGATCGCCAGCGCGCCTATTACTACGACAAGCTCGACCAGCTCTTTCCCGGCTTGAGGCAGATGTACGAGCGAACGTTTGGAGATCAGTACGCTTGCGCGTCGCCCCACGCCGACCGGCTGGCGAGCGTGTTCCACGACCTGTGCGACCGGCATGGGATTGCGACGCGTATGAAGGGCTACGAGCCCGTGACGGCCACTCAGTTGAGACTGCTATGACAAAACCCTAAGACCTGACAGGGCGGATGGGTACATCCGTCCCGAAACCTGTCAGGTCTGGCGGACCCGGCCGTCTCACTACGACGAGCATTCGCCTAAGCGGACGAGCTTTCCTCCAGGATATACGCGATCTCGTCGGACACGGCATCGGGCAAGGGCTCCGGCTGATGCCCCTCAATGAGAGCCACCGTCCTGTCTCGCAGCCGTTCGCCCAGGCGCTGGCTGCCCGCCGCGACCCAGTCATCCGCCCGCTGGCGGGTGAACACCCCCGGCTGCCACAGTTCGCGGAAGTGCCTCAGCGTGTGCTCGTGCGTGAGGAAATCGCCGCCCGGCCCCACGCCATGAATCACCTCCAGGGCCAGGGATTCGGCATCCAGCGACACACCCTCAACGAAGCGGCGCATCATCGCGATCATCTCGGCGGTGAACACGACCATCTCCGGCGACGTGGTCAGCCCACCCTCCAGGTATCCCACGTCGTGCACCAGGTTCGTCCCCGCCAGCAACGCGACCAGCACAGAAAACGCGGAGTCGGCCGCGGCCTGTTCGTCCATGACGCAGCTATCGGAATGGCCAGCGTAGCCCCACGACGGCAGCCCGTAGAAACGCCCCATCTCGGCCACCAGGACACGGGCCAGTTGGAACTCGGGAGCGCTGTACACGCTGATGGTCGTCCGCATATCCATGTGATGCAGCCCCTGGCCATAGACAAAGGGGGCTCCGGCGTGCTTGAGCTGATGCATCACCAGGCTGGAGAGTACCTCCGCGTTGCCCAGGACCAGCCCGCCAGCCAGGCTCACCGGCGCGGTTCCGCCCATCATAGGCGCTGGGGAGTGGACGATGGGCAAGCCGTGTTCGGCCATGCTAAGCAGTTTGCCTGTCGCCGTCTCCGAGTGCCTGAGCGGGGTCGAGGGTTCGGAGTAGAGCAGCAGCGTGGGGTTGAGCCGCAACTGCTCCATGCCCCCGGCAGCGGAAGCTGCCATGGCGATGATGGCCTCGCAGTCGGCCCGGTCATCGCACACGAACACGATCGGCTTGCTCGTGTGCTGTAGCATCAGGGCGAACTGATGCCGGTAGGGCTTGGATCTATCCAGGTCTGACGGAATGCCCATGGACATGCAGAAGCCCATCTCCGGCAGAGCGTCCACCACGTGGATGCTGTCAACCAGGTCCGCGACGGTATAGGGACGGCGTTCGCCGGTGCGGGGGTCCAGGTAGTTCGGGCAGTCGGAGCCGGTGCCGAAATTGACCGCGCGCCCCTCCAGCGGCGCTGCGACCTCGTCGCTTCCCCGCCCGCAGAGCACGACGCGCGACGGAGGCTGGGCCAGCGCCCACTCCACCAGCCCGGGGGGAAAACGAACCAGGTTGGCGTCGGTGATGATAGCGTCGGTCTGGCGCAGCAGGTCCAGCGCCTCGTCGTGATAGATGCGCACTCCAGTGCGCCGCAGAACCTCGAGCGAGGCCGCGTGAATTGCCTCACACTGTTGCTTGCTCAGCATAGTCATTCTAGGAAACGTATGACCGTCTTGGGTCATGCTACTCTACTCCTAAACAATGGTTTGGTGGGTTGGTAAATTGGTAGATTGGTGGGTTGGTAAATTGGTAGATTGGGGAGGTGCCCCCGCGCGCTTCGCCGCGACGGCCAGCGCTTCGGTGACCAGCGACGGAATGATGGCGAGCCGGTATTCGCGTGAGGCGCGTCTCGGGCTGGTGCGGGGGTCGGCCTCCTCCTGAGCGATCCGCGCGGCCTGTGCGAAGGCCTCCATCGTGGGCGGCCGCCCCCTCAGGAACGTCTCCGCGCCGGACGCTCGAAACGGGCGCGGGGCGACCGGTCCGAGGGCGACGCACGCCCCTTCGATATGCCCGCCCTCGCGAGCCAGACACAGTTTGACAGCGCAGTTCAGAATCGGCAACACCAGAGAAGGCCGGCGGCCGATGCGCCTCCAGGCCGTGCCGCACAGAGGCTCAGGACTCACGAAACGAATGTGGGTGACCACCTGGCGCGACGGGTCTATGGCAGACAGACCCGGCCCATCGAACAGCGACGCCACGGTCCGCCACTCCGCCCCTTGGGCGTCCACGACCCGCGCCCCTGCCTCCAATGCGACCGCCACGATGGCGCCGTCGGCCGCGGGCATCGCCTGCACGATGTTCCCCACCCAGGTGGCGACGTTCTGAATTGCAGCCGCGCCGACGGAGCGCGCGGCCTCGGTGAGTGCGTGCACGTGCTGGCCCAAGAAAGGCGAACCCTGAATCGCGGCAAACGTCACCGCCGCCCCAACCTCGACGAACGATGCCCCGGCGGCACCCTCGGTGACCTTGATCTGGTCCAGGCCCGGGATGCGGGTGACGTCCACCAGCGCCCGCGGATGGATCTTGCGCTTGCGTATGTCCGGCATGACGTCGGTGCCACCGGCGATGACGCGAGCCTGGCCATCGTATGCCATCAGATGGGCGACGGCTTCTTCAACTGAACCCGGGTAGAGATAGTCAGTCATTCGTACTCACCCCTCTACCGTACTCGTAGTCCGAGGGCAGCGACGTCGGACTGCTGGACGCAGCCGAGCACAGACGGTCGGGATCAATGTCCGCGCCATCCTGGCCGCAAGGGTGTGCGAGCAAGGATGCTCGCGGTCCAGGCACAGATAATCCGTCATTCGCCATCACCCGGAGGCCGAGCGAGGGCTCGGCGTCCCCATCTGCCTCAACACGCGCTCGGGCGTGGCCGGTATCTCCCGTATGCGCGCACCGATCGCGCGGGAAACGGCATTGATGATCGCCGGTGTCGCGGGAAGCATCGCCGCCTCGCCCAGCCCTTTAGCGCCGAAGGGGCCGTGAAAGCTGGCCACCTCAACCAACAGCACCTCGACCTCAGGCATAGAGGCGACTGTCGGGAGATAATAGTCGCTCAAGCCAGTACTCACCCCCGGTATGACCTCCTCCATCAGGGCTGCGCCCAGCCCCATCAGGACTGCGCCTTCGATCTGTCCCCTGGCATCCACCGGATTGATGGCCCGCCCGACGTCGTGAGCGGCCACCACGCGGGAGACCCGGACCTCTCCGGTGCGCAGATCCACCACGACCTCCGCCAGGTGAGCGCCCGTGACGAAAATAGGCACGTATTCCGGGCGTGTCTCCTCTGGAAACAGGAGGGAGGGATTGAAGCAGCCAGCCGCCCGCCTGGACTTGCCCATACGGTCGAACTCCCGGGCCACCTCCGCCAGTGAGACCGAGAGAGCGGGCTGTTCCAATCCGTCTGTGCCGGCCCGCGCCGATGTAGGGGGGCGGAGACTACGCCCTGCCGACGGATTGGAGCAATCCGCGACCATCCGCGGTCGACCGCCTGCCCCCACAACAACCTGGTTTCGTCGCAGGGCCAGATCGGCGGGCGGGCAGTCCAGCATCTCCGCCGCCGTGGCCAGGATCTCGCGCTTGAGGTTGCGCACCGCCTGGCAGACGGCGTTGCCGACCCAGTAGGTGGATCGGGAAGCGCCCTGGATGCCGCTGTCGGGCGTGAGCGCCGTGTCGGCGTTCACCAGCTCGACGCAATCCCTGGGCACCCCCAGCGTCTCGGCAGCCAACTGGCTCATCACCGTGTTCGTGCCCTGGCCGTAGTCGGGGGCCGAGCAATACACGACGAAATGCCCATCCTCGGCCAGCGCCGCCCCAGCCTCGACTCGCAATGAGCCGGATTTCCCAAACCGGTACCACATCCCGGCAAGGCCCACCCCCTTGCGCAGGGGCATGCTCTTCGCGCTCGCGGCAGCGTTGAACGCCCTCGCCGCCTCCTGAAACGCCCGATAATGGGGCCGGATCGCCTCCAGCACCTCGATGTAGCCCAGGGACTCCGCCACCGGGTACCCCAGGAAGGACACGTCCGCCCCCCGCAGCGCGTTTCTCAGCCGGAATTCCAGGGGGTCCTGCCCCAGCTCGGCGCTCAACTCGTCCAGCGTGCACTCCAGGGCGAAAGTGGACTGTGCCGTGCCGAACCCACGGAACTGGCCACTCTTGGGGCCGTTGGTGTAGACGCTCTGGCCATAGGCGTCCACGGCCCGCCACCGGTAGGCTCCCCCGCTGGCCGTGACGGCGAAGCTGGGGATGTACTGGCCGTGGGCGTCGTAGCCGCCGGTGTTGGCACTGATGCGAACCCGGATGCCGGTCAACCGCCCGCCGGCACTGGCGCCGATCTTATAGTCTACCCGGTAGGGATGACGCTTCGGCGAGGCATCGAAGGATTCCCGGCGGGAATACACCAGGCGCACGGGCCGGGACGTGCTCCAGGTCATCAACGCGGTCGCTATCAGGGGCCATGGGTCCTGCTTGCCGCCGAAGGAGCCACCGGTGGGCGGCATGATCACCCGCACACGCGATGGATCCAGCGCCAGAACGGCGGCGATATATCCCTGCGCCCAGTGCGGCTCGTGGGTGCCGGCGACGACGGCTATCCTCCCAGCCTCGTCTACGTAGCCCAGCGCCGCCTCCCGCTCCATGGCGGCGTGCTCCAGGTACGCCGTGCGATAGCAGGTTTCGATGATCACGTCCGACTCGGCGAAAGCGGCGGCCAGATCTCCGTGGGCGACCCGGTTGGTGGTCAAGACGTTGCCCTCGGTGCCGATGGGGAACGCCTCTTCCCTCAGCGTCTCGTCGGACTCATACGCATGCGGCAGAGGCTGGTACTCGACCGTGATTGCCTCCACGCCTGCCTGAGCACACTCTGGAGAATCCGCCACAACCAGCGCCACCGGAGCGCCCTTCGTGCGGCCGGTGTCGCCGACAGGCGTCAACACCGGCTCGTCCCGGCTGTACTCGGGGAAACCGTTCAGGCCGGGGACGTCATCGGCAGTGAGGATGCGCACCACACCCGGCGACTGCGCAGCCTGTTCTGTGTCAAGGGACAGCAGACGGGCGTGGGGATGCGGGCTACGCAAGACCCTGGCGTGCAGCAAGCCGGGCATCGCAATGTCCTCGACGTACCTGGCCCGGCCGGTCACCTTGTCAACGGAGTCGGTGCGGGCAACATCGCCGCCGATGGGGTCAGCACCCTGATTCTGAACGGTGCCGACCGACGACGGTGCCGGCCGAGGGTCGGGAGGGCTTTCGCCACGCAACGCCGCCGCGGCCAACTCGACCGCCATGACGACGCGGGTGTATCCCGTGCAACGACAGAGATTGCCCTCCAGCGCCGCGACGATCTGCTCCCGGCTTGGGTCAGGCTCGCGGTCGAGGAGCGCCTTCGCGGCCAGGATCATGCCGGGCGCGCAGTAGCCACACTGCACGGCCCCGGCCTCGATGAAGGCGGCCTGGAGCGGATGCAGCCCCTCCTCCCGCTGTGGGTCCGCCAGTCCCTCGATGGTGAGCACGCGCCGCCCGGCGACCTTGCCCACCGGCGTCAGGCAAGAACGGATCGGAACCCACCGTCCTCGGTGGGCGCCATCCAAGAGAACCGTGCAAGCACCGCACTCGCCCTCGTGGTCACATCCCTGCTTGGTACCGGTCAGCCCCAAGTCATTCCGCAGCACGTCCAGCAGACTCGTGGCCGGATCCACGTCAACGACGACAGGTTCGCCATTCAGAGTAAACGATATGCTCATTCACACCACGACTGACGTTTCACGTTTGACGCTTGACGCTTGACGTCTCACTTCTCCCGCGCCTCGGCTGCCTTCAGAATCGCCTCGATCCTCTCCGCCGCGCCATCGGGCAAGGGTGGTGGCTTGTGGGTCGCCAGGATATCCCGCACGCGCGACTTGATGCGCGCGCGCATCGTCAGCGATCCGGCCGCCTCCCAGTTCACCCACGGATCCCGGTCCATCAGCGCCGGCGTCCATATCTCGGCGCGGCAGCGCTTCGCCGTCTCCCGCGTGGACATGAACTCTCCGGCCGGCCCGATCTTGTCAATCAGGTCCAGCATCAGTGTATCGTCGCTGACCTCGACACCGCGCATGACGCGGCGCGTCATGGCGATGATCTCGTCGTTCATCACCAGCATCTCCAGCGAGCCGATGTCGGCGCAGTCCAGGAACCCTACGTCGTGGACCAGCGTCGCGCCGCTCAGGCCGGAGAGCACCACCTGCATGGTGCTTTCGATGGCCGCCTGCAGATCGAGCACCTTGGCCTCGGAAGCCCCGGCCGTGCCCATGAACGGCACGCCCAGGTAGCGGGAGATGTCCGACAGGGCCGCACCGTAGAGACTCATCTCCGGCCCTCCATAGGCGGGCCGCCCGGTGCGCAGGTCCATCGGCTGCGGCACGCCGCCGATACACACCGGCGCGCCCCGTTTCTTGAGTTGGATGATGGACAACCCGCTCAATGCCCCGGCCAGGTAGACGACGAACAACCCCGCCCCGGTCACCGGCGCGGTGCACCCGGCGGTGCCGCCGCCCAGGTAGATGATGGGAATGTCGCGCTCGGCGGCCCACAGCACGTTGGCCAGTTCCTCGTCGGTATGTTGCAGCGGTGCCTGGAACGTGGAGAACAGAGCGAAGAACGGGTGCTCGCGGAAGGCATCCGCGCTGCCCGCGACGGCCAGGGCGATCTGGTAGATGTCGGACACGTTATCGAGGGAATAGGCCCAGGGAAACACCGGCTTGCCGGTGTTGGCGATCATCTCGGCGAATTCATACACCGGCGCTAGGCGGTGATGCACGTCGTCGATCAACGCCAGCCCCATACAGTAGTCGATGTTGTCCAGCGCATCACAGACCAGGGCCGCCATGGCGGGATCACCCCGGCAGGACTTGCGCCGCTCGCCCGTCTGCGGGTCAACGAAGTAGGTGCACGTGGGGCCAGGGCCGAAGTAGACCCGGTCCGGCACGACCTGCATGCGGTGCTGGCCGTCCCGGCCCCACAGGGTGAACGAGCGCGGGTTGGCGGCGACGGCGTCCTGGATGATGTGGGGCGGAATGCGCACCCGCACGCCGTCCACGCGCGCGCCCGCCGCGGCGAGCAAGTCCCGCGCCTCGGCGTTGAGCACGTTGACGCCGGTGCGATTCAGGCACTCCAGCGTCGCCTGGTAGACCTTCTCGATTTGTCGATCAGACAGCACGCGGAACTGCGGCGTCTGATGAGCGTGGTAGTTGGCGTCCATAAACCTCCCATAACCATGGTCTTCTCTCAAAAAAAGCGCCATTCTGATGGCGCGCCGTTCTCATGGCGTGCGACGTTCGATTGTGTATATCATACGGGGCTCATGGTTTGCGCACCCGAACCCAGGCCAATGTTCGGGCCATTTCGTTCTGCACGATCATAATGCCCTCGTCCACTCCCATGCCCGGCCTGGCCATAATCATATCCGGCCGCGTGGCCAGGGCAACGTGCACCGCCACCTGTGCCGAGAGATCCGTCTCGGCGCAACTGCCGCCCAAGAACGCGCCCACGCCCCCACCCTTGCAGGCCAGCACGGCCTCGACCGAGTTATGCACGCTGCCCAGGTCCGGCATCTTGACCTGGATCACGTCCGCCGCCCGCGCGCTCACGAAGGCGCGGATGTCCTCCAGCGTGTTGGCCCACTCGTCGGCGACGAGCTGCACGTCCATCTTGCGGAAGCGGACGTACTCGCGCAGCGTCTTCATGGCCTCGATCTGGGCCTCCCGGCTGTCCATAATGACCGGGCACTCCACGCGCAATGGGTAGGGTCGGGCCGCTGATTCCAGCGCGTACAGATGCCCCAGCACGCGGCCGAGCTCATTGTCGCAGATCTGGCCCAGCGCGCCGTGCACGTCCAGGTGGATCGTCGGCCGGTAGTCGGCACCGCCCAGCGCCTGAATGCGCTCCTTGAGCCAGCGCACGTACTGCGTCAGCCTGCCGCCGTCTGCGCCAAGCTGCTCGGGGATGTCGTCCACGAGCGCGTGAGGGAGCGAGGCCACCCGGCGGACGATCATCTTGTCCGCGTTGTGATAGCGTTCGCCACCCGACTGGGCGTGGATGGGCACCGGCGCGTCGGGCAACGGCAAGCCCCACTCGTCTGCAATCACCTCGGCCATCGTCACGCCCCGCGCGATGGCCACCGCCCGCAGCAACGCCTGGCTGACGCCATAGCGAACGGCCGCTTGCAGGCGACGCTCCACGGTGACGAACTCCGGCGGGGGTTCGTCGGGTTCCTCCTCTTCCCCTCGGGCGGCCCGCAACAAGCGAATAGGTACCGTCAGCAAGTCACGCCGGGTGACCCCCATGGACGGGGGCGGCGGTTTGACCACCTCCACAGATTCGGTCAGATTGTCTACCACCCCAGCGAGCTCGCGGAAGGTCGTGACCTCCCGACCCTCGAGCGCCGGGGCGACCACCTGGCGCACCGTCGCCAGGCCTTCCTCGGCGCGGAAGACCGGCTCACGGCCAGCCTTGCCGCTGTAGGCCACAGCCACGCAGTCTCCCCACGCCACGTCGCCGCCGGTGGTTGGCACTCCACTATCCTCAAGGCGCGATTCCGATGGCGCTTCCGATGGCGCGCCGTCTTCCCTACAAAGACGCCATTCTGATGGCGCGCCGTCGAGCACCAGGCCGACGGAGACGGCCTCGGCGACCTCGCGGACGTGGCGAAAACCGGGCGTCACCGGATCAGCCGTGTAGCGCTCGGCCAGGGGCAGCGGGTGGGACCGGAGGGCGGCCAGGTCCTCGGTGTAGTAGCCGCCTACGGCGGGCACCGCCAGGACACGAGCAATACGAATCATATCATCAACCATCTAGAGGCGGATGCCTGCATCCGCGGCTACACGTGCCCATAGTAATCCCGATGGACGGCCACCGAATAGGCATAGTCCAACAGGGTGCCCCAACTGAATATGGGGATGTCGATCTCCCGCTGTAGCGCGCGGGCAAAGGGCTGCATACCCGTGCACTCCAGCACCATGGCCCCCATGTTCGGATGAGACTGGTAGAACTCAACCCCGACCGCCAGGAACTCCTCCTCGGTCTTGTCGTAGTATGCCCCCGGCGGATCAGTCCGCTTTGGAGCGTACCACAGATGCTCGAACTCCGGGACACGGCCCTCGGCCCCGGCGATCACGTACTTGCTGCCGGGTTGAATGCCGACGGCCTGCAGGTGCGCCTGGGTCATGCGATCCTTCCGCGCAACCAGGAGGCCCACCACCCGATCTGGGCCGACGATTTGCTGGGCCAAAGGCACCTGGAGCAAACTGGACATGAACACTGGTACGTCCACGTAGCCCGCGATATCCTTCTGAAAATAGGCAAAGTAGCCGCATTCAGCGGCGATGGCCCTGCAGCCCATCCGCTCCAGCTTCTTGGCCGCCCGCTGGATAGGCGACAGGCACGGGGACTTGTCCTCCGCGTGGACTAGCGCCTGGATGTCCACGCCCTCGGCGATCTCGTACTGGATAGGAAACGGGTGCGCGCTGGCGTTGCGTACGTCGCCGGGGAACCCCGGGTACACATCGTCCAGGATGATGATCCCCAGCCCCATTCCATAGCAGCGATGATCCTTGCGCGCCTTGATGTAGTTGATGCCTATGTCTCTATTGCGGTACATTGGGCTCCTTTCCACAGATTAGATTGGTTCAATCTCAGAGATTGAACCAATCTCTACGTCTCGATTGCGGTACATTAGGCTCCTTTCCACCCTACCAATCTACCAGTCTACCAACTTACCACCCTCTTTCGACGGGTGCGCACAAGGGACATAGGGAACGGCAATTAGCCGCCCGAATCCCTATGTCCCCAACCAAACCTCAAGGACGTGTGTCTATTCCTATTTCACGGACGCCCCGCTTCAGCGGGGAGACCTCACGCGAGCCACCTATCACGGCAGCTGCGCTTCAGCGAGCAACCTCAGGTTGCCCGCATCATACATCACCGGGACCAGGCTCCCCCAGAATCTGCCGCACGTCCGTGATCTCCTGCCCCTCGACCTGCCCCAGGGCAGCGACGACCTCGTCTTGAGACACACCCCGGATCTTGACCACTGCATCCCACTTATCCGGGTTCTTGGGCGCAGGAACGCCACCGCAGGCCAGGATTCCCCACCCCTGGGCGCTGATCGCCGCGACCAACTTGGCCAGTTCCCCTTTGACGTCCGGCATGCGGATAGTCACCCGCACACCGGCCTTTTGGGTGGCCAGCATCTCCATCAAATGAGTCAGCATATCCGTGTCCGTGATGATGCCGACTACGATTCCATGCGGAGATACGCCCCCCTCCAACACGGGTAGGCAGCCGATCCGATGGCTGGCCATGGTGCGGGCCGCCTCTTCTATCGCTGTGTCCGGCTCTGCCGTGATCACGTCCCGCGCCTTGATCATCACGTCCTCAAGCGCAAGCTGGGAGAGATAACTGGAGATCTCCCAGACGTCGAGGCTGCCCAACTTGCTCGGATCAACGAGCAGCGTCTGCCGCGTCACCAGGCCTAGCAGCCGTTTCCCGTCGCCCACGATGGGCAGATGCCGGATGTTGTTTTCCCACATGTAGCGTCTAGCCTGGATGATGGGCATATCGGGCTCCGCCATCAGCGGGTGTCGGGTCATGTAATCTCTAACCAGCATGGCCTCCCTCCTCAGTCGTTACCACTGGTGCCATCTTGCGCAGTTCCTCCAACGGGATGTGGCAGAAGATACGGTGATCATCGGTATCGAAGCGCCACGGCGGCACCTCGGTCTCGCAGATATTGCCGCCGTCAGGAAGCAGGTTACGCCGCGGACAACGAGTATGGAAACGGCAGCCCCTGGGCGGATTGAGCGCGCTCGGCACACTGCCACTCAAGCGGATATGTTGCTGCTCCGCAGCCGGATCCGGGATGGGGACAGCGGAGAGCAGCGCCTCCGTGTAGGGATGATAGGGCGGCGCGTAGATCGCCTCGGCCGGACCGAACTCGACGATCTGGCCCAGGTACATCACGGCGATGGTGTCGCAGAAGAAGCGCACCACACTCAAGTCGTGGGCGATGAAAGCCATCGTCGTGCCCATCTCCTGCTGAACCTCCAGCAGTAGGTTGAGCACCGCCGCCTGCACCGACACATCCAGCGCCGAGACGGGCTCATCGCACAGCACCAACTCCGGGCGGCCGGCGATGGCGCGGGCGATACCCACGCGCTGCTTCTCACCGCCGCTGAGCTGACGGGGCAGCCGTTCGTAGTAGTTCTCGCCCAGCCGCATCATGTCCAGCAGGCGCAGCACCTCCGCCCGGACCTGGGCGCCCGGCACCGTCTTGAACCGGCGTATCGGGCGACCAATCTGCGCTCCGACGCTGAAACTGGGGTTCAGCGTCGAGTCCGGGTTCTGGAACACCATTTGCAAATTCTTGATCAGGTCCAGATCCCGTGCAGAAACCGGGGTCGAGATGTCCACCCCCATGAACTCCAACTCACCGTCCGTTGGCGTCTCCAGGCCAATGATCGTCTTGACCAACGTGCTCTTGCCACAGCCTGACTCGCCCACGATGCCCACCGTAGCGCCCTTTCTCATCTCAATGCTGACGTTATCCACCGCCTTGACGTACTGCTTCTGGCCACCGACGAGCCGCTTCGAGGGCACCGGGTAGTACGTCTTCGCGTGCTCGACGCTCAGGACGGGCTCGGCTCCTGCCCTCAGTTTTTCCAGCCCCTCCAGGTCAGGTACGTCCGTGTCTGCAGACGTCAGCTTCCCGGCCAGGACGTCCTCTGCGAAATGGCAGCGTGCCCAGTGCCCTGGTTCCACCTCGCGCATCTCGGGGAGCTTCTGACTGCACACCGGGCGCGCGAAATCGCAGCGCGGCTCGTAAATGCAGCCAGGAGGCAGGTTCGTGGGCGAGGGTACCCGCCCCCGGATAGGATACAGGTAGCTGCTGGTCTTGTCCATGCCCAGCTTGGGCACACAGCGCATCAGCCCCAACGTGTAGGGGTGACTCGGCCGCAGGTATACATCCTTCACCGTGGCCCGCTCCACCATCGTCCCGGCATACATGACGCCCACCCGATCCGAAACGCGGGCGACGACGCCCAGGTTGTGGCTGATGTACATGATCGCGGTGTCGAACTTGGTCTGCAGCTCGGCGATCAGATCCAACACAGCCGCCTCGACCGTCACGTCCAGAGCCGTGGTCGGCTCATCCATGATCAGCAGGGCTGGGTCGTTGAGCAAGGCCATAGCGATCACGACACGTTGCTGCTGGCCACCGGAGAGTTGATGCGGAAAGCGCCGCATCACGTTGGCCGGATCGGGCATGTGCACCTGTTCCAACATGTGGATGCACATATCCTCGGCCTCGTCCTGATCCATGCCCCGGTGAATGACCAAGACCTCCGATAGTTGATCACCCACACGCATAGATGGATTCAGAGCCTGCATCGGATCCTGGTAAACCATCGCGATGCGGTCGCCCCGCAGCGTGCGCAGCTCCTCCTGCGAACGCCCCACCAGGTCTCGACCCTGGAACAGGATACGTCCGTCCACAATCTTGCCGTTGCGCCCCAGGAAGTTGACGACGCTGAACGCAACCGTACTCTTCCCGCAGCCCGACTCACCAACGATACCGTGGGCCTCGCCGCGCTGGATGGCGAAACTGACGTCTCGCACCGCCTCTACATCTCCGCGCCGGGTTTCGTAGGAGACGGCCAGGTTCTCCACGTTCAGAACAGGGATATCTCGCGGTTGTTGCATTTTGTGTGCTCCTTTCCCCGACACGCTACATGTAGCGCGTGGATTCCTCACGCAAGCCGTCGGCGAAGAGGTTCAGCGCCACAACCAGGCTGGAGATCGCCAGGGCTGGCCACAGCACGCCCAGGGGGTTCGTCCAGATGAACTTGCGGGCCTCGCTGATCATGCCGCCCCAGTCAGGCGTGGGCGGTGGCAGTCCCAGACCCAAGAAGCCCAGGGTTCCGATGGAGAATATCGCATAGCCAATGCGCAGCATCGAGTCAATGATGATGGGACCGCGCGCATTGGGCAAGATCTCGAAGAACATGATGTAGAACGGATTCTCGCCCCGGGTCTCGGCGGCGCGGATGTAGTCGCGTGTGCGGATGTCCAGGGTCAGGCTGCGCACCAGCCGTGCCACCCCCGGGGCACCCACAAACGTGATCGCGACGACGACGTTGACGGCCGATGGCCCGATGGCGGCGATGATGATCAGGTAGAGCAGGATGGTGGGAAAGGCCATGATGGAGTCGAGAATCCGCATCACGACTTCGTCAATCAAGCCCCCGAAGTAGCCTCCCAGGAGACCCAGGAAGGTGCCGACGGCAACGGAGCAAGCCACCGAGATCGGCGCCAGGAGCAGGATCGTGCGGCTGCCGTATATCAGGCGCGACATAATGTCTCGCCCTAGATTGTCGGTACCGAGCGGATACTGGCTGGACGGCGGTTGGTTGATAGCCGCCGAGTCCTGCGCCAACGGATCGTGGGGAGAGATCACGGGCGCTAAGATGGCGACGAGTATCCAGAAGACGATCACAACCAGGCCCACGACGGCGACGCCGGAGTGGAAGATGACGGAGACGCCTTCCCACACCCGTCGCAGTGCCCCGCCCCTGGACCCTCTCGCTTTGCCTGAGGTCGTTTCAGCAACTGTCATAGTCACTCACTCCTATGTGGAAGCGAACCAGCAAATCTGCAAATGACGCTTCACGTTTGACGTTTGACGTCAGGTATAGCGAATCCGCGGGTTCAGGAACGTGTAGATGACGTCGGCGACCAACTGCGTGCCGACGGCCAGAGCCACCATGATCATCGCCCCAGCCTCAATGGCGTTGACGTCCTTGAACAAGGCCGAGTCGAGCATATACATGCCCAGGCCAGGATAGCCGAAGACCGATTCGACGACGACAATGCCGCCCACCAGCCAGTTAACGTGCAGCATGATCACCGTGATGGGCGCCATGAGCGCATTCCGGACGGCGTGCCTGAAGATGATACGCCAGTAGGGCAACCCCTTCAGAAACGCTGTCCGGATGTACGGTGCGTTGACGACCTCGATCATACTGGCGCGCGTCATGCGGGCGACGTATCCGACCTCCACCAGCGTCAACGTCAGCACAGGCAGGATAAGCAGTTTGGGTTGCTGCCACGGCGCGGTGTCGTCTACGAATATCGCTGCGCCTGGAAGGATCTTCAGCCAAAAGGCAAACACCAGGATCAGGAACACGCCACTGGCGAACGTCGGCACGGCCGTGGTGACGAGACTAAAGAGAGAGATCACCCGGTCCGTGGCACTCCCTTCGCGCAGCCCGGCCAGGAGGCCCAGCAAGAGAGCGATGGGCATGATGAAGACAAAGGCGATGGCCGCCAAGGTGCCCGAGTTACGCATTCGCCGAACTAGCGTGGGCCCCACCGGACGGCCTGTGCGCGTCGAGATGCCGGGATCCCCGCGCAACAGGCCCTTGCGCAGCGGCAAGTACTTCTGCCCACTGGCTTCCGTCATGGCCCGTCCCGCCGAGGCCGCCCCCGTCTCCCTTTCCCCTTTCTCCCTGGCCCACTGGACGACGTGGTTGTCTGTATCCACACCCCAGAATACCTCATCGCCGTTATCGTCGCGCTGCCAGTCCTCGAAAGAGACCTGTTCCCGCGTGCCGTCAAGCGCGTATTGGAACTCGATCAGTCCCTCTTCCTTCATCTTCCACTGCTTCAACGTGTCATCGGATGCGACGGCAAACCATTGGGGCTCCGACTGCCCCTCAAGGGTGGTGAACTTCAGCGGCATGCCTACGAGCTTGTTGTGTCGCCAGTCGTTGCCGATCAGCCAATCTGCGTAGCGGACGTATACGGGCTGATCGAGGCCCATTTGCTCCCGCAGCAGTTCCACCTGCTCTGGTGAGGCAAACTGCCCCAAGATGTGGCGTGCCACGTCTCCCGGTGCCAGCTCCGAGACAAGGAAGACGACGACTGAGACGAGGAACATAGTCAACAGCATAAACCCCAGTCTTCGAAGTATGTACCGAGCCATAATCCCTCCCCAACTAGTGACTGCCGGGGGTTCAACTGTCTCCCAAAGGGAACCACCCGTGCTCTAATACCGCGTTGATCATCGCCAGGAGATTGTCAACGGGCACGTCCGGCTGAACATTGTGAACCGGATTCAGGACATAGCCACCTCCAGGTGCCAGCGTTTCGACGCGGATGAGTACATCCGCCTGTACTTGACCTCATGCCGAACATCCGCATCTGTGCCGTTGTTCAGCACGTGCATTGTATCGATCCCACCCCAGAAGGCAAGCAATTCGCCGAAGTCCCGTTTCAGTCATTCGAGCTCCATATCCTTGACCAGGGTTTCCTCGGCCATTGCTCTCCTGTAGGGGGTGGTGGGGTGGCGCAAGCGCCACCTCACCACCTTGCCTGTTAGGGTCCGATGGATCGCTACAGCGTGTTGTCCCAGACGATGTCGAAGTGGTCGTAGTTCGTGGGATGTGCCTGTACGTTCTCGAACCGCTCGTGGCAGACGTACCACACATTCGTGTAGAAGGCGATGCCCGCCGAGCCACGCTCCTGCTGGATGTCCTCCATCTGGCAGAAGATCTCGCGTCGCGCCTCCACGTCCAGTGTACGCTCCGCCTCGCGCAGCAACTCGGCGAATTCCTCGTCTACCCAGCGGGTCTCGTTCCAGGCTGCCGGGTTGCCCTCCTCGTCGGCGGTGTACGCCAGCGCCGGGACCATGGTGCCCAGCGGACGGTGGGCCCAGATGGTGATGCCCAGGTCGACCTCCGTCCACATATCCCAGTACTGGGCAGACGGAAGGATGTTGAGGTTGATGGTGAACCCGCCGGCGGCGGCCGTCTCCTTGAGAGACTGAGCCATGGCCGGCTCGGCGCGCGCCTCCTGGGTGAACAGGTCGACGGTCAGACCATCCTCGTAGCCGGCCTCGGCCAGCAGCGCCTTTGCGCCTTCCGGATCGTAGGCCGGGATGTCCTTCTCGCAGTAGGCCGGGTGAACGGGCGCGATGTGGGCATCGTGCGCCAGCACGCCCTGGCCGAAGAAGGCCAGATCGAGCATCTTCTGGCGATCGATGCACTTCTTGAGCGCCTGGCGTACGCGGTTGTCACTGAACGGTTCCGTGTCAACGCGCATGCGGATGACGAAGGTCTGCGCCGTGCTGGTGGAGTACATGTTGATGCCGGGCAGATCCTTGGTCGCCTGCCAGACCTCAGGAGATGGGCTGTAGATGTTGTCCACCTGGCCACTCTGCAGAGCCGCGATACGGGCGGCCTCCTCCTCGCCCAGGTCGAGGAAGACGACCTTGTCGAGGTAGGGCAGCGGCTGGCCGTCCTCGCCCATCTTCCAGTAGTCCTCGCGCCGCACGAAGACCGCGCGCTCGGACTCGACGTAGTCGTCCAGCAGGAATGGCCCGGTGCCGACCGGCTGGCGGACCCAGTCGCCCTCGAAGGTCTTGGGCACGATCAGGGCCGGGTAGTGGAACAGGTGCTGCGGCACGCCGATGTTGGGCGCATCGAGATGGAGCTGGATGGTGTAGTCGTCCACTTTCTCGATGCCATCGGGCGTGAGGTAACTCATCAACCCGGCGATCGAGGAGCCCACTTCCTCGTCGAACCACTGCTTCATGGAGAAGATGACGTCGTCAGCCATGAAGTCCGAGCCATCGTTCCACTTGATCCCCTCCCGCAAATAGAGCGTCCACTCATCTACATCCTCGTTGGCCTCCCACTTCTCCAGCAGCCAGGGATGCGTGATGTTGTCCCAGTCGGTGAAGGTCAGGTACTCGTTGACCAGGCGCATCGCGTTAGCGCCCTCAATCCAGGAGAGACGCGCCGGGTGATCGAGACGCTGCACGCGCGTCGCGACGGTCATCGTGCCACCGCGCTTGGGGCCACCGGCCGCCGGTGCTTCTGTTGCCGCCGGTTCCTCTGCCGGGGGTGCCTCTGTGGGCGCGGGCTCCTTCGGAGCGCAGCTGGCCAGGAACGTGCTGGCGCCAGCCAGGGACATCCCCAGCAGTGTGGCTGTCTGCAGGAACTCACGGCGGGTGCACCGGCCCGTTCGATATAGATCCTCCAACTCGGGGATGTACGGATGTACGTCGTTCCTCTGCTTCTTCTTGATGATCTCCATTTCAGAAACTCCTCCTTAGTGGACTTGCACACTAAACACACTTGCACACTACTTGCACGCATGGGTCCAGACAAACCACCGGCTATGTACTCCTCATCACCTCCTTCCCGGTTAGGCAGACCGCATCGGTCAGGTAGGGGCGCGGTATCCACGCCCACCCGAGTGCCACGGATGATTACATCCGTTGACGTTTCACACATCACGTATCACGTATGGTCGCAGCAAGATGTTGAACCTATCGCGAATTGCCACATCCACTTCGGGCGACAATCCGGCCGGCTCGTGTGTACGCAACAGATCCCGCACGCGTGCGCAGGCCCGCGCACGCGTGTCCTGTTTGCCCGCTTCCTCCCACGTCGCCCTGGACTGACGGTCGGCCACGACGGGATAGAAGAACTCGGACCGCATAAACTGCATCGTATGCGCGTCCATCAGGTAGTGACCGGCAGGCCCCACGCGCTGGATGGCCGGCACCGCCATCGTGTCCTCCGTCACCGTCACGCCGCGCAACACGCGGAGCCCCACGCCCACGATCTCGTCGTCAATCACGGCCTGCTCCGGCGACACAGCGCTCATGTTCGTGACCATACCAATAGCATGGTGGATGTAGTTTGCGCCGGCCATCGCAGCCAGCAGGAACGTGGACATCTTCTCGTATCCGGCCTGGATATCGGGAAGCTTGGCATCTGTCATCCCGCCGGAGCAATAGATCGGCACCCGGTGGAATTGAGCCAGTTGTGCCGCAGCCGCCTGCATCATCCCGAACTCAATCGCGCCGCCCAGATAGCCACCGGTGCGCATGTCGGCCACGCCGGGGATGTAGCCAGCCAGCACCGGCGTGCCGGGCCGCACCAACTGGGTGAGCACGATGCCGCTCAGTTGCTCGGCGTTGAGTTGCGTCAGCGTCCCCGCCAGCGTCACCGGCGACGTAGACCCAGCCATCGGCGCCGACGATAGGGCCACGGGCAAGCCCGCTTTGCACCACTCAATGAGGATGTCGGTGACACCAGTATCCAGGTGCAACGGGCTGACCATCCAACTGGTGATGGCGGAGACGATGGGACGCTCCCGCAACGCCTCTATGCCCCCGGCGATCATCGCCGCCATCTCAATGACGGCTTGCCCGCCCTCGACCGAATCAACGCCGCCCATGACGTGCTTGGTGCTGCTGGCCAAACAGGCGTAGAAGCGATTGACAGGCACATCCGCGCCCTTGTCGGGAACGTCCGTCGGGTACAACGGGACGACGATGAAATCGCAGTGCGCCAGTGCATCGGCCAACCTGGCCAGGTCCACCAGGTCGTGCAGTTTGCCGGGCCGGACCGTATCCGCGCCAGCGTCGAGCACCATCGTGGGCGAGCCGCCTGTGCCAGCGTAGACGCGCTTTCCCTCTAGCACGACGTCGTGCTCAGGGTCACGAGCCGCCAACAGGACACTTGAGGGAGCCTTGTTCAGCGCCTCCTCAACCATTGACGCAGGAAGATAGACGTGCTCACCGTCCACCCGTGCCCCACCCCGCCGGAAGTAGGCCAACGCCCCTTCGTGCTCCACGGTGATGCCGGTCTGCGCCAGCACGGTCAAGGACGCCCGATGGATATGCTCGATTTGGTCCGGAGTCAAGGGCTGGTATAGTCCACCCAGCGGTCCTGGTCGCGCCACAAGTCCGCCCCCTTACGCAATCCGTACTTGGTAGCCGGTCTCAGACCTGACAGGTTTTCCATCGGATGTACTCATCCGCCCTGTCAGGTCTATGCCGGAGTGCCGTCGCGCGGACGCACGATCAACGTCCGCGGACGCATGATCAACGTCCGCCTTCTCTTCAGGATGCCCGCTCGCTCAGCACCTCGCTGATAACGCTCTCCGCCGCCGCCGGCAATGGCGGCACCTCGTGTTCCTCCAAGATACGGC
Organism: uncultured Anaerolineales bacterium; assembly: GCA_964649415.1. Lineage (GTDB taxonomy): Bacteria > Chloroflexota > Anaerolineae > B4-G1 > B4-G1 > CAZYSK01. The sequence goes on from CAZYSK010000029.1 coordinate 34,741, forward strand.
GCGCCCGCTCGTTGGCCCTTGCCACCATATCCTTGCGCCCACCCTCCACCCAGCGGCTATAGCGCGAGCGATCAATCACCTCAGGCCGCCACTGCGCCCACTTCCAGTTGTCCAGTGTGTGATCGTCGGCCAGGAAGCCCCCACCCGGTTGGGAACGGTGAATCGCCTCGCGGGCCAGCGTGCGTTCGCTGACCTCCACGCCATCCATGATGAAACGCACGTCGCGGATGATCTCGTCGCACACGACAAGCAGCTCCATCGAGGACGTAGTGCCGTACTCGATGTAGCCGACGTCGTGGACCAGGTTGCAGCGGGTCAGGAAAGCAGCCATAATCGTCGCCGTGGCCTCAATACCGGCCTGGGCATCCACCACCTTGCTATCGGTAGCGCCGGCGGCCCCCCATATGGGCAGGTCATAGTAGCGAGCAATGTCCGACCACGCGGCCATACCCGTCGGCCACTCAGGCGCACCGTAGGCGACAATGGCAGATTTCATATCCAATGCGGCCGTATTCATCCCGTACAGGAAGGGGGTACCCGGACGCACCAACTGGGTAAGCACCAGGCCAGCCAGACACTCGGCGTTGCCCAGCGCGAGCGCTCCCGCCAGCGTGACCGGCCCGCCACCGCCGGTGTTTGGCGACGGCGGATAGGTGACCGGCAAGGCCTTCTCGGCGCAGAACAGCAGTTTGTCCACCGACTCATCCGGGTACAACAGCGGCGAGATGGGCTCAGCGTAGAGAATCAGGAAAGGCCTCTCCCGAAGCGCGGTCTCGCCGCCTGCCACCGCGCAGGCGATGCGGTAGATGGCCTCCATGTCCGCCCGGTTGTTGGCGGTATAGCACGTAGGCTTGACCGAGCCCCGGATCATACCGAGAAATTCATGGATGTAGATGTCCATCGGGGGCACATCCGAGGGATTCCCCATGGACATGGTGAAATCCATCCGGTCCAGGCCATCGCAAAGTTGCGCGATGCGCCGGATATCCTCGGCAGTGGCCCTGCGCCGCTCGCCTGTCTCCACGTCAACGGTGAAGATGCAATCGGAACCCGGCCCGAAGAACACCTTTCCTGCCTCCAGAGGCATCGTCAACTCGCCCAGGCGATTGTGCAAGGGGATACGCGATGGCGCGCAGGCGATAGCGTCCATCACCATATCGTCCGGGATCTTGATCCGTCCCTCAGACTCCCAGGCCCCAGCATCGAGCAGCAACTGGCGGGCAGCCTCGTTCTTCATCACGATACCTGTCCGCGCGAGGATGTCCAGGCTGGCATGGTGAATGGCCTGGATTTGCTCATCGGACAGCATTCGCATGATGGGATGCAGCGTTTCAACAGAGATTTGTCTCGTCACAGATGAACTCCTTTGCTTCAAATACGTAGCTCAAAGCGCTTGCGAATCCAATCATCTACTGCCGAGTCAAGTGGCTGTGGCCGATGGCTCGCCAGGATATCACGGGCGATCTCCATGGCCCGCTCCCGCGCACCGCGGGCGCCGTCCTGCTGCCACATATCCCACCCACGCCGATCCACGACCGCCGAGGGGTAGTAGAACTCGGAGCGCATGTGGCGGATCGTATGCTCGGACATCAGGAAGTGCCCACCCGGGCCGACCTCGTCAATCACGTCCAGAGCCAGTGTCTCGTCGTTCACCTCAATACCCGCCACGACCCGCATGGCCATGCCGAGGATATCGTTGTCAATCACGAACTGCTCGGCCGCGACGGCGCTCATGTTCTCCAGCATGCCCGCAGCGTGATGGATGAAATTGCTTCCGGCGGTGGCCGCCAGCACCGCGCTCATCGCTTTCTCGAATCCGGCCTGGACATCGGGGATCTTGGCGTCGGTCATGCCGGCCGAGTTGTAGAGCGGCAGGCGATAGAACTGCGCCATCTGCGCCATAGCTGCATTCGTCAGTCCGAACTCGGCGGCCCCGGCCAGATAGCGCCCGGACTGCATGTCGGCCGTCGCGGGGATGGGACCGATCAACAGCGGGGCACCTGGTTGAGCCAACTGGGCCAGAACCACGCCGGACAGTTGCTCCGCTGTGAGTTGCGCCAGCATCCCGGCCAGCGTCACGGGCGCGGTCGAACCGGCCATCGGCGCGGCGGAGAGCACCACGGGAATACGCTGGCGGCACGTCTCAATCATGAGCGCCGTGACGTCGGTGGCGAGCTTGAGCGGGCTGACCAGCCAGCAGGTGATGAAGGACACAATAGGACGCTCGCGTAGGGCCTCCGCGCCACCAGCGATGCGCTCGCACATCTCGACCGTGTCCCGGATCCCTTGCACGCTGTAGACGCCTGCCTGGACGTGCTTAGTCGTGTTGGCCAGACCCGCATAGTACGTATTGACGTCCACCTCGTCCCGGCCCATGTCGGTCGGATACACAGGCACCAGATAGAAGTGGATGTTGTCCAGTCCGTCCACCAGGCGGGCCAATTCGGCCACGTCGCGCAGCACAGCAGGACGAGGCAGGCCGGTATCCATTTCGAGAACGTTCAAAGCGGCACCGCCGGTGCCTATGTGCACCCGCGCGCCCTCCAAATCCAGGTCCCACCTGGGATCGCGCCCGGCGAGGATCACGCGAGAGGGTGCCCGGTCCACAGCGTCCTCAACCAACGCACGCGGTATGCGCACACGCGAACCGCCTCGGTCCACAACCGCGCCGGCATGCTCGAACAGCCGCAGCGCCTCGGCCTCCTCGACTTGCACGCCGGTCCGCTCCAGGATAGACAGCGCCGCCTCGTGAATGCGCTGAATTTGCCCATCGGACAGCGGCCGATATCGACCGCCTATCAGGCCCTTGCTGGGGTCGCGACGCCGTCTAGCCATATGTCCCCCTGGCCCGCTCTTCAACGGATGTCGCCGACCGCAGCCGGCCGTCTACCCGACCGTCTGCGGTCGGCGTCGGCATCGGCATCAGCATCGGCATCGGCATCAAGGTCGGTTCATCCGCGATGTCCACATCCACCGCTTGACGTTTTGCGTTTGACGTTTGACGCATTCCTGCATCCTCGGATACAGCCAGGCTTCCCGAAGCCCGGCCTGAGACCCTAGTTCGGTCTATGCCCCAACTGCTCAGAGATCTTCGTCGCCGTGTCCGCCAACCGACTTGCCAGGTCGGGAAATGTGTCCGGCGTGACACGATACGCTGGGCCGGCCACGCTGACAGAAGCCACCGGCTGCCCTCTGTAGTCACGAATGGGCACCGCGACCACGTTCAGACCCTCCTCGAGTTCCTCCTGCGCCACTGCATACCCTTGTTGACGCACCGTGTCTAGTTCCCGCCTGAGTGCCTCGGGATCAGTAATCGTATGGGATGTGAACCGTTCCAGGCCAGACTGAAGGATGGGCGCCAGTTCCTTCTCAGATAGATAGGCCAAGAGTACTTTCCCGGCAGCGGTGCAATGGGTACACATGCGCCGTCCTACACGGCCAACGTTCTTGATCTGACGCATCGGCGGGACGAACTGCTCCAGGTTGACAACCTTATAGTGGTCCAGCACCGAAAGGTTGACCGTCTCTTGACACGCTTCCGCGATCTGCCGTAGGAACGGGCGCGCCACCTCCCTGACATCCACGTAGCTGATCACTTGAGCAGCCAGCCCAATCAGGTCAACACCGAGCCGATAGCGCTCCGTGACTGGATTCCGAGAGAGAAGCCCCCCTTGCTCCAGCGTTCTCATCAATCGGGAGACCGTGCTCTTGTGCAGGCCCAGATCCCGGCTCAACTCGTTGACGCCTCGCTCAGGCCGTTCCAGGCTGAATGACTTGAGAATGGCGATAGCCCGTTCCACAGACTGAAGGGTTGAACTGCGTTGACTGGTCAACTTGCCGTCCTTCCTGGGCCAGACCGCCGAGCGATGGCACCTCGCCGCAGTCGGTGAGCAGACAATCTCAGGGGTGACGACGTAGGCCGCCTACTGCGCAACGAAGTTGCACAATACGAGACAATTATACAGCCACTCCGGGCGTTGTCAAATCCGGGTCAAGCGACGTCCGCGTGACCTAATCAGCACGGCTGGCACAGCGGAACCCGACGTTGTAGTACGTTCTAAACGGCGTGCCCCCGTCCCGGAAGGCGCAGCGGGCGTAATCCGCACTGTTGGACCAGGCGCCACCCCGAAGCACGCGGAAGATACCATCATCGGGGCCTGCCGGATTCACCTGCCGCTCGGCGCTATATGGCCCATACCAATCGGCGACCCATTCCCACAGATTCCCCGCCAGATCCGAAGCACCACACCAGCTTTGGCCCGACGAGAAGCTCCCAACCGGCGACGTGCGGGCATGCCCATCCTCAAGCGCCCCATCCGCCCAGTCCAGATCACAGCTTGCGTCGCAGTAATTCAGTCGCGCCCCGTCGAACGTATCGCCCCAGGGAAAGATGCGGCTCTGTGGACCGCGCGCTGCGTACTCCCACTCGGCCTCCGTCGGCAGGCGCGCCCCGGCCCACGTACAATAGGCGGCTGCTCCATACCACGACACCTCGACCGCAGGATGGTCAGCGTAGCCATGCAGAGGCTGGAACTTCCCATCCCGCACCTCGACGAGGCAATCCTCATCCCCCACGTGCAGCCACGTCATCGCGGCTTCAATCTGGTTCCCCTGCTCGTTGAGAAACGCCGAAAACTGAGCGTTGCTTACCTCCACGCTGTCGAGCCAGAAGCCGTCCAGTACCACTGTGTGCGCGGGTTGCTCGTTCACGAGCCAACGCCGGTCACAGATGCCACCGTAGCCGTTGCACAGGTCAAGCGCGTAGTCCACTGCCTCATCAGTACTTCCCATCTGGAACTCACCGCCCGGCACAAAGACCATCACCATCCCGTCAGTGGGGCGGCCCCGCGTGTCGCCCAGCGCGGGCCGGGGCCGACAGGCAATCAGTCCCAGCAGTCCGATCCCGCCCACAAGCACCAAGAGCACAACGCGCCCCATCGCAGGGGAAAAGTCTCTGCGCCGGTGCCGGGGGCCAGCAGCAAGGCCGCGGCATAAGGAAGCCGAATCACCATCCTCCGGCCCCGCGCCTCTGAACATACGCCAGGCTCGCACTTGCCCCCTCCCTATGCAGCGGACGCACGAACGGACGAGAGAAAGGACGCACGATCAATGTCCACAATGTCCGCAGCGGCCGCGCCTCGCTCATACAGTGCTTGGGCAGACAGCGATATGATCAGGTCTCACCCAGTTGCCAGAAAGCACCCTGCTCTCGGATCACCTGATCCAGAATGTTGTCGCGGGTCTCCGAGATCTCGTCGATCATCGCCTGGCGCGCCGCATCGACATCGCGAGTCCGCACGGCCTCGATGATGCGGCCATGGGTGCGTGGCATCGTACGGCCCGCGTGGCGCAGCACCATGAACCGCGCCAGACGATCGTGCAGGTGCGCCAGCATCTCCGCCAGTTCATAGTTGCCCGAGGCATTGGCGATCAGAACGTGGAACCGCCTGTTCTCGTCGGTGTATCGATCGTAGGACTCATCATCATCGCCGGTGTAGCCCGCGTGGACGTGCTCGAGTTCCTCAAGCTGCTCCTCGGTGATCTGAAGCGTGGCCCTCTCAATCGCGGCCACCTCCAGCACCTCGCGTAGCTCGAGCAGATCGCGTAGTTGCTTCAGCGTGATCTGCGCGACGAAGTACCCAGAACGGGGTTTGGCGTTGACCAGGCCTTCCTGGCTGAGCATCTGGAGCGCATCGCGCACGGGTGTGACGCTGGTACCGTAGGTTTCGGCCAGCTCCTTCATGCTCAGCCGCTCGCCGGGGGTGCAATGCCCCATGATGATAGAGCGGCGAAGGGACCTATAGATCAGATTCTTCGAGGTGACGCTTGGCGTCAGAAGGGACACAGGTGTACCCCCACCAAAGTAGCTAACCCTGCCGTGGAGTCGTGTACAGGCGCATTATACCACACTGTACATCAACCCACAATCGCTGATATATCTATTGACCCCAGAGCTACCCCAATGAGCCCTTGCTAAGACGTTAGATATTGACAACTGAGGGCTTGGATAGTATAATCTCATACATCAGGTGGCCAATCTGATATACGTAGTTTCTGAAGCAAGCAGACCGTCGCCATCCCCTCTGGCGGTCTAGGGAAACACATATTTGTACGACAGCGAGGTAGGACAGATGATTGAGACCCATGCTTTGCATATGAGCAGCGCTCACTACGCCCGGATGGGGCAGCAAGAGCGCGAGAAGATCCACATGGCGAGCCTGGAGATCCTGGAGCGCACCGGTGTTGACGTCCACGAGGAAAAGGCGCGGGACCTGTTAGTCAAGGGCGGAGCCAAGGCAGACGGCATCCGAGTCCGCATCCCCGAGCACATGGTCGAGGAAGCCCTGAGCCTGGCCCCCAAGCGCATGACACTGCATGATCGCGACGGCCACGTCGCCATACGCGCCTGGGGGTACAACACCTACTACGGCGGTGGTTCCGACTGCCTCAACGTGCTCGACCATCGCACCGGCGAGCGACGCAGACCGCTGCTGGAAAATGTTCGGGAAGCAGCGACCCTGATGGACGCGCTCCCGGAGATATCGTTCGTCATGTCCCTGTTCTTGCCCGAGGACGTCGATCAACGCATCTATGACCGCTACCAGATGGAGGTCATGCTCAACCACACGAGCAAGCCCATCATCTTCGTGGCACCCGACTTCGAGGGATGCGTGGCCGCGGTCGAGATGTGCGAGATCGTCGCCGGGGGCGCCGAGGCATTCCAAAGGCGCCCCTTTGCCACGTGCTACATCAACGTGACGTCGGGCCTCGTCGCCAACGCCGAGGCACTGCAGAAGTGCATGTACCTGGCCGAGAAGGGACTGCCGCTCCTGTACATCCCGCTCAACGCCGGTGGCGTCAACTCGCCGACGACGACGGCGGGCTGCATGGCGTCTATGAACGCGGGAACGCTGCTGGGCATCGTGCTCGCTCAACTGGTGCGCCCCGGGACGCCCGTGGCCGTGCCGGGCTGGAACGGCGGCCCCTACAACCTGAAGACGATGGTCGGCAACTACGTGCTGGCCGACGAGCAAGGCGTCCCCACCGAGATGGGCAAGCACTACAACCTGCCTGTCTTCGGCCTGGGCGGATCAACCGACTCGAAAGTCTTGGACCAGCAATGTGCCATGGAGGCAACTCTGAGCCTGTTCACAGCCCTGCTCCACGGGGCCAATATCGTCCACGACGTCGGATTCATGGACTCGGGGCTCCAGGGATCCCTGCAGTTGATCGCCATGTGCAACGACCTCATCGGCTGGATACGGGCCGCGACCAGGGGCGTGGTGGTCAACGAGGAAACGCTGGCCCTGGACGTGATCGATGAGCTGGGGCCGACGGGAGACTACCTGGGCCACGCGCACACACTGAGACACTTCAAGGAGCCGTATTACTCCAAGCTGGCAGACAAGGACACGTACGCCCGCTGGGTGAATCGAGGCGCGACCACGATGGAGGCGCGGGCGGCCAAGCAGGTCGACGAGATCCTGGCCAGCCACCAGCCGGCCCCCCTCCCTGCCGATGTCCAGCGAGACATCAAGAAGATCGTCGCGCGTGAGCAGGCTTGGATTGACAGCAAGTAGTAATAGTAACCAGGTTTCTGTCCCTGAGGAGATACTAATGCACGACGAAGCGCTTTTCTTCATGCGAGACCCCTGGAAATACGACCCCGAGGCGAAGCCGGGCGTCCGTTCAGACGCACACCTGGGGTTTGACACCCGGGCACTGCACGCGGGCTTTCACCCGCTGAAGAACCTGGAGCAATTCAGGTCGTTTGTACCGCCCATTGTGCAGTCTATGACCTACCCGTACGAGCGTTTCGACAGGATCCCCTGCCCGGTCTACGGTCGCACCAAGACCCCGACGGCCACCGTGCTGGAGGATCGCCTGGCGTCGTTGGAGGGCGGAGAGGCGTGCGTGACGGCGGGCTCCGGATCGCAGGCGCTGTTCAACCTGATCTTCACCCTGGCCCGCCCCGGGGACAACGTCGTCACTACGTTGAACGTCTTCGGCGAGGGCTACAAGCAGGCCGCCACCATCTTTCCCGATCGGTGCAACGTCGAATTCCGTTTCGTCGAGGATCCGGCCGACCCCGCCTCCTGGGACAGGGAGATAGACGGCCGGACGCGCCTGGTGTGGGTCGAGACGCCCAGCAATCCCACGCTGTTCGTCACGGACATCGCGGCGGTGGCCGACGTCGCTCACGCGCGTGGCGTCCCGTTGCTGGTGGACAACACGACCGCGACGGCAGCGCTGCAGCAGCCGATGGCGCTGGGGGCAGACATCGTCCTGCTGTCCATCACCAAGTTCCTGTGCGGGAACGCCAGCGTGCTCGGTGGGGCCATCGTCGGGCCAGAGGCGCTGGTCGAGGACATCCGCTGGAACACGACCGAGTTCGTCGGCGCGATCATGCAGCCTATGGAGGCCTGGCTGACACTCCAATTCCTCGAAACGCTCTCCATGCGTATGGAGCGCCACAGCGCCAACGCGCAACAGGTCGCCGAGTTCCTGAACGCGCACTCCAAGGTGCTGCGGGTCAACTATCCGGGTTTGACCGATCATCCGCAGTACAAACTGGCCAAGCGCCAGATGGCGGGCGGCAGCGGGCTCCTGTCCTTCGTCGTGCCGGGCGGCATACAGGGCGCGGCCCAGGTGATGGACAGCCTGGAACTGGTCGTGCACGCGGTCACGTTCGGCACCAGTCGAACCATCTGCATGCACCCGCCGACAATCACCCACGAGCACATGAGCCCGGAGGAACGCGCTGCCGTCGGCATCGATGACGGTCTGATCCGCCTCTCGGTGGGCCTGGAGAACCCGGAGGACATCATCGCCGACCTGGATCGCGCGCTGTCCGGTCTGTAGGCCAGTTCGCAGGAGACCAACCGGTCGATCGGAGATGACCGACGATCTGCAGCAAAGGCTGAGAATCCCCATCGAGCGTCTCGAGGCGCTCGATGCCGTGCTGCTCGACCCAGGCCAGCGCGTCATCCGTGACCTCCTGGACGTGGTGGCCCGGTACGGTTCGCCTGAGGAGATCAACCGCAGGGCCGAGGAGGCACGGCAACTCCCAGCGCTGCTCAAACGCATCGAGAAGACCCGGCCCGAGTACCTGGCCGATCTGAACTGGCTCATCAGGCAGCGAGATTCCGGCGCGTTCATCAGCGTCGCGGACTACCGGCGCAACGTGCTGGGTCAGCAGGCCGACGTTATGGACTTCAGGGACGACTCCGCCGTCACCCTGGAGATCAGCGCGTGCCAGTATTTTCCCTGGCTCATCGAGATCGCGAAACGGGCCATTGATCGCGGCGAGCTGATGCCCGGACGTTTCATCCGCGTGCGCAACATGAAGGAGCAGGAAGCCGACGGCGATCTGCCGGCCACCGTGGCCGGACTGCAGATCATCGGCGCCAGCCACGTCGAGCAGTTGGACACGCGGGGCTCTGATGGCTCCAACATCCACCTGGGCGGCCCCGACACCCTCGTCGGTTATTACGGCGGCGTAGGCGAGCCCAACGACTACCCCCTTATTTGGCTGGACGAGTATCTGTACTACTACACGAACTACGGGATACGCCAGGTGCTCAACGTCAACGCCGGTACGGTCCTGGTGGGCTACCTGCTGCACCTGCTTGGCGTGGACATCGAGTTCAAGATCTCGGTCACGATGGGCAATGACAGTCCCTACGCAGCGCTGTGGACCCTGGCGGCCGCCTGGCTCTTCGCCCGCGACGACGGCTCCACCCCGCTGGTAGGGTTCAACTGGAGCAATTCCGTCGACAACGAGACCATCGAGATTGCGGCGCAGTTTCGGAAGGCGCTGGGCTTCGAGGACACAGTCCGCTTCGAGCACCACGTCACAGAGACGTGGACCGGCATCGTCATCCAGCCGTACAACCGGCGGCAGGACGTGCTTGACCTGGCCGAGCGCGTGCCCAACATCTCGGCCAAGCATGAAGGCGGCGACCCGGAGATCGAGCAGGCACGGGAGCGCCCCTCCGACATCAACGACTATTTCCGGGAGAAGGACGAGGTGATCGCATCCGGGGACTGGGAGCACCTGCTCGAGAACTTCCTAGACAAATTCGACGCCGTCAACCGCACGGCCCGGGCGCTGACGGAACATGGGCTCTCCTTCGTCGCCGCGCAGAAGCTGCACCGCTGACACAAGGCGGACACTGACCACCAACGGACCGCCCGGATGTCTGCATCCGCTGCATCCCTGCCGGCACGGCATCCGCCAATATTGACCACCAATAGACTGCCGGCATGTCGCCCACGGAGATTGATCATGCATCCGTTACACGAGCCCGTTTCCCTCGATGAGATCCGCGCTGCCCGCGGACGTATCGCTGGCGCGGTTGTCCGCACCCCCCTCGTGCGGCTCAATGTAGAGGATGCCCCTGCCGCGATATTCCTCAAGCTGGAGAACCTGCAACCCATCGGCTCGTTCAAGCTGCGCGGCGCCGGCAACGCGATGCAGTTGGCCGGCGCGCGGCAGCTGCAGAAAGGCGTGTGGACTGCCAGCGCGGGAAACATGGCCCAGGGTGTCGCCTGGTATGCGGCGCGTTTGGGCGTCAGTTGCACCGTAGTCGTGCCCGAGAACGCACCGGCGGTCAAACTGGCCGCGCTGGATCGCCTGGGAGCGCGAATCGTGGAGGTGCCCTTCGCCCGCTACCAGGAGATACAATGCACCCATAGCCACGAGGGCATGGACGGGCTGCTGATCCACCCCTTTGCCGACCCGGCGGTGATGGCAGGCAACGGCACCATCGGCTTGGAGATACTGGAGGATCTGCCCGACGTAGACGCGGTGCTCATCCCCTATGGCGGCGGCGGCCTGAGCTGCGGGATCGCGTCAGCCATCCGGGCGCTGAAGCCGGGCGCCCGGGTGTACGCCTGCGAGGTGGAGACCGCCGCCCCGCTAGCCGCGTCGCTGAAGGCGGGCGAGCCGGTGACGGTTGAATACAGCCACAGCTTCGTGTCGGGCATCGGCGCGCCGTTCGTCTTTCCGGAGATGTGGCCGCTGGCGAGTCGCCTGTTGGACGGCTCGCTCGTCGTGACGCTGGCGCGGGTGGCCGGCGCGATCCGGCTCCTGGCCGAGCGAAACCACGTCATCGCCGAAGGCGCGGGGGCGGTACCCGTGGCCGCAGCACTGGCGGGCAAGGCCGGCGGCAAGATCGCGTGCGTGGTGTCAGGCGGGAACCTGGATAGTGGCACGCTGATTCAGATCCTGCGAGGCACAGTCCCCTGATTCGCACGAGCGCAGGCAGCCCGGTTGCCGGCGACGTGCCACCGCATTGAAAGCCCGCTTAGCCGCAAACCTTATCCAGATGACTGCACTGGCACTATGCGCACCTGGGGAGTGGTCACCAAAGACTTGCTTGGCCGGAAGATGCCGGACGCACTCAAAGCGTCCGGCATCTTCGCCACTTGACACAGGCAGTAATCCGTGCTACAATTTCATAAATTCATAATTTCTGATATTTACGTACAATGGTCACGATGAACATACCGATCCGAAAAAGCACCCTGGTGGATGACGTCGCCAGCGAACTGCGGCGGACGATCCTGGAGCAGGAGATCCGGCCAGGCGAGTTCCTGCCCCCGAGAAGGGAGCTGGCTGCCCAGTTTGGTGTGGGGCTCTCCACAGTCCAAGAGGCCATCCAGGCGTTGACCGCGGTGGGTATGCTGGAGTCCCGCCCGGGCAAGGGCACCTGGGTGCGCGAGGATGCCCTGGACACCCTGATCCACCCCGCCGCAGTTGAGGCCCGGCTGGGCGATCTGGATGCCCGGCAGCTCTACGACGCCCGGCTGGTCGTCGAGGTCGGCTTGGCGGAGTTCGCCGCACAGCGGGCGACTTCTGAAGACATCCAGCGGATTCGGGACGCCCTGGATGCCATGGAAGCGGAGATCGCGGAGGACGACGATGCGTTCATCGAGGCGGATTTGGAGTTCCACCTGGCAGTGGCGCGGGCCGGTCACAACGAGCTACTAGAGCAATTCTACCACCTGGCGCGCAAACTGCTCTCACAAGTCATCGCCGAGTTGATCAAGCTGCCCGATGTGAAGGAAAACGGCCTGCACATTCAACGAGAGATTGCCCAGGCCATCGAGCAGCACGATCCCGAAAAAGCACGCCAGGCCACCCTCGAGCACATGACAATCATCGATCGCCTGATCGGCACCTGGGAGTAGGGTGACGTAGGATTCACGGACGTGAGACTTGAGATGGGAATGAGCCGCTGAGCTCCCCTCGACACACCCCATTAAGGAGAAAGGCAAATGAAATCCAGTAATTCTATCGCGTTCCAGTCTCCCCAGTTCTCCGTTCTCTCGGAGACCCAGCTCCAGGACCTTCACCTGGGTGCGCTGGAGGTCCTCAGGCGCACGGGGATCCGATTCCACCACCAGGAGGCCCTGGAGATGCTCGGCGAAGCCGGCGCTTTCATCTCCGACGGGAACCTGGTCAAGTTCCCGGCTCGATTGGTGGAAGACGCCATCGCCACCGTGCCCAGCCGGGTGATCATGTGCGACCGCGACGGAGACCCGGCAGTGTATCTGGAGGGCAGACAGGTATACTTCGGCACAGGCTCCGATTGTCTCAACTTTCTCGACCCCGAGACCGGAGAGCATCGCACGTTCACCCGGCAGGACATCATCAATGGCTACCGCCTATGCGATGCCCTGCCCAACATCCACTTCGTCATGTCCATCGGCATTCCTGCGGACATGGATCCAGACCTGACCTACGACGTGCAGATGGCCAACATGCTGGAGCACACGGTTAAGCCCATCGTCTTCGTAACGAACGACAAGGCCAGTTGCCAGCGCGCGATAGACATGGCGGCGGCCGTGGCGGGTGGGTACGAGGCACTGCGCGAACAGCAGCACATCCTCCTCTACTCGGAGCCGAGTTCGCCGCTTCAGCAATCGGAGACGGCAATAGACAAGCTGCTGTTGATGGCCGAATACGAACTGCCGGTGGTGCACTCCCCTGGCCCACAGATGGGTGCGACGGCGCCGGTCACGATGGCCGGCGGCCTGGTGATGTCCCTGGCCGAGATTCTCAGCAGCCTGGTGGTGCACCAGTTGAAGCGCCCTGGAGCGCCCTTCGTCTTTGGCGCCGGCCTGCATCACATGGACATGAGCGCCGTGCAGATCTGCTACGCCTCGCCTGAGTTCCAGCTCACCAAGGCAGCCATCGCCGAGTTAGGGCGCTGGTATGGCATGCCCACATGGGGATACGCAGGCTGCTCCGACGCCAAGGTGATGGACGAGCAGGCCGCCGCCGAGGCGATGCTCTCCGTGATCATGGCCAAGTTTAGCGGGGCCAACCTGATCCACGACGTGGGATACATGGAGAGCGGGCTCACGGGTTCCTACGAGATGATCGTGCTGACCGACGAACTGATCGCCCTGACCGATCACATGATAAAGGGCATCGAGGTCAGCGAAGACACGCTTATGGTGGATGAACTGGACCGCCTTGGGCCCGGCGCCCACTTCCTGGACACCGACGCGACGCTGTCACGTTTTCGCAACTTCTGGTTCCCCACCCTGCTGGATCGCAAGACGCGCAAGCCGTGGTTGGACGCAGGCGGCACCACGCTGGGCCAGCGGCTGACCGCCAAGGTTCTGGAGATCATCAAGGAACACCAGCCCAAGCCCCTGGGTCCAGACAAGAAGCACAAGGTGCAGCAGATCCTGGCCCAAGCAGGCTAACACCCACAGAGCCCAGGTCTCTTCAAGCGATGTGAATCGCCGCGATGTGAATCGCCGGAGACCTGGTCTCTGCATTTGAGGATAGCCGCCAGCGGCGATAATCCTGGGCGGCATAGCCACTCAGTGCTCCACTCTAGTCGCCCGCCTGGTACCGCTTGAGAATCTGTTGGGCGTAATCGATGACGGTCAGCCGCAGCGGTTCCGGTTCCAGTACCTCGACCGCGCCCCCAAAACCGAGTAGACGGTCGCGCGCCGCCCACAGCGACTCGAAGGGCAGTTCCACCGTGATCCAGCCCTCCGCGTCGGGCGGGCCAGCTTGGGCGATTTGCTCGCGCACTTGCTCGCCGAACACCCTCGGCAGATCGGAGAGGAGTTGCGCTGCCACGCGCGCCTTGACCGGGTAATAGGGGCGGCTGGCCTCGAACTCGGCGCACCAGGCCTGCCAAAAGGTCGCCAGGTCGAAGCCAGCCGGGCGCTCAAAGCGCTCGTCCAGCATGTGCACGTCCAGTAAACGAGACACACGCCGCGCGCGAACGTGCCCCTCAAAGGCGCTCACCACGTACCACACGCTGGCCTTCGCGACCAGCCCGTACGGATCGACAACTTGCTCGATGGGATACGAAGGCCCGAATCGCGCACGCCACTGGATACGAATCCGGCGATCCTGCCACACGGCCTCGTGGATCGTCTGCAGGTGCGGCATCGACTCCCCGCCCTGAAACCACCACGTCGAATCGAGGTGAATGCGCTGCCGCACCCGTGCCTCGTCGTCCTGCCGCGCTCCAGGTAGCGCGGCAGCCAGCTTGAGCAACGCGGCCTTGAGTTCCTGGCCCACGCCCAGATCCTTCAGCGGTGCGGGGATGCTGAGCATGAACAGGGCCCGCACCTCGCCCTCGGTCAGCCCGGTGAGCGTAGTGCGGTAGCTGTCGAGCAGGGCATAGCCGCCTGCCCGCCCTGGAACGCCGTAGACCGGCACCCCGGCGGTGCTGAGCACGTCCATATCGCGGCAGATCGTCCGTTTCGAGACTTCCAGTTCCTGCGCCAACTGCGCCGCCGTCATCTGCCCCCGTGCCTGCAAGAGCATAATGATCGACAAGAGCCGGTCCGCGCGCATTGACATCCCCCCAAGAGATTTCCCTCATTCTACCACAAAATCCTGACAATAGATGTCGTCATTTCGTGGTAGAATGATCGTACCAGCCGAAAGAGAAGCATTGAGCAGCACATGATAAGGAGAGTGCAATGAGCGAATTGAGTGTACGCGTTGTGGAATTGCCGCCGCTGCGCGTAGCCAGCGCGCACGCCTACGGGCCGAGTCCTGAGACCAGTGCATGGGAGAAACTCATCGCCTGGGCAAAGCCGAAGGGATTGCTGGAAGACCGGCAGGCACACCGCCTCTTCGGCTTCAACAACCCCGACCCCTCGCCCGGCAGTCCGAACTACGGCTACGAGTTCTGGATAGTCGTCGGCCCTGAGATCGAGCCAGAAGGCAAGATCAAGATCGTCGAGTTCTCGGGCGGGCGGTACGCCGTCGCCCGCTGTGAGACCCGGGGCAACATGGAGAAGATCGGCGAGACCTGGAGGCGATTGGTCGCCTGGCGAGAGAAGAGCCCATACAGCCCGGCCCACCACCAGTGGCTGGAAGAGCATATGGGCTATACGGACAAGGCCGAAACAGAGCTCATGCTCGACTTGTACATGCCCATCGCCGGATGAAGGCACAGTCGCCATGCGTGTGCATCGTGCCATCATCCTCTAGAGGCGCCATTCTGATGGCGCGCCGTCGGAAGAGCCCGCCGCCGGCAACCGCTGGCTAAGGGGCCGTGCGCGAGCCGTGAAGCCGCGGCCATTACCGAGGAGAGAACATGATCCAGTTGCCAGGTCGAGCGACGCCGAGGCGCTGGCCCAGGCCTCGGAGCGGGCGTTCCACAGCGACATCCACTGCGGGGCTCCGGAGATAGGCGGCCCGCCCGGGTACGACTCGGCGGCGTGGCAGGCAAAGACGATGCGCTTCGGCGACTGCTACACCATCCTGGCCGATGGGCGCATCGTCGGCGGGATCATCGTCTTTCGCCAGAAGATCCGCCAGTACGAGCTGGGCCGCATCTTCGTCGATCCCGACTTCCAGAACCAGGGCATCGGCACACAGGCCTCTGAGTTCCTGTGGGAAACGTATCCCCTGGCCAAGCGATGGACCCTGGGGACGCCGGCGTGGAACCGTCGCACGCGCCACTTCTACAACAAGGTCGGCTTCGTCGAGATCGGGGAGGACGGGCACGACGGCATCCTGTTCGAACGACGCATCGCGGCCGCAGATCCCAGAGGTAGGGGCAGGCCTTGTGCCTGCCCTCCCCGATAAACCAGCCCGTCCGAGGCAGCGGATCAGAAACCAGGTTTTCCGGAAAAAACCTGGTTTCTCCGCTCCCGGACTCCCACAAGGCTTGCCCCCACCCCACGCTAGCTCCCGCCGGGGTCCTCCACCAATCTACCAGCTACCAGCCCACCAGTCTACCAGCCTACCAATCTACCAACCCATTGCCCGCCCCCCAGACAAACGACAGTCTCCAGACTATCGTTTTTTTAGCGCTTCCGATAGTGACATCGGCGAAGAAGGCCCCTATACTGTACTGGAAGACCGTCCGGCCCCAACGCAGCACACAGGAAAGACAAACGGAACTGGAAAGGAGCCAGCACAATGAGAACCGTGCTTTGGTTTGCGTTGACGTTGACCTTGGCTATGGGACTTCTGGCAGCCTTGCTCATCGCAGCCAGCGACAGCCTGTCCCCAATGCCCGCATCCGCAGCCCCCCCGCTCGCATCCGAGACATCTGCCCCCTTGGACCGCACGGACGTCCGCGTCCGCGCCATCCCTGGCCGCATCCTCGCATCCACACACACAGCCCACGTTGACCGAAGGCGTCCCCAGACGGTCGGAGGCAGACCGTCTACGGACCGCGGCCATCCTGGCCGCATCCCCGCATCCGAGACACACCTGGGACCGTTGAGCCTCTCCAATTCGACGGTCACGACGGAAGACTGTTACCAGGAGGACAAGCAGCAGACGCTCTGCTTTCGCATCTCCAACGGGTCAGTTGACGGTGAATGGCTGAATCGTGTGCAGTTGACGTTTCCGACGCTGGACGGCAACTGGCAGGTTACCTGCGATTCCGCGCTCCAGGATCCCACCGACTCCGTCGGCTACCCAGTCAGCCTAGGCTGCACCGTGCCCACGGCCAACCAAGTGGTCTACACCGACAACGACAGCGACGGGTTAGGCGAGATCTCCGCCGGGGCCAGTTGGGGAACCTGCGTCAAGGTCACCGTGCCGGCAGGCTACGACGGGGATCGCTACATCCCCTGGGAACTCTCCGGTGACGACGCCAACAGCATCAACGGCTCACTCAGGATCGAGAAGTGCACCCCACTGAGGCTCAAGCCCAGCCAGGTAATCATCACAGGGTGCCACGGCATGAGTCAGACGCTGACGTTCGAGCTGGAGAACTACTCGGCCGGCAACGCTGACGTGGACCTTACATACATCGCTCCCGAGGCGGATTTCTCCGGCCAGGCCAACCTGCAGATCAACCAGGGAGAGATCGTGACGTTCACCACCGCGCTCAAGCCCGAGCTGTGCCTCGATCCCGGGGATCAGATCGTGGCCAGCTTGACCGTCGAGGCTCAGGGCAGCGGCCATGCCGACACATCCATCATCACCCAGACCATCGCCGAGGACAACGGCTGGCGACGGCGCGAAGACAGCCCCATCCCAGCTATGGACAACGCCGTCATCTGGGCCAACCACGAAGACGGCGGCCTGTGGTCCGTCGGCGGGTACGGCTCCGACAGTGCAGCCCAGCGCTACGACCCGGCCACCGGCGAGTGGCTCACCTACACCAACCCGCTCACGCCCGTGATCGAGTACCCGATGGATGGCTGCTACGGGCTGAACGACGTGGGCGACGAGATATCGTGCTCTTCCCCGACGCCATCGTCACCGGCACGCTGCAGATCTTCAACGTCACACAGAGAGGCTGGTACACGGAACCCGTTCCCACCCCCGGCTACCCCGCCGAGGGGCGCTGGGGCCAGGACATCGTCTCGATGCTCCAGCACACCCCCGAGAACGTGTGCTATCTATCCGGCGGCTCTATGGAGGTGGGCGGAGGCAGAACAAAGGACCTGTGGAAATACAACCCCGGAACCAACTCAGCCGAGTACATTGGCGCATTCCCTGCCAGCGTCTGGTTCGGCTTCCACGCCTCGTGGTACGTGCCCTGGGTGGGTGACGAAGGCGCCATCTGCGTGGCCGGCGGGGTTGATCACAACCACCAGATCAACAACTCGACCCAATGCTACGATATCGCGGGCAACTCCTTCAACACCCTCAATGCCGACCTGGGAACGCTGCCCGAGCCGTGGTGGGGCATGGCCGATGCCTGGCAGATCACGGACGCAGGCTACGAGTTGTGGATCGCCAACGGCGTGGCGCAGGACGGCACGCTGCTGCCGGTCTCAGCATACATTCGGGAGGGTATGAGCGCCTTCGCATACGGTCCCGCCATTCCCGATGGCCTCTACCGGCTGGAGGGAGACGCCTGGGAGGATCAGTTCTACACCCTCAACGGGTCCCGGGGCGGCTTCTGGTATAGCGAGTTCAGCCTGCACCTAGGTCCCTGCCCCACCTGCCGCCGGATCTATCTGCCGCTGGTGCTGAGGCGCTGAAGCGCTCACTACAAACCAGGCTCCAAGACAGGGAGGAAGCACCGACGTTCGACGCCTGACGTTTGACGCCCAGTGTCAGACCCGATCCTCACCGAGCGGCAGCGCGAAGGTGAACGTCGCGCCTTCTCCGAGCTCCGACTCGGCCCAGATGCGGCCGCCGTGGGCCTCGACCAGGCTCCTGGCAATGGAGAGCCCCAGGCCGCTCCCGCCCACATCCCGGCTGCGGGCGCGATCGGCCCGGTACAGGCGGTCGAACACGTGAGGCACGTCCTCACGCGGGATCCCCTCGCCGGTGTCCCGCACGGCGACGTGGATCTCCGCCCCGGCGCGCTGCGCGCTCACGCTGATCTGCCCGCCAGGCGGCGTATGCTGTAGCGCGTTGGACAGCAGGTTGAGCAGCACCTGCGCCAGCCGCTGCGCGTCGCCGATCACGGGAAGAGGCTCGTCGGGCAATTGAGCGTCCAGGGCGACCCCCTTCGAGCGGGCCGCCGCGTGCATGCGCTCGACGACGTCGCGCACCAGCCCGCCCATCTCCAGCGGGTCGGCCTCGACGTCGAGTTCGCCAGCGTCGGCCAGCGAAAGCACGCGTAGATCCTCGACCAGGTGGCGCAGGTGGGCCAGGTCACCCTGCAGGCCGGCGATGACCTCCGGCGTGGGATCGGTCAAGCCGTCCTCAATGCTCTCCAGATGGATCTGGAGCACACTCAGGGGCGTGCGCAGTTCGTGCGCGATGTCCGCCATCGCCCGGTGGCGCAGCGCGTGCTGGCGCTCCAACTCGGCCGCCATGGCATTAAACGCCTCGGCCATCTCGCCCAGCTCGTCCTGGCCCTTGACGGGGACACGCTGGGACAGATCGCCGCCCGCCACGCGATGCGCCGCCGCGGCCAGCGCGCGCACCGGCTTTACGATGCGACGAGCCTGCACACTGCCGACGACCAGCACACCCAGCACGGCCACGCCCCCCGCGACGATCATCAGCACGTTGACCTGGCGCAGAAAATCGGCCTGGGAGGACGTCAGCTCGCCCAGTCCCGAGTAGACGATCAACGTCCCCACCTGCCGGCCGTCTACGACGATGGCGGCCCCCCGGTCCAGGCTGGCCGCGCGACCCTGCGGATTGTTCCAATCCGGCGGAGGAGGACCGTTGGGTCTGTTGTCGGCGACGACGCTACCATCCTCGTCAACCAACACCAGGCGCTCGTCCCCGGGCTCCACCATCCCCGATTGCGGCACCACGTGCGGCCGCGCCGGGCCGTGGGGAGGCGGCGGCTGGGTGACATCCTGGGCGAAGGCCATCAGCGCCTCGACGCCCTCCCATCCACCGGCCGCAGAGTAATAGTCGGCAAAGACAGGTGCCAGCCGCAAGGCGTAGCGCTGGCCGGCGCTGGACACCAGGCTCTTGAAGCGGTTGACGGTGATGACGTTCGCCAGCAGCACGACCAGCCCGGCGGTGGCCACGATGGCAACCAGGAAACTGAGCGTCAGGCGCGTGCGCAGGCTATGGCGCACCACCGTCCTTATGGAGGCGCCATTCTTATGCTTATGGCGCACCATCGTCCACCTCGTCGCTGAAGCGGTACCCCGCCCCGAAGACAGTCTGGATGTAGCGCGGGTGCGACGGGTCGGGCTCCAGCTTCCGGCGCAGGTTGTGAACGTGCACGTCAACGGTGCGTTCGACCCCGTCGTAGACGCCCAGGTGCGCCGCCTCCAGAAGCTGCATACGGCTGAGCACCTGTCCCGGATGCCGCACCAGCACCTCCAGGAGCGCGAACTCCGTGGGAGTGAGGGGGACGACCTCGTCCCGGATCAAGCAGCGCTGCGCGTCTGCGTCAAACACGACGTCGCCGAAGCGGTACGTCTTGCGGGCCGGGGCCGACATCTCCCGCACCCGGCGCAACACCGCTCGGGCGCGCGCGACGAGCTCGCGCGGGCTGAAGGGCTTGGTGACGTAATCGTCAGCCCCCAACTCCAGCCCGACGAGCTTGTCAGCCTCCTCGACGCGGGCGGTGAGCATGATGATGGGGACGTTCGAGTCACGCCGCAACTCCCGGCACACGTCCAGCCCGTCCATGCCCGGCAGCATCAGGTCCAGCACGACCAGGTCGGGTTCCTCCGTGCGGGCCAGCGACAGTCCTTCCAGGCCATCGTAGGCCGCCAGGACGTCGAAGCCGGCCTGCTCAAAATACTTGCGCACGCCGTCCACAATCCGTCGTTCGTCGTCTACAATGAGGACCTTCATATCCAAGTCACCCACAAGCACACACAACTGGCGAAACCAGTTAGAGGTTGGAGGTTGGAGGTTAGAAGTTGGAGGTTGGAAGTTGGAGGTTAGAAGTTGGAGGTTGGAAGTTGGAGGTTGGAAGTTGGAGGTTGGAAGTTGGAGGTT
>CAZYSK010000029.1:55670-65941 GCA_964649415.1 uncultured Anaerolineales bacterium
GAAGTTGGAGGTTGGAAGTTGGAGGTTGGAAGTTGGAGGTTGGAAGTTGGAGGTTAGAAGTTGGAGGTTGGATGGATGGACGGACGTCTGCGTCCACCCTGGTTTCTCATCCGCTGCCCCGGACGCCCGGTCAATGGACCGCCGGTATCTTGCCGGCATGATGTCTGCAAGCGCACATCCAACGGACCGCCGGCATCTTGCCGGCATGATGTCTGCAGACGCTCGGCCATTGTTCATAATTATACCGGCTCCAGTCGCCGTCGGCAACTGGAGCCGGTTCTAAACGGGCCACTAACTAACTATCCTTCCACCGCCGGCACTGCCATTTCAGGGGAGCGCGGCCCGCCAAGTCCGCCCCCCCGAGGTCCCCTGCGCATGCCGCCAGGGCCACCACGGCCGCCACACTCACCGGATTCCAGGTGCTCCAGGACCTGCGTCCCCAGTTCCGCGATCCTCTCGTCCGCTTGCTCCTGCGTCAGGCGACCATCCTCCACCCCCTGCTGGATCTGCTCCGTGTGGGCGGCTACCAGCGCATCGGCCACGTCCTCCAGCGCCACGCCCTGGGCCTCGGCCACGTCGGCCACCGTCTGCCCGTCGGCCAGCGCCTCGTGCAACTCCTCGGGCGTCATCCCCAGCGCCTCGGCCACGGACGCACGGTCAATGTCCGCCACGTCCATCTGCCCGCCGCGCGGACGGCCGGGGCCACCAGGACCGCTAGGCCCACCAGGACCCTCGGGGCCGCGAAGCTCACCGGATTCGAGGTGCTCCAGGACCTGCGTCCCCAGTTCCGCGATCTTCTCGTCCGCTTCCTCCTGCGTCAGGCGGCCATCCTCCACCGCCTGCTGGATCTGCTCGGTGTGAGCGGCCACCAGCGCATCGGCCACGTCCTCCAACGCCACGCCCTGGGCCTCGGCCACGTCGGCCACCGTCTGTCCGTCGGCCAGCACCTCGTGCAGCTCCTCGGGCGTCATCCCCAGCGCCTCGGCCACCAAGTCCGTCTGCCCGCCGCGCGAACCGCCGGGGCCACCCGGACCGCCAGGTCCACCGGCACCTTCGCGCACAAGAGCCCGTCGAGCCACCCCATCAGATGCCTCTGTGGAAGGCGTGGGCTCCTGAGCCAGCGCTGCTCCGACGCTAGCCACGCCCGCCAACAACGTGACCGCCAGTATGCCAAAGCCAATCTTCTTGAACATGTCGTGCCTCCTTGGGTTAGGTTGAACTTGATCCCTTCGATCAAGTCAACCAAAGTATAGCTGCAGGATGTTCAGAAGTTGTTAAGGAGTCGTTGGGGTTTGATTTGGGTTGGGTCAAGGCAGTACTCAGATGCTACGCTTAGAGGATCACAACAACCACAATAGGACATGGCACGAGTTTGCATAGATTTTAAGATTCTGCTCTAGACAAACGCTAGATTCTATGCTATAATGGCAGCGTGGGACCCAACTGAAACCAGCCTTCGACACACAGCACTTGCCACAGTCTAGGGCAGGCATCATCGTAGTCCGGTGGCCCCGATCGTTCAGCTGCTTCTTCGCTTGTCCAGATGAGACGTTCAGCGTAGTCATCTTACCAGCAAGGTGTGACCCAGCCACGCCCTTAGGTTGCAGACCGCAGGGTCGTCCACGAGTCCCGAACAGGACGTCCTGAGTCACCGCCAGATAGACAAACTCACAGAGCAAGGATACCAGCCCTGGATATGCAATTTCCAGGGCCAGAACCGGGGTAGGGTGGCGGGGGGACCTTATGCTCGCCGTTGGTTACACGGCACTTCCTGCTCAATCACATCGGTTGTCGTACATGCCTGTGGTTGGCCGTCTTTCCTTGCCTACTGTTCAACAAGAAGAAACCTGGGGCTGCGGAGAGCGCTCGTGGCGAATATCGGCATCACCTTTGACGCTATCGGTCCGCGGGTACTGACCAAGCCCTGGACACCGGTGGGGGCGCTAAGCGCTTCGCTATCGTGTCTTCTCTTGCTTGGGATACTCTGCTCAACAATCCGTAGTTGTCCGGGTCTAGAGGAACGCTTCAGGCATGATACGACCTTATCCAGAAGTTGATTACTCAGCCGAAGTTGGCACCACGATTGGTCTTCCTGCAGAGTACAGGCTAATTCCACCGAGCGAGAGTTCGTGTCCTCATCAGGGAGAAAGTCAGTCAATCAAGAATCTAGAAAGTGGGAATACGTTTGTGTACGCAAGGTTGGCTTCCGTCAGTCCGTGATCAAACTACAGGCCGCTGAATACGTGAAGCCAAGTGTGGAGACAAGATTCCCGGCATTATCCAAGTCCGTTTATTCAAGGCCAAGCGAGCTCTTCTATCTGTCCTTTATCGTGAACACCTGGGAGTAAACCATCCTGGCCTTCTCGTTGCAACGGGCATCCGATCTATCAAGAGAATAGCAAAAGGCAAATCGATAATGACCAGATGGGACCAACGCCAGTTGCACATAGTGTTGAAAGCGCGAACATCCCTCTCTATCAGGATCTTGCCAAGCTTCTTGATCCCAAGAACACCTGAGGTTTTCTCCCGGTTTCAGTTCTCTCACAGGAGGAGTTGATTCCAATCTGTTCGTTACCATGTACACTGCATCTTCACCTTCCACCTTCTGTATGATAGGCCACGAACATCCTCCGACGTAAAAAATGGTTCTTTCCAGATCGTTCACTGCAACGTATTCGATTTGCTCACCCCTACCATACATGCTCTTGGAGGTATCTAATCTTACCTGATCCCGAGACAGTGTACCAGTGCCCGGGATACTGGTGGGTGTGGTTCGCGTCAGTGCGGCAGTAGAAGTTGGTGGCTTCGTAGGCTCACCGGCAGGGCGTGAAGCCGTGGTGCACGTGGTAGGCAAGGTATTGGTTGGTGATGCAGATGTTACAGCCATTCTGTGCGAGATCTCCGCCCCGCATCCAGCAAGGAGAAGAATAGCCGCGAGGACTCCTAGGACCTCCAGCGTGCAGACACCCGGCCTTTGTACCATTTTCTTCACATCCCCTCGCTTGTGGGCTGGAGAGAATTCTACGAGCATGATTGAATATGGCCACAATTGTACATAGCTCAAGGAGGGAAGTCAAATGGGAAAAACGGTGTCTTCCAGGTTCCTCACTGCGTCCCACTTGTCAAGATTCGTAGCCACTGCCGCACTTGTAGGCATTCTATTGGTGGCGACAAGTCCTTTCATTAGGGGACAGGATATTCAGGACACGGTTGTAGTTCGCCTATCCAAGGAGACCTACACTCAAGTCGCTGACATTCCTACTGTACATGCGATTGACTACGGTTCGTTCGTTTGGCTCGAGCTAACCACGTCGAGTTTCGAACAGCTGCGCACCGCCGGGGTGGCGTTCGAACGGCAGAAAGACCCAACAGTGCTGAGGTTTCAGAATTATGAATTCGACACCCGTACAGCAGACAAGCCACCTTCCGTGCCTTCCCGCCTGACTAGCACGCCTATACCGCATACCCCCGGGTTCTACATCGTACAGATGCTTGGCCCAACTAAGGATCAGTGGTTGATCCATCTGCAAGCCTATGACTTGGACGTCCTACAATACTACTCCCCTCATGCATATCTAGTCAGAACCACACCCGAGCAGGCCCGTAGAGTTGACGAGCTCGATTTTGTGCGCTGGGTTGGCCCTTACCATCCCGCCTACCGAATTGCTTCAAACTTGCTGCAGCGGTCTGGGATCATTGAGAACGTCAGCGTGACCATCTACGATGATGGGCAAGTGGATGGTACAGTGGATCGCACGATCAAGACAATCGGAGCTCTGGGCGGCAGGCAACTCCGTCAAGAGAAGGCAAGAACCGACGAACCACTCACAGCCGTTGTATTCACCATGCCTGCTTCGGCACTGACATCCGTAGCACAGCTAGACCATGTT
Source organism: uncultured Anaerolineales bacterium (assembly GCA_964649415.1). GTDB lineage: Bacteria > Chloroflexota > Anaerolineae > B4-G1 > B4-G1 > CAZYSK01. Next base: position 59,561 of record CAZYSK010000029.1, read on the forward strand.
GTTTGGATTAGCTATCAGATGCCCGAGTGGGTCCTAGAAGATGAGATATCTGACCAGATCATCGCCGGCAACTTCGATCCTCTAGAACCTGGCTACCGGGATTGGTTGTCCTCCAAGGACGTAAGTGGTGATGGAGTAACGGTAGCATTAGTCGATTCAGGCTACGACACTGGTGACAATTCCACTGCACACCCAGACCTCCGAGGACGACTGATCCCTATAGATACCAATGGGATACTCCCAGGAGGCCAACCGGATGATGATCGCGGACACGGCACGCATGTCGGCGGTATCATAGCCGCTAACGCAAGCCTAGGCATCACAGACACCAGTGACTTTCTCATGGGACTTGGCGTTGCTCCTGAAGTCAGCCTAGTCGTTCGAGATGATGCAGGCCCATTGACTGATCTACAGAGAGACAGTGTCACCAATGGAGCCGTTGCGTCCAATAACAGCTATGGAATCCAGGACGCGAACTCGGGGTATACTAGCGATGATAGAACCCTAGATGAATTGGTACGAGACGCCAACCCGAACACAGCAACAGTTGCCGAGCCTCTCATCATTGTCTTCTCAGCGGGAAACTGCGGCCAAGGCCCACCGCCTGGAACGCCTCCCCTGTCGTGTAAGGGCAACACTGGTCCCACAAAGGAAGCCAAGAACGTAATCGCCGTCGGGGCAACGGAGAACCAGCGAAACGCTGGCGACATCAACTCAGTGGCCAGCTTCAGTAGCCGTGGGCCAACAGGAGATGGGCGCGTATATCCCCACGTTGTTGCGCCAGGAGAGAACATAATCTCTACCCGTTCCACTCAACCAGGCTTGTCGGAATGCGATACAGTGCCAGCAGGAGCCCCTGGCGCGGACCCGACATACTCGATATGCTCTGGGACATCTATGGCAGCGCCCCACGCGACAGGGGCGGTTGCCCTTATCACCGAATGGTGGAGAGGCTTCAAGAAAGGAACGGATCCGGGCCCAGCTATGGTGAAAGCGCTGCTAGTGAACGGGGCTGTGGACATGGGAATCGCTGATATCCCCAATAGCGATGAGGGCTGGGGACGAATCAATCTGGGCAACATCATCGACACGAGGATCCCAACGGGTTACTTCGACCAGACAACTATCTTCACAACAACAGGGGAAACTTGGGCTATTGAGTACGTCCCAGCCGACCCGAACGAGCCAGTCAAGGTATCGCTTGCCTGGACCGATGCCCCTGGGCCAGGAGGCGGCGGAAATCCAGATGCTCTGGTCAATGACCTCGATTTGACACTCAGTGGTAGGGACGGCACGATCTACCACGGCAACGTGTTCACCAACGGTTTCTCCACGACCGGAGGCTCAGCCGATCGGGTGGACAATCTTGAGAACGTGTTCATTCAGAACCCAGCAGATAGCTTCACTATCACGGTAACCGCGGCGGACATCAATGGCGATGGCGTTCCCTACAACGGCGACGGCACTGATCAAGACTTTGCCTTGATCTGCAAGAACTGTCTAAACCTAAACCCCTTCGAGATATTGGAGCCGACCAGCGTTGATCCAGCCTATGCCGGCCCCTACAACAACCCGTCCAAGATAATCGCTCACATAACGAAACCCGCCGACCACTTGAACAAGAGTCACTTCACTGCAACCGTTGGTGGTCTCCCAGCCAACGTTGTAACCCTCTACGAGGGCTCTGACGAATACGTCCTGGAGGTTCTGCCACCTGCTCAAAGCGCAAATGGATTGTATGATCTGGAAGTATCTGCGACTGCCGGGGTTCAAACGGTCTCAGATTCCGAGACGGATGCTGTCTTGCACGCAGACAGCAGCAACGTCGACGCGGTGCTGGTCATTGACCGCTCCGGCAGTATGGGGTATTCCGGTTACATGGAGCCCGCCAAGGACGCGGCCACGCTGTTTGTGGACCTCATGAGCGACAATGATCAACTCGGTGTGGTCAGCTTCGACCACATCATCGAGGTGCCACATCCGCTGGCGGTGGTTGACTCCGTCTCGCGGGATGCTGCCAAACAAGCAATAGCCAGCCTGACGGATCGCGGGCTGACTTCCATCGGCGGCGGCCTACAAGAGGGACAGAATCAGCTAACGAACAATGGCGTAGCTACACACCCGTGGGCCATGGTGCTACTCAGCGATGGGTACGAAAACACGGCGCCATGGGTGAACGACGTCCTACCTTCCATACAGGCGACGAAAACAGTGATACACACGATCTCATTGGGCCCAGATTCTGACCAGGCGCTGATGATAGACATCGCCGCCCAGACAGGAGGGACGTACAGCTTGATTCCTTCTCGCGATCCTACTGTCGTCAGGCAGCGACTGGGGCAGGTCTATAGCACCATTGCCGGTGCCGTGAGTGGGCAACAGACGCTTCTCTCCCTGACGGGTCTTGTTCAACCTGGAGAGACGGATCAGAAAAGCGTGGTCATCGACTCCACCATTGCCGAGGCCACCTTCTCGGTCAACTGGTCCAACAGTACCAGCACCATCTACTTGACACTAAGGAACCCCAACGGCAACACAATTGATCCGTCGGCAGCCGTTTCCGATCCGAACGTCACCCACGTCTCCGGGCCGACCTACGCCTACTACCGAGTCATATCACCGACGTTAACCACCGGTGTCTGGAAGATGATGATCACCGGTGGCTCTATCTCTTCTTCCGGCATACAGGCTATGACCTCGACCGCCGAGGAGAGCTATACTGCGCTCGTTACAGGACGCACGACCGGCGCTGCGGTGACTGTGCACGCTTACTTCGACGAGATCAGTTATCAGGCCAACGAACCGATCAAGCTCAGCATCACGCTGTCCGACGATCAACCCATCCCTGACGGAGAAGTCACGGCGATCGTCGGGCCACTCGTCACCGTTGGACCATCGCCGCAGATCCAGGCATCGGCGGCGCTTCCCAACCCCATTCTCGCACTCTACGATGACGGTCGACACGGTGACGGCCTGGCCAACAACGGCGTGTACGCCAACACGCTGGATGCCAGCAATACGGTCAATGAGGGAGTCTACAACTTCCAGGTGTTTGCCACCGGCACGGCAAGCAACGGTGATCGGTTCGCTCGTTCGCTCCAGCAAAACGTAAGCGTCGGCCTGGATTCCACCAGCTTCACGTCCACGTATCAGGAGGTTGCCTTCAACCACACCTGCTACCTGCCGCTCATCCTCAAGCCATAGTCAGACTGGGAGTCCAATTGAGGCGGGCCCTGGCACTCAACAACCCGGCCTGGGCCCGCCCCTCCACCATTCACAGAAGGAGGAAACTATGAATCACAACGATGTGGAGCGAGAGAACCTAAGCCAAAAAAGGCATCCGCTGTCCCGTCGGGAGGCCCTCAAAGCCCTGGCTGCCCTGGGAGGCGCAGCGACACTCCTGACGTTGCCCAACGAGTGGGAGAAGCCGGTCGTCCAGGTGGGCACCCTTCCCGTGTTTGCCCAGGCTACTCCTACTTGCCCCAACCCTTCGACGATCTCCAACCTATCCGTCTCTGATCGCCAGGGAAGCTGCAGTCCTGGGGGAGCAGCCCCAGGGGATCTGTTCTTGGTGACCTTGGCGTATACCGACCCTTGTGGCTTGATGCCTGACCATGCAAGGCTGCGCGCGGCTCTTGGATTCTCTCCCTCCGGGTTTACGGATGCTGACGAAGTCGTCCTTGGACCGATCAACATCACAGGCAGCGAGAATGGGTTCACCCAAGGCGATATCGTCGTACCGGTGTGTATCGCATTTGGTAGCGACACGAGCACCAACCTGACCGTGTCCGTCATAAACGGCAGTTGGAAACCCAGCAACGAGCTGACAGCCACCATTGCCTGTCCAAGCGACGTCAACGCACAAGGCGGTCAACCATCTGTGCACCTCAACCCGTAGAACGGCACCTGCTTCACACATTTGACAACCCGAGAACCCGGCTCTTGGCAAGACCGGGTTCTTGGGTATCAGCCTCTGACAATGTCACAGCCTTCTCACACCCATAGTTCTACGGACGCGGCTTTGCTAGAATACAAGCTGTTCGCCTGCTGCGCGCGTGCCGAGTGCGACCCAACACATGCTGAACGCGTGGCCCACAGGGCCGCCGAACTGACGGCCTGGGCAGACGTTCCGGTTCGGGCAGAGGCACACGGGATAGCCCCACTCCTCCACGCTCATCTGAGAGCGGCGGGCGTGCAGATTCCTCCGACCGTTGAACGACAACTGCGGGGGCTCTGTCTCCGCCACCGGTGGGCCAACCGGGTACGGGCATCCGTACTGCGCAAGATACTGGCGGCCTACGACGCCGCCGGCATCGAGTTGCTGATCCTCAAGGGTGCAGCACTGGCGCACCTCTTGTACCCACAGCCTGGCTGGCGTCCGATGCGCGACGTGGACATCCTCGTGAGGACACCTGACGCGGTCCGGGCGCAGCGCTTGCTGGCGACTGAACTTGGGTTTCACGCTCCCCCGCCGGACAATGCGGACCTTCGCTCGGGACATCATCTGGACACAGCATCTTTGCACATCGAGGACCTATGTGTCAGCGTAGAGGTCCACTACAGGTTCTTCGACAAGGATTGTGCTGGTCCTAACGGAATGGGAGACCTGACCAGCACTCCCCTGCCGTTTCTCTTGGGAGAAGACGGGCCGACGGCATATACGCTAGGCTACGAAGACATGCTGTGGCATCTGTGCCAGCACATGATCCAAGACGCCTCAGTCTTCACAGCGACGCGCTTCATTTGGATAGCCGATATCGTGTCCTTCGCAGAGCGCTTTGTGAACGAGATTGACTGGGACGGAATCAGGCGACGATATCCGCTGATCCTCAACATTCTGTCGTTGCTCCAATTCGTCACGCCACTGTCTGGCAAGTTACGCAGGCGAGCTCGCATACCGGGAGGGGACGCACCACGTGGGATAGGCAAGGATTTCCGAGGGTGGCCTCGTTCATCGCTCTCATCTCAGAGAGACAAGGGCTACTGGCGCATCCTGCGCGACACGTTTCTCCCGCCTGAATGGTGGTTGCGCCTGCACTACGGATTGAGCAGCGCCCAGCGTATACTCTGGTATCGTTGGGGACAGCATCCACTCGAGATCCTCGGGTGGATCACGCAGCTCGTGCGCGAACAGGCGCAGGGGTCTGAAAACCAGGCCCTACATCAGGGTGTCTGAAAACAGTCTCAGTCTCTCAGGGGAAAACGACTGCATGGATATGAAACGTCCTCGTCCTGCGCTAGGCTATCAAGTGGAACTGTCGGATGATGGGATCGTTCTTCTCGACCCGACCGGCACGAAGGTTGTGCATGGCAACCGCGCCGGTGCGTTGATCTGGCGGCTGTGTGACGGGCAGCACACCGTGGCTGAGATCGCCCGGCTCCTGAGCGCGGTGTATCCCGAATCTGCCCGAGAAGTCCAAAGCGATGTCCGTGAAATGCTGTTGAGGTTCGCTGAATATGGCGCGATTATCTGGGCGTGACGAGGACACCATCGATCCACTGCGCGTTCAGCTTGGCGACAGCGCCGTCCTCATCAGGTGCGATGACCACGCGTTGCGCCAGTCGCTGAGCCAACAGCTCCGGCATTGCCAGGGGGGAAATGCCCTGGCAAGGACAACGTATCGGATCGACAGGTCGAGCGCGGATCACAGATGGCAGTTGCTGCGTGATGGCTGGCTATTGTATCGCGGCTCCACTTCAACCGAGATCGTCAACCGCCTGGTGCAGGATATGACGCTGATGCTGATCACGCACTGCTCACATCAACTGCTTTTCCACGCCGCCGGCCTGGCGGAGGGGACTAACGGCCTCATCCTCTGTGGCAAATCCGGCACTGGCAAATCGACGCTGGCTGCATGGCTGGCAGCAATCGGCCTTGATTATCTCACAGATGAACTTGTGGCGGTCAGCTTTGACTCGACTGCAATGAGAGGATTGGCGCGTCCGCTTGTCCTGAAGACCGGTTCCGCCTTCGTCTGGAGACACTGGCTGGGTGAGACCGTCTCCCCAGGCATGACCCATCTTCCCGGCGGAGCAACCTGGCTAGATCCTGAAGCACTACGTCGCGGTTGCGTCCGTGGGTCCGCTTACCCGCGCCTGATTCTCTTCCCACGCTACGCCCCTGGCGCGCCCCTAGAGTCGCGACCGTTATCCACGGCGGAATCTACATTCCATTTGATGCAACACCTGATCAACGCGGAAAACCTACCTGGTTGTGGATTCGCTGCGGCCAGCCACCTGGCCCGACAGACGACCGCCTATGACATCACGTACGCTGATGTGGAACTGGCTGCTGAGTGGATCAAGCAGACTGCGTCAAGAATGTGATATGGGTGCATCTCTGAAACTGTGAGCACGAACGTTCATCTCTATGCTACCAAA
>CAZYSK010000030.1:0-49287 GCA_964649415.1 uncultured Anaerolineales bacterium
CCTTGCAGACCCACAGATTTGCCCCCCGGAGCTTTCGACCCGCTGCGAAAGCCCTCCTGTCTCGGGCGACTTGACAAAGTTGCAGAAGTCCGTATAATTCTGTTAAGTGGCTATGAACGGAGTCTTCCTCGACGAAGCGCTGAGCAGACTGCCTCAAGCGCTTCTTTTGTGCATGTAGAGAGTCCCCAACGGGTGAGGATAATGAACAGACACGAAGAGCAAGTACTAGAAACCCGGGAGTTTCGCGCGCTGCGCATCAGTCTGGCATCACCGGAGCAGATCCACTCGTGGTCCTATGGCGAGGTAACCAAGCCAGAGACCATCAACTACCGTCGTCTGCGTCCCGAGAAGGATGGCCTCTTCTGCGAGGCGATTTTCGGCCCCACGAAGGACTGGCAGTGCTACTGTGGCAAGTACAAGAACGTTCGCTATAAAGGTATTATCTGTGACAAGTGTGGCGTAGAGGTCACTCGCTCGTCGGTGCGCCGGGAACGCATGGGCCACATCGAACTGGCCGCCCCGGTTGCCCACATCTGGTATACCCGTCGCGTCCCCAGCTACCTGGGTATCCTGCTTGACGTCTCCAAGCGCAACATGGACCGTGTGCTCTACTTCGCCCAATACGTGATTACCAGCGTGGACGAGGATGCCCGCCAGAGGGCGCTCAAGCGGCTGGACACGGAGACCAAGGAGAAGCAGGCGCAACTGGAGGCCGTGGCCGAGGAGAGCATAGCGGCACTGGAGCAGCAACTGGGAGAGGAAAAGGAGCGCATCCAGGAGCGCTTGCAGGAGCTTCGGGCGGAACTCGACGAGGAGCTGGCGACCGCGACCGAGCAGGTGATGAAGCAAGCCCAGTCGTTGCAGAAGCGGATCGAGGACCGGCAGGGCAAGGGGCTGCGCGCGGCGCTCGTGTTCAAGCCCACCGGCGCGATCATTGCGGATAAGGGCGACACGCTGGGGCTGGAGCACCTCACGGTGCTCAACCAGGCCGTTCAGGCGCACCTGAATGAACTGGAAGCCGACGTGCGGGAACGACAGGAGGAGTCGAGTGCGCCGTTGGAGGCGGACCTCGACCACTGGCGCGACGCGGCGAGCGGCGAGATCGATCGGATCAAGGATCAGTTGACCATAGACCTTGCGGCGCTGCGGGCCAGGTCCAGGGCCGATCGGGAGGAGCTGCTGAGTCTGGCTGAGCTCCAGTTTCTCAACGAGCCGCGCGTGCGGGAGCTGAAGAGCAAGTGGGGGCAGGTGTTCAAGGCGGGTATGGGCGCGGAAGCCTTCTACGAGGTCTTGTGCAGCCTGGAGCTTGACACGCTGGCCAAAGAGCTGTGGCACGAAGTGCGCCACGGCACGTCCAAGCAACGGCGCAAGCGGGCGACCAGGCGCTTGCGCGTGGTGGAGGCCTTTCGCTCGAGCAGCAACCGTCCCGAGTGGATGGTGCTGACTGTCCTGCCCGTTATCCCCCCGGACCTCCGTCCGATGGTGCAACTGGACGGTGGGCGCTTCGCCACCTCGGACCTGAACGATCTCTACCGCCGGGTGATCAACCGAAACAACCGTCTCAAGCGCCTGTTGGATCTGGGCGCGCCCGACGTGATCGTGCGCAACGAGAAGCGCATGCTTCAGGAAGCCGTGGATAGCCTGATTGACAACAGTCAACGCGGCAAGGCCCTCTCGCGCCGTGGCCGTCGTGAACTCAAGTCCTTGAGCGATATGCTGAAGGGCAAGAAGGGGCGATTCCGCCGCAACCTGCTCGGCAAGCGCGTGGACTACTCTGGCCGCTCGGTCATCGTCATCGGCCCCAAGTTGAAGCTGCACCAGTGCGGGCTGCCCAAGACGATGGCGCTGGAGCTCTACCGGCCATTCGTCATCAGCAAGCTGGTCGCGTACAATTACGCCAGCAACGTCAAGGCAGCCCGGCGCATCATCGAGCGGGAGCGCCCCGAGGTCTGGGAAGTGCTGGAGGAAGTGATCAAAGACCGCCCGGTGCTGCTGAACCGCGCACCCACCTTGCACCGCCTGGGCATCCAGGCCTTCGAGCCGGTACTGGTCGAGGGCAAAGCCATCCATCTTCACCCGCTGGCCTGTGCCGCCTTCAACGCGGACTTCGATGGCGACCAGATGGCGGTGCACGTGCCGCTCTCGCTGAGAGCTGTCGAGGAGGCGCGCAAACTGATGCTGGCCTCCCACAATCTGTTGAAGCCATCCTCTGGCGATCCCATCGTCGGGCCGACCAAGGACATGTGTCTCGGCGTCTACTACCTGACGATGGAAGATCCGGCCCGGGCTGACGAGAAGCGCAGGGTATTCGTTGATATCGATGAGGTGGAATTGGCCTACTCGCTGGGGTACGTGCACTTGCACACCCCGATCAGCGTGATGCAGATATACGACGACCAGCCTGCGCCGAAGAAACCGACTGAGACCACCGTGGGGCGCTGTGTGTTCAACCGTATCCTGCCCGATACGCTGCGTTTCATCAACCGTCCAATGAACAAGGGCACGCTCCAGGAACTGGTGGGAATATCCTACCGCCAGTTGGGCGGCGAGCAGACGACGGAGGTGGTGGACCGGATCAAGAACGTAGGGTTCAGGTATGCCACCGTGTCCGGTGCTACCATCGCCATCTCCGATCTGGTCATACCGCCCGAGAAGGAAGCCATCTTGACCCAGACGGATGAGACTGTGTATGAGGTGGATCGGCAGTATCGCCGTGGCTTGCTGACCGAGGAAGAGCAGTATACGCGCACCATTGAGCTGTGGTCGCGGGCGCGTGAGGAGATATCGGACGCGGTGTCGGCGTCGCTCACGCCGACCGGTTCCGTGTCCATTATGGCCAACTCAGGGGCATCCAAGGGTGGGTTTGGCCCGATCTCCCAGTTGGCCGGTATGCGTGGCCTGATGGCCGACCCGGCCGGGCGCATCATCCCACTGCCTATCCGCAGCAACCTGCGTGAGGGCCTCTCGGCGCTGGAGTACTTCATCAGCACCCACGGCTCGCGCAAAGGCCTGGCCGACACGGCCCTGCGCACTGCCGACGCAGGCTACCTCACACGACGTCTGGTGGACGTGGCCCAGGACGTCATCATCAACGCCCACGATTGCGGCACGCGGTCCGGCGTTTGGGTCCGCGCCGCCGATGACGTGGGCGGACAGAGCATGCACGAGCGGCTGATCGGGCGGGTGCTTGGTGCACCGGTAGCGCATCCGCAGACCGGCGAGGTGCTGGGCGAGCGCAACCAGGAGATTGACGAGACGCTTGCAGCCGCGATTGAGGAGGCCGGTGTAGAGGACGTGTTCGTGCGTTCTCCGATGACGTGCCAGCTCCGGCAGGGGATCTGCGCGCTGTGCTATGGGCGCGACCTGGGCCGGGGCACCAACGTCGCCATCGGGGCCGCGGTCGGCATTGTGGCCGCGCAGTCGATCGGCGAGCCAGGCACCCAGTTGACGCTGCGAACGTTCCATACGGGCGGCGTGGTCGCGGGCGGTGACATCACCGTCGGTCTTCCGCGTGTGGAGGAGTTGTTCGAGGCGCGCAAGAAGCCCAAGGGGGAGGCGCCCATATCCGAGATCGGCGGCGTCGTGCACGTCGTCCGCTCCAATGGCCAGCGCAGCGTGCTCGTCGTGGATAGCGAGATCGAGAAGTACGAGTATGAGATCAAGCGGGGCGGGTGGAAGATCTTGGTCGTGGACGGTGACGAGGTCTCTGCGGGCGATCCCATCGCTACCTGGCGCGACGAAAAGGAGATCGTGGCGGAGGCGAGCGGTCGCGTGGTATTACAAGACCGGCACGTCACCATCGTCCACGAGCGGCGGGACGAGCGTGAGTACGAAGTCCCCACGGCCAGCCGGTTGCTGGTAGAGGAAGGGCAACGGATTGAGCCGGCGACGCAATTGGTCGAGGGGGTGCTGAACCCGCACGACATCCTCCGCGTTGCGGGACGCGAGGTCACGGAGCAATACATGCTGGTGGAGGTGCAGAGGGTCTACCGCTCGCAGGGCGTGAACATCAACGACAAGCATTTCGAGGTCATCTTCCGCAAGATGCTGAGCAAAGTGCAGGTCACCGAGTCGGGCGACACGGATCTCCTGCCGGGCGAGGTGGTGGACCGGTTGAAGCTGGAGGATAGCAATCGCGAGGTGGTGGAGGCGGGTGGAAAGCCAGCCAAAGGTTGGCCCGTGTTGCTGGGCATCACGAAGGCCGCCTTGAGCACCGAGAGTTTCCTCTCCGCTGCCTCCTTCCAGCACACGATCCGGGTCCTGTCCGGCGCGGCAATCGAGGGAAAGGAAGACCCGCTGCTGGGACTGAAGGAGAACGTCATCATCGGCAAGCTCGTGCCGGCCGGCACGGGGTACCGGGGCGACAACGCCTATTCCGATGGGCCGATCGAGACCTTTGAGGGCATCGCCCTGCAGTCTGCCGCGGCCGCTCGGATGGAGAAGATGATTGAGCAGGAGGACGCTGAGACGGTGCCGGAAGCACCTGTCGAGGCACCTGAAGCCTCCGCTGACGCAGAGGTCTCTGCTGACGCAGACGCCTCTGCTGATGCAGAGGGGGAAGAGGAGATAGCAGGCGAGGAGCCTGAGGTAGTGGGGGAAGAGGAGATAGCAGGCGAGGAGCCTGAGGTAGTGGGGGAAGAGGAGATAGCGGTCGAGGAGCCTGAGGTAGTGGGAGTCGCCCAGGCAGTATAGCCTGGAAACGACGTAGAATCGACTGAGCGCACGCGGCAGTGCCGATCGAGGTTGCTGCCGCGTTGTGTTGTCGGTAGAACGCGTACCAGGGCGCGCGATGTTTGACGGACCGGGTTGCCTGTGTTACCATAGTGCACCTTGTGTCGATGTCATAGCCTGGAGGCCGGAAGAATCCAGGTTTCGGAGGGGGGGCAATGCGCAGCGTTAAGTGGCGCGACGTCGAGGGTCAGCCCGGCGTCGTGCAGATGATTGATCAGCGGCTGCTCCCGGCCGAGTTCCGGCTGGTCGAGTACAGCAACCACAAGGAGATCGCCGAGGCCATTCGTACCATGGTGGTCCGGGGCGCGCCGGCGATCGGCGCGGCGGCCGGCTTCGGGATGGCGTTGGCTGCGCAGAACGCCTACGGTCAGGGCGGCGGTGCACCGACGCGCGACCGGCTGCTGGCGGATTTGCGCGCAGCGGCCGAGATGCTCTGCGCTGCCCGTCCGACGGCGGTCAACCTGTCTTGGGCCGTGGCGCGCCTGCTGAAGCGGGCCGAGATCGAGCCCGTGCTGGAAGACGTTCCCGGCGCGTTGCTGGCCGAGGCCCAGGCGCTGGCCGACGAGGATGTCGAGATCAACAAGCGCCTGGGAGCCCACGGCGCAGCGCTCATTCGAGATGGCGACACGATCCTGCATCACTGCAACACGGGCGCGCTGGCGACGGTGGATTATGGCACGGCGCTGGGCGTCGTCCGCGCCGCGCACGAGGCCGGTCTGCGGATTCACGTCCTCGTCGATGAGACGCGCCCGCGTCTGCAGGGGGCCAGGTTGACGGCCTGGGAGTTGCAGCAACTGGGTGTGCCGTTTACCCTGATCGCAGATAACGCCGCCGGTCACTTTATGCGTACCGGGCAGGTGGACGTCGTGCTGGTGGGGGCCGACCGGGTGGCGGCCAACGGCGACGTGGCCAACAAGATCGGCACCTACAAGCTGGCGGTCGTGGCGCAGGCCAATGGCATACCTTTCTATCCGTGTGTGCCGACCTCCACGGTTGATCTGTCGTTGCCCACCGGGGATGACATCCCAATTGAGGATCGGCCCGTCGAGGAGGTGACCGGGATCACCTACCTGGGGCGGCCTGCCGTGCCGGAGGGCGTGTATGCAGCGAACCCGGCCTTTGACGTGACGCCGCACGCCTACGTCACCGGCATCGTCACGGAAAACGGCATCGCCTATCCGCCGTTTGACGTCAGTCTACAGCACGTCGTGGGAGGCAACGTTGGCACCTGAGTCCGCTCGGTCTGGACGCGTGCCCATCCCTGCCGTCATCCTATGCGGCGGGCAGGGCACCCGCATGCAGGGGGCGACGCCCACGAAGAAGGAACTCGTCGAGGTCGGTGGGCGTCCAATTCTGTGGCACGTGATGAGAATCTATGCCGCGCACGGCCACACGCGCTTCATCCTCGCGCTGGGGCATCAGGCCGAAGCGCTCAAGCGGTATTTCCTGGAGTATGAAGCGACGAGCTACGACTTCACCGTGCGCCTGGGCCAGGCGTCCGCGGTCTCCTATCACCGCTCCGGCGGACCAGCGGACTGGCAGGAGGACTGGGAGATCACGCTGGCGGACACCGGCCTTCACACGGAGAAGGGCTCGCGCATCTATCGCGTCGCGCGCTACATCGACGGGGACACTTTCTTCGTCACGTACGGGGATGGGGTGGGCGACATAGACATAGACAGCCTGTTGTCTTTCCATCGCCAGCACGGGCGGTTGGCGACCGTGACCGGCGTGCATCCCAGGTCTCAGTACGGGATCCTCCAGGTGAACGACCGGGAGCAGGTGACCGGGTTCGGGGAGAAGCCGCAATTGGAGCATTGGATCAACGCCGGCTTCATGGTCTTCGAGCGTGGGGTGCTGGACTACCTGGCCGATGGCGACGACGCGTGCGTCGACCTGGAGAGGCAGGCGCTCCCTCGTCTGGCCGCCGACGGGGAGCTGATGATGTACCGCCATACCGGCTTCTGGCGCTCGATGGACACGTTCAAGGAGGCGCTGGAGTTGGATGCCGTCTGGCGCGAAAGCGCGCCGTGGAAAACCTGGGAATGAGGAGCTCTATGGGCCACAACTTGCACACTTCGACCCGCCACGCACACCCCTTCTGGCTCGACCGTCCCGTCTTAGTCACGGGTTGTAGCGGCTTTCTGGGCTCTTGGTTGACCATCGCTCTGGTCGAGGCAGGCGCAGCCGTCGTCGGTCTCATCCGTGACGAGGTGCCGTTTTCGCACCTGCGCAGATCCGGCTACCAGGACCGCATCACCGTCGTACGCGGTGACGTGACGGATTATGCCCTGGTTGAACGGGCGCTCAACGAGCACGAGATCGACACCGTCTTCCACCTGGCTGCCCAGACGATCGTCACGATCGCCAATCGGGCCCCCCTCTCGACCTTCGAGACTAACGTCAAGGGCACCTGGACCGTGTTGGAGGCAGCCCGGCGGTCTCCCAAGGTCACCCGCGTGATGGTCGCGTCTTCGGACAAGGCGTATGGCGCGCATGAGGAACTGCCCTATACGGAGGATGCAGCCTTGCTGGGCTGCCATCCGTACGACGTGTCCAAGGCCTGCGCCGACCGGCTCGCCCGTGCGTACGTCGCTACCTACGATCTGCCGGTCACTGTCACGCGCTGCGCGAATCTCTACGGGGGCGGCGACCTGAATTGGAACCGCATCGTGCCCGGGACGATGCGCAGCGTCATCCGGGGCGAGCCGCCTATCGTCCGCTCCGACGGCACCCCCCAGCGCGATTATCTGTATGTCCAGGACGCCGTACACGCCTATCTGACGTTGGCCGAGTGTATGGATGACGCTGAGCTGCGGGGCACGGCGTTCAATTTCGGCATGGATGATCCCAAGTCTGTGCTGGAGATCGTGCAGACGATTATCGCGGTGTCTGACTGCCCGGAGCTGTCGCCGGTTGTGTTGGCCGATGCACCCAACGAGATCCAGGCCCAATATCTGGACAGCAGCAGGGCGCACCGCGTTCTGGACTGGGCGCCCCGCTACTCGCTCATGGAGGGATTGCGCGAGACGCTGGGGTGGTATCGGGCGTTTTTGGGTCGGTAGGTTGGTAGGTTGGTACATTGGTAGATTGGTAAGTTGGTAGGTTGGTAGATTGGTAGGTTGGTAGGTTGGTGGATTGGGCTGGACGGCGTGTCTTGGTCACGGGTGCTACCGGTTTCATCGGGCAGTGCCTGGTGCGACGGTTGGTGGATGCCGGGGCGCATGTCTGGGCGGGGGTGGCCCCCGCCGATGCGGCCGAACGCGTCGCGGCGCTGCCCGAGCAGGCTCGCCGGCTGGTCTTTGACGTGCGCCGGTCCGGGGCGGTCCGGGCTGCGACGGCTGAGGCTGCGCCTCAGATAGTCTTCCATCTGGCTGCCGTCGGGGTCACGGACCCCGGCGTGGACGCGGCGCTGGCGCTGGCGATCAACGCGGGGGGCACCGTGCACCTGTTGGAGGCCCTGCGCGAGCGGGACGTCCGGCGCGTCGTGCTCGTCGGCACCTGTCACGAATACGGGGCTCAGGAATCGGTCGAGGGCCTGGACCCATTCAGCGCCTATGCCGCCTCGAAAGTGGCTGCCTGGGCTTTCGGGCGGATGTACTGGCGGGCGCACGGCTTGCCCGTCGTCACGGCGCGGCTTTTCCAGGTCTATGGGCCGGGCCAGCCGGCACAGACGTTGGTTCCGGCGGCTATCCGTGCGGCTCTGGCGGGCGAGGACTTCGCCACGACGCCAGGCGAGCAGGCGCGCGACTTCGTCTACGTCGACGACGTGGTGGATGGTATGCTGAGCGTCGCTGTAGCGCCCGGCGTTGAGGGGCAGAGCCTCGATCTGGGAACGGGGGTGGCGTGCCAGGTGCGCCAGCTTGTGGAGCGCATCTGGGCCATAACCGGGGCGCGGGGTCAGGTGCGGGCGGGCGATCTGCCGTATCGCCCCGGGGAAGTGATGTGTATCGTCGCCGACGCCGATCGCACCGCCGAATTGGCCGGCTGGCGGGCGCACGTGGGGCTCGAAGAGGGCCTTCGGCGCACGATCGCACACGTGGGAGCTTGACCTTTGACCTCTGCGGGTGACGTCTGCGGGCAGGGATGCCCGCGGTCCGGTCGGGCTTGACGTTGGCGGGCAGGGATGCCCGCGGTCCGGTCGGGCTTGACGTCTGCGGGCAGGGATGCCCGCGGTCCGGTCGGGCTTGACGTCTGCGGGCAGGGATGCCCGCGGTCCGGTGACGCTTGACGACTGAACTCAACCTATGGACAAACGCGATCAACTGAGAGAACAAATCCACACGCTCGTCACTCGATACTACAGGGAGGCGCACGCCAGCGGTCCCTTCGTCCCCGGTCAGGAGCGTGTGCGCTATGGTGGGCGCGTCTACGATGAGCGGGAATTGATCGCCGCGGTAGACGCGTGCCTGGACTTCTGGCTCACAGCCGGTCCCAACGCCGCGGCGTTTGAGAGCCGCCTGGCCGAGTGCGTCGGCGTGAACCGCGCCCTGTTGGTCAACTCTGGATCGTCGGCCAACCTGGTCGCGATGACTACGCTCCGCTCACGGCGTCTGGAGCGCCCATTGCAGCCCGGCGATGAGGTGATCACGCCAGCCATGGGCTTTCCCACCACGGTGGCCCCCATCGTGCAGAACGGCCTGGTGCCGGTGTTTGTGGATTGCCAGATGGGCACGTACAACCTGGACCCGGAGCAACTGGAACCGGCCCTCTCGGACCGCACCCGCGCGCTGTTCTTCGCCCACGCGTTGGGCAACCCGGTCGAGATGGGGCCGGTGCTGGATTTTGCCCGCGCTCACGACCTCCGCGTGATCGAGGACGCGTGCGACGCGCTGGGGAGCACCTACGATGGGCAGATGGTCGGCTCTTTCGGCCACCTGGCTACCCTGAGTTTCTACCCTGCCCACCACATCACCTCGGGAGAGGGCGGGGCGGTGCTGACGAGCGATCCAGAGCTGGCCCGTATCGCCCTGAGCGTGCGGGATTGGGGCCGCGACTGCCGGTGCCGATACGATAGCCCCCCCGCCGGCGAGTGTGGGCGGCGGTTTGAGTGGAACATCCCGGGCCTCGATGAGCCCTACGACCACCGGTATCTGTACGTCGAAGTCGGCTACAATCTGAAGATGACGGACATACAGGCGGCCATCGGGTTGACTCAGTTGGATAGGCTCCACGATTTCACGCTGGTGCGCAAACGCAACTTCGCCCGCCTGTACGAAGGGCTGAAGCCCTACGAGTCGTCCTTGGTTCTGCCGGCGTGGAGCGAGCGGGCCGATCCCTCCTGGTTCTCCTTCCCGATCACTGTTCGCCCCGGCGCGCCCTTCTCCAGGCGCGATCTGGCCGGGTTCTTGGAGCAGCGGAATATCGAGACACGCTTCCTCTTCGCGGGCAACATCGTCCGCCAGCCGGGCTACCGCCACATTGAGCATCGCATCGTCGGCGACCTGCCGAACTCGGAACTCGTCCTGCGCTCGACCCTGTTCGTCGGCGTGTATCCGGGTCTCGACGATGCGCGTATTGACTACGTGCTGGATGCGTTTGCGGATTTCTTCGCCAGAGTCTAGACGGAAGTTGAGAAACCAGGTCTTATGAAATTGTCCATTATCACCTGCGCCTATAACGAGCGCAAGACGATTCTCGAGGCCATACGTCAGGCCTATGCCGTTGACCTTGGCCCCGGCTGGGAGAAGGAGATCGTCGTCGTAGACAACTTCTCCACCGACGGCACGCGGGAGCTGCTCCAGACGGTGGACCTGCCGGACGTGCGCGTAGTGTTTCACCCGCGCAACCTGGGCAAGGGTGCCTCTGTGCGCTCGGGCATCGCGGAGGCCACGGGTGACTACTTCGTCATATTCGACGCCGATCTGGAATACGACGCCGCCGATCTGCGGCGCTTGGTGGCACCCATTGTCCCCGGCGAGACCGTGGCTGTGTTCGGTTCGCGCACCCTGGGGGGACGCCGGATCTATGAGTACGCCCGAAACTACTGGGGCGTGCGCCTCCTGACGTGGGTGGCCAACTTGCTCTATGGCGCTCGGTTGACCGACATCGCCGTCGGACCCAAGCTGGTCCGATTGGATGTGGCGCGCTCGCTGGGCCTGGATGGCTCCGGGTTCGACCTGGACTTTGAGCTGCCCTGCAAGCTACTCAAGCGGGGACACGATATCCTGGAGGTTCCCGTCGCCTACCATCCGCGCACGGTTGAGGAGGGCAAGAAACTAAGCACGCCGTTCCGTACCGGGCTTCACGCGCTGTGGGTGATCGTGAAGGCGCGCTTCGTGTAGTGAGGAAGCAAGAGGCAGGATGCAGGAGGCAAAAGGCAAGAGGGAGGTAGGTAGAGAATGAACGTCATCGTGACCGGATCCATTGCGTACGATTATCTGATGACCTTCCCGGGTCACTTCGCCGAGCACTTCCTGCCTGATGAGCTCGATCATCTCTCCGTCAGCTTCCTCGTGGACGAGATGCGCCGGCAGCACGGGGGGTGTGCGGCCAACATCGCCTACAACCTGGCCCTCCTGGGTGAGCGTCCGCGCATGATGGGCACGGTGGGGCAGGATTTCGGCGAGTACCGCGAATGGCTGGAGCAGCAGGGTGTGGACATATCCCTCGTCCACGACGAGCCAGACATCTTCACCGCCTCTTGCTTCATCAACACCGATCTAGACGGCAACCAGATCGTCAGTTTCTACACCGGCGCGATGGCGCGGGCGCGCAATCTCTCGTTTCACGATCTGGGCCCCGCTGCCGAGCCGGTGGATCTGGTGGTCATCTCCCCCAACGATCCAGAGGCGATGCTGAAGTATGCCGCCGAGTGCCGGGAACTGGACATCCCGTATCTGTTTGATCCCAGCCAGCAGATCATCCGCCTCTCCGGCGAAGAACTGCGGGCCGGGCTCGATGGCTGCGATCTGCTCGTGGTCAACGAGTACGAGTTTGGGATGCTGCGCGAGAAGACGGGGCTGAGCGTGGAGGCGATCCAGTCTACCCCGGCCCGCGCCTGCGTCATCACGCTGGGCGCGGACGGGACGCGTATCTGGGCGGAGGGAGCGGCGTACGACATCCCGGTCGTACCGCCCGAGCGGACGGACGAGCCCACCGGCGTCGGAGATGCCTTCCGGGCCGGGTTGATCAAGGGGCTGGCCCTGGACCTGTCGTGGGACCTGGCCGGGCGCATGGGGGCGCTAACAGCCACGTACTCACTGGAGCACTTTGGTCCCCAGAGCCACCACTACACGCTGGCCGAGTTCGTCACTCGCTTCCGCGAGCATTTCGACGATGAGGGTGCATTGGACGGACTGACGGCAGCGGCAGAAACCAGGCTTCCTGGCCCGGCCAGTGCCGGCAGCCGATAGGCGAGGCAAGAAGAGAAGATGGGCCAGAATCAGCGTTTCGGCGGGTCGAGCGCCATCGGATGTATGGGCGGACGCAGCCGACCGCAGACGGTCGGGGTCAGTGTCCGCAATGTCCACGGAATAGCGGCATCCGATAGCGAGGGACCTGGTCCATTCGCCGTGCGTGAGACGAGTGACAAAGCGCGGATTCTCCCTTTCCTCGAGAGTGATCGCCTCTATGCCGCGTATGCTATTGCCGATCTGGAGCCCGCGATGTTCGCGCAGTGTGCGTGGACGGCGGCGGAACGCTCTGGCCGGGTGGAGGCGTTGGCGCTGCACTTCCGGGGCCTCAGTCCGCCGGCCTTGTTTGTTATGGGTACCACCAGCGGCCTGCGCGCGGTTTTCGATGCGGGGCGATACGCTGATGGGGTCTACCTGACCTGTCGCCCGGAGCACCTGGAGGTGGCGAGTGCTTTCTTCCGTTGGGACCAGACGGTCCCCATGTGGCGCATGGCGCTGCATGAGACCGGGTCTCTTCCGAAAGACCTGGTCTCGGGTCCCTGCGTCCGGCTCACGCCGGCCCACGCCGATAGCCTTAGCGAGCTGTATACCCTGGGCGACGGCGGGGCTGCTTTCAGCCCGACGCAGATGCCGGACGGCGTGTACTACGGGGTCGTGGTGGACGACCGGCCGGTCGCGGTGGCAGGGACTCACGTGGTCAGTCCCACGTACGGTGTGGCGGCGGTCGGCAACATCTTCACCCACCCGGAGCACCGGTGCCAGGGCTACGCCACCGCGGCCACGGCTGCTGTCGCGGCTGAACTGCTTGAGCGTGGTGTTTCTGACATCGTGCTCAACGTGGCCCAAGACAACGATGCGGCCATTCACGTCTACGAGAAACTGGGATTCCGGCGGCACTGCCCATTCTTCGAGGGTCGCGCCGCCCCATCCCCCAAGAACTAAGGAGACAGACTTATGAGCACAGACTATGACGTCAAGAGCCTGGACCTGGCCACCGCCGGCCGCCTGCGCATCGATTGGGCGGAGCGGGAGATGCCGGTTCTGCGCCTCATCCGCGAGCGTTTCCAGGACGAGAAACCCCTGAAGGGCGCGCGCCTGTCCGCCTGTCTGCACATCACCACTGAGACGGCCAACCTGGCCCGCACGCTCCAGGCAGGTGGGGCTGAGGTGGTTCTCACCGCCTCGAACCCGCTCTCTACGCAGGACGACGTGGCGGCGGCCCTGGTCTCTCACTACGAGATCCCCGTCTTCGCCATCAAGGGTGAGGACAACGAGACCTACTACAAGCACATCCACGCTGCGATCGATCATCGCCCCCACGTTACGATGGACGACGGGGCCGACCTGGTGAGCACGCTCCACAAGGACCGCACCGAGATGATCGGCGACGTCATCGGCGGCACCGAGGAGACGACCACGGGCGTCATCCGGCTGCGGGCGATGGCGCAGGATGGCGTGCTGCGCTATCCCATCGTCGCCGTCAACGACGCCCTGACCAAGCATTTCTTCGACAACCGCTACGGGACGGGGCAGTCCACGCTGGATGGCGTCATCCGCGCCACCAACGTCCTGCTCGCCGGCAAGATAGTCGTCGTCGGTGGGTATGGCTGGTGCAGCCGGGGCATCGCTATGCGGGCCAAGGGGCTGGGGGCCAACGTGATCGTCACCGAGGTGCAGCCGCTGCGCGCGCTGGAGGCGGTGATGGATGGCTACCGCGCGATGCCGATGCGGGAAGCCGCGCCGCAAGGCGACATCTTCATCACGTCCACCGGTGACATCAACGTGATCGATGGGCATCACTTCGAGGCGATGAAGGACGGGGCCATCGTGGCCAACTCGGGCCACTTCAACGTCGAGATCAACATCCCGGCGTTGGCGGAGATGGCAGAAGGCCCGCCGCGCCGCGTCCGTCCCTCTGTGGA
Source organism: uncultured Anaerolineales bacterium (assembly GCA_964649415.1). Classification (GTDB taxonomy): domain Bacteria; phylum Chloroflexota; class Anaerolineae; order B4-G1; family B4-G1; genus CAZYSK01. The sequence goes on from CAZYSK010000030.1 coordinate 14,009, forward strand.
CGAATATACGCTGCCCGACGGGCGTCGCATCCACATACTGGCGGAGGGCCGACTGGTCAACCTGGCCGCCGCCGAAGGCCATCCCAGCGCGGTGATGGACATGTCCTTCGCGAACCAGGCGCTCTGTGCCGAGTACATGCTGAAGCACGCGGACGAATTGGAGCGCACCGTGTACACCGTGCCTGAGGACATCGACCAGGAGATCGCGCGGCTCAAGCTGCACGCCATGGGCGTGGAGATCGACGTGCTGACGCCACAGCAGGAGAAGTACCTGTCGTCGTGGGAAGAGGGAACCTAGGGAAATCACAAATTCCAAATCCCAAAACGCAAAGCATGAATAGAAACCAGGTTTTTGACCCTGGCTGGCGCAAGGACCGTTCATAGGCGTTACAAAGGTGCGCCAAGATCAACGTTTCGATAGCGAAAAACGGGTTTCTTGGATCGAGTCGACAATGGCAGATTCTGAATCTCAAAGCGCGAAATATGCCTTCCAACCCCTGGCCATGACTCCCATCGGCTACGTGGAGCGGGGCGAGGCGGATGGTGAACGTGCGTCCGCGGATGAGAAACCGGGTTTTGCGGAAAAAACCCGGTTTCAGCGTGCGTCTGGGAACGGGGAGTTGCAGATGGATGACGTGCGCACCCTGCCGGCCCGGATCGTGCTCGATCCGTCGTTGACCGACGGCTTGCTGGGGCTACAGCCGGGCAGCGACGTCGTCGTCCTGTACTGCTTTCACCGCTCCACCGGCTACGAGCTGCAGGTGCATCCCCGGGGCGACCTGAGCAGGCCGCTCCGGGGAGTGTTCGCGGTTCGCAGTCCCCGCCGTCCCAACCCCATCGCGCTGACGACGGCCCGCATCCTGCGCATCGAAGACAACGTGCTGGAGGTGGTGGGGCTGGACGCGGCGGATGGCTCGCCCGTGCTGGACATCAAGCCCCACGCCCCATTCTTCGACACGCCGTACACGCGATAGGCTGGTACGTTGGTAGAGTGGTAGACTGGTAGTTGGTAGGTTGGTGAGATGCTTGCCGGCTTACCAATGTACCAATCTACCAGTTTCCCAACCTACCGACTTACCAGTTTCCCAATTCACCATCCCGACTACGGCGCGTAGCGGAAGGGGTGCCGCGCCGCGGCCTTCTCGTTGATCAGTTCCTCCACCACGGGCCGGCCCTCCAGCGCCTTGCGGATGGCGTAGCGGGTGGCCTTGTAGTTGTTGAAGTCCACTCGCTTGGCGATAGACGCAGCCGGGTGCACGAAGGCGTTGACGATGAGCACGACGTCGTCCAGGATCGCCTCGGGCAGGAACCCGTCCTCGACGCTCAGCCGGATGGCCAGGTTGACACCCTGGGCGGCGTGCTCGTAGAAGAGCCGTCGCTGCTTGGCCGTGCGGACGGTCACGGTGGGCACCAGCAGCGTGCGTGGCCGCTCATTGATGATCTTCAAGCCGCGCTTTTCTCCCCGTTCGGCCATCGCCCGCTCCATGGCGCGTCCCACGGGGCCGTTCTTCAAGCCCAACAGCAGGTCCACGTGTGCCAGTTCGTGGAAGGGCGGGCCGGCGAACCCCTCCCCCACCTTCATCGTGAAGCCGGAGATCGTGCGCGGCGTCTGAGGCGTGGCGCACACCTCCGTCTCTACCTGCCGGTGGCCCAGGTCATAGGTGACTGTGGCTTTCTTGATCTTGTCTATGTCCGGCAGCTCCAGTTGCAGGCGTAGCTCGTCGCGGTCCTCGCGGCGGAACGCGCCGCCGGGCATGACCGGATGGCGCGAGTCGCCGATGGGCAAGCCCATCATGCGCAGCCCTTCCTTGACCGCCTGGGTGGAGCCGCAGCGCACGATGATGCGCACGAGTTTCTGCACTCTCTGCTGCCAGTATTGCGCCGTCTCCAGATCGCCTTCGAGCGTCGCCTGGTAGACGCGCTGCCAGACGTCGGGGATGACGTTGGCGCTGGCCAGGATGGCGCCGTCGGCGCCGGCCCCCAGGGCTGCCTGCACCACCTCGTCGTGCCCGACGAAGATAGCGACCTTGCCTTTCACCTTCTCGAACATGGCCTCCATGAAGGGCAGATCGCCCGAGGAGTCCTTGATGCCGATGACGTTGTCGAAGTCGAGCGACATAGCCTCGCCGGTCCACCACCTGAAGTGAGTGCCCGCGCACTGGGGGATGTTGTACAGCACGATGGGTAGCCCCACCTGGTCCACTGCCCTGAAGTGATCGTAGACCTCGTTGAACGTGGGCTTGAGGAAATACGGGGCGACGACCAGCGCGCCGCTCGCGCCTGCATCTTTGGCCCACTCCGTCAGTTTCAGCGTCTCGCGCGTGGATTTGCAGCCGGTACCAACCACCACCGGCACGCGACCGGCCACCTCGTCCAGGCATATCTGTGTGACCTGCTTGCGCTCCTCCAGCGTCAGATACGAGAACTCGCCCGTCGTGCCGCACGGGACCACGCCATTCACGTGGGGTAGCACGTAGCGGATCAGTGCGCGATAGCCTGCCTCATCCACCTTGTCGTCTGCCGTGAAGGGCGTCACCAGCGCAGGAAAGATCCCTTTGAACCAATCGGTCTTGTAGCCCATAGTTTGTCTCCCTATCTCATGAACCGCTTATTGCGAGAACGCCTGCGCCAATGCATCAGCAGCGGCGGCACGGACACTGTGGAAGAGCGCGTGGCGATCCAGCGCTCGGGGGTGCAGCGTCGCCAGTGCGATCATCACGTATGCGTCGACCGCCGCGTCCGGGACACGGCCTTCCTCCAGGGCGTCTACGATAGCCTGCGCCAGCGCTGCCTGCGTGGGTCCATAGATCATGTTCGCCTGACGCAGGTTCTTCTGCGGCAGCGTCGGCAGAAGCAGGGTGGAGGGGCGCACAGTGAGCCCTGGTTCGAGGATGGCCGTCAGCGCCTCTCGCCGGTGCAGCGGATAGGTCAGTTGCAGCGCGTAAGTGTCGCCCAGAACCGTGTCCTTGCCCCCGGCAATCAGGTCAATCTGGACCTTGTTCAAGCCCTCACCGGCTGTGCCGGTCCCAGTGTGCAAGGCGTGCGCGGCGATATGCTCCGGCGTGATCTCCAGGTCACCGAAGCGGGAGGCGAGCGGCGCGCTGGGGTACTCGAAGTCTGGCTCCTCGACCTGTATCTTGCCCAGCTTCTCCAATTCGAGGCGAATCTCGGCGCGCGTCTCGTGGATCAGCGCCCCGCCGACTGCCTTGAGCGGCTTGCGTGGGGGCCCCATGTCCAATCCCATCAGCTTGAGCGCCGCTTTCACCGCCACGCCTCCGCCGTAGCGGCAGAAGATGCGGGAGAGCTTCTGCACGCTGCGCTGCAGGGCGCGGGCCTCCTCCAGCTGCCCCTCACCAGCCAGGCGGATGACCTCCTGCCATACCTCGGGATATACCTGAGCGCTGGCCAGGATGAAGCCGCTCACGCCGCCGGCCAGCGCGGGGAGCACGACCTCGTCGTGGCCGACGAAAATGTCTATGCGATCTCCGGCGTACTCCAGCAGTTCCATCGTGTAGGTCAGATCGCCCGAGGAGTCCTTGAGACCGATCACGTTGGGCAGATCCGCCAGGTCCTCGACGACGGTGCGCGGCAGATAGCTGTCCATCACCTGGGGGATGTTATACAGGATGATGGGCAGGTCCACGGCGGTGGCGATGTCGTAGAAATGCTGGTAGACGCCCTTGTCGGAGGGGTGGAGGAAGTAAGGAGTGACGATGAGGGCCGCGGATGCGCCTGCGTCTTTGGCGTCGCGCGCGAGCGTGAGGGCCTCTTGGGTGGACGAAGCGCCGCAGCCAGCGACGACGGGCTTGCCGCCCGCTTCCTCCACGCCGATCTCGACCAGCCGCCGTTGCTCCTCGCGGGTGAGGTAGGGAAACTCACCCGTCGTGCCACTGGTGACCAGCCCGTCCACGTTGGGCAGCGCGTACCGGATCAGGGTCCGGTAGGCTTCCTCGTCAACGTCCTCTGTCTTGCGCACGAAGGGCGTGACGAGCGCGGGGAAGACCCCCTTGAGCCACGGAACTTTGATAGGCATAGATGACCTCCTTGGGTGATACGTGATACGTCGGACGTCGCACGTCAAGCGTGGAACGTCAAACGTCAGTCGTCAAGTATATCACGTTAGCACGAAAGCGGCGAATTCGCAAGTGATTTTCGTCGTGGATTTGTGAAAGGGTTGTCATTGGGCTATAATGCAGACGTTGGTTGCTGTCAAAATCCCAATAGGAGGCCATATTCATGTCCGATAAGCTCTTGTATCTCTCCCAGGCCGACGTGCAGTCCGTCGGTCTGACCATGGCGGACGTCATCGCCGCGCTGGAGGAGATGTTCCACGAGAAGGGGGAAGGCCGGGTGGAGATGCCGCCCAAGCCGGGCATCCACACGATGCCCGATGCCTTTATCCACGCCATGCCGGCCTACATCCCGGCCCTGAAGTCCGCGGGGATGAAATGGGTGGGGGGCTATCCGGAGAACCAGAAGCGTGGACTGCCCTACATCAGCGGCCTGCTTATCCTCAACGACCATGAGACGGGTATCCCGCTGGCGGTGATGGACTGCGTGTGGGTCACGGCCATGCGCACGGGCGCGGCCACCGCCGTGGCTGCCAAGTACCTGGCTCGCCCGGATTCCGAGGTCGTCGGTATCCTGGGCTGCGGCGTGCAGGGACGGAGCAACCTGGAGGCGCTGAACGTGCTCTTCCCGCTCAAGAAAGCGTTCGTCTACGACGTGGATGCCGACGTCCAAAGCCGCTACGCGGAGGACATGAGCGAGCGCATCGGGCTGGAGGTGGTGCCGGTCCGGGAGCCGAAACAGGCCGTGGCCGGCTGCGATATGGTAGTCACCGCGGGCCCCATTCTTCGCGTGCCGCACGCTACCATCCAAGCGGGTTGGTTTGAGGCCGGCGGGTTCGCCTCGCTGGTGGATTTCGACTCGTACTGGCATGCAGACGCCTTGCGCGAGGCCGACAAGTTCTGCACCGACGACGTGCCTCAGCTCGAGCACTATCGCGAGGTCGGCTACTTCCAGGACATCCCGCCCATCCACGCCGATGTGGGCGAGTTGGTCACCGGGCGCAAGCCGGGGCGTGAGACGGACGTGGAGCGGACGATGGCGTGCAACCTGGGCCTGGCTCTTGACGACATGGCCACCGCTCCTTTGATCTACAAGCGTGCACTGGAGCAGGGTATCGGCACCTGGCTGCCCCTGTAGGGGCAGGTCTTGTACCTGCCCTTGTGGCATGCCACCTCGCTGAGTATGTCGCGTGAACATAGGGGCGCGGTCATCGCGCCCCTACGGTCTGTGGACTGATCCGGTCATAAGGGGCTTGTATGCAGCGGACAAAAGCGGATGCCACGCATCCCTCGAACGCGTGCAGTTGGACGCTGTTCACCACCGAGTTCTACCGATAGGTGGATCGGCACCTGGCCCTGACGGCGTCTTCCTGCAGTGGGTGCCGCTGCATAGCATGGCCATCACCGACTACCGTTCGATCATCCGAACGTTCCAGGAGGCGAGAAACCAGGTTTTCCATGCGATGGCGCGCCATCAGAATGGCGTTGCCAAAGACCTGGTTTCAACGGCATCGTCCCGCACAACGGCGCATCGCTTGACTAATCGTGCAAACTGCGCTATCCTTACGATGAACCTGGGGGTGGTTGGGGCCCGGTGGCTTCCCCGGTCTTCAAAACCGGTGGCGGGTCGCGCAGAGCGAGCCGCGGTGGGTTCGACTCCCATCCACTCCCGCCAGCACAGAAGCAGGGCCACGGGGGTGCAGCGAACGCCCCCCGTGGCCCTGGTTTTCTTGCCCGCGTCGCTGTGGGGGCGCGGGGAGGGCGTGGGTGCCGCGCTCCTAGCGCTTGTTCAATTCGGTCACCTGCTTTCGCAGTTGGGCGACGCGTGCACGCGTGTCAGCCTCGCCCGGAAAATGGGCTAGACGGTGCTTGCTGAAGGCCAGTTCTGTCGCCAGGCGGTGGTAGCGGCCCAGTTGATGCCAGCGCCTGAAGCCTCCGCTGAACAGCGCATTCGCCCGCGTCGCTACGCGATGGAGTTGCGAGCACACCACGTCGTAATCCGCCTGGCTCAGCGTGCCTCGCTTGACTTCATCGGCCAGGAACGTGATGATCCACTGCCGCTCTCGCAGCGACGTCCAGACGATGACGCCGAGCAGGATCAGCACGCCGCCCCAGTCCGAGGCGAAGGTGATCAGACAGGGCCAGCACAGCTCGCCGCCCAACGTCACGCTGCCATTGTGGATGCCGTGCGCCACCATGCCCAGCCCCAGCCCCGCGACGGGTGCACCGGCCTTGACCAGCCAGTTGGGCGCGGTGCGCGACAATGCCAACCCTAGCCCGGTCAGGCCGGTGAACAGCGCGTGGTTGAGACCAAAGAGGAAGGCGCGGAGTACGGCCACGAGCAGGACGCCACCCGGGCCGGATTCTGCAAGCGCCGAGGCGAAGTAGAGCACGTTCTCGACGGCGGCGAAGCCGAAGCCCACCAGCCCACCGTAGATGATGCCATCAAGGGGACTGTCGATCTCGTGGCGGAACAGAAGCAGCAGGAGCAGCAGGGCCATCCCCTTGAATATCTCTTCGGCGACGGGGGCGATCACCGCCCCGCCGATCATGTCGGCGGCGGCTGGCTCGACGAACTGAGAGACGGGGATGCCCAGGACCTGTTCGGCGATGAGGGAGAAGATGACTGCCGGTGCCGCGCCCCAGAGAAAGGCCGCAACCAGCAGGCCCAACGGCTCCTTCTCGTAGCGGTCGAGCCACCACAGGATGAGCGCGTAGGCGAGCATCGGCAGGATGCCGACGGCGAGGACAAGCGATACGCCGAGTAGGATCGTCATGCGTGAAGCGTGAAGCGTCAAACGTCAAGCGTCAAACGTCGCGGACGCAGATCGTCAAGCCGGTCGCGGACAGACTGCGCCCGCTGTAGGGGCGCGGTTTCCGCGCCCGTCCCTGCACCTGGGCGCTACGTCCCTACAGCGACCGCAGGTAGGCGAGCAGATCGTCCCGCATGTCGTCGCGCCGCAGTGACATCTGGATGCTGGCCTTCAGTTGGCGCAACGGGTCTCCGGCCGCCATCCACAGGCCTTCGATAGGCTGCACGATGACCGAGGAGCGCGCCGCCAGCCGGTCCACTGCGTCGGCCATCCAAAGCTCGCCGCCTTTCCCCACTTCAGAGCCGTGCAACACGTCGAACAACTCCGGCGTGAAGACGAAGTGACCGATCTGAACCCAGTTGGATGGGGCCTCCTCCGGTTTGGGTTTCTCGACAATGCGCGCCATCTCGTGCTCGGAGCCTGGCTTGAACTCGATGCACCCGTACAGGTGTTTCTCCTCGTCTGGGACCCATTGGGTGGCGAGGACGGCCGCCGGTTGGAAACGGTTGAACGCGTCGAGCATCTGCTGCGGCACGGGCACGTCGGCGATGATGATGTCGTCGCCGAACATGTAGTAGAACGGCTCGTCGGGGTTCAGCCAGGGGCGAGCGGCGAGGGCCGGTGAGCCGTTGCCGTACGGAAGGTCATCGGGCTGGCGCACGAGGACGATTTCCGCCAGGCGCGAGACACGCCGCATCTCTTCGAGCAGCGCCAGTTTGCCCGATTTCTGCAGGTGCAATTCCAGATCAGTGGCGGGCGCAAAGTGGCGCTGGATCACCTCGCTCCCGCCGCGGACGACGACGATGATCTCGGTGATGCCCGCTGCCACCAGGCTTTCCACGTGATGCTGGATCAGGGGGACGCCGGCGATGGGGAACATCTCCTTGGGGACGGCCTTGGAGGCCGGAAGGAACCGGGTGCCATACCCGGCCACAGTGATGACGCCTTTCATATCTACTATACTCCTTAAGTGTGCTGGGTTCGAAGAAATGGCACTCCGGCGGACTACGTGCCTTGCCGGGCGCGGAAACCGCGCCCCTACTGCGAACGGTGAGTTTGGGCTTTGTAAAAGGGTGGACGCTCCACACGCCATACGCCGTAGATGCCCGCCAGGGCGACGATGCCGCCGACTATGTAGCCTTCAAGGACAGAAGCCTGAGTGACGAAAACGGCCAGCAAGCCCAGGATGAACGAGATGACGTAGAGGGTGAGGACCGCCTCTCGTTGCGTCATGCCAGCGACCACCAGGCGGTGTGAGACGTGGTCCCGGCCCGGTGTCGTCGCTGGGTTCAGACGCCGCCGCAGGCGTGAGACGATGACCAACATCGTGTCGAAGACAGGCAGGCCCATGACCAGCACGGGCACCATCCACGTGACGAAAGTGACGTTGGTTGGAAAGCGCAGCTTGATGCCGATGGCGGCCAGCGTGAAGCCCAGGAACAGCGACCCCGAGTCGCCCATGAAGATGTTAGCAGGGTTCAGGTTGTAGAACAGGAATCCCAGGCAGGCCCCCAACACGGCGATGGAGAGAGCCCCGACCAGATACTGTCCGCTGAAGGAACACATCAGGGCGAAGAAAGTGGCCGCGATAGCGCAGACTCCGCTGGCCAGCCCGTCCATGTTGTCGAGGAAGTTCACCGCGTTGGTGATGTATCCCACCCAAAGCACCGTCGTGACCAGGTCCAGGATTGGGTGATGAAACAAGCCCACGTAGATGCCGGTGGCATAGAGCAGCAACGCGGCCAGCGTCTGCCCAAGCATCTTGATCAGTGGGCGCAGGGTCCAGCGGTCGTCTATCAGTCCCATGAAGGAGACGCCCGTCGCGCCGATGAGGATACTCCCAAACTGGGCGAAGTTGTACCGCTCACCCAGGACAAGCGCGGCGGCGAGTACGGTCAGGTAGATCGCAACCCCTCCCATACGAGGAACTGGGCTGTGGTGGATCTTGCGCGCTTCTGGTACGTCCATGACGCCCACTCGGGGTGCCAGCCAGCGTGCGACTGGCGTCGCCCCGATGGCCAGCACTAATGCGCCTGCAAACACGAGGATGTATATCGTCATGGCTGCGACATCTCCAGTGATCGTCCGTTCGTAGCAGGGGCGCGGTTTCCGTGCCCGGCAAGGCACGGTGGTCTGCTGGAGCGCCGTGGGGGATGCATGGTCATGGCTGCAACATCCCCTGTGACTGAAGTTGTGCGATCAGGTCTTGCAGGATGGGCTGTTGATCCTCTGGAGCCAGTTCGAGGGCGGTGCTGGCGTGCGCCAGCGCCTGCTCCCGCTGGCCGATCTGGCTGTACAGACGCGCCAGTACCTGGTGCACGTTCCACAGGTCCTCAGCCTCCGGCTCAAGCTCCAACACACGCGTGAGTGCAATGATCGCCTGCTCCCACTGCTGCGTGGTGATATACGTGTCCCCCAGCACACGCCAGGCGTCGCTGGCACCTGGCTCGATCTCCAGGACGCGTGTGAACGTGGCAATGGCATCGTCCCATCGCTGCAGTGCCCGGTACGTTTCCCCCAGCATCTTGAGGACCTGCGGTGTCTCGGGTTTCAGCCTGAGCGCTTCCTCGTAGCAATGAGCTGCCTCTTCCAGTTCACCCAAGCCTCGGTTCACGTCACCGCAGACCAACCACGTTTGATCAAAGTTGGGGTCAAGCTCCAGCGAACGCTGGAACGTACGCTCGTACCCGGCGACGTCGCCGAGACCGTAGTACATAAGGATCGCCCACTCGTTCCACAAGATGGGGTTGTGGGGGCTGAGCGTGGTCGCGACGGCATACTCTTTCGACGAGCGCTGCAGCAGGGTGGCGCGCGTCTGTTCATCCGCCGCGAAGTCGCCCCAGCGACGGTACATGCGGGCCAGGTTGGCGCTGTGGTCTGTGTTCAGCGGGTTGATCTCGCGGGCTTCCATGAGCACCTGCTCAGTTTCGCGCAGCACTGCATCCTGCACCGCTGGATCCTCGAGGCTCGACGCATATTCGAGATAGGCCCGCCCCAGGTACAGGTAATAGAAGTCCTCATTGGGGGCCAGTTCAATCGCGTGTTTGTAGTGTTCGATAGCTATCGGCCACTGGCTCTGCCGGTCGTACGGGTCGGCCTGTTTGTAGACGATGTCGGCCTGGATGGGCAGCAGATTGGTTACCACAACGATGGCCCCCGTCAGCACGGCCAGTACAACCAGCGCGATAGCTCCCCAGGGATACGCGACCTGCCGTGGCTGACGTCGAGACTCCAGGAGGAGGGCCATGCCACCGGCGATCAACACGAAGACGATGAACCAGTAGTAGGAGGTCAATAGACCGGCGACGCGATCGGCGATCTGTATCACATCGTTCAACGTCTGGGCTTGTATGTTCACCATCGAGGCCTGGCGGCTGGCCAGCGCCAGGGCAAGTCCGAAACCCAGGGTCAGCGAGCACAGCAGGTACAGGACGATTGCCAGGCTCCCGTCGCCCTTGCGCTCACGAAACGCGCCGCCCTTGGCCATCTCGGCGATGAAGATGACCGCGCTCATCAGCCAGGTGAGCCCGAAGATCATCAGCGCGCCGTAGGAAGCGCGGCTATCCTGGGCCGGAAGGACTGTGAGCGCACGCCAGATGATGGTCAGCGGCTGCTCAAGGCGCTCTGCGTTGGTGGTGAAATCGAACGCCAGTGTGCCCAAGATGAAGCCACCGACGGCGGACGTGGCCAACAGAGGCCCTAGCCAGGTGGGCCAAGTCGTGTGCGAGGGCGCTGTCGCAGGGCTCCTGCGTCGCCTCTTGCGTCTCTTGTCCTCTTGCCGTCTCTCCTTCGTCTGGCCCTGCATCTCGCTCTCGGGTTCGGCGATCATGCCCAATCCAGTAACCACAAGTATCCCGGCGAAGGCCCAAAACGTGGTGCGCGTCGAGGCGATCGCGATGCCGAAATTGATCTCAACGAAATGCGCGATGGTGGCAGCCACGATGGATACGATGAGGAACTGGTGGGGATGAAGGGCGGGCAGTACGGCCTCGTTTGACCTGAGGATGTGCACTGCGGAGATGGCGGCCGTGATGGCCAGGTAGACCCCCAAGCCAGCGACGATGCCGAGCGTCAGGGCTGCTCCGAAGAAATGCAGGCCCTGCCACCACCAGAAGAAGGCGAGGCTAGCTGCGCTCAGTCCGACCACGAGGCCAAACAGCAGATTCCGCTGCCTGTTGCCCTCCACCAACCCGAGCCATTTGAAACCGTAGTAGAACACACTACAGAATACCCAGAGGTACGCACCCAATCCTAGCAGACCGGTGATGGCCAATGAGTCCAGCGTTTCGTTGTGGGAGCGATCAGGTGAGGCTGTGCGCGACTCGTAGTGGCCCAGCAGCGGAGGATAGAAGCGATTGTAGGCCACATAGACGGATTCCGGACCGTAGCCGACCAATGGCCTGAGGGCATTGACTGGGTCGGGGTGGCCGTCGGGGAGTCGGATCGGGTCGTGGGGGAGGACTAGCTCCACCATGCCCTCCCAGATCAGGGCCCGCACCTTTCCTGTGCCGTGTTCGAAGTCAAACACCTCGCCAAGGCGTCCAAGCCAGGGGGCACGCTGCAGTGTCTGCAAGGGACCACTGGGGATGTTGACGATCACAAGAAAGCCCACGACCAGAGCGGTGACCGTGACAATCGCCAGCACGGACGCAGCTCCCCATTTGGTACGTGACGATAGAGCCAGCAGCAGGAATAGGAAGTAGGAGCCGGCGATGAGGCCTAGCAGGGGACCTCGACTTTGCGCGTACCAGATGGCGATCAGATCGACAGCCGCGACGAAGATATAGCCCGCCGCGCGCGGGATGTCGGCCCAGTCTGATTCCTCCTCGGTCAGGATGGCCTTGAAGGAGTCCGCTATGCGCCCCACGATGAGGGGGAACACCATAATCAGGTAAGCGGCGACGAAGATGGGGTTGCCCATGTTGGATGCCACGCGCTCGGACACGTCCCCGCCCCAGGGCAGGGGGTCCAATCTATTGCGTTGGACCAGGCCATACAGGGCGATGGGCAGGCTGTTGACCACGAGCACCGTGAGCAACCGGTTGAGTTGAGCGCGCGTGCGCAGTTTCTGCAGGAGGATGAGGAATATGACGATGTAGGCCAGCGTCGTATACGTGCCCTGCAGGCGCTGGTAGGAGCCCAACAGGCTGACTCGAGACGTGACGGACAGAATGGTGCTCAGGAAGTAGACGATGACCATGAACAGGGTGGGCAACACCAACGGGGTACGCCAGGTGAACCCAACCTCGTATCGCCCACCTGCGAGTTCCTCGACGAGGTTGACTGCCCAGACGGCAGCCATGATCACGGCGACGGTGCGTAGGGTGGTCAGCTTGTCCGGCTCGAAGACTCGGCTGGAGTAGACGTTGAACAGGAGTGGCGTGATGATCACTGCCAATAGCCAGCCGATCTCCAGGATTTTGTCGCACAGCGCGCTGAGTTTAGTAGAATTCATCGTCCTGACCTCGGAACCACTCCAACACCCTGGGCAGTCCCTCTTCGAGAGTCATCTGGGCCTCGAAACCCAGCACCTCCCGGGCGCGGCTCACGTCGGGCACCCGGCGGCGCGTCTCTTCGAAGTCTACCCCATAGGCAGAGGCGTAAGGGATGTGGGTGATCTCTGAGCGGCAACCGGTCAGTTGTCGAATCAGCTCGGCCAGTTCGCCCACACTGGTCTCCCGGTTGGAGCCGATGTTGAAGACCTGTCCTATTGCCTCTCGCATGGTGGCGGCTTGGATGGTGCCTGCGACTGTGTCCGCCACGTAAGTGAAACAGCGGGTCTGTTTCCCATCGTCGTAAACTGTCAACGGCTCACCTCGTAGCCCTTGAGTCAAGAACCGGGCAATGACGCTGCCGTAACCTCTGGGGTCGAGCCGGGGCCCGTAGGCATTGAAGTAGCGAACGACGGTGACGGGCAGTCCCTGCTTCGCGTAGGCCAGCGCGAAATACTCGTCAATTGCTTTGGCATCGGAATAGGACCAGCGACCGACGGTGGTGGGGCCGAGCACCCGGTCGTCTTCTTCATGCAAGGGCACTTTGGTGGATTTGCCGTAGATCTCGGAAGTGGACGCGATGACCGCTCTCACCCAATACTTGAACGCCAGCTCGAGCACATTCTCAGTTCCCCGGACGTTCGTGACGATGCCACTCAGGGGGTCCTCCACTATGTATTTGACGCCCACGACAGCCGCCAGGTGGTATATCAGCTCAGCCCGGCGCACAAGCCGTTCCAGTGTACCGGTGTTGAGGATCGAATCGTTGACGAAGTGAAACCGATCGTTCTCCAGGTGATGGGCGATGTTCTTGGCCTTGCCCACGGACAGGTTGTCTATGACGGTGATCTCGTGGCCTTGTTCGACCAGCGCGTCTACCAAATTGGAACCGATGAAACCGGCACCCCCGGTGACCAAGATTCTCATTCAGCTACCTCCCAAGATTCGACAGAGCACCTTTCGGGCCTCTGTCCAGCGTATATTAGCGCAAACGTGTGAAATAATCAAGTGCCCGGCGCATCTTCGTGTGCCGGGCAGACCCTAAAGGTGCGGATTGTTCCAATCCGTCGGAAGACCTCTAGGGACTCGGGTAGGGTCTCAGGTAGGTCTCAGGACTTCCTCGTACACGCCTTGCACGCGGGTGACCATCCGCTCGGTGGTGAACTCCATCTCTACCCGGGCGCGGGCGGCGTGGCCCAAGGCTGCCCGGCGCTCCGGATCGTGTAGCATGCCGCGAATCGCGTCCGCCAGCGCAGCGGGGTCTTGTGGGGGCACGACTGCCCCCGTGACGCCGTCCTGTACCACCCACGACGTGCCGGTCCCAACCTCGGTCGTGACACAGGGCAGGCCTGAGGCCATGGCCTCCAGGAGGACGGTACCGAAGGCCTCGGCGCGAGCGTTGGCCGGCAGGACGAAAACGTCCGCACCACGGTAGTAGCCCGGCAGGTCCTCGTCGGGGACGTCGCCGGCGAACGTCACGCGCTGTGCGAGGTGCAGGTCGTCCACCATGCGTTCCCAATCCTCTCGCATTGGCCCGTCGCCCACGACGAGTAACTGGACGTCTGGCAGGCGAGAGAGGGCCTGGAACAGCGTGTCCAACCCCTTGTAATAGCGCAGCCGGCCTGTGAAGAGCAGCGTGGCGGCCTGTACGGGCGCGGGCGCTGGACGCCGCGCTTCTACTGGCGGTGAGAATCGGACCAGATCCACTCCCAGCGGAACCACGGTGCACTTGTCTCGCACCGGCCGCAGCCAGGGTGACGTCTCGATGTAGCGAGGACTCGTGGCGATGATGCGGTCGGCTGCGCGGAGGACGCGACGGAGGAATGGAGCATACAGACGGAGCCAGCCCCGCTGGCGGACGACGTCCGAATGGTGGGTAATGACGGTGGCGCGCGCCCGCCTCAGCAGCAGGTTGGCCAGCTCGCCCAGGGGATACGGCGAGTGGATGTGCACGATGTCGGGGCGCAGGCGGGCCAGGGCCAGCGGTTGTTTCAGACTGAGAGGCATCGAGGCGGCGGTGGTCAGCCGTCCCGCCATGATCACCTGGACCCCATTCAGGGTGTCCACGTGCGTGCTGGGGCCGGGATCACATGCCAGGACCGTGACCTGGTGGCCCGCACTGGCCTGCGCCTCGGCCAGCACGCGGATGTGATTCTCAATGCCGCCGAGGACGGGGTAATAGTCTTTGTAGAGATGAAGGATGTTCATATTCGCACCTAGGGTGCCGAATCTGACGCCTTGTCCAGGTCGCTTGCCCGAGTGAGCAACACGATTTCTGCCTTGTATTGGATGGGCGGGCGCGGGCGCAGCCGCGCCCGCAGCTGGGCGTAGAGCAGATCCTGGGGGGCGTAGCCTGCCCGGAAAGCCTGTTGATAGAGCCCGGCCTGCAAGAGTGGTCGACCGATCTCACTTTCTACGGTGTGCTCGTGCCCCTCGTGATGAAAGACGAGCAGCCAGAGGCGGGGCGGTTGGCTTTCTCGCAGGTAGTCGCGCAGACGCTGTGGGTCAATTGACGGGATGAACGGCTCTCCCTGGCCCAGGAAGACCGGGCTGCCGGGTGTGACCTCGGCTCCCAGGGCGTGGCCCATGTGCTGGGGACCGGGGGTGAAAAGCGGGGTCTCCGCGTCGAGCTGGCGGAAGTATATGTCGAAAGGCAGGCGCTCGTCGAATATGACCGCGTCGCCGGGCCGGACGTTGCGGGCAACCTGGGAGGCGAGTTCGCGGACCTGTACCTCGTGGACGGGGTTGAGGAAATGCCGGCCGCACGTCTGATTCAGCAGGCTGACGCCTCTCGCGGCCAGCAGGGCGGCGAGTAGGAACAGGCGAGCGTTGTGGGTGTCGTGCCGGCAGGTGCGGCGGTCTTGCCTTGCTGCCAGCCCCGCGCCCAGCGGGATGGCCAGCAGGACGCCCAGGTAGAGGCTCCGCGCTGCGGCAATCACCAACATGCTCGTGCCCAGCAGCGTGCCGAAGACGACCACGCTGATGAAGACCAGCGGGACGAGTATCAACAGCAGGGAGAGGATCGCCGCGTCGCGGCGGGTGTGCCACATCTCCCGCATGCCCAGCCAGCCTAGAACCAAGGCGGCCAGTGTGCCCGGCACTGCGAGTGGGTGCCATGGGAAAATCGCCTCGCCCACGCTGAAAGAGTAGAGCACAGCGGCGACGGCGGCTGCCATCACAGGTGTCCGGCCGGGTAGCTGTGCCAGACTCTGAAGGGAGGGGGTGAGGCTGAGGGGGCTGGTGCCGGCCATCGTGCGGGCGCTCTGCCAGCGCATGGTCAGCCCCAGGCCTGCCGCGACGATCAGCAGGCCGATGAGGACGACCAGCCAACTCCACCACCCGCGCCGGCGGGCCGTCGAAACCGAAACCAGGTTTTTGGCGATGTGCCATCGCATGGAAAACCTGGTTTCTCGGCCGCCACCTCGCGGACCTACTACGGACAGGATAGGGGCGTGCCCTCGCGCCCGTCTCCAGCCACGCAAGGCCCAATCGCCGGCGAGGAACAGGAGGTGCGCGCCGATCACCGGGATCGGCAGGTAGTCGGTGAACAGCAGGACAGAGGAAACGAGCAGATACACCAGCTTGGGGCCGCAGCGGGGCGATTTCCGTGACCGTCGCCACGCGCGCCAGAAGGTCAGCGTCGAGAGCGCCGCCAGCGGCACGGCGATGGCGTAGCCGCGCATGATCCGTCCGTGCCACAGCAGCGTGGGGGCGGTTGCGCTCACGAGGGCCGCCCACAGGGCGGCGCGGCGAGAAGTGAGATCGCAGGCAAGCCGGAACGTGAGTGCGGTCGCCAGCAGGATCGCTGCGATGGAGAAAACGCGCATGCCCCATTCGGAGGGACCGACGATGCGCGCCCAGGCTCGGAGCGCCAGGTAGTGCAAAGGGGGGCGGTTTTCGGTCAACTGAATCTGGGACAGGGCTTCCGCCAGGTTGGCGCTTCGGACGATGCGGGCGGTGTGCATCTCGTCGGTCCACATGGACTGGTCCGCCAGTTGAAAGGATAGGAGGAGGGTCTGTCCCACGAGGATCAGCACCATGGCCCACAGATGAGAAACCAGGTTTTTCAGAAAAAACCTGGTTTCTGGGGGAGAAGCGAAGCGGCTCAATCAAGCCTCCCAAGCGCACGCCGGAGCGCCAGTCGGAGGCTGGCGCGGATGTTGGAACTGACCTGCATCTTGCTCTCGCCGGGCTTTAGGTCGTAGCGCAGGATGAAGGGCAATTCTGTCATCAGGATGTCGTCGAACAGGCGCAGCTTGAGCAAGATGTCCACCATGGCCGCGAAGCCCGTCTCGCTGATGAAGCCGGCGTCCCAGCGTTCGAAGGCGGCCTGGAGGATCGAGACACGGTAGGCGCGATAGCCACAGGTGAAATCCCGGACGCCCCGAATCGGGAGCAGAACGCGGTACACCCAGCCCCCCAGGTTGCTGAGGAGTTGGCGGATCGGGGGAACGCCCACGACGCGGGCGCCGGGCCGAAAGCGGGAGGCGATGACGACGTCGAAGCCCTCGTCGATGCGTTGCATCATGCGCGGGATGAGGCCGGGATTGTGCGTGTTGTCGGCGTCCAATATCACGACAACGTCGTCGGGTTGGGCGGTGTGGGCGATGTGGGTCAGTCCGGTGCGCAGTGCGGCAGCCAGCCCCATGTTGTGAGGATGTTGGATCAGTTCGTGGGCCCCGGCTGCCACGGCCACCTCCGCCGTACGGTCTGTGCTGCCATCGTCTACGACGACGACTTGGTAGGCCAGTCGGTGTCGCTCCATGACCTGCTGGATTCTTGGCAGCATGAGTGGCAGGGCTTGTTCCTCGTTGTAGGCCGGGAGCATGATGTATAGCATAATCGTTACCTCGGGACGCTACTCCGCGGACTCCGTAGCTCACTACGAACGTTGGGCCGCTTCGCTTCCCTTCATAGCGGGGCGGGCCAGCAGAGCCTCAACGATGCGCCGGCTGGCCTGGCCGTCTCCGTATGGGCTGACGCGGCGGGCCATTTGGGCGTAAGCGCTCTCGTCGTCGAGCAGCGTGGACGCCTCCTGCACGATGCGCGCACTGTCCCTGCCGACCAGCCGGGCCACGCCCGCTGCGATGCCTTCCGGTCGCTCGCTGACTTCTCGCAGCACCAGCACGGGCTTGCCCAAAGCCGGCGCTTCCTCCTGTATCCCGCCCGAATCTGTGAGAATCAGGTAGGACCGCTTCATCAGGTGTACCAGTGCATCGTATTCCAGTGGCGCTACGAGCGATACATTGGCAATGCCTCCCAGTCGCCGGTGCACGGGACCGGTTACGTTCGGGTTGGGGTGGACGGGGTATACGAATTGGACGGCCGGGTAGCGGGCAGCCAGGTCGCCTAGCGCATCACAGATCTGCTGGATACCTGGGCCGAATGACTCGCGCCGGTGGGCGGTGACCAGCACAATCCGCTTCCCCCACAGGGGGATACCGGCGAGCGCGGCTTCCGCGTGAGGTATCTGGCGCTCGGCGATCTGCAGCAGTGCGTCAACGACCGTGTTGCCCGTGACGAGTATGCTCGCCCCGGGGATGCCCTGGGCCAGCAAGTTGTCCCTCGCGCGCGCCGTGGGGGCAAAGTGCAGGTCGGCCAACGCGTCGGCCAGCACGCGGTTAATCTCCTCGGGGTAGGGGCGAAACTTGTCGCCGGTGCGCAGCCCAGCTTCGACGTGTCCGAAGCGGATGCGCTGGTAGTAGCACGCCAGGGCGGTCGCCATAACGGTGGTGGTGTCGCCCTGTGCCAACACCCAATCAGGCTGCACCTTGCTCAGAACCTGCTCCATTCCGGAAAGCACCGCCGTCGTGACACGCGTGAGCGTCTGGTTGGGGCGCATCAGGTCGAGGTCGTAGTCGGGCGTGACGCCGAGCAGTTCGAGGATGGGGTCCAGCAACTCGCGGTGCTGGGCGGTGACGCAAACGACGGAGCAGATACGGGCGGGAAAGCGATGCAGTTCGGCGACGACGGGGGCCATCTTGATCGTCTCGGGACGCGTGCCGATGACTGAGAGGACGGTGATCATGCAGCCCCGCTCCGCCTGGCCAAGAGACCACTGAAGAGCTTTCTTAACCCGTGTGCCCAGCCCGAACCTGCCAGGATGCAGATGAACGGCATCGCGGGTATCCGAAAGCGCGCGTATCCGAGTGGCCCGGTCACGAACGCGAAATAGCCGATCAGACCCAGCAACAGTGCCAGCGAGGCCCACTGCCTCTCTCGGATACCCACTACAGTACCCCAAAGCGCACCTAGATACGTGCACCCCAGGATCAGTATTTCCGATACGAGCGCCAGGAGGAACACAAGTTGCACGGGTGCTCCGTAAACGTACTCGTCCCAGAATTCGCGGAGCGCCTGCAAGTTGGCCGAGAGATTCCGCGTGCGCAGGTTGGCGATGATGCCGGTGGGCTGTCTCAGGATGCCGAGTTGGTTCGCCAGGAAGTTGGTGTTGGGCGTGGCGAAGAACCAGAACATACCCGTTGCGTGGGCCTGGGCGTAGGCGACCGGGTGGCTCGCGATTTCGCGGATCGCCTTCTGCTGGTAGTAACTGGCCAGTTCCATCTGCCCCAGGTCCTGGTCGCCAATTTCGGCCTCCACATCGTCTCGTAGTTGATTGAATTCCTCTTTCCACGTGCTGCCGTCCAGTCTGGCCCGCAGATAGGCCGTATTGTGGAACAGCAGGTTGAACCCCTGGATCGTGGACAGTTGGGGCGAGTCGAATCGGAGGGCGTTGCGGATCAACCACGGCGACAGGGATATGAGCACTGCAAGCCCCATTACCCCGATCTGTCCGAGGGCTCGCCCGATCGTTTGGGCGGAGCGACCCTGGGGAGAGACCTGACAGGTTTTCCGAAACCTGTCAGGTCTGGAGCGACCCTGTTCCAGCCAGTGCACGCCCACGACGGCCGCCAGGACAATCGGCAGGTACGTGGCCACGGGCCGGCACAGTGCTGCAAGGCCGGCACTTGCGCCCGCCAGGCCCGCGTAGACCAGCCTGTCTCTACGAAACGGCACTCCGGCGGACCTGAACGGATGTCTGCATCCGCCCTCACTACGAACAGAAGTTGTGGCGTCGACGAGCCGCCACGTCCACCAGGCGCTCGACACCACGAGTGTCACGAACACGGTCTCTGTCATGATCAGGCTGGCGAAGATCACCTGTCCCAGGTCTAGCGCCATGCACAGCGCGGCGATCAGCGCCGCGCGACGCCCGAACGTCCGGTGGGCCAGGTGAGAGGCCAACCACAGGCTGATCATGCTGGCCGCGCACTGGGCCAGGACGATGGCGAACGGCCGGTGGCCGAAGAGCCCGTAGATCGCCGCCATGAACAGCGGATACAGAGGCGTGCGCAGCGCGTCGGGCTCCAGAGGGGGAGCCTCAGAAAGGGTGAAGACGTGGAATTCCAGCAGGTTGTTGGCCAGGCGCTCGTAGTGGGGCGCGTCCGACTGGAAGTATCTCTCAGGTTGGCTGGCCAGAGCAGCCGCCAGGCCCACGCGGAGCAGTACAGCGATGAGCACGATAGCCGTGGTCGACCACGACCTGATGGGGCTTGGATGTGGGTTCTTGGCGTGGGTGTCTCTCAATATGATAGGCCTCTTCATCGAGCTCGAGTCCAGACAAATCTAGAAGCAGCAGACGCAGGCAAATTTCCTCGGCTCCTAGATCTGACTGGGACCGTCCGTGGCCAATACTCTGTCATAGACGCGCCTGGTGCTGGCTGCTGCCCGGTCCCACGAGAACCTGGCTGCCTGCTCGAAGCCGCGCTGCGACAGGCTGGCTTGCAGGTCCGTGTCGCTCAAGAGACGGCGCAAGGCCGTGGTGATGGATTGCACGTTCTCTGGGTCAAAAGACAAAGCCGCGTCCCCCGCTATCTCAGGCAGAGAGGACGTGGCGCTGCACGTCACGGGTGTGCCGCAGGCCATCGCCTCCAGCACGGGCAGCCCGAATCCCTCGTACAGGCTGGGAAACGCGAGGGCCTGTGCTCCGGCGTAGATGCCCGGCAGGTCGGCGTCGGCCACGTAGCCGGGAAGAATCACCGCGTCCCGCGCATGTGAGCGTTCCAGAGCAGCGAAGAAGTCATCGTAGAGCCAGCCTCGTTTCCCCACGATCACCAGCCCGTCGGTCAACCCGGCGGAGTAAACTTCCTCGAAGGCGGCCAACAGCCGGGTCAGGTTCTTGCGCGGCTCGATGGTGCCGACAAAGACGACGTAGCGCTTGGGCAGCTTGTATCGGGAGCGCACGACGGCCACTGCCTGCGCTGACTGTGGCCGGAAGCGTGGGTCTGCTGCCTCGTGGACAACCGTGATCTTGTCCGACGGGATGCCGTAGGCTGCGACAATGTCCCTCCGGGTGCATTCCGAGATGGCGATGATGTGACTGGCCCGGCGGCAATACAATGGCAGGGCCCAGTTCAGGTACCAACGGTTGAGCCGCTTGTGGTGAGCGGGCAGATGCTTGAATATCAGGTCGTGCACGGTGAGCACGGTGGGCATAGATCGCAACGGCGGCAGGAGATGCTCGGTGGCGTGGAAGAGCGTGCCGTCGGCCAACAGCCGATCAAGACCGACTCGGGCCAGTTGCCCGAGCCAGACCAGCATGCGCCAGGGCTTGTAGCCCAGCGCGACGGTGCGCGTGGGCACCCGTTCCAATCCTGGCAGCGGCTCTACGCCGCGCTCCCGGTTGTAGAACAGGGCGTAGCTCTCAGGTTCGGCGGTGAGCAAGGCACGGGCGAGGCTTTCGGCATATCTGCCCAGGCCGGCCCGATGATGGACGGCGGCAGAGATGTCGAGATAGATGGCCATACTGAACTCCAGTCCGGGCAGACCCTAAAGGTTTTCTGAAGCCTTTAGGGTCTCAGGTTGGCGACGACGGCGTCTACGTCCTCCAAGGCCCACCTCCCTGATCTTGTGCAGCAGGTCATGAGTGTGGAAATCGTACATCGGCTTCAAATCAGCGTAGATCTTGCCCGCACGTACCTCGAACTCCACCCGCGCTCCCCGATCGCGTTCGCACAGCAACCGGCCGTATCGGAGCACCTGGTGCTGAAGGGTGGGCGGTGCTGTGTTCAGGATGACGACGTCCAGTTCCCGGTCGGTGAATTGCCCGAGTTCACCGATCAATTGCAGTTGGCGGTCCCCCACGGCCAATGGATCCGAGAAGTCGGCGAACAAGACGGCAATGTCCACGTCGGAACGGGGATCGGCCCTGTCCGACGCCAGGGACCCGAACAGGTAGGCTGCGATCACGTCAGTTTGCGCGGCCAGGTAGCTTGCCATCCCGTCCTCATCCAGGGGCGGGGATTCTGGGCACGCTTGTGCAGCTTCTCCGTCTTTCTTCTCTCTCATCCCATTGCCTCGATCTACGCGGCCGTCATCCTGCCTTTTCGTAGTGAGCGCGGATACCGACCGCTCCCGGCCGCGGATGGTCGGGCGTGTCAGCGTTGACGACATCCGTCCGGAGGTCCGTCGGAGTGCCATGGGACGCTATCCCGCGTACTCCGAACGGACGGTGTCCGCGCGCGCTACGAGCTCTTGCCACCTCGATGGGCGCGGTAGTCATTATACTCTGGAATAGGAGGCAGAGCAAGGAAAAGTCTACTGAGGACGGAGCAGTCGCTCGTAAATCGGCGCAGTCTGGGCGACCATGCGCGCAACCGAGAAGTACGCCTCGGCGCGGATTCGTCCCGCGTCTCCCATCTTCTGGCGCTGCGCGGGATGCGCGATCAGCGTGCGCAGCGCCTCGGCCAGTCCATCCACGTCGCGGCGGCCCACCAGGAGGCCGGTATCGCCATCGGCTACCGCCTCGGGCACACCCCCGGCGCCGGTCGCGACCACCGGCAGCCCGGCTGCCATCGCCTCCAGCACGGTCAGAGGCAGTCCCTCCCAGCCCCAGGTAGTGAGGGCGTAGATGTCGCTGGCGGCGTAGACGGATGGCGCATCGTCTCGCCAGCCGTTAAGTGTCACCCGCTGCTCCAGGGAGAGCGCGTCAATCTGCGCCTCAATCTGGGCGCGGAGCGGTCCGTCACCGACGATGAGCAGATGTGCCCGCGGATTGTTCCAATCCGGCGGGCACGCATCGGCCACCAGGCGGAAGGCGTGGAGCAGCGTCTGGAAGTCGCGGGGTTTGTGGAGACGGCACATGGTGGTGATCAGGCTCGCGTCGGCAGGTACGTTCAAGCTGTTTCGCCAGGCCGTCCGATCCAGCCGGACGTTCTGGAAGTGGGCTGTGTGAATGCCGTTCCACACGACCTGTATGTTCTCGGGCCGGGCGACGCGCGCTGCCGCAAGCGCTTCACGCTCGGCGTTGCACACGGCGACGAGGCTGTCGGTGAGCGGGGCAAGGACTCGCTCTGTGGTCAGCAGCACGCCCCGGCGCGGCTGCGGATAGTGGGGAGCGGCGAAGCCGTGAATCGTGTAGACCAGGCGCGGCCGCCGCGCGCCGAGCGAGGCGACCGCCAGCCGCCCGAAGAGGGCCGCGCGGGCTCCATGCACGTGTAGGATGTCTGCATTGGCCGCCAGGCGTCGGACGCGCCAGAGCGCCCGAAAAGAGAAGCCAGCCGCGATATCCACCCGGTGGAAGGGGATGCCGGCGGTCTCGAAGTCCCCCCGGCCCACGGTGCCGCCGTCCTCTGGCATGGCCACCTGGACGGCGAAGCGGTCCGGGTCAAATCCCCGTGCCAGATCGCGCACGTGCGCCGCACCGCCCCCGCGCGAGGAGGCGACGAGATGAAGGAGATGAACGAGATGAACGATGCTCAACAACCGTCTTCCTGGCCCGCCATGCCGTCTAGGAAAGCCAGAAATCCCTCGATGTCAGGCCGGTACAGCCGCTCCAGCCGTTCAGCGTATCCAAGGACGATTGTCAGCCGTTTAGGGATGCCCCCCTCCGGTTCGGCAACGTGCCTGCTGACGGAGTCTAGGGCTTCGTAGGCCTGGTCGATTGCCTGTAGATCGTCTCGGACCTCAGCTTGAAGCAGGCGAATCTGCTCGTTCATAGATCAGCACTCCTGTCCTGCGAACCAGAGCTCCGAAGCTGGAAGCGGAGGTGATGTCGCGCACGTCAATCGTCCAGTCCGGCAAGGCGTGTTCCAAGGCTCGCCAGAGTGAGAAGTACTCTTGAGGCGTCGCTCCCTCGACGGCGATGTCAATGTCGGATTGTGGGTGAAATGCACCGGGACGCGTCACGGAGCCGAACAGATAGGCTCGCCGAACCGATGCCTGGCTGGAGATGACTGCCGGAGCCTTTTCGCGGACAGCTTGCAGCGCTTGCTGGCGTTCCGCTTCTCGCATCTCCTGCTGACGTCTCAGCCGGGCCTGGAAAGTCCGGCGGTATTCCTCTATGGTGTCTGTGAACTCGGTAGGCATAGCGCTAGACGCCCCTTGGCTGTGCACGCGAGTGAGTTATCAGTATGGTACTCCATGATGCGCCGGTTGTCAAAAACGCGCCGCCTGAAGTGGGAGTGTCGATAGAGTGGTCTCGTGCTGTCCGGGCGCGGAGACCGCGCCCCCTACCGCTTGCCCTCCAGCGCGGTGGTCAAATGGCGTTCGATCTGATCCACCTGGCGTTCCCACGAGTTGGCCGTGGCGACGCTGCGCCAGCGGGCCCGCTGCTTCGCCGTGGGGGGCGAGACCAGTGACCGCTGTACCTCGGCCACGAACTGGTCCGCTGTGCGGGCAACGCTAATGTGATCGGCCTCGCGGCGCAGATAGGGCAGGTCGGTGGCGACGACCGGTTTGCCCAGCGCCAGGCCCTCGTAGAGTTTGATGGGCGACAGCTCTTCGGTATACGCGTTGACTCGATAGGGAATCAGGCACACGTCGAACGTGGCGACAATCGCGGGTACTTGTGTGTGGGCGCAGGGCGGCAGCAGGTGCACGTTGGGCAGGCCCTCCAGATCGTGGATGTCCACCCGGTGCCGCTTGACCGGCCCGACGAGCACGAACGCGGTGTGGGGCATGTGCTCGGCGCAACGTACCAACAGCTTCACGTCCACCCGGTCGTCGATGGTGCCCACCAGCCCAGCGCGGGGGCGGGGCAGCGCCGCCACGTCGGCGCGCGGCGGGCCCACGCGTGTGGGATCGAACTGGGATACGTCCACGCCGCCTGGCAGCAGGTAGGTGTTGGGGTTGAATTGCCCCTTGGCGGTCGCCAGCCGCCGGGTCCGGGCGAAGACCAGGTCGACCCGGCGGCACAGGTTCGCCTCCAGCCGGGCGATGGTGGCCGCTCGCACCAGGGGGTAGCGCACGGCCGTGAAGTCGTCGATGCAGTGGTAGACGGCGGCCCGTTCCCCGAGCCGGCCCAGCAGGTGGCCCGTGTGGGGCCAATAGGTCCACAGCACGTCGGGCCGCCAGCCCACGCGCAACAGTGCGCGCCGCAGGTAGACGAGCAGCAGCCGCTGGTTGATCGCGTTGATGAGCGGGCTGTAGTAGATGGGCAGGACGGGAAAAGGCGTGTATACCAGGGGGCCGCCGGATATCTGGCGGATACGGCCTACGCGCCGCAGCGCGCGGCGCGTGCCCGCTGGGTCGGAGATAAACGAGTGCAGCGCGCGCGGAATCTCGACGAACAGCACCTGGTGCCCCCGCCGCGAGAGTTGCAGCGCGATGTGCTGGCGAGAGCCGAACTGGGGCGCATCCCAGTCGGTGGTGGAAAGGCAGAGGAAACGGGTCAATGCAGCGTCTCCCTGTCAGTAGTACTCCCGCCCGAAGTCGATCAGGTTGAGATACGAACCGTATGGCGTCGGCACCAAGCGCCACCCGTACAGGACCGAGGCCACGAGCATGGGCAGGAATATGAGAGCCAGGGCGACCACCAGGCGGGTGCCACGCAGCCTGGCCACCGATGATGCCGCCAGGAGACACACGGGCGCGACGAAGGGCAGATATCCGTGCTCGCCGCTGATGCCTACGAGGTGTAGCAGCGCCAGTGGCCCGAGGCACAACAGCCAGAGGACGAGCAACACCTCGCGGTTTGAGACCTGTCGCCACTGGATAAACAGCATGACCAGGCTGGCCAATGCGGCAAGCGGCACAAACGGCGTCCACAGGAAGATGAGTACACCTAGTACCCAGGTCCGCGCGCTCCACAGGTGCTCGAAGTAAGCGAGAACAGAATGCTGATAGCCCGTGTCAACGGGGTGGCGGATGGCCGTCCAGTAGGCGCTGGGGTCCACGTCTACCCAGAAAACGATCAGGGCCAGGATCAGGATCAGGACGAGCTTGATCGCCGCCGGGATCGGTTGGCGCGTGTCTAGCCGGTCTCCGCCAGCCTTGGTTCCTGTCGTGCGTTTTTTCTTTCGGCTCCCCTTGCGCTTGCGAGAGGCTTGTCTGGCGGCTTCGGCAGCTTTGCGCCTGGCCTCCTGCTGCGCCTGTCGTTCCTGCCAGCACACGTACAGGGCGTAGCCGAGCACAAAGGGCACGAGGACAGGCGCCGACGTCTTGGTCGCGCCCGCCAGCCCGAGGCATACGCCCGCCAGCACAGTCCACAGCGGCCGGTCGGTGTGGAACGCCCGGAAGGTCGTCCAGGCCACCAGCGTAGTGAGCAGGCTGTAGATGGAATCCAGGTATAGTGTGCGGTTGTAGCGGACGGCCAGCGGCAGGACGGCGGCCAGGCCGGCGGCGATGACCGCTTCCCATTCGCCAAACAGGTCCTTCCCCAGCAGGAACACGACGCCTACCATAGCCACGCCCGCAATAGCCTGGACGCCTCGCGCCGTGGTGGCCGTGGCGGGCAGCACCCGCATCACCAGGTTGGTCACCTGGATGGCGAACAGTGGATGCCCTGAAGGGCCGGGGGACGTGGCGTGATACAGGTCCACCGGGTGGATGCGCTGTTGCTCGAACTCGAGGAGGTGGATCTGCTGCATCTCGCGGAAGTAGTGGTCGCTTTCATCGGCGCCCATCTTGGGAGCGCTCAGGTTCCAGAGACGCAACAAGGCCGCGATGAACAGGATTCCCACAAGCATCCACCGCTGCTTGTGTGGATCTATGCTGCTCTGGCGTCCTGGCTGGCCTGGTACGGGGCCTTGCTGTCCGGCCTTACGTGGGTCCATAGTTGTCCCTCCTAGCATATCGGGGCCGTCCCTGCTTCCGTCTCAACCTCTACCCTCCAACTTCTAGCCTCCAACCGGCTTTCTCGCGACAGCCAGAATCATGTGGGCGAAGGTCCAGAGGACCGGTGGCGTGTAGAGCAGGTGGCGCAGGGGCGCAGTTGCTGCGCCCCTGCGGGGAGGGCGCGGTAACCGCGCCCCTACAGACTCGCCCGGTGTGGCTGCGGTTGCAGAGTCTCGACGAGCGGGCCTCAAGAGGCGCAGGATCTCTCGGAGGCCCCGGCCTGGACTGTAGGGGTGGCAGGCACACACCGTGAATCCGGCTTCGCCGAGGTAGCCGCGCAGTTCCCGGCGCGTGAACGCGTACTGGTAGAACGTCGCCCCTGCCGCCCGGCGCTCGGCCTGGCGACGACGGATCAAACGGCCCAGCAGGCGGCGAGCGCCATTCACCCATGGGACCGACACAAGCAGGGTCCCGCCGGGGTTCAGCGTGCGGTAGAACTCCCGCAGCAGTTCCTGTGGCCCATGCACCATGTGTTCGATCACGCCCAGGGAGATATGGCCCGGGAACGTCCCGTCGGCGAAGGGCATTCGGCGCAGATCCAGGTTCAGAAGCGGTGAGCTCGGGTATATCCGGCGGTGTATGTGCAACGCCGTCGGGCTGAAGTCGCCGCCGATGATGTCATAGCCGCGCTCGCGGAAGTAGACCACGTACTGGCCCAGGCCACAGCCGCCCTCGAGGATAGGTCCCGAGGTCGGCAGGTGTGCCTCCAGATGGCGAGAAAGCGGGTCCCGTGCCGCTATCGCCAGCAGATGGCTGAGTTGCTGCCGCCCCCAATGGGCACTCCAGTGCTTCTCGTTGGCAGTTTGAGCGTAGTACGTGATTGCCATGATAGATTCAGACACTCTCTTGGGACTTCACATCGAGGAGGTAGGGCTACGTTGTCTCAACCTCTTTCCCTCCTCCTGCTTCTTGCATCCCCAGAAACCAGGTTTTCCGGAAAAAACCTGGTTTCGGTGCTTCCTGCTTCTGGCTTCCTGCACACCCACACGCCCAGGCTGCCCCATCGGCGCAGTCCAGGCAGGCGGGTGAGCCATTCGTCCAGCCGCTGCCAGTATCGCGGTGTCACGGGTGGGATATCGTTCTCGTTCTGATTCTCAAGCCTAGCCTCATTCTCGAAGGTCGAGACGGGCGTGGAGGAGGCGGACATGGATCTGGACGCCCGGTCCGCTGCGTTCGCGGTGGAAGCCCCTGTCTGTCGCCTTCGGCGTGTGGCCCACACCCGCCAGGCGGCGCGCGCCGCTCGCCACGGCAAGCTCGACACGATGGCGTAGCGCACCCTTCCGCCCAGCATGTCCACCGTGAATCGACTCTCCACACTGAAACCTGCGTCTTCCAGTATCTGGCCGAACTCATCCCGGCTGAAGCTGTGCAGGTGGCCGCTCTTCTCCCGCCAATCCAGCTGCATCTTATACCTGCCGCCCAATTCGTCCGCCTCGGTCGGCACGGAAATCACCAGCATCCCGCCTGGCTTGAGCACGCGGTGCAGTTCCGAGACCGCCGCGCGGTGGTCCGGCACGTGCTCAACCGTCTCCACCGACAGCGCCACGTCGAAGCTGGCGGACGCGAGCGGGATTTGCTCGAGATCGGCAACGCCGAAATGCAGATGCGGGTGCTGGCGCGCCAAAGCCACGCCGCTCACCAGCTTGGGGTGGGAGAGGTCCAGCCCCACCGCTCGCTGGACGAGGCTCTGCGTCTCTCGCATGTAGAGACCCTCTGCGCAACCGGCGTCGAGGAGGCGAGTGTCTGCGTGGCACCGGCCCTTCACCTGGCCGAGCACCACGGACTTGAGACGCTGGTGAACCCAATCGCGTGGGTCGTACAGCCTGGTCTGATACGCGCTCCGTCCCTCGGCTTCGTAGAAGGCTCGCAGTTCCTGCCGCTGCTGCTCACTCATGGCGCACCGTCACCTTTACAAAGGCGACGTTCTGATGGCGCCCTGTTCCCCGCAAGCCGATGCAGCAATTCGATCTCCTGCTGCATCACCGCCCGGGCGCTGTAGTTGGCCCGAATCCACGCGCGGGCGGCTCGCCCCAGGCGATTCGCCAGGGCCGCGTCCTTTAGCGTGCGAACCAGTCCTGCAGCCAGCGCCTCGGCATTCGGCTCACACAACAGGCCGGTTTCTTCGTGCCTGATCACGTCGCGGGTCCCGGGCACGTTCAGGCCGACACAGGGCAGCCCACAGCTCATGGCCTCCAACAGGGCCTTGGGATGGCCCTCAACCAGTGAGGGTAGGACGAACGCGTCGGCGGCCTGCAGTATGGCCGGCAGCGCCTCGTGGTCCAATACGCCCCGCATTTCGATGCTCACGCCGCGTCGGGCGGCGGTGTTGGCTATGGCATCCCTCTGCGAGCCGTCGCCTACGATCACCAGGTGAGGTGCAGGGCGGACCTGGGCCAACGCGTCAATCAGCATCAACAGGTTCTTCTGAGGCTCCAGCCGGCCCACGAAGATCAAGCTCCGTCGGCCAGGCGGGTGCACTGCTGGCGTGAACCGTTCGACATCCACGCTGTTGGGGATGAGATGCACGCGCTCAGCTGCCACGGTGCGCTCGACGTGGCGTGCCAGGGCTGGGGTGGTGACGATAACGGCGTTGGCTGCGCGCAGCCCGATCTGCTCAAGCGCCCACAGCATCACCGCGCGCGTGATGCGCCCTTCTGTGTGCGCGACCCTGGCGTACCGGTAACCATACGTCGCGGCGAAGGGAAGGCCCCAGCGCAAGCGGGCCATCGCGGCCGGGATCGCGCCGGTGATCTGGAAGACGCGGAGCACGTCGCAGCGCCGCAGTTCCCGTGCCCAGCGGAATGGCAGGCGGAACGTGTACAGCTGTCCCTGCCCGCCAGGCAAGACCCTCACCTGGGACTGCAATCCGTGGTCCTCGGTGTAGTCCTCCAGGCGTTCGTTGACGTAGCTGAAGTACAGCGTCTCGTCGAAAGCAAGCGCATACGCGCGGAAGTACTGCTCAATCAGCCGCGTGTGTTGCCCGGCCTGGGCCAGTGTTTTCAGGCCACTGTTCAGTGGTGGCAGCAAACCTAGTGTGATCGTACGTGTCATTCTCGTATGGTGTCGAAACCCCCGGTGAACCGGGGCGTCCAGCTCGGAGCGCTCGGATTGGAGCAATCCGCAGTATCCCCGCTCGCTCCTTCTCGTGTCACAGGCTATCTCGACCGGCCAGATTGGGGGATTGCCCCGCCAGCACCATGTTGTAGACCTTCAGGTAGGCCGCTGACACATCTGAACCGAACTTGCGCCGCAACTGCGGGAGTGCGGCTTGCACCTGTGTGCGCATCTCCGGTGAGCGCAGCACGCGTGCAACTGCCTCGGCAATCGCGCGTGGCTCCGGATCGACGACGAGCCCCGTCTCGCCGTCTTCCACGATCTCACCCAGTCCACCGCGATTGCTGACCACCGCTGGCGTGCCGCTCATCAGCGCTTCCAGCGCCACCCGCCCGAACGGCTCCTGCCAAACCGAAGGCACCACGACCACATCTGCCTGGCCGTAGAGGCCCTGTAGCTGCTCGTAGGGCAACTGCCCGGCGAAGGTGACGCGATCCGACAATCCCAGCTCGGCCACGCGTTGCTCCAGGTGAGGGCGCAGCGGCCCCTGTCCAGCGAGCGTCACCTGGACCGGCTTGCCGCTCAGTGCCTCGCGGATGGCGGGCAGGGCCTCGACGAGCACGTGGGGTCCTTTGCCCCACGAGAGCTTCCCCGCGTACAGAACGTCGTACGGATGTAGTGTATCCGCCGGATGTAGTGTATCCGCCGGATGTAGTGTATCCGCCCGATGCAGTTTGTCCACGCCACTATCCGTACAAGGGCGCCATTCCGGTGACGCGCCTTCACGCTCGTCCTCGCGGGCCGCCGGGGCGACGTCGAAGGCGGGCGCGGGATTGTAGATCGTCAGCGTGCACGCGGGGTCCAGGCCCCTCGATATGTAGATGCGCCGCATCTTGTTGCTGACCGTCACGACGGCGTCCGCGTGCCGCAGCGCTGCCTGTTTGATGGTCGTATCCAGCCGGTGGTACATGGCCGCGGCGTGGATCAGCGCCCGGCGTGGCGTACCAAGCTCGGGCATGTACAGCGCCAGGTAGTCGTGCAAGCATCGCCGGTAGCTTCGCCAATCGCAGCCATCTGGATGCGTGTCGAACGCGTTAAGGCACATGCCGTAGCGACACAGGATCAGATAGTCCCGCAGGGATACGACTACGGGCACCCCGGTCAGTCGCCCGGCCCAGGTCGCCCCTACCAGGCTCTGCTTGTTGTGCACGTGCAGAATCTGCAGGTCGTACTTCTTCACCCGGCGCGCGATCTGGATGGCCGAGTAGGCGTAGAACAGCGGATTGGCCAGGCATCTGTAGGGCAGCATCCGCTGCCCCGCCCGCAGTTTGAGCGGCATGGCGAACCGGTCGACGAGTACGCCGTCGATCTCCTCGTGTGGAGCTGCCCCGTAGTTGGGGGTGATCACGACGACGCGCTCCAACTGTGCCAGCCGTTGCGCGAGGAAGCGCGTGCTATGCTCTGCGCCGCCCGGCGCGAAAGGCGCGAAGTACTCGTTGACCATGCCAACGTTCATGCGCCTGCCCCTCCACTGGGCGCACCAGGGGGTGTGGGGGCGGCGTATGCTCTCATCCCGTCGCCGAGATGCATCCAGTCCAACACCCTGACCCAGGGCAGGGCCAGGCGTTGCAGCCAACGGTGCTTGCGCAGACGGTCCCCTTCCAGGTCAACATGCCTTCGGTAGCGCAGCCAGTATTCAATGCTGCCCAGCCACCCGCTCGTGCTGGACAGGTAATCAAGGCGGTGGGTGCTGAAGCCGGCCCGCTCCAGCAGCCGCCTCAGGGCCTGCGGTGTGTATAGGGCGACGTGACGAGGGACGTCGGCGTTGAACCAGTAGGCCCCAAACCACCGTGCAGCCAGGCTTTCCACGTTGGGCGTGCTCAATACTAGCAGGCCATCCGGCCGCAACACGCGAGCCACTTCGACGAGTGCTTCAACCGGGTTGGGCAGGTGCTCGATCACCTCCCACAGGGTCACGACGTCGAAGGCAGCGCTGGGGAATCCTGCCTGTGACAGCGTGCCGGTATGGACCGTCAGCCCCAACCCCCGGGCCCGCTCGGCGGCCTCCGGGTCGGGCTCAACGCCACACACGGTCCAGCCCAGGTCACGCATCCGTGCCAGAAACCGGCCCGAGCCGCACCCCACGTCGAGCAGTGTGCGGGGGCGACCATCTGGGAGACGCGGTGGAAAAGAGAGCACGTTTGCGCGCACGTAGGCCGACCACAGCAACGGTCGTAATACCCAACGCCCCACTGTTCTTACGAAGGCGCCACTCTGATGGCGCTCCATCGTCCTCACAAAGGCGCCATTCTGATGGCGCTCCATAGTTCTTACAGAGGCGCCATTCTGATGGCGCTCCATAGTTCTTACAGAGGCGCCATTCTGATGGCGCTCCATAGTTCTGTTCGTAGTGAGGGCGGACAACCGTCCGTCCGGGGTACGCGGAGTAGTGTCCCACGGCACTCCGGCGGACCTAAACGGATGTCTGCATCCGCCCTCACTACGAACTGAGTGCTCGCGTTCTTCCCTGGTGCCAGGGGCGTAGAACGTCTCGAACAAGCGCCGTGCCAGGCGTTGTCGCAGTGGAATGGTCCTTGCGGATTGCTCAGCGGATTGGGATAATCCGCACCCGTTGGCTGATCTCCCTGGCCCCCCGGTGCGCTGAGGGCGGGCTGCGCGGACCGCTTGATGCGCGCCGTAGTCCGGCGGGTAGTAGTCCGCTAGCTCCTCCGGGCTAGGCTGCGGGTCCAGAAAGCGCAGGCCGCACCGGGCACACCGCACCAGGTGGAAACGGTCGGCGGGCCTGTATGCCCAGTCGCGTATCTCGACGCCCTCTGTCGTCTCGCCGGCACCACACGCCGGGCAGGTTCTAGCAGAGTGAAGTATGTGCACGTTAGCCTCGCGACAGCGCGCGCGCGGAAACCATCCGCAGGATGTCCAGAAGATCTGCAAACAAGCTCGTGTAGTGATTGAGCACGGCCACCAGCCCCAGGTAAACAGATGCGTAAATCGCGAAGTTGATCGCAGCGGACAGCAGGCCATAGTCCTCGGGGAGCCATGTCCAGGTCCTACTCCAGAGCTCCAGCCCGGCATAGCCGAGCAATAGATATCCGAATGGGGCGAACAGCACCAGCGTGGAAAGCGCGCTGCGCCCCAGGGGCTTGCCCAGCGTGCGGTTGGCGGCATACAGGAGATAGGTCATCAGCACGCCCAAGGCAATCAGTCTAGTGACGGCGATCCCCTCCAATCCCAGTTCGTACCGTATGGCCAGGGCGTACAGCGCCCCGGCGAACATCAGTGTTAACACCAGTCCCACCGCGGTGATCCGCTTGCGGCTGACCGCGTTGAAGAACAGGATTGTCTGTGGGGATAGGGCCCAGAAGAAAGTGCCCAGCAGCAGGATCTGCATGGCCCCCAGCGCCGGCACGTACTGTGGGTAGATCAAGCGTACGAGCGGTGGCCCAAAGAACAGGCCCCCTCCGATCAACACAGGGAATGCGTACGCCGTCGCGTATAGCGGCTTCAGGAAGCTGCCCCGCAGTTGATCAACGGAGTTGACCTGAGCGAAGCGGCGCGCATAGAGGGGGGACATGACGCTGCCCACGTTGGACGCGGCTATGTACAGCACCCCACTGAGCTTCGTGGCGAAGCTGTAGTATCCCAGGAACTCGGTAGCCATCAACCTCGCTACTGTCAACTGGTCAATGGATTTGAACAGCGTCCACGCCAGGTCAATCAGGAGGATCGGGAAGCCGACCCGGACGATCAGCGTCATCGCGTGACGCGCCGGTCGCAGAGAGAAGCGGTATCCGGACAGTAGCGCGAAGGATATCGCGATCAGAACAGCGATCAACGCTGTGGCAACGAAGCTGCCGTAGACCTTGAAGAAGTAGATCAGCGGGATCGTGATCAGGCCCATCGCTGCCCCCAATACAGCGGTTCGGCTGGTCAGGTCGAAACGCTCGTCGGCGACCAACATGGCTTTGTAGAGGGCGCTGATCTGTCGGAAGAAGTAGGCCACTGCACCGAACACCAGCCCGGCGACGATCTCTGGCGCTATCGAGCCTGCCTGGGTGACGGCGAAAACGAGCAGCCCGACGGCGACGGCGCCGGCGGTTAGCAGGCGTGTGGTGAAAGCTGTGTCTCGCATCTGCTCCAGCAGGTCCACTTCCCCACGGCTGCGATAGAAGGGCACCTGTCGTCCCAGTCCGTAAGCTACTCCTGCGTCCGCGTAGGCGCAATAGCTCAGTATCAGGTCAACCTTCGCCAGCACGCCGTACTGGAAAGGCGTCAGTATCTTGGCGATGACCAGGCCGGTGATGCTGCTCAGGATTCTCGCGGCGTAGTTGCTGCTCACGACCGCTGCCAGGTTGCGCACTAGCTTGGACCTTGACTGCATCAGATTTGCTTTCCTATCGCGCCAGATCGGCGATCAGGTTGACTACGCGTCGCGCTGACTGCCCGTCGTTGGCAAGCGCGTACTTCTCGACGAAGATGCGGCGCTTGTCGGCCAGTCTCTGCCGGGTGGCTGGGTCGAACAGGATTCGGCGCAGGGCTTCCGCGACCTCCTCCGCGCTCAGCGCGGTCAAGGCCGCTTCGTAGTTGACAATGGGCAGGGGGGCGTCGCCGTCCAGGTTTACGATCAGGATGTCTCGATCCAGCAGCGCTGCTTCCACGTGCACGGTGGAGTGTACCGTCACGAGGACGTCGGATATGCGCAGCAGTGTATACAAATCCGCTTTCTTCAGGATATGGACGCTCGCTGGGGCCAGCCCCTCCTGTGCCATGATTTCCTCGTAGAACGCAGCCTGATCCCGTGGCGCAGGATGGAGCTTGACGACCAGTTCTACGTCGTCGAGTTCCAAGACGCTGCGCAAGATGCTCAAGAACACCCGTCTCTTTTTCTCCTCGGGGAAGTTCTGCGAGGCATAGAGCACGATCCGCCTCGATGGATTCAGGTGATAGGTGCGGCAAGCCGCTGCACGATCCAAATCGGTGGGGAGGTGGGCGAGGCGGTCGAAGAGGGGCGAACCCGTGACCGTGATGGCCGCGGGGTCAACGCCGTGGGCGGCGAAGAAGCGGCCGCTTTCCTCGCCCCATACGGCGATGCCGTCCGAGCTCAAGGGCAGGTATGCGATCTGGTAATAGGGCTTGTCTAGCGTGACGCCGTGTTGCACGACCAGTGTGCGCGCCGGGTAGCGGCGGCCGATGAGGGCGAACAGCTTGCTCAAGGGCCACACGTCCTGGAGCATCACCACCGTTCGCAGCGACGCCGTCCACTGGTAGTAGCGCGTCACGGCGTCCTGATAGCTCAACCAGCGGAACCCATCGTGCTTCCACAGGCTCTCCAGGCGTCGATCGCGCCGGTCGAAACGCAACCCCCGGTAGGTCAGCGAAAGGGTGGGGGCGATTCGTCGCCACGTGCGCGCGAGGGATCTCGCCCTTTCCAGTGCCTTTGGTGCGCTGGCGTCGAGTTCGTTCGTCAGTGTGCGGGCTGCGACTTGACGGTTCGCCAACCGCTGTCGCAGTTTGGGATCATAGGCCGCCACTGCCTGAACTGGACCGAGGCCGCCTTGGGCCAGGAGGCTGTGGACGGGCTCCAACGCTTTGCTGCTCTTCTCGTAGACCAGGGCGACTTGCGCCGCGTTCGGCGCTCCCGATCCCTCGCGCCCAATCGTCGTTACAAAGGCGTCATTCTGATGGCGCCCAATCGTCCGTAGAAAGGCGTCATTCTG
>CAZYSK010000030.1:49387-64894 GCA_964649415.1 uncultured Anaerolineales bacterium
AAAGGCGTCATTCTGATGGCGCCCAATCGTCCGTAGAAAGGCGTCATTCTGATGGCGCCCAATCGCTCGCTTGCGCCGGATCAGGCGTAGGTAGGCCGTCAGATACGGCAGCCCGAGCCCGTAGTATGCTGCCTGCACGAAGCGCCTGGCCGGCGCGCCTGGCCGCGCGAAGCGAAATGACGAGAGGTGGGCAAACTTCCCCGCCAGTTCGGAGAACAGCCTGCGCTGCGACAGGAAGGTCACTTGCTCTGGCTTGAGATCCTCAATGCAATTGCAGAGCATCTCTATCTCGCTCATCCAGTCCTTGAACAGGAAGAAGGCGTAGATCTTCATTACCTGCCCCAGCGAGATGCCGTCAAGTCTGCTTGGATCATCTCCGTTCAGAAGGTACCAATCGTCGGAGAACTGATAGGCCAGCGTGTCGATGTGGTCAATGGCGCGGGGGGGCAGGTAGCGTTCAGGGAGAACCACCTGGTGGCTGTCCTGCGCTCGGACTGCGCTCGCGAGCGAGAAGTCGTAGAGGCCGAGAATCGAGTCCGCCAGTTCGTCTCGGAGATGCGTTCGATCCTGTAGCCACGTCAATTGCCTGTGGTCTTCGACTACGAACAGTTGCCTGGCCATTGCCTCAAGCCCATCCTGAGAAACTAGCTTTTACACAGCGTGTCCCATGGACCGCAGTTTCCGATAGATGCGTCTGATCCAGAACGGCCCCCAGCGGGCGATTCGGTATCCGGCGAAAAGCAGGCGTAGTCGCCATGGACGATTGTACGGCAGTTGTGCGTCACCATCGTACGCCGAGGATGCCCTCCGGGCCAGCATCCTCAGGCCGCGCTGACCGTTGGCCGATGCAAGGACCTGGAACCCGGCGCGCTGCACTGTTTGGGCCAGGGTTTGGGGTGAGAAGAGGTGCAGGTGAGGGCTGGAGAGAAAGCTGGTATAGAACGGCTCCTTGGGGCGCAGGGCGTTTGGTGTCTCGACAAACAGGTATCCATCGTCTGTCAGGCGCTCTCCGGCCAGTTGGAGCAGGCCGACCGGATCCTGGATGTGTTCGATCACGTGGGCGATCACGACCAGGTCAAATTGATGCCCGGCGAACGAGGCGGAGTCGAAGTAACCCTCTGTGATGTCCAATCCCAATTCCTCGCGACCATACGCGACGTACGCGCGCTCCGGCTCGATGCCATACCCTTGCCAACCGGCGTCCACCAGGCGCTTGAGGAACAGTCCCGCAGCACACCCGACGTCCAGGGCCTTCCCGCCCCGTGTGAAACCGGGCAGGTTGTGCTGGAACCAGTCCAGGCGCTGGTCTGCATCAGTGCCGATGATGCGCAGGTACTTCTCACTGGGTGGTCCTGGGCGGAACTTCTCGGAGTAGATGCTGTGTAGTTCTTCCTCGGAGGGACGGGGATCCTGGTAGACGAAGCCGCAGCGCTTGCAGACCAGCCAGCGCACCGGACCGCTCAGCCCAATGCGCTTTAGGAAGACGTCCCGTCTGTTCAGCGCCAGGACGTGATGTGCCTCGCTTCCGCACAGGTAGCAATTCGTGTGCTCCGTGGTTCACCTCCGAGTCTTCGTACCGAAAGGGGTAGCAGGAACCAGAAACCGGTTCTTTGGCGACGCCATTCTGATGGCGCGCCATCAGAATGGCGCGCTATCGCATGAAAGACCTGGCCTGCTAGCTCTTGCGCAGCGTGCGGCCAACTATAGGGGCGATGCCGCGCAACTGGGTCATCAGGTCGCCGAATGCCTCGTAGCTCAATGCCTGCAGCGGGTCCACGGCCGCTTGCGCTGGCGTCGGGTGCACCTCTATGATGAGTCCGTCCGCCCCGACCGCGATTGCCCCGCGCGCGATCGCGGGCACGTATTTGCGCTTGAAGGTCGCGTGACTTGGGTCCACGATCACCGGCAAGTGGGAATACTCGCGTACCGCCGGCACGACCTGCAGGTCCACGATGAAGCGTGAGGTCGGTTCGTGCGTGTGCGGGGCCACGATGCCGCGCTCGCACAGGACGACGTTGGGGTTGCCGTGATACAGGAAGTACTCCGCAGCGCCCAGCCAGTCGCGCAGGCTGGCTCCGAAGTGGCGCTTGAGCAGCACCGGCTTGCCGGCCTTCGCGGCTTCCTCCAGAAGCGGGTAGTTCGCCATGTTGCGTGCCCCGATCTGCAGCATGTCGGCGTAGCGGGCTACCGTCTCCACCAACCGCACGTCCACCACTTCGGTGACGATAGGCAGGCCCGTGGCGTCGCTAGCCTGGCGCAGATACTCCAGGCCCTGTTCACGCAGTTCGAACGCGCGGTCGCTTTGGTACGGGAAGGTCAGCGGCTTGTAGGCGCCGCCACGCAGCATGTGGGCGCCGGCCGCCTTGACCGCGCGGGCGATATCCACGATCTGTTCCTCCCCCTCGACGGTACAGGGGCCGGCCATCACCACGAGTTCATCGCCGCCGATCACCACGTCCCCCACCTGCACCGTGCTGCGTTGTCCCTCGTGCTTGGCCGCTACCAGCGGGATGTTGTTCTGAAGATCGCTTGCTGAGATATCCTTCATAGTCTTGACTCCTGAAGTGATGCCTATTCGATTGGGTGCTCCATAGGTCGACACCCGGCGATTTCGTTCCTTTCCCAATTCGTCGTAGTCCCTGAAGTGATGCTTATTCGATTTGCCGCTCCATGGGCCACTCGGCCATGACCTTCTCCGCTAGCCAGAAGTCGAATTCGGTGTGAATGTCGAACGTGATGCGCTCGTCGTGTGTCACGATGAGGTCAACGTGGGGACCGACTCGCCGTCCCTGGCGAATCAGGTCGGCGCGGGTCGCACAGGCCGTTGGCGTCTCCTCCCGATACAGGAGTTCGCGCACCTGGCGGGAGGCGTAGGCGATGTCCGGTGCCAGACGTGTCCACGTCCCCTCGACCTGGCGCCAGAAGTTCTTGTGGGTGGCATAGACGACGAACACGCTGTCCAGCGATTCGTCCGCCAGCAGACGCTCAACCACCTCGTTGGCCCAGGCGCTCTGTCGAAAGACCGCTGTACAGGTCAGAAAGACGAGTATGTCGGCGTGATAGTCCTCGTACTTGTCCAGCCACAGGACGGCGTGCTGGAGGGCCGCCTCGGTTGTGGCCATATCGTCGGAGATGTCACTCGGTCGCAGGAAGGGGGTCTCGGCTCCCCACTCCCTGGCTACCCGAGCAATCTCCTCGTTGTCGGTCGTCACAATCACCCGATCGATCAAAGGAGCCGACTTCGCCGCCTCGATGGCGTAGGCAATCAGGGGCTTCCCAGCGAGCAGTCGGACGTTCTTCCCGGGCACCCCCTTTGAACCGCCGCGCGCCGGGATGACAGCAATGACCTTCTGATCAGCTTCTGGCATTTTTCCTCTCCCAAGTTCATGGTCTGGCGGACTGCGCTACGCGCATTTCCGCGTGCCGGTCCGTGTTGCTCACCACACACCGTACATCGCTTGCAGGATGCGATTGTATGTTTCCTCTGTCCACAGATCGCGTTCTTCGAAGTACGCCTTGCACACGATGTTGAACATAGCCTCGGCCGCCTGGCCGATATTCATGCCTTTGCCGCTCAGCGTCCGGTGGCCGGCAAACCGGGCCTGGCGAAGCATCACCGTCTCTAGAGGCGAGTACACGATGTCGAAGAAGCAGACCTCTGGGCGCACCGCGAGAGCCAGTGCCATGGAAAGGCGGTTGTTCTCCGCGATGTCATCCTTCGACCGCTCGACGCACGCGGAAAAGGCCTCAAGCACGGACGCGTCCTCGCCTTTCTCGACAGCCACTGGTGCCGCGGGAGCCAGCGGAGAGTAGGGCTCCAGTGTGATGAACTGCCCGTCGCCCAGGGCGCGCAGGCCGCTCTGCCCGCAGGTCGTGCAGTTGACTATCATACCAACTTCCTGGGCGACGCGGGCCAACTCGCTGGCCGGGGTCGCCTGAGCGTTATGGTATGCCGCCGCTACGTCGGCGGCCAGTGCCTCTGCGTGTTCGTGGGTCCGATTGACGATGGTCAAGTTACCGTCGCCTATCGCCTCCGCCAGATAGAAGGCCATCGCGCGGCCTGCCCCACCTGCGCCGAGCATCAGGACGTCGAGACCGTCCAGCGATTCCAGAAACGGCGCGGGTTGCCCCGGCTGCATGCGAGTCAGTGCGTCAATGCCGCCTTTCGCGTCCGTGTTGTAGCCCACGAGTCGCCCGTCGGACGTGCGCACGATTGTGTTCACTGCTCCGATCAGGCCCGCCCGCGCGTCCACTTCATCCAGGTGTTCCATCACCGCGATCTTGTAGGGCACGGTGACACTGCCTCCGAGGTAGCTCCCGCACGCGCGGAGTTCGTCCATCAGCCGGGGTAGGCGCTCGGCCTCCACATCGAAGGGCAAGTAGATTGCATCCATACCGAGCTGTTTGAAGGTCTGGTTCCAGATCCAGGGGCTCTTGGCATACAGCGAGGGTCGATCCCCGATGATCCCGGCGATAGACCGATCTCCGATGGCGTGGGCGTCCAGCGTGTTCGAGATGGAGGCCTGGATCGCAATCAGCGATTCTTGGCCTCTCGTGTCACCTTTCTTCTTGCTGCGTCTCCCACGGATGCCAAGCTTGGATGAGACCGGACGCTCCTGCAACTGGACCCGTGTACCGAGCTCACAACTCGCATAGATGGCGTGGAGGACCTCCAGGGCTTTGCGGCCTTCCTCGGCAGGGATCTCGACCGGCGCTTCTTGCAGGACCGACTCAACCACCCGACTGAAGAGGACGTCGTGGCCGAACCCGTATGCGTTGGGTACTTCTTGAGAGAACAGTTCGGGTACCCACTGATCCTGTGGCCGGGGCTTGATGAACTCCCAGAAACCGATCTTGTTCATGGCCAGCCCGCCGAGGATGATGGTGCCGTTCTCTCCCAGTATGGACAGGGATGCCTCCATGTCGCGAGGTCGGGCTGCGGTCATGGCCTCGACGATACCCAGAGCGCCGTTCTTGAAGCGCAACGTGGCCACGCATAGGTCCTCGCACTCCATGTCCACCAGCCGGGTCCTGCACGTCGCCTCGATGCTCTCCACCTCGCCCATGAACCAACACAGAGCGTCGACGTGGTGGACCGCCTGTTGGGTGACCACGCCACCGTCCATGGCCCACGTGCCGTGCCAGTTGTCCTGGTCGTAGTAGCTCTGGTCGCGGAACCAGCGCACCCGCACAGTACCGATGACCATCTTGCCCAGGCGACCGGAATCCACGGTCTCCTTCGCCTTGACCACAGCCGGGTTGTAGCGGTTCTGGTGGATCACCCACAGCTTGCGGTTGCGCTTGCGAGCCTCGCCGATCATCTCGGCAACGTGATCGAGGCGCAGCGCGATGGGCTTCTCGACGACGACGTGCTTGTCGAATGAAAGGGCCTCCATGGTGCGCGCGTAGTGGTCGCCGCTGGGTGTGGCGATGTCTACCACGTCGATGTCAACCGATCCGTACATATCGGCTGCCGACGTGAATGCCGGGACGTTCAGGCCCACGCCGTACTTTTCGGCTCGTTCCGGCACGGTGTCGCAGACGGCCACGATTCTCGCGCCTGGCACCGTGTTGGTCAGTGCGTCAACGTGCCGGGAAGATACGCGTCCGCAGCCAACAAGTGCGAATTTCACCTGGCTCATTGCTCGCCCGTCTCCTTCTCGAAGATCGCCCGTAGTGCCTTGGCGAATGCGTTCGACGTGTGTCGCGCTTCAACGGCACGTCGTGCCCGTTGGCCTATCTCCGACCGTAGCTCCGGGTGATTGTACAACATGCGTATTGCTTCTGTCAAATCCTCCACACTTCCCGGCCGAACCAGCCAGCAGTTGTCCTTGTGGGCTAAGTTGTATCCTCCACGGATCGCGCCGGTCTGGCTGACGATCACGGCTTTGCCCATCGCCATGCACTGTAGCAGCGTGATCGTGCCCGCGCTGTAGGTGTTCTCCTTGACCGGCAACACGACGAAGGGAGCGCGTTCGTAGCACGAGCGCACTTCGTGTACGGGCATTGGGGGGTGCAGCGTCACGTTGGCCGGCGGCTCCAGATCCCGGGAGTATGCCAGGTTGCTGACGATCTCGAAACGGCACGGCAGCCGTTGCGCTGCCCTGAACAGGAGCGCCCAGTCACGCTGGGCATCCATCCCCACGCTGAGCACTGCGTCTGTTTGTGGGCGCATGTCCTCGGGTCTGGGCGGGCGCTCTGTGCCGGTTCGGAAGTAAGCCACGTCGGTCCCGAAAGGGACGAAGTGCACGCGGGATGGGGGAAGCTGGAACAGGTTCAGGAGCTTCTTCCTTTCTTCGTATCCGTAGCACACGAACCGATCGACGGACCGGAGCCATCGTTGGTACAGGCGAAATACCGGCTTCCCCTTGCGCGCGGCCAGGTGGTCGGCCAGGCCGATGGTCGCGTAGACCAGCGGCATCTTGACCAGCCCGCAGGCTTTCAGCATGGCCAGGGGCATGCCGACACTATCTGTCGTGGCAAACATGATGTTGCAGCCGCCACGGCTGCGCAACGACAGGAGAGATTGCTGGAGGTTGAACCCCAGGCCCGTAGCACGGGCGAAAAGCAGATGTATGAGGCGGAGTGCCCCCCATCCCGCCAGTCGCCTCGTTCCTGTTTCGACATACCTGCACGACACGCCGAGTTCCGCCAGGTCAAACATGCCGTAGAAGAAATCACGCGGGGCGCGTCCCTCGCGAAACTGGATCAGGTAGTCCCGTCTGGCCTTGGCAAACACGAACAGCACCTTCGGGGCGCGCGGGTGCGTGCACCCGGGATCGCGCACTTCGACAGCCTGAGTTCCGCGCCGTTGCGCCAAGTGCTCGATTGTGAAAGCTGCCGCTTCGTCACGGCTTGGGTTGCCCTCTGTGCGTATCACACCGCGGCTCCGTATGGTTGGCTCATTCTTTGAGGCACACGGCCCGAAATCCGATACTCTCCTCTGGCCGCCGCTGCGCTTCGCGTTGCTTCCAGCGCACCAGCCGACGATACAGGCCCAGCGAAAAGCCGCCGACCAGGTCAATCAGCCCGGCCCACGGCGTGTCTAGAACCACGGGCAGCACCTGCTGCACCGTGAGCCCGTTGCGCTCCAATTCCTGCCGCAACCCTGTCTCCGTGTATTCGATCCGGTGGTCGGGATCGGAGTAGTAGAACAGCCCCGCCTTCTGCTGTCGCTTCTTCCACGACGTGTCGCGCTTCGGCGCAGCCACAAGCAGCAGGCCGTGTCTCTTGAGGACACGGTGGATCTCCCTCAGCGCCGCGTCACGCCGATCGAGATGCTCGATCACATCCAGCGCTAGCACCAGGTCGAACTGGCCGGCCTTGAACGGCAGCGTCTCCTCTGCGCTGCCCAGGACAAACGAGACCGCGATCACGCCGCGCTCGGCGATGAGAGCGCGCCCGGCCTGCAATTGCCTCGGGTCGTAGTCCAGACCTGCAACGGTAGCGCCTCGGCCTGCTACGTGGATGCCGTGCATCCCGTTCCCGCAGCCCACGTCCAGTACTTGCATACCGGCCTCGACGTAGTCCAGGTACCAGTGTTGCCCCAGGTCCTCGTTGATCAGGTGCTTGGGGTGTATCGGCACCCGGCTCTTGCCCGTGACGCGGGTCAGGCGCACCGCCGCCGACTTGAGGTGGGCGTTCAGCCACGCCACCGCCCGCAACCAGAAGCGCGTCAGGGCTGCCACCGGCGCACTGCCTCCTCGTAGAGCGCCAGCGTGCGACGCGCGCTCTCATCCCATTGGAACAGTCGCCTCGCCCGCTCCAGGCCGGCCTGCCCCATCTTATCGGCCACGGATGGTTCAGCGAGCAGGCGCAGGATCGCTCGGGCGAAAGCGCCGGCATCATCGGGATCACACAGTATCCCCGTCTCACCGGCGGCGATCACCTCGGGCAGCGAGCCTGCCCGGCTGGCCACCACCGGCTTTCCGCAGGCCATGGCCTCGGCTGCCACCAGGCCGAAGCCCTCGAGGCGTGAGGGCAGCACGAAGACGTCGGCCAGGTTGTACCAGGCCACTTTCGCTGCCTCCGGGACGAAGCCGGCGAAATGCACTGCTCCCTCCAGCCCCAGTTCTGCCGTCTGTTGGCGCAGTGCCGCTTCGCTCTCCCCCCGGCCTGCCAGCAGGAGCAGGACGTCGTCTCGCTCCTGGAGCACCAGGCGCAGCGCGCGCAGGAGGACCGGCAGGTTCTTACGCGCCTTCAGGCTGCCCAGGTAGAGCAGCACCCGCCGGTCTGCCAGCGCCAGGCGCGCCGCCAGTCCTTTGTCCCGAGGGAGTGGATGGTAGGCGGGGCTGACCCCATAGTACACCATCCGTATTCGTTCTGCGGGGGTGCCCAATTCGGAGACCAACTGCTGCCGGGCGAACTGGCTGCCGGTAATGATCATGTCGCAGCGCTGCACGACTCGGCGCTCCAGGTGGTTGGTCCAGCGGTCC
This sequence comes from uncultured Anaerolineales bacterium, assembly GCA_964649415.1. Lineage (GTDB taxonomy): Bacteria > Chloroflexota > Anaerolineae > B4-G1 > B4-G1 > CAZYSK01. The sequence goes on from CAZYSK010000030.1 coordinate 57,823, forward strand.
CGGTCCACGTGGTGGTGGTGGGCGACGATGGGCACCGGCAAGCCATAGAGGCGGCGGGCGGCCAACGCGGCCGGACCGGTGAACCGCAGGGAGTGAACGCGCAGCAGGTCGAAAGGCTGCCGCCGGTATGCCCGCCCGATGTAGGGTGGGAAAACCAGGTTAGAGACGAACCAACGATAGCCCCGCCGCAGCGGCACACGGGTGACGTGCAGGTCGGGTACCTGGGGGCAGGGCAGGCCCGCCGGCAGGATGACGCCGGTTTGGACGCCCAGGCCGGCCAGCCGTACGAGGATCTCCCGGTCGTAGACCTCGCCCCCGAGCGTGGCCCCCGGCGATAGGCCCAGTTGCGGTGAACAGATGCGCATCTATCTCTCTACCTTGCGCCGAACGCGCCACATCACGTTGCTTGCTCTCTGCAACCAAAGGGCGTAGTGGGAGAATGCTGTCAATAGCCATCCACCATCGTCAAGATCGAAGCATCGAAGCCGGCGAGGAAGACGATCCTGCCACTCGGCCGGCAGTGTCACACCCAAGCCAGGCCCCTGTGGCACCGCTAGTGTTCCGTCTTGCACGTTCCATGGTTCCGAGATGAGGTCGAATCCGAGCCGGATGGATCCCAAGCCCTCGGTGGAGTGGACTTCTGGCAGCGCTGCCGCCAGGTGCACGATGGCGGCCGTGCCCACGCCCAGGTCCTCGGTGCAGCCGAGGGCGACCTGTACGCCGTGCTGGCGACACTCCTCTGCGTATCGCAGTGCCTGGGATATGCCCCCCACGCGGGTAAGCTTGATGTTGAGGATGTCGACCGCCTCTTGGGCAATGGCCGCCTGCAGGTCTTCCAGGCTCAGCACGCTCTCATCCAGGATGACGGGCAGCCCGACCCGCTGCCGGAGCGTCCGCAGTCTTGGCCAATCCCGGAGGCGCAATGGCTCCTCAAGAGCCAGCACCCCCAGGTCGGCCAGGGCGCGGTAGAGCGGTTCTCCCTCGGCCAGCGTGTACGCGTGATTGACGTCTACCCGGATCTCGACGTCCGGTCCAACGAACGCGCGCACGCGGCGGATGGCCTCCAAGTCGGCCTGTGGGTTGACGCCGATCTTGACCTTGAGGCGTCGCGTGCCCCGCGATAGGATGTCATCCAGTTCTGCTTCTGCCGTGGGCCAATCCCGGATGAAGATCTGCTCCGTGACGGAGATGTGGCGTCGCTGCGTTCCCCCGAGTAACTCTGCCACGGATCGCCCCTCTGCCCTCCCACGCAGGTCCCAGAGCGCGGTGTCTACCGCGTATGCCAGGGCAGGGGATGCGGTGGTCAGCTCGGCCAGCCAGTCCCTTTGCCTCTCGGAGCTGGCGTTCAGCACCCGGCCGTCCGCAAACGCCGGCCGGATCAGGCTGCTGAAGAGAGCCCCCGCCTGATGGGGGAGTGTGCGGTAGAGAATTCCCTCTCCGACGCCGGTCGTGTCATCAGCTCGTAGCTGGATGAGTACGTGGTGGGAGAAGCGAATGCGTGTCAGGGCAATACGGAAGTCCACGGGGACGGCAAGCAAGTGCCCTCTCAAGTTCACCGGCCTGACCTGTGTGTCATCGCTGCCGTCAGACGAATTGCGCATGGGCGGTTCCACGTCGTGTACGTTGAGGGATTATAGCATGCCCGGATGGCCGCGTCCAGGCAGCGGGAGACGCATCTGGCATCAGCGACATCTGTCGGCGGGTACGCCGGGTAGGCGCGCGATTTCCGCTCCCGGCGTGCAGACCTCCAGCGAGACGTCGTCCACGTACATCGCCGTAGCGCCGTCCCAACCGTCGTTGTAGACCCCGAACTGCAGCTTGATCGTCCGGCCCGTGTAGACGGTGAGGTCAAACTGGTGCAGTACCCACTGATGCTCGTTCGTGCGTTGCCAGACCAGCGTGTTGATCCACCGGTCGTACGCGTCCAGGATTAGCACGTATTGCACGTCGCATGCCAGCACTGCCTCCTGTATCGTGGCAGCCGGGGGATGGGCCGGGGGCGCTAGACGGGCGGACTGCGCGCTGCTGACGGGATAGACCCAGAAGCGCAGCGTGGCGCTGATGGCGTTGGCGGGGATCGTCACCGCCTGGCGCACGGAGGAGTAGCTCTCGCGGTTGTCATCCGTCCCAGTGATGCCCGCACGCGCCGAGCGGTTGCCGCTGCGGACGGTTGCCGTGGTGTAGGCGGCGGGGTGAGCGGTGAGGGGGAACTCCCAATCCGTGTCGTGCTCGAAGCCACCGTTGGCGATTACGTCGGTACACGTGTGCGGTGAGCTGACTGTGATGGCGTTGGTGCGGGTCACCGTGTCGCTTCCCTCAACCCCGGCGACGGTTAGCGTGACCGTGTATGCCCCGACGGCGGTGTAGGTATGAGTTGGGCTTCGGTAGGTGCTCGAGATGCCATCGCCGAAGTGCCACACGCTCGACGTATAGCTGCCGGTGGACGTGTTGGTGAACATGGTGGTTAGAGGCGCTATCCCGGACGCGGGGTATGCAACGAAATCGGCGCGTATCGGTGCGTAGCTGCGCGTGATGAAAGGCAGGTAGATGACGCGGGTGAGGGGGTTGCTCACCTCGTTCGACCAGGTGCAGCCACCCAGCGTCCCGTCAAAGGGGTAGACGCAGGCCCGGTTGGTGATACGTCCGGCCCATCCCAACGTGCCTGGGAAGCCCACCCGCACCGCGAATCTGACCGTCACCTGGCCGGTGGGTGTGACGGTAAGGGTGCCTGTGATGGCACCTTCTGTGTGGGTGACCGCGCTCGTGGTGGGCAGCTCCACGAAGTGCAGAAACGTGGTGTCTGTCAGTGGGTCGAATAACCGGACTTCCACGCCCGGCGCGGCCGATATGAGCAGCGTATAGGTGAGCGCGTCGCCGAGCATCACCGCCCCGGCAGGCGTGACGGTTTTGCTCACGTTTCCGCTGCTCCCAGCCCACAAGGTTGCGAGATCGTCTTGGGGATGCCAGCAAGATGCTGGCGGTCCAGATTGGCTCACGTTCCCGCTGCTCCCACCAGGCAACAGAGCGAGATCGTCTCGGGGATGCCAGCACGATGCTGGCCGTCCAGATTGGGCCGGCTCCAGGCCGGGCGACGGCGGGGCAATGGGCTGTGACTTCGCTGCGACGTCCGGCGTCCCACCCAATCCAAGTACCAGTAACGCGGCGACGAACACGATGACGCTGAGCAGAGCTGATAGGTGCGCTTTCATCGTTCTACTCCTTGTCAATCGTGGGGGGAGAGCCCTTAGACAAGGGCGTGCCAGAAGGGCGTGACGCTTGCTGGCGCGTGACTGGCTCTATAGCTGGTTGACGATCGGTGTATTGACGGCCTGAGAGGCTGTTGTGCCGCCAGGAACGCACGCGGCTCTCGCCCCCTATGGTGGATACTGTATGCGCATTATACTACGAGCACGGGCGGGTCAGGGTTACAATAGCGTTACAGCGTGGAGGGGGAGGTACGAGGACAAGGGGACGGGGGGACAAGGGGACAAGGAGGCGGTGCGCCGTCTCCCGCCCACCGCTATGTGCTAGAGAGCGTTCTGATTGTCCGTCACGCGGTAGCCTGACGCCGGCCCGATACCCGGCCGGATTACCAGGCTGGCGACCAGCTCTCAGCGCTGCCAGCGGTGCTGGTGATCTGCTCGACCTCGCCGTCCTTGGTCAAGTGATAGACCTCTTGCTTCCCGTACCGGTCCGAGACGAACAGTACACCCCCGTCTGGCGCCGATGCGGGCGACCAACTCTCACCGCCGCCAGGCGTGCGGGTGATGCGTTCTACCTCACCTGTCTTGCTCAGGTTATAGACTTCACGCTTGCCGTCCCGGTCTGAGGTGAACAAGATGCTCCCGTTCAGCATCGAGACCGGCGACCAGCTCTCGCCGCTGCCGGGGGTACGCGTGACTCGTTCCACCTCGCCATCTTTCGCCAGGTGATAGACCTCACGCCTGCCGTCCCGGTCTGAGGTGAACAGGATACTCCCATCCCGCATTGCAGCGGGTGACCAACTCTCGCCGTCGCCGGGCGTGCGGGTGATCCGTTCCACCTCTCCTGCCTTGGTCAGGTGGTAGACCTCACGCTTCCCGTCACGGTCCGAGGTGAACAGGATGCTGCCGTCCGGTGCTGAAGCTGGCGACCAGCTCTCACCGCTGCCGGGGGTGCGGGTGACGCGTTCCACCTCGCCATCCTTGGTCAGGTGGTAGATCTCCTCCTTGCCATCCCGGTTGGACGTGAACAGGACACTGCCATCCAGCATCAGGAACGGTGACCAACTCTCGCCGCTGCCGGGCACGCGGGTCACCCGCCCCACGCCCGCATCGCTGAGGACGTATATCTCCCGTTTGCCGTCCCGGTCCGAGACGAAGAGCACATTGGCAGCCAAGAATCCGCCTGCTCGGCCCCGTCCTCCAACGATCACGCCTGCTCCGATCAGGATCAGCACAGCTAATCCGGCCACAGCCCACGCCCAGCGGGGGAGGGCAATGAGCCAGTTTCTTGCCTTCTCGATGCCGGATGTGAGGAAGGGCGGCGGTGCCAGGTGAATCCTCGGCCGGGGAAGCGGAGCGGGCACAGGCTGGGGGCCGGGTGGGGCTTCCGAGCGTGGTGGCGGGGTGGGGTGTGCTTCTGGCTCCATCAAAGCGATGGTCTCGGCGCGGGGTTTGGGCTCTCGCTCCCGTGGGGGGGCTGGCGTGGGCACCGGCTCTGGCTGTGGTGGTGGCGCGGCGATGGGCCGGGGTGCCCGCTCTACCTGCATCACCAGCGTGGGGACTCTCTCCACGGCCTCCCCTGCCAGCGCCCGTTCCAGCGCGTCGACGAAATCGCTGACCTTGGTGTACCGGTCGCCTGGCTCTTTCGCCAGTGCCTTGTTCAGCACCGCTTCAATTCCCTTGGGGAGGTCGGGCTGTGCCTGACAGATGGGTGGCGGTGGCTCGTATGCCACCTTGTGCAGCAGGGCCAAGGTGCTCTCGGCCTCAAAGGGCACCTGCCCGCTCAACATCTCGTAGGCGACCACGGCCAGGCTGTACTGGTCGCTGCGCGCGTCCGCGGTCCTGCCCCTCACCTGCTCGGGTGACATGTACTCCGGCGTGCCCACGATGGTGCCCGTCGCCGTCAGCCGTGTCTCCTGTGCCGCCCGCGCGATGCCGAAGTCGGTCAGCGTCACCGACCCCTCGGGGTTGACGATGATGTTGCCGGGCTTGATGTCCCGGTGCACCAGCCCACGATGGTGGGCATAGTCCAACGCCTCTGCCAGCGGGCGCAGGATGCGCACCACGTCGTCGGGGGCGATCTGTCCCCGTTGTTTGACGATGGCATTCAGCGTCTCGCCCTCCAGGTATTCCATCACGAAGTAGTACCAGCCCGCCTCCTGTCCCACGTCGTGTATGGTCACGATCCCCGGGTGTTTGAGCCGGGCCGCTGCCCGTGCCTCGCGCACGAAGCGCTCGACGAATTCCTTCTCCCACACCAGGTGGGGTGCCAGGACCTTGACGGCCACGTGGCGGTCGAGGGCCGGATCGTATCCCTTGTAGACGGCCCCCATACCGCCCCGGCCGACTTCCTCGAGGATCTCATACTTGCCCAGCTGGGTGCCGATCAGGTTGCTGCCGTTCACTGCTGCCTCCCAGGGATGCTATGCTGTTGCGTCTAGACGGACCTGAAAGCGGTGGCAGAAGCCAGGTTTTGTGGTTTCTCCCGTCGTGTGTTTCTTCGTCCGGGGTTGCGATTCGGCGGACGTAATGCACCCGGCGGCGAAAGACCTGGTTGCTCAGCCTTGTATGTATCGTGACGCATATGATAGCGAAGTTTCATCTTCTGCGCAAGTGCCTGCAGGGCGCAACCCGCGTTTGACGCCGGGCATGGGCCGTGCTATACTCTAAAGGGAAGGTCTTGCGCGCGCGTCCCGCACCTCCAATTACCAGCCAGGCGCATGGCTTGGACTGCTTCTATGAAGGCTCAGGTGATGCATGCCGGCAGCGAGAATGCCCGGCGTCTTAGTGTGGAGATACTGAAGTCTGGGGGTCTGGTCGCCTTCCCCACAGACACGGTCTACGGCCTGGTGGCCTTGCCCTGGGATACGGATGCCGTGGCTCGGCTGTACGAGACCAAGCGCCGCCCATCGGACCGTCCGATCCCCCTGCTGCTGTCCGATGTGGGCCGGTTGGAGCGCGTGACTGTGCTCCCGTCCCAATTCAGGGTCAGGTTTGGCCAACTGATCGCCCGCTACTGGCCCGGCGGCCTGACGCTGGTGTTGCCCAAGGCCCGAATCGTGCCCGAAGTGGTCAGCCCTGGCCCGACTGTGGCCGTGCGTGTGCCCGACCTGGCCTTAGCCCGCACGCTGATTCGGGACGCGGGGGGAGTGCTGGCGGTCACAAGCGCGAACCTCTCGGGGCAACTCAGCCCTATCACGGCTCAGGAGGTCGAGGAGCAGTTGGGAGACCGGATACAGTTGATCCTCGATGGTGGCCCTTCTCGGGGTGGGGTGCCATCCACTATTCTCGACTGCACGGTCTCTCCGCCCGTCTTGCTGCGGCACGGGGCTGTGAGTACAGCGGCCTTACGCGCGCTGGTCGGCCCACTCGTAATCCCGGACCAGACGCGGGGAGACTGACGGCGGGCGCACGGTCGGCGACGGCATCTTGCCGGCACAAGGGCTGCCAACATCTTGCCGGCACGATGACCTACTGCGTCTCGCTGAGCGGCGGACTATATCTCACGTGCCTGCCCAGGTGAGGGTTTCTGTTTTCAGCCTTGCTTTGACGCGCCTCGCTCTTTGCTCCCTGCCTCTTGTCCCCGGTCTCGGCCGGGCCCTGGGATCGGGCCTCGGCCAGCCGCTCCGACAGGTCCCCCATCGTGACCTCTGCGTTTTCGAGGGGTCTGCGTTTCAGGCGATGGGGCAGAGCCAGCTCGGCGGCCAACAGGATGTCGTGGTCGCTCAGTTGGGTGCGTCCCTTGAAGGCCGCGTGTGCCCGGGCGGCCTTGAGCACCACCAGGTCAGCGCGGTGGCCGTCCACGCCCAACTCACTCATCATCGCCGCGATGGTCGCCAGGTCTGACTGGGTATAGCTGACCGCCGGCA
>CAZYSK010000031.1:0-64556 GCA_964649415.1 uncultured Anaerolineales bacterium
CATCGGAATGGCGCCTTTGTAAGGATGTTGGTGCGCCATCGGAATGGCGCCTTTGCAAGAATGTTGGTGCGCCATCGGAATGGCGCCTTTGTGAAGACGACAGTGCGCCACCAGAAAGGCCCATTAGAAAGGCGAGCGTGAGCCGGTCAGACCGCGTTCAACCAGCGACTTCTCAATCCGGCGTATGTCTCGCGTTCGCTGCTAGTAGCTCATCAAGCATTGGCCCGGCGATGGCCGGGTCGTGCACGAGTGGGTCGGTCATCAGGGCGGCCAGGGCGGGCTCCTTCCGGCCGGTCAACGCGGCCTCGACTACCAACTCCTGGCGCGCGACGTGTGGCGCGATGACGGCGTGGACCGGGTGGGGCAGGTCCCCGACGGCCAGGGGATGCACCCCCAGCGCGTCTACGTGCGCCGTGCACTCGACGACTGCGTCGCGGGGGAGGTTGTCGATCTGGCCACGGTTGGGCACGTTGACGATGAACTCGCCCGTTGGCCCACCGGCGAGCGCAGCCATCATGGGCGCGAGTTGCTCCTCGGAGCGCTCAAGCTTCTCCGGCACGCCGGCGACGAAGCCCTCGACCTGCACCCGGCGCAAGCGGGCCATCTCGGCGCGCTGGTCCACGTTGGTCAGCAACACGCCATAGCGGAGTCCGCGCTCGCTCGCGGGGGTCAGGAAGCCGGGGAGAAACTCGGCCACGTGCCGGTCTCCTGCGCCGAAGAGCACACCCATTCGCTCGAACAGCGTCAGCTTGACCGCCAGCCGGTCCACGAAGACGTCGAAAACGGTGTTGAGTTCGACGCCTTCTGCGAATGTGAAGGCACCGTGTTCGGACAGCCAGTCGCGCAACATCCGCTTGCCGTCGTGCCCGCAGATCGTGAGGTCGAGGATCACCGGCAGATGGTTGATGCCTGCCACCTGCAGCACGATCGTCTCGACCGGCACCTCGAACAGGCTCGCCAGGTGGTCGCGGACGCCTGTGACCTCGTGACACAGCCCGATGGTGCGGATGCCGGTCGCGCGTGTGACGCCCCGGCAGATCGTCGTCATCGGATTGGTCAGGTTGAGCATCCAGGCGTTGGGGCACAGGTGCTCCATCTCACGCGCGACCTGGACGAAGAAGGGAATGTGACGCAGCCCGCGCGCCAATCCCCCAGGCCCGACTGTGTCACCGACCGACTGGTAGATGCCGTAGCGTTCGGGGATCTCCAGGTCGTTGCGCATAGCCGCGAGTCCGCCGATTGAGACGCAGACTATGACGTAGTCGGCATCCTGGAGCGCTTCGGCGCGATCTGCCGTGGCAGTGACCCGCAGGGTTTCCTCCACCTGTTCGACGATGCGCTCCGAGGCCCGGGTCAGGAGATCGAGTGCCTCTGCGTCGACGTCGTGCAGCACCAGGTCGGCACCGGCCAGTGTATCGGTCAGCGCCAAGTCGGTGACGAGCTTCGGCGTCCATTGGATGCTTCCGCCGCCGATAAAGGCGATTTTCATCTCAGCTACCTCCGTAGTACTCAGGTCGATGAGTTTGGATCAGAGCTAAGGAACCCGGTTTCTACGCTCGTTTCTACGCTCGTTTCTACGCTCGTTTCTACGCTCGTTTCTACGCTTATAGTGAGTTTTCCGCCAAGGCAGGGCCAAGAAACCCGTTTTCAGGCATCTGGTTGGTGCCGGTTGCGCCGCTCTGCAGCGAGGCTCGTGCCTCCCAACGCGAGAGCCAGTGCGCCGATGAGCAGCCATGGGCGCGCAAGGGGAATATCCGACTTCGGCACGGGCACAGGTGTGGCGGAAGGTGTGACAGCCGGAGTCGGTGTACGCGTCGGCGTGCGCGTCGGTGTAGAAGTCGCCGTCGGAGTCGGCGTCATTGTCGCTGCACTGGTGGGTGTGGGCGTGGAGGTCGCCGTGGACGTGGCCGTGGGTGTGGGCGTAGGCGTCGGCGTGGGTGTGGGTGTGAACGTGGGCGTTGGGGTGGGCAGGGCGTTGGCATCCGGTGTGACGCTGGGTGCAGGTGTCGAATCGGACGCACGATCATTGTCCGCGGGATCGGCGCCCTCCACGGGCGGGGGGGTCGGTGAGGCGAGCGGGGGGGCGGTGTTGGCGCTCGCGGCCGCATCCTCGACTAACATGAACGGCGCACCTCCCATCTGGCAGCCCTGCTCGCAGTTTGCACCGGGCAGGTCGACGAAGTAGTAGCCGCGCTCGGGATACACGTAATAGGCCGTGCCCCACGTATCTACCAGCAACGCCCGAGTCGTCCGTGCTGGGACCATGGCGGTCTGGGGATCGGGCGTGCGTGCCCAGACGACAGTAGTGGTTCGCGCGCCCCGGTCAACCGTCACGACGGCGATCTCGTCGCGGCGGTCCCAACTGCCGCTCCGAAAGCCTGAGAAGTAGTTGGTCGCGACCTGGTAGGCCGTGAAGGCAGAGCGACGGCTCCCGTCCATCCGTACCAACCCAAAGGGCTCGGGGTCGGCGGCGCTGTCGGTCTCCGTGTCGACCATCTTGTACACGGCGATGCGCTGGACGCCGGCGGCAATTTCCAGGCTGAGGGCCTGGATGATGAAGAAGGCCTGTTCCTCCTCGGAGACACGCGAGAGGTAGGCGTTGGTCTCTGCGATCCAGAAAGGCTTACGCAGGCCCTTACTATACATAATATTGGAGTAGTGAGTCGCGATGTCGTATATCTTCTCGGGTTCGTGATACAGGTGCAGCGTGGCCACGTCGAAGTAGTAGTTGTTAGCTGCCGCGCCCGGATCGGCGATGAGCGCGTCGAGGAATTGGCCGAACCAGTGTTCGTTATGCCAGTGCGTAATGGCGGGCAGGTGGACGACGGCGTTGGGGTTGGTCTCGTTGGCGACGGTGTAGGCCACGCGCAGCAACTGGATGAAGTCCTCGATGGAGCCCCCCCACGTCATATCGGGCGACCCGGCGGGAATCTCGGGCTCGTTCCAGATCGTCCAGTGGTCAACCCGACCTGCATAGCGGGCGACGATGGTGCGCACGAAGTTGGCCCACAGGTTATTGGGATCATCGGCGGGCAGGTATAGGCCCTGGGGGACCCCACCGCCGACACCTGGGTCGGTGGCCCAGGCGGGCGTGGTGATCAGCAGGCCGACGACCTCGCGGCCCTGGGCCAGTTCGTTGCCCAGCGTCTGGTCGGAGATGGGGACGACGTTCCACTCGTCGGGGCCGTTGGGCTGTATCCTGGCCCACTCGAAGGTGGCCCGGGTCCAGCCTGCGCCCAAAGCCGTGGCGGCAGCCGGAGCGGCGTACGCCTCGACGACGCCGAAGCGGTCATCGGGGCCCGCGGCGGAGACCGTTTCTGGCGTGACGGAGTTGCTCAGGATACATAAGACAAGGACGGCGATCAGCATCCGCGGACGTAGTGCCGGCAGGATCCCGGCGGTCCATTGTCCGTGCGTCCGGTGAATCTGCGATGACTTCATCTATGGACCCGCTCCTATCAGGTATTCAACACGTCAGGTGGAACGCTCCCGCCACTCGTCGCTGTTCCCGCGGATGTTTGGGATCCGCCAGCTCGTTGTATGTCTGCCAGGCTTTCCCTGTGCGATCGACCCGCAGCTCGATGCCTGCTGCCTCCAGGGCCTGGCGTGTCTCCATGGGCACCTGCATCAGCCCGTGGGCCCCGGTACCCACTACCAGCACCTCTGGAGCGGCGTCGAAAACCGCCTTCAGGTCATCCACGTCCAGCCGGTGACCTTCACTGCGCCACCAGTTCGCCGCCACCCGATCAGGCAGCAGGATCAGATCCTTTGTATATGGCTCGTCATCTACCACCATTTGTCCGAAACGGTAGCTTTGGATCCTGGGAGCGCTCATTCTCGGACGCACGATCAATGTCCGCCACCTCCAGTCAGTATGCGTAGAGCATGAGTCAGACACCGACCCAGCCAGAACGGTGCCGACTGCAGACAGTCGGAATCAACGTCCGCTACGGCGGGTTGTCACAATCCGGCGGACTGTTCCAGTCCGTTCGAGGGATTTGGTCACAGGGCACGGCCTTGCTGCTGACCTTGCCATCCGGCGAGTCCGGCCCAATTATGCCACAGGAGGCCAGTTTGTCCAGTCTGTGCAGGAGGAGCGGATTGAGTTGACGCGATTCCTGTTTGATGATACACTTTGTGGGCGGGGATGCGGCGGGTTGTTGTTCCCAACTGAGGCGTACGCTTTTCGGGCAAGGGTACTTGCGTGTCCGGCATGGGTTTCCCCCTTTGAAGACAGTTCGAAATGGCGACAGCGTCTTGTCCGGATTCGGCTACAGGGAAAAGCAGGGTGCCTGAGAACTACGACGCAGTGGTCGCTGGCCAGCTTTGTCTGGACATCATTCCGCAGTTTCCCGACGGCATCACAGGCCAGTTCGATAGGCTATTTGTGCCAGGGCGCTTGCTAGAGGTGAGCCGGGTCACTCTGTCCACGGGCGGCGCCGTCTCCAATACGGGTTTGGCGCTCAATCGGCTGGGCATCCCGACCCGCCTGATGGGCAAAGTAGGGGATGATCTGTTTGGGCAGGCGGTTCAGCAGATCATCGCTTCGTATGGCCCGGGCCTGCTGGACGCGATGGTCGTGGACCCGGGGGTCAGCACTTCCTACACCCTCATCATCAGTCCTCCTGGCACAGATCGCATGTTTCTGTACTTCCCCGGGGCGAACGCCACGTTCAGTGCCGACGATGTGCGCTACGAGCTTGTTTCGGAGGCCCGCCTGTTCCACTTTGGCTATCCGCCTCTCCTCAGACGGATGGTTGAGGACGATGGCGTCCAACTGGTAGATGTCTTGCGCCGGGCCAGAGAGACGGGTGTCACCACATCTCTGGACACCGCGTTTCCCGACCCCCTGTCGGCGGCCGGCAGGGCCGATTGGGCCACTATTCTTGGGTCTGCGCTCCCGTACGTGGACATCTTCCTGCCCAGTATCGAAGAGATCCTGTACATGCTCCGTCGCAACACCTACGATGAATTGTCCAGCACAGCGGGTGGAGGGAGCTTCCTGCCGCTGGTCACCCCGGAGTTGCTCTCGGACCTGGGCCGGGAGCTGCTGGACATGGGGGCGAGAATCGTGGGCCTGAAGCTGGGGGACCGAGGGCTGTACGTGCGCACCGCCGATGTGCTGGCCATAGAGTCCTTGGGCCGTGCCCGGCCCACCGAATCGGCAGTATGGGCGGACAAGGAAATGTGGGCCCCCTGCTTCAAGGTGGACATGGTGGGCACGACCGGCGCAGGGGACGCGGCGATCGCCGGGTTCCTCAGCGCGTTGCTTCGGGATTGGCCTCCGGAAGCAGCGACCACCGCTGCTGTGGCGGTGGGTGCATGTAACGTCGAGGCAGACGACGCGCTGGGCGGCATTCGCACCTGGGATGAGACGCTGGACCGGATGTCCGAGGACTGGGCGCGTCACCCGCTCAAGCTCGAGTCGCCCGGTTGGCGATTCAACGATGAACACCATCTCTGGGTCAGGGCGCGATGACCGTGCCTGACCCTTGGCGTTTGATTCTTGACGCTCGACCCCTGAAGGAGGTAGACAACGGTGAAAGACAGGCAGTTACTCATGATCCCCGGTCCGATCGAGTTCGCCCCAGAAGTGCTGCGGGCGATGGGCATGGCGACCACCAGCCACGTCGCCCCCAACTTCATCGAAGCCTTTGGGCAGGCATTGGAGCGGATGCGCGAGGTGTTCCTCTGCCCCGGCGGGCAGCCGTTCGTCATCGCAGGCTCCGGCTCGCTGGCCATGGACGTCGCCGCTGCCAACCTCGTCGAAGCCGGCGACAAGGCGCTGGTGGTGAACACTGGCTACTTCGGCGACCGCTTTGGCGCGATCCTGGAGCGCTATGGCGCGCTCGTGACCCACGTGCGTGCTCCGGCGGTGGGCGATGCTCCCCCCTTGGAGGAAGTGGAGGCCGCGCTGGGCAGGGGGGACTACAAGTTGATGACGGTCACCCACGTGGATACGTCCACCGCCGTGTGCGCCGACGTGAAAGGGTTGGCCGCGTTGGGGCGGGAGCACGGGGTACTGGTCGTGGTGGACGGCGTGTGCTCGGTCGCTGGCGAGGAGTTACGCCAGGAGGAATGGGGCGTTGACCTGGCCCTCACCGCGTCCCAGAAGGCCATCGGCGTGCCGCCGGGGCTGGCGCTGGTCGTGGCCGGGCCGCGGGCGATGGAGGCCTTCTGCGAGCGAAATACCCCGGTGGGCAGCTATTACGCCGACTGGACTCAGTGGCTGCCCGTCATGGAAGGCTACGAGTCTCGTCAGCCGCGCTACTATGGCACGCCGGCGGTGAATCTCGTGTGGGCGCTCAACGTGAGCCTGGGACAGATCCTGGAAGAGGGGATGGACGCGCGTTTCGCCCGCCATCGCCGTCTGAGCCAGGCGTTCAAGGCCGCGGTCGCCGCGCTGGGATTGAAGCAGGTGCCGGCGACTGCCGACAAGACGGCCACCACGCTGACCGCTCCCTACTTCCCCGATGGCGTGGACCGCACGATGCTGGGCTACGTCAAGGAAGCGGGCGTCATCGTGGCCGGTGGTCTGCACCCGGACATCAAGGCGCGCTACTTCCGCGTCGGTCACATGGGCGTCGTGAGCGCGTCTGACATCCTGTCCACGGTGGGGGCCATCGAGACGGGCCTGGCTCGGGCGGGGTATCAGTTCGAGCCGGGAGTCGGTCTGGCCGCGGCTCAAGCGGCGCTTGTATGATGCGAGTTGTGGCTATGGCGGGCAGGGGATGCCCGCATTCCAATCCGGAATGCGGCGTGCTGCACGCTGCGCGGTGCGTGTCTTCGTGACTCCTGGTAGGGGCGGCGGATGTACAGCAGAGTAGATGCCGACATCGTCGCGGCGCTGCGCCATATCGTGGGCCGGGACGACGTCCTGGTTGGACCTGAGGAGATGGAGCCCTACGCGCACGACGAGGTGGTGGGGCTGCGGGCCGAGCCCGAGGTCGTCGTGCGCGTCCAGTCGGCGGAGCAGGTGGCTGGGGTTCTCAAGCTGGCGCAGGAATGGCGGGTGCCGGTCACGCCTCGGGGCGCGGGCTATGGCCTCAGTGGCGGTGCGGTGCCCGTCCACGGCGGCATCGTCCTCTCGATGGAGCGTATGAATCGCATCCTTGAGATTGACCGGGAGAATCTCATGGTCACCGTTGAGCCAGGGGTGATCACCGGCGACATCCACCGTGCTGTGGAGGCCGAGGGACTGTTCTATCCCCCGGACCCCGCCAGTCTGGACTCTTGCTCCATCGGGGGAAACATCGCCGAGTGCGCGGGCGGCCCGAGGGCGGTCAAGTATGGCGTGACCAAGGACTACGTGTGCGGCCTGGAAGTCGTGTTCCCCTCGGGTACGATCACTACCTGTGGTGGGAAGCTGGTCAAGAACGTCACCGGCTACAACCTGATCCAACTGCTGATCGGCTCGGAGGGCACCCTGGCCGTGGTGACCAGGATCATCCTGCGGCTGGTGCCCTTGCCCAGGGTGCAACTCGATCTACTGGTACCCTACGATGACTTCCAGGCAGCGGCCGACACTGTCTCCGACATCATCGCCCACCGTGTCCTCCCCACGACGATCGAGTTCATGGAGCGGGACAGCGTCTTGGCCGCCGAGCGGCTGATTCAGAAGACCGTGCCGTACGACGATGCAGCAGCGCACCTGTTGATCCAACTCGATGGAAACAGCCCCGAGGCGGTAGACAGGGACTGCGACGTGGTCGGGGAACTGTGCCTGGCGCACGGCGCGCGGGACGTGTTGGTAGCCAAGGGCCAGCGCACACGGGATCGGCTGTGGGAGGCGCGGCGCATGATCATCGAGGCTCTCAACCACGAGAGCCCGGTCAATCACATGGAGGACGTGGTCGTGCCTCGGGCCGAGATACCCGCGCTTTTGAAGGGGATCAAGCAGATCGCCGCGCAGCACGCTGTGCGTATCGTCTGCTTCGGCCACGCTGGCGATGGGAACGTGCACGTCAACGTCCTGGCGGATGACATGCCCGACGAGCGGTGGGAGGATCTCGTGCCGGCGGTGTCCAAGCAGATATACAGGCTCAGCCTCTCCTTGGGAGGGATGATCACCGGCGAGCACGGGGTCGGCGCCACCCGGCGCAGATACCTGTCCCTGGCGCTGGATGAGGCGCAGATTGAGATTATGCGTGGGATCAAGGCCGTCTTCGATCCCAACCGGATCTTGAATCCCGGCAAGATCTTCCCCTAGGGTCAGACCTGACGGGTTTCCACGTCCAGGCCCTGTTGGGTCTGGGGTCATCGAGGGGTTGCAGGATGTGCCAATCATGATATACTCTCCCTCTGTGCCGGATAGGGCAACCTAACAGAGACTTGCAGAGTACTTATGGAGAGTGTATCAAGTATCACGGCCTTCTTCCCCGCTTACAACGACGGCGGCACGATCCCCAGCATGGTCTTGACCGCCTTGCTGACGCTGCGTCGGGTGAGTGACGATTACGAGGTCGTCGTGGTCAACGATGGGAGCGCCGACTACACGGCCGAGGTGTTGGAAGAGCTGGCCGCCCGCTATCCCGAGTTGCGCGTCGTCCACCATCCGCAGAACCGGGGCTATGGCGCGGCATTGCGCACCGGTTTCGCCACCGCGAGCAAGGATTGGGTGTTCTATACCGACGGCGATGCCCAGTACGATCCCCATGAACTGGCCGCGCTGGTGGAGGCCCTCGACGACGGTGTGGACGTGGTCAATGGCTACAAGATCATGCGCCACGATCCCCTCAGCCGGCGCATCATCGGCCGGCTGTACCACTACTTCGTGAAGCTGACCTTCGGCTTCAGGCTTCGCGACGTAGACTGTGACTTCCGGCTCATTCGTCGGTCCATCTTTGATGAGATCGAGTTGGAAAGCGACACGGGCACTATCTGCCTGGAGATGGTGAAGAAGTTCCAGGATGCCGGATACGTTTTCGCCGAGGTCCCTGTGCACCACTACCACCGCCAGTACGGTGTCTCCCAGTTCTTCAATTGGCGGCGGCTCTTGCGCACGGCCAGGCATCTGTGGATACTCTGGTGGCAGTTGGTGGTGCGCAAGGAGCATCTGAAGAAACACGCGTAGGAGGGGGGAAACCAGGTCTTCGGCCTATCGGGAAGCCTGGTCTCTGTGGACACCCATGACAAGCGACCCAATGTCGAACCCCAAGATCCAGGCCGCATTCCGGGACAGGCACGTGCTGATCACCGGTGGTCTGGGCTTCATCGGCAGCAATCTGGCCCGGCGTCTGGTCACGCTGGGGGCCGAGGTCCTGTTGGTGGATTCCCTGATCCCCGACTACGGTGGTAACCCGTTCAACATCGCGGACATCCGGGATAGCGTGCGGGTCAACGTCGCCGACGTGCGGGACGAGTACGGGATGAACTACCTGGTACAAGAGCAGGACATCATTTTCAACCTCGCCGGGCAGGTGAGCCACCTGGACAGTATGCGAGATCCCTACACTGACCTGGAGATCAACTGCCGGAGCCAGCTTTCCATCCTGGAGGCCTGCCACAAGCACAATCCCGGGGTCAAGATCGTCTACGCCGGCACGCGCCAGATCTACGGACGCCCGCAGTATCTCCCGGTGGATGAGAAGCATCCCCTAGAACCGACCGACATCAACGGCGTCAACAAGCTGGCAGGGGAGTGGTACCACATCGTCTATCACCGCGTGTACGGTCTCCGGACGGTGAGCCTTCGCATGACAAACACGTATGGCCCGCGCATGCGGGTCAGGGACGCCCGCCAGACGTTTATCGGCTGGTGGCTGCGCCAGATCGTCGAGGGCCAGGAGCTGCAGATCTTCGGCGATGGGCGTCAGATGCGCGATTTCAACTACGTGGACGACGTGGTCGACGGGCTGCTTCTGGCCGCTGCCGATCCGGTGGCCGATGGACAGATCTATAACCTGGGCAGCGACGATTCGGTCAGCCTGCTCGACCTGGCGGAGATGCTCATCGAGATAAACCGGGGTGGCAGCTATCGCGTCGTTCCCTTTCCTCCCGACCGCAAGCGCATTGACATCGGCGACTATCACGGTGACTACACCAAGATCCGGACCGAGTTGGGGTGGAAGCCGACCATCCCACTGCGGGAGGGGCTGGAGCGCACGCTTGACTTCTACCGGCGGCATTGGCAGCTCTATTGGTAGGTGATTGATGCCTAAGGTGCGTGTCCCCCCACTGGATCTCAAGCGACAGTACGCCAGCATCAAGGGTGAGATTGACGCGGCTGTGTCCCGGGTGCTGGAGGGCGGCTGGTACATCCTGGGCGAGGAGGTGGCTGCCTTCGAGCGGGAGTTCGCGGCCTACTGTGGCGTTGCCCACGCGGTTGGGGTGGGCTCCGGTACCGATGCGCTTCACCTGGCATTGGCCGCCTGCGGTGTGGGTGCCGGCGATGAGGTGATCACCGTGCCGCACACGGCCGTCGCCACGGTCACGGCCATTGAGCTGGCCGGTGCACGCCCGGTGCTGGTGGACATAGACCCCGCGCGCTACACGCTCGACCCGGAGTTGCTTGAGGCGGCCATCACACCTCGCACGCGCGCCGTCATCCCGGTCCATCTCTATGGCTGTCCGGCCGACCTGGACCCCATCATGGAGGTCGCCCGGGCGCACGGTCTCACTGTCGTCGAGGACTGTGCACAGGCACACGGTGCGGAGTATAGCGGTCGGCGAGTAGGGTCCTGGGGGCATATCGCTGCTTTCAGTTTCTATCCGACCAAGAACCTGGGCGCGTGCGGTGACGGCGGGCTGGTTGCTACGAACGATCCAGAGTTGGCGGAACGGGCGCGCCTGCTGAGGCAATACGGCTGGCAAGAGCGATACGTCAGCAGTTTGAAGGGGCTGAACAGCCGTCTGGATGAGTTGCAGGCCGCGATCTTGCGCGTGAAGCTGCGCCATCTGGATGCGTGGAACGAGAGAAGGCGCGTGCTGGCTGGGCTCTACAACGAGCGGTTAATGGGGGGCGGCGTTGTCGTCCCTCGCGAGCCGGAGAGCGCGCGGCACGTGTATCACCTCTACGTCGTGCGCCACCCCCGCCGGGACGCGTTGCGCGCGTTCCTGCGTCAGCGGGGCATTGGCAGCTCGATCCATTACCCCGTGCCGGTGCATCTCCAGCCGGCCTACTACGATCTGGCCCGGGGGGCCGGTTCCCTGCCCGCTGCCGAGGCGGCCGCGCGGGAAGTCCTTTCGCTGCCCCTCTACCCCGAGCTGGATGGGCAGGAGCTGGAGACGGTTGCCGACGCCGTGCTTGCTTTTGGCCGATCAGAGTAGCGGGACGATGGTCCGACGTGCGCGCTCACGGCCAACGGCTGAGAACCGGGTTTCTTCGGGCGAGTGGGCCATCATTATTGCCCTGCTGCTGCTCGCTTTTGCGCTTCGCACCATTGACCTGACGCGTGTCCCACCTGGTCTGCACAACGACGAAGTCGTGGACATCAAGATCACAGAAAGCGTCGTGCATGGGCGTAGGGCGATCTTCTTCCCCGAGGATACGGGTGCTGAGCCGCTATACTACTACTTCGCAGCGCCGTTTCTGCGGGTCCTGGGCAGCACTGTTTTCGCCATGCGCCTGCCGGCGGTCTTCCTGAGCATGCTGGGCATGTGCGTGATCTGGGCGCTGGCTCGTAGGCTGCTCGGGCCGGTCGTCGCACTGACCGCGCTCGCCGGTTTCACGCTCGTCTTCTGGACGGTGGCTTTTGGCCGGATCGCGCTGCACGTGGTGATGCTGGTCCCGCTGGCCGCGCTGGCGGCGTATTGCTTCTGGCGGGCAGGGACGGCGCCTGCCGGTGGTGGCAGAAGGAAGGCGGGCGTTGGAACCTGGTTCCTGTGGGCCATGGCCGGGCTGTGGCTTGGGTTGGCCATCAATACCTACACCGCGGCACGTGTCTTGCCGGCGGTGTTTATTGCGTTTGGCGCGTATGTGCTGGTCGCGCGGCGCGCGGAGTGGCGGCGGTGGTGGGCGGGGATCGCCATCACGCTGGTGGTGATGGCGGTCGTGGTGCTTCCCTTGACCGCGTATCTGCTGCGGCACTCGGCTGCCGACCAACTGGACTTCTTCGACATTGACCGGCCTTTGGTTGAACTCCGCGGGGGCAATCCCAGGGGGGTGATCAAGACGTCGCTCAGGACGCTGGGCATGTTCGCCTTCGTGGGTGATCCACTGCCGTACTACGACGTCCCTGGGCGTCCGGTCCTGGAACCGTTCGGCGTCTCGCTGCTGGCGGCCGGGCTGGTCATCGCCCTGTGGCGCTGGCGGCAGCCCGAGTACGCTTTCATTGTGCTCTGGTTCTTCCTCTCTCTCTTGCCGGGCATGCTCAGCCAACCTGCCCCGAACTACACCCGCACGCTTGGCGTTCAAGTGGTCCTGTTCGCCATCCCCGGAATCGCGGTTGCCGCGCTGCTGGAATGGGCCAGCCGGCTGAATTCTGGAAAGGCCGGCTTGTGGCTTGGCATCGCTCTCATCCTTCTGTTTGCCGGCAACCTGGCCTGGACGGTACACGACTATTTCGTGATCTGGCCGTCGGTGGGCAGCGTTCGGTTCTGGCATCAATCCGGGCTGAAGGCCGTGGCCGACCGGTTGCAGGCGGATACGGATACGTCACCAGTGGCGGTCTGCGTGCCCGAGCACCTGATAGACGAGCGCGATCCGTGGTGGAAGCCCGCCTGGCAGCACATGCGCTACCTGTTGCACCGGCCTGATCTCTCCCTGCGCTACTACAACTGCCTGGACGCGATGGTTCTCGCTGACGGGCCAGCCAGGTATGCCTTCCCCGACGTGCCCGGCGTGGATGCGCTGGCCCAGTTTCCCGTGTACTCGGAGTTTCTGGCAGCCGTGGACCCGCTCGATTTGGACATTGACGTCCTGCCCGATGGATTGGGCGTCATCGTCCGCGACAGCCAGGTGCCGGGACACGGCGGCGTCCGCGCGGTGCTTGATCAACGTTTGGATGACGTGGTCAAACCCGGCGGATTGTCCCCATCCAGCGGATTGTGCCAATCCGGGGAAGAGACCGTGCTGTTTGGATTGGACCCAGTCTCTCCGGTCGTTGAGTTTCTGGGCTACGAGCTATCTCGCGGACACGAGGCATTGCAGACGCGGACGTCGGGTGGAGATGCTGACCACGGGGTCCCGGCGGCCTGGTTCCTCAGGCCCGGCGACTCTTTCGACCTGGTGACGTACTGGCGTGTCGTCGGGGAGCTGCCCCAGGCGGGCGAATGGACGCCCGATCAGCGTCTGCAGAGTCCGCCTCAGCTCTTGCAGTTCACGCACGTGCTGAATGCCGACGGTGCTGCACCGGCCGCCATCGTCGCGCAGCAGGATCGCCTTGCGCTGACCTTCGACAGCCTGTGGGCGGGTGACGTCTTCGTGCAGATCCATCATCTGACGCTGCCGGGCGACCTGGCGGCGGGGGAGTACCCGGTCACGATTGGCCTATACACACCGTCGGACGGCATCCGGCTGCGTATCACGCAGGGCGGCCGGCCGGGCGAGGATCGGCTGCGGTTGGGATCGGTTGTCGTAGAGGAATGACACCGCGGATGAGGAAATGCACGATGCAAGTCCTGCGGTAGAGACGCAAGATTTTGCGTCTGCACGGAATGACAACCACGGATGAGGAATAGGCGATGGATGAGGTAACACACGAGCGAGCGGATGCGGACGAAGTGCGTCCGTGCTCCGATCCGATTGGAACACCCCGCAAGGGGAGCCTGGGTGTGTACAGGTGGATGGCTGAACACAGGGAGAGCTGGGGTGTCCCGCTGCTCATGCTCGTCTTGGTGCTGCTGCCGCTCGTGGACCTGGTCTGGCTACCGGCCGGTGAGTACCTGGGCGGCGAGCTTGGGGGGAGCGACTTCAGCTTCGCCATGTTCCCCTGGTGGCAGTTCATCGCGGACAGCCTGAAGCGCGGTGAGCTCCCGCTATGGAATCCATCCGTCTCCTCGGGCATGCCGTTCTTCGCGAATCCCCAACCCGCGCAGTTCTACCCGCCGGTGTGGCTGATCAACGTCCTGCCCCCCACGCGGGTGCTTGGCCTCCTGTTCGTCCTGCACCTCTGGCTGGCGGGGTGGGGGATGTACGTCTGGATGCGCAGTGAGGGCGCAGGCTCGCGCGGAGCGTGGTTTGGTGCGGTGGCCTTCGCTTTCGGCGGCTACTTCCTGGCCAGGGTGTCGGCTGGCCAGAGCGACGTGGTGATGACGCAGGTGTGGCTGCCCTGGGTGCTGTGGGGCTGTCGCCGTGTGATGGTGCACCATCAGAATGGTGCCTTTGTAGGAATGGGGCACGATCGGAATGGTGCCTTTGTAGGAATGGAGCACCATCGGAATGGTGCCCGCCACCAAGACGCGAAGGCGCATTGGCGGCGGATCGTACTGGGCGGTGTGCCTGTGGGATTGTCACTGCTGGCCGGGCATACGGCCACGTTCTTCTACGTGGGCGCCGTGCTGGGCACTTACGCACTCTACCTCGCCTGGCAAGACCCGAGAACAAGGTCTTCAGGGAACCCCCGGCCTCTCGAGTTCCTGAAGGCTCTGCTGCCGGTTCTGGGGATGGGCGTGGTGGGGCTTGCGCTGGCCGCCGTGCAGCTTGTGCCCACGTTTCAGTTCCTGAGCCTCTCCACGCGCCAGGATGCCGGCTACGCTTTCGCCGCTCAGTACGCGTTGCCTCCGACCTACTGGCTGACGTTGCTGGTGCCGAACTTCTTCGGCGACCTGGTCAACACGGGGTACTGGGGCGACGGCATCTACGTGGAACTGATCTACTACGTGGGCATCCTCCCCCTGGCCCTGGCCTTGATGGGCGGCGCGCGGTTGCCGCACCGCCTCAGGCCGTGGCTCCTGGTGCTGGCAGTGGTCGGGCTGCTGCTTGCGCTTGGTGGCTCCACTGTCGTGCACCGGCTGGCCTACACGGTGATCCCGCTGTTCAGCGCGGGCCGGGCCGCAGCGCGCGGGGGGTTCCTGTTCACCTTTGCCATGGCCGCCCTGGGAGGGTTGCTCATCACCTGGATGGAAAGCCGGTTCGCAGACGCGTTCCCGGATGATCGCAGGTGGTCTGTTGCTGTCTGGGTCGTGGGCACGGTCGCGGCCCTGGTCGCGCTGACGAGTGTGATTCTGTTCACGCTGCAACGGGACAGCAATCCCGATGTCGGCCGCCTGTGGCACGTCGCCAACTTCACGTCGCTGTTCCTGCTCTTCTTCCTGTTGACGGTAGCGCTGCTTGCGGGTTGGAAGAGTGCCCGCTTCACCGGCGCGCAGGGGGCTGTCTTGGCGATCGGCCTGGTGTTCGTGGACCTGTGGAGCTTCGGGCGTCCCCTGCTCAAGGCAGTGCCTGTGCCGGCGTGCAATTTCTGGCAGAACGTGGCGGATTCCGTGGACAGCACACAGGGGCGTGTCTTGCCCTGGGGCCTGACTATCTTTGAGCAGAACTTGGGGCTGCCGCTTGGCGTGGAGAGCGTCTTCTCGTACGATCCTATGGGGATTGGGCGCTATGATCGCTTCATCTCGTACGTGGCCGACCCACGCGCCCGGGCGTACGATCTGCTGCACGCGCGCTATCTGGCCACAGAGAACGAGATGGATTTCCCCGACGCGCCGGAGTCCCCGCGGCTGTTGGAGGAGCGGGGCGGTGTTTGGATCTATGAACGCCCCGGCGTGTTCCCGCGGGCCTGGCTCGTGCACCGGGCCGAGGTGCAGGCAGACGGGGACGCGTTGTTGGCCCGGTTGAACGACCCGGCGTTCGACCCTCGCCAGACGGCGCTGGTCGAGCAGGCGCTGCCGTGCTCTCTCAGCCCGCCATCACGGGGCGCAGAGGAAACCTTGCGCATCACGGCGCACAGCAACAACACGGTTGCCCTGGAGGTCAAAGCCGCGTCCGATGGCCTTCTGGTCCTCAGCGAAGTGGTGTATCCTGGGTGGCGCGTTTCCGTGGATGGGGAGCGCGTGCCGATCGTGCGCGCCGACTACTTACTGCGTGGCGTGTGTGTGCCTGCCGGCACGCACCACGTCACATTCTCCTTTTTGCCTGCCTCGCTGATCGTCGGGGTGACCATCACGGTTCTGGCCTGGCTGTGCGTGGGGTGGGCGGTGTTGCGCGCCATCAGAATGGCGCCTTTGTGAAGGTGATGGCGCGCCATCAGAATGGCGCCGTCATATAGGGCGATGGTGCGCCGTCAGAACGGCGCCGTCATATAGGGCGATGGCGCGCCATCGGAATGGCGCTGTCTAGAGGTGATAGGGTGACGGGAGGCGCAGATGATGTGCGAGCAAAAGATGAAAGAAACCAGGTCTTTCGGAAAGAACCTGGTTTCTGTGCGGGCTGACTTCCCTATCCTGGCACGGGAGGTGCACGGGGTGCCGCTGGCCTACCTCGATAACGCGGCATCGACTCAACGGCCGCGGGCGGTGATCGACGCCGTGGGCGACTTCTACCGTGCCCACTACGCCAACATTCACCGCGGCGTGCACACCCTGAGCGAAGAGGCGACCGCGGCCTACGAGCTGGCGCGCGACAAGGTGGCTGCCTTCATCCATGCACCGGATCGCCGGGGCCTGGTCTTCACCCGCAACGCGACTGAGGCGATCAACCTGGTGGCCTATGCCTGGGGGCGGGCCAACGTGGGACCGGGCGACCACATCGTCGTCACCGAGATGGAACATCACGGCAACCTGGTGCCGTGGCAGGTGCTGGCGCAGGAGGTGGGCGCGGAGCTAACCCACGTTTCTGTGACCGACGAGGGGCGGCTTGATCTGGCGTCGCTCGACCGTAAGCTGTGCGCCCCTGTCAAGCTCGTCGCTTTCACGCACGTCTCCAACGTGCTGGGCACGGTGAACCCGGCGCGGGAGATCGTAGCGCGCGCCCACGCGGCCGGCGCGCTGGCGTTGGTGGACGCTGCCCAGAGCGTGCCCCATATGACGGTGGATGTGGATGATTTGGACTGCGATTTTCTGGCCTTCTCCGGGCACAAGATGTGTGGGCCGTCGGGCATTGGCGCGCTCTATGCACGCCCGGAGCTGCTGGAGCAGATGCCGCCTTTTCTCACCGGCGGCGGGATGATCTGCCGGGTGGGGCGGGCGCAGGCGACCTGGGCTGAACTACCGTGGAAGTTCGAGGCCGGCACGCCCGCCATCGCGGAGGCGGTGGGGCTGGGGGCGGCGGTGGACTACCTGAGCGCGCTGGGGGCGGGTGGCTCCAGCCCGATGGAAGCCGTATGCGCGCACGAGCGGGAGCTGGTCGGCTACGCTATGAGGCGGTTGGGTGATGTGCCGGGCGTGCGCGTCGTCGGCCCACCGGCCGAGGAACGGTGTGGACTCGTCTCTTTCACCGTCGGACGGGCCGGCGCGCACCCCATCCATCCCCACGACCTGGCTCAGGTGCTCGACCAGGAGGGCGTCGCCATCCGCGCGGGCCTGCACTGCGCGCACCCACTCCACGAACGCTTGGGGCTGACGGCGACGGCCCGGGCCAGTTTCTACCTCTACAACACCCGCGAGGAGGTGGATCGGCTAGTGAACGGAATCCGCAAGGCGCAGGCGCTTTTCTGGGCGAAGCCGCGTGGATAGCCTGTACAGCGAGCGCATCCTGGATCACTACCACAATCCCCGCAATCGAGGGACGTTGGAGGGTGCGGACCTCTCCTGCGAGCATGACAATCCCCTGTGCGGCGACGTGGTGCGGCTGGACATCCGACTGAAGGACGGGCGTGTGAGCGAGGTGCGCTTCAGCGGCCGGGGTTGTGTGCTCAGCATGGCATCGGCCTCGATGCTGACCGAGGAGATCCTAGGCAAGACCGTGGAGGAGTTGCGGGCATTAAGTGACGCGTTCGTGTTCGAGATGCTAGGTGTCAAGCCAGGACCTGTGCGGGCGAAGTGTGGCCTACTGCCACTGAGGGTCCTGCAGGAAGCGGTTGAAGGTCAAAGCTCAAATCCAAAATCCCAAGACCCAAAGGCCCGAGTGTTGCCTTGATCCGACTGATGTCCCCGTGTGGCCTGCTGCCACTTGAGGTTTTGCGGCGACGTGTCATCGCAAGAGGAACCCGATTTCTATTGTCGCTAAGGGGCCACTTCCCGGTCTAGCATTTTCAGAAGCTGAGCGGGCAGAGCGTCCCGGTTGTCTGTGGTCACGGTGAGGACGTTCACCGCGCTGGCGGGCAGCCTGAGCTGGGCCTTCACGATCAACTCGGGGCGGACGACGACGAGTGCCAGCGCGAAGTCGTCTTGACGTAGCACGTCGAACGCCTCCCGCCAGCCATCTCCTCGTTCGATCTCCAGTGGGCCGAGTTCGTCCACCACGAGCAACTGACACGGCGTGGCGTGGGTCAGTGCGTGGCGTCCCCAGGCCAGCGTCTCGGGGTCGAAGCGGAAACGCCCTTGGATTACGGCCGGGCTCACCTCCGGTTCCACCGTCAGCCGGCGCACGTAGCCACTGCCCAAGTCCAGCACGTCCAGTGCCCCGCTGCTGCGTTTCAGGGTGAGGACGCCGCCGCACGTGTAGCCCTTGGCCTGTGCCAGGGCGAGCGTCTCCCGGCAGACGGTGCTCTTGCCCACGTCGCGTTCTCCGGTCAGTATAACGATGCGTGTAGCCATGGAGAATCAAATCCCAAAACCCAAGGTCCAAAGCCCGAAGTCCAAATTCGTCGGATTGGAACAATCTGCCTCGTCTCGCGTCAAGCGTCGAGCGTCAAACGTCATTCGTCAGACGCCGTCCTCTTGCTTCTTGCATCCCGAGAAACCAGGTTTTTGGCGATGTCGCGGACGCAGCGTCCGTCATCGCATGAAAAAACCTGGTTTCAGCGCTTCCTGCCTCTTGCTTCCTTCTCCGCGCTCTCTAGTCCTCAAGTCCGGGGATCGGTCCGAAGACGGGCTCGATCTCATTCGGCTCGAAGACTTCCAGCATGCAATCCCACCAGGTCATGCCGTTGGTTTTCTGAAACTCCCACCAGCGGATGTCTGCCCAGAAGTAGCGCCAGCGCCACAGGGAGGGCACGCGCTCCCAGCCATAGTCACCGGCCAGCGTGGTGAAGTCCACGTAGTAGCCGGACGGGATGCGTGTCTTTGGCGCGCCTCCCTCCACCATGGCGCGTCCGCCCTCGTCACGGGCGTTCAGGTCCCATACCGCCTCGCGCAGAGGCTTGCCCATACTCCCATCTTGCTCGGCGGCGCGGATGAGGACGCGCCAGTAGGTGACGTTGCCCAGGTCCTCCCGTATCAGCTCGACTCTGGGGCTTCTCACTTCGTACGGATCTTGCTCCAGGCCGAATGCCCTGCCGCAGATGTGCCAACTCATACGCGATTGACCCGAGGGTGGGGTGTAGGTCATCGGTCGCCACGTACTACTCAGGCTGCCCAGGTAGTCCCATCCCGCTTCCTCGATCACGCGCTGGCGCAACGCGTTGAAGCTTTCGTTGACTCGGTCAGACAGCATGTCGGCCGCGCCCTCGTTCTCGATCGGGTTTCCGGCCTCGTCGGTGCTCATGTTGGGGAGCGAGACCAGTGCATAGGGCGGAAAGACGGCATCCGATGGACCTGCCGTTGGGGTCGGCTGTATCAGTTCCAGGTAGAAAGCGGGCTCCTCAGGCGGGGCGTCTGCCTCCGCCCGCGCCACGACGCGGGGAGACAGGGGCAGACTGGTCCACGTCAGGCCGTCCAGCGGGCCTTCGACGCTGTATACCTCGTGGAACAGCGCCCAGTCCGTCGTGCTGGCCGCGACGAGGTGGCTGATCGCGCCGCGTTGGTACGCGTAGAGCAGGCTTTCTCCGTCGGGGGACCAGGCGGGCGACGTGCCCGCGCCGAAAAGCTCGCTCTGCGTCTGGTCCGCCGCCAGGGCGTCCCAGTCGAATCGCGTGACCTGGATGGAGGGGTTGCCACGCGGTCCGCTTACGTAGGCCAGCCGGGTGCCGTCGGGAGACCAGACCGGTGCATCCTCATCTACGTCCGGGCTCTGCGTGAGGTTGATGATCTGTTCCCTTTCCTCTTCGTATTCCTCCACGGAGCTGTGATCGAGGACGTGGACCGTGATGTCCTTGTTGCCGTCGTGGAATGTGGTGTAAGCGATCGCGCGGCTGTCGGGCGACCAGGCCGGACCGTAGTTGGGCGCGGGGTCGGTCGTGATGCGCTGTATCTGTTGCCCGGTGGTGCTCATCACGTAGATGTCGAGGTTGCCGCGCCGGTAGGACTCGAAGGCAATCCAGCGACCATCGGGTGACCAACTGGGACTGGCGTCGAAGGCCGCGTCGTGGGTCAGGCGGATCAGCGCGCCGCTGAGCAGATCGAGCAGATAGATGTCCCAGTTGTGGGCGCGGTTCGACGCGAATGCGATGTAGTTGCCGTCGGGGGACCAGTCTGGGTCTCGGTCCTCGGCCGGATCGTGGGTCAGGCGCACCAGTTGGCGATCCACCTGGTTCAGGGCGTATATGTCGGCATTGCTGTTCCGCCGCAGGGTCAGGGCGATGGCACCGCCACTGCCGAACGGGGTGGGGGTGGGGCCGAGGATGGGCGAGGGAGCCGGTGTCTCGGTGGCCGCGGGCGACTGGATGGACTGCACGAGCACGGGCGTCGTGGTCGACCGGTACAGTGCAACGGCCAGCAGTACCAGGACGATCAGGTTGCCCAGCACCAGGAGCACGAGCAGGCGCACGCCGTGTGGCGCGAGCGTGATGGGCTGGCCGACCTCGTTGGGCCTGCAGATCCAGGCGAAGGCGAAGGTGACGCGGCCCCAGAGTCGCCGGAGCGCGCCGTCGTGTCTCCCTGTGTTGGACGTTGGAGGTTGGAGGTTGGAGGTTGGAGGTGCGTCCTGGGATCGCTCTGGAGCCTCTTCCTCTGGTTCTGGAGCGGGCGGACGTTGGTCGGGAGTATGTTGTTGCTCTACCTGGTTCTTCTCCGCTTCGTCGGCCATATCGGGGGCAAGTATACGTCGACTGGTATGCTTGTCAAGCCTGGCGGATGCGCTACAATAGAGGAAGACTGGGCGACAGACGCTGTGGGACCGCGGGCATCCTTGCCCGCAAACGTTAAGTGTCAAACGTCAAACGTCATTCGTTGGTTGTGTGTCCGCGGCTACTTCGAAGAGCAGGCGATGAGGCTATGCCCAAAGTAACCCCTGTACGCAGACAGTACCTCCAGATCAAGGCCCAGCATCCAGACGCCGTCGTATTCTTCCGGCTGGGCGACTTCTACGAGACCTTTGACGAGGATGCGGAGATCGCGGCCCGCGAACTCGACCTCGTCCTGACCTCGCGCCCTGTGGCCAAGAACCAGCGCGTGCCGATGGCGGGCGTCCCCCACCACGCCATCGAGGGATACATCGCCCGCTTGATCGAGAAGGGCTACCGCGTCGCCATCGCCGAGCAGGTCGGGGAGGTCACCGGCCGGGGATTGGTTGCCCGCGAGGTGACGCGGGTCGTCACGCCGGGCACGGTCGTCGAGCCGGCGCTCTTGGAAGAGAAACGCCCGAGCTACCTGGCGGCTGTGGTCTTCGAGGACGATGCGGATGCAGGCGGCCGGGCGGGTCTGGCCTACGCCGACATCACCACGGGCGAGTTCGCCACCGCGCAACTGGCCGCGAGCGAGGTGGAGCAGGAGTTGGCGCGGCTGCAGCCCCGGGAGTGTCTCATTAGTGCCCCGTCTGACACCCGGGGCGGGGGGAGCGGCCAGGGTGGCGCGGACGTTGATCGCGCGTCCGGTGGTCCCATACCGGGGATTCATTTCACGGCGCTCCCGGCCTATCGTTTCGAGTTGGGCGCGGCTCGCCAGACGCTGCTCGATCACTTCGGCGTGGCGACGCTGGACGGCTTCGGCTGTGCGGGCAAGCCCCTCGCTATCCGGGCCGCCGGTGCGATCGTGCATTATCTGCGGGAGACTCAGAAGGGCGCGCTGGATCAGATCGTCGGGTTGAGCACCTACTCGACCGCTCGCTTCATGATGCTCGACGCCAACACGCGCCGCAACCTGGAGTTGACCGAGACGATTCGCGAGCGCAAGACCCGCGGCTCGCTCCTGGGCGTGCTCGACCGGGCGCTGACCCCGATGGGGGGGCGACTTCTGCGGGTGCGCCTGGCCCAGCCCCTGTTGGACCGGGCCGCGCTGGAGGCGCGGCTGGACCAGGTCCAGGCGTTCTACGAAGGCACGATCCTGCGTGGCCGTGTCCGCGAGATCCTCAAGCCGGTGCCCGACCTGGAGCGCCTGAGCAACCGAGTGCTTTCGGGCATCGCCGGGCCCCGTGACCTCGTCGGCATACGCAAGAGCCTGGAGGCCGTGCCCGGGCTGGTGGAGATCATCGGGGAGACGTCGACCGCAGACGGTCGCGGGGGACAAGGGGACGGGGAGACAAGGGGACGCCAAGCGCATCTTGCGTCTTGCGTCTTGCGTCTCGCGTCTTCGCTGGATCCGTGCGACGACGTGGCCGCGCTCATCGCGTCTGCTATCGTGGACGATCCGCCCGCCAGTGTCTCCGCCTGCGGGGTCATCCGGCCCGGTTTCGCCACCGAACTGGACAGCATCGCCACGGCGGCGCGGGATGCCAGGACGTGGATCGCCAACCTGGAGAAGGAGGAGCGCGCGCGCACGGGCATCCGGAACCTCAAGGTGGGCTACAACAAGGTCTTCGGCTACTACATCGAGGTCACCAAATCCAACCTGGACGCGGTGCCTGACGAATACATCCGCAAGCAGACGCTGGTCAACGCCGAGCGCTACATCACGCCGGAACTGAAGGAGTACGAGACGCTGATCCTCAACGCGGAGGAGCGGCAGGCCGAGGTAGAGGCGCGCCTCTTCAAGGGCGTTTGCGAGCAGGTGGGGGCGCGGGCGCGGGCGCTGCTCAAGACGGCCCGGGCGCTGGCGGAGTTGGACGTCGCGGCGGCGCTGGCCGAAGTGGCCGTGAGCAATCGCTACGTGCGACCTGAATTGACCGACGAGGGCGAGGGTGTGCTGGAGATCGACGCGGGACGGCACCCGGTGGTCGAGCAGGCGCTGGGGCACGAGCCGTTCACGCCGAACGACGTGCGCTTCAACGGCGACGAGCGCATTCTGATCATCACCGGCCCCAACATGGCCGGGAAATCGGTCTACCTGCGACAGAACGCGCTCATCGTGTTGATGGCGCAGATGGGGTGCTTCGTGCCCGCCGACCGGGCGCGTATCGGCCTGGTGGATCGCATCTTCACCCGCATCGGTGCGCAGGACGAGGTCGCCTCAGGCCAGTCTACCTTCATGGTCGAGATGGTGGAGACGGCCAGCATCCTCAACCACGCCACCCCGCGCAGCCTGCTCATCCTCGATGAGATCGGGCGGGGCACCAGCACGTACGATGGCCTGTCCATCGCCTGGGCGGTGGTGGAGTATCTGCACAACCACCCCGAGCGACGCGCCCGGACGCTGTTTGCCACGCACTACCACGAATTGACCGAGATGGCGGAGCGGCTCCCGGCGGTGCGCAACTACAGCCTGGACGTGGTCGAGGAGGGCAACCAGGTCGTCTTCCTCCACAAGGTCGTGCCCGGCGGGGCCGATCGCTCTTACGGCATCCACGTGGCGCAGTTGGCGGGCGTGCCGCGCCCGGTCATCCACCGGGCCGAGGAGCTGTTGGCGCAGTTGGAGAGCGGGGAGTTCCGCCCCGGCACTCCCGATCTGGAGCCCTTCCAGCCGGTGCTCTTCGCCGATGAGCCCCCGGTGGTGAAGGACCTGCGGGAGTTGGACGTCTCCACGATGACGCCGCTGGACGCGATCAACAAGCTGTACGGGCTCCAGCGGCAGGTGCGGGAAGAGGAGAAGTGACAAGTCCCAAATCCCAAGTCCCAAACCCCAAATCCCAAATAGCGGAACGAGGGGATAAGGTTCGTAGTGGTAGAGACGCAAGATCTTGCGTCTAGATTTTGCGTCTCTACCGACCGCTGCGGTTGGCGGCATCCGTCCGCAGGTCTGCCGGAGTGCCGTCAGGGGAGACGAGAGGGACGGGGTTGAGAAGCGTCGCCGGGCGCACGACCAATGTCCGCCCCTGCCAGTGTGAGAGCAGGGGGCGCGGAGCGACCTACAGTATCTGTGCGATCAGCCAGGCGACGAGGAGGAAGGCCAACCCGATCGGCACGATCAGCAGTCCCACTCCCAGCACCGGGATCAGGCACACGCCGAGCAGGGTGATCAGGATCCCCACCAGCCCCAGCGTGAGCATCAGCACGATCCCGACCAGCACGAAGGGCAACTTGATCAGCCAGATCAGCAATTTCAACATCGCGTACATCTCCTTTCAGGTCACTGTTCTATCCACGGACGCACGACCAATGTCCGCTTCATCTTCATGTACGCAGATGTGGCATGCTGAGTTGCACGTCGTGCCGGGCGCGGTGCGTACTACGCACTACGTGTCACCTTCACCTCCTCCACGCACGCGATCCCCATCTCCTCCAGTTCCCCCAACACCGGCTCGTAGATCCCCGCCACGACCGGAATCTGGACGCCGGTCAGCGTAATCTGCCCCTCCAGGATCATCCGCGCGCCGATGGCCGCCGGAAGGCCCACCGTGCGGGCCATCGAGGTCTCCCCGCCGGATACGCCGAAGTCAATCAACGTCGAGGTGATATGCTCCTGGCGGTCTGGGTATGCGGCGGTGAACTGGTGCACCAGGACCACCATGTCGCGCTCTCCCTCCCGGTAGGGCATCCTGACCAGCATCTGGTCCGCCAGGACGTCCAGCAGCGTCGTCTCGTCCGGGACAGGCGCGTCGTCCAGGAGCCCCAGCCACTCCAGCGCCATCATCACGCCGGAGTTGGGCGAGACGTTGAGGGAGGCCGCCAGGCCGGCCTTGAGGTCGCCCGTGGTACCCTGGCCTCTCTCGTGGACCAATTCCGCCATCACCTGCCGGAACGTCTTGCCGGGCAGGTCTGCCTGGGTATCCAGGCTGAAGTAGCCCAGCTCGTTCAGCTTCTGCATCACGTCGCACCAGCCCAGGTTACGCAGGGTGCCCCGGTACATCGTGTCGGTCTCGGGGATGCCGTAGATGTCGACGTAAGGGAGCGAGTTGCGGTTGGGATAGGCCTCGAAATCGCCCAGCCCCGGCACGTGGGTCACGTAGTGGGTGGCGAAGAGGCGGGCGTTGGGTACCTCGACGACGTGCCCGTGTTCCAGGTAGCGCGCCTCGTTGCGCCCGGCCAGCACCACCCCGCGCGGGCTCCAGGAGAACTTGTAGCCCAGCGGGTTGTCGTTGTCCTCGGGGGCCGGCAGGCCGCCGCAGTAGGAGCGGAACGCCTTGACCTCCCCGCCGGCGTCGTGCACCCGGTTGATGACGCGCATGGCCGACATGTGGTCGATGCCGGGGTCGAGGCCGATCTCGTTGAGCAGGATGACGCCGGCCTCCCGTGCCGCGCCGTCCAGCGCCCGCATGGCGTCGCTGACGTAGCTGGTCGTGACCAGCGGCTTGCGGTGGCGGACGCACTGCTCGGCCACCTGCACGTGGTGGATGTAGGGCAGCAGGCTGACGGCCAGGTCGGCCCCGGCGACCAGGTCACCCAGCCCGGCGCTGTCCCGCGTGACGTCGAACGCAAGTGCCCTGCCGCCTGGACGGTTGCCGACCAGCGCCTCGGCCTTGCCGAGCGTGCGGCTGGCGACCGTCACGCGATAGCCTGCCTGATCGAGCAGGTAGTGGACGAGGGGCCTGGCGACCAGGCCGGCTCCGAGAACTAATACGGTTTTGTCGTGTGTCATCAAGAAACTCCTGTAGAATAGAGTTGCAGGTTACAGGTTTCACGGTTACAGGTTAGGTGGTGCCGGAACCTGAAGCCTGGAACCTGGAACCTGAGACTTGTGCCCGTGGCTTGACACCCCTGTCGTTCCCTCCCCCTACGCCTCAAGATACCGCTCCAGATAGCGATAGTCTGGCGTCAACTCCCCCTGGTAGACGATCACCGCTCGCTTGATCTCCGGTGGCAGGGCCAGTTGCTCGAAGGGCACGGAGTAATCCGCCTGGGCGATGGCGGGGATGTATTTCATCAGTACGCCGCTGAAATACTCCGACGCGTCGCGGGGCAATTCGCTGGGCAGGATGTCCACGGCCAGCACGGCCACGCCCCGGCTCTCGAAGCCGTCGATGGCCCGGTCCTCGACCGGGTCGTAGACGAACACCGGGTCGCCGGGCTCGGTGCACTTGACCGTGGCCTCAATCGCGCCCTCGATGTCACAGCTCACGTCGCCGATGACCCGGAGGCGCGGTAGCTCCGGGCCGCTGTAAAGCTGTCTCAAGTCGGCCTTCGTCACCAACCGGGGGTACCTCGCCTCCCAGTAGATGCAGTTGATCAGCAGGCTCAGGTGGGGCAGGTAGGTGTGGAACCGGGAGCGGTATTTCTCGGGGTGGTCGTAGTAGTCGTGCAGCGCGAAGTGCTCCCCCGGCGAGATCGGCTCTACCGTGTGCTCCTCCTTGAACACCACCTTGTACACCGCGTGCCGCGAGTAGTCAGCGCTCTGGGCGACGGTGGCCACCTCGTGGGGCTGAATCTCCTGCACGGGCAGCAGCTCGATGATCTCGTCGGAGCCACGGAACACGTTGCCGTACCCCGCGAAGCCGCAGATGAGCGGCGTGATCGCGTCCGGCAGCCCTTCCCGCGCGATCCGCTCGCCGAGCGCCGACACCGCCGCCTTCGCCTCTGCCAGGCTGCCGTAATGGCGCGCCTGGCGCAGGTCGTCGAAGGGGCTGGGTGTGCCCTCCTGGTTAAGCCGTTGGCCCAACGCCCACAGCGTGTTGATCATCCCAGCCTGCCCGGCGTGGCGGCCGAAGAAGATCAACCGCCGTCCCTGCTCGTCTGTTGCCTTCTCGTAGTCAATCAGTTGGCAGCCTAGGTCGAGGAGGCGTTTGAGCATAGGCATGTTGTATGCCTGGCCCTTGACGACGTGGGCGAAAAAGGCGTAGGTGCGGCCCGGCTGGAAGAAAGGTAATGGGATCTCCTTGACGCCGAAGACGATCGGGCACGGCGAGAGATCCTCCTCGACCCGTGCGCCGGACTGCGCGAATTCCTCGTCCTGGAAGACGCGGACCTCCGATGGCTGTATCCAGACCTCGATGTCGTGTGTGTCTAGGAGGCGGCGCGCGTCTTCCGGCACGATGGGCACGCGACGCTCCCAGATGCTCTTGTCCTCCCGGCGGACACCAATAGGGATGCTCATGGTCTGATTTCACTCCTTTCAAGCTGGTTTTGTGGATCGTGCTCTCCGCCGAGCACGGCGCCCCGGCTGGCCGGGCCGACGTGGCCGGCGTACAGGCGCAGGAACCCCGGTGGGGTCTCCCTGGACGGTGGCTTCCACGCGTCCAATCGTGCGCTCAGTTCGTCGTCGCTAAGGTGCACGTTGAGCACGCGGTTGGGCATGTCTATCTCGATCACGTCGCCGTCGCGCAGGACGGCCAGGGGGCCCCCGGCCGCTGCCTCGGGGCAGACGTGTCCCACGCACGGCCCACGGGTCGCTCCTGAGAAGCGCCCGTCGGTGACCATGGCGACCGAATCCCCCAGTCCCATGCCGATCAGGATGGCCGCCGGCAGCGAGAGCTCACGCATGCCCGGTCCGCCGCGTGGCCCCTCGTAGCGCACGACGAGCACGTCGCCGGGCTGCACGCGGCCACTCAGCAAGACTGCCTGCACGTCCTCCTCGCAGTCGAAGACCCGCGCCGGGCCTACGTGGCGCATCATCTCCGGCTGGACGCCGCTGGCCTTGACGACCGCTCCCTCGGGGGCCAGGTTGCCGCGCAGGACGACGATGCCCCCGCTGGGTGCCAGCGGCTCGTCGAGCGAGCGCACGATCTCGGGGCGGCGCAGCTTTGCCTGGGCGGCGACCTGCGCCAGCGTCGAGCCATAGGCGGTGGGCGCGCTCAGGTCGAGCACTGGGGAAAGCGCCTTGAGCAGGGCGGGCACACCCCCGGCGCGCCCGAAGTCCGATACCGAGTGGGGCGACGCGGGCTTGAACCTGGCCAGGAGCGGCGTCTCTCGCCCGATCCGGTCCCAGTCGTCGAGCGTCAGTTCGTAGCCCAGTTCCGCAGCCAGAGCCCCCAGGTGCAACACCAGGTTGGTCGAGCCGCCGATGGCCTGCACGACGGCGACCAGGTTGTGCAGCGTCGCCGGTGTCACGACGTCGCGAAACGTCACCTGTCGGGATGGGCCCTTGCCGGCGCCGGCCCCTGTCGCCAGCGACTCCACGACGCGCCGGCCCGCCGCACGCGCCAGCGCCAGCAACTCCGGGTTGACGTCCCGGGCGACGCCCGACGCCCGACGCCTGACGTTTGACGCTCGACGTTTGACGCTTTGCGGGCAGGGATGCCCGCGTTCCATCGCCGTTCCCCACCGCCTCTATCGTCGCGTTGCTCGGCAGGCTCAAACCTGCCGCTTCCACGACGGCACACATCGTGTTGGCGGTGCCCATCATGTTGCACACGCCGTGGCCGGGACAGGCCGCGTGCTCGATCTCGTGCAGCTCGTCGAGCGTGATCTCTCCCCGGTTGGCGCGTCCAATGGCCTCCTTGACGTCGCAGGTGACGACGCGCTGGCCGTGCCATTCGCCTTCGGCCATCAACCCACCGGTGACGAACACAGTGGGCAGATCAAGCCGCGCCGCCGCCATCAGCATCCCCGGTATGATCTTGTCGCACGAGGCCAGACAGACCAGCCCATCGAAGCGATAGCCCCGCGCCGTCAGTTCGACCGACGCGGCGATCACTTCCCGGCTCGGCAGGATGGCGTGCATCCCCTGTCCCTGGCAGATGCCGTCGCACAGCGCGATGGTGTTGAACGCCAGGGGAATGCCCCCGGCGGCGCGCACGCCTTCCTTCACTGCCTCCGCCACCTGGTCGAGGTGGACGTGCCCCGGGACCAGGTCGTTCCAGGAGTTGGCGATGCCAATCAGCGGCCTGTTCTCGGCATCGTCCACGCCACATGCGTGGTACAGCCCGCGCGCGTACGCCCCGGCCAGATCTCGTTGTCCCATTACGCTACTGTCTCCACTCTTCTCCCTCCAACCTCCAACCTCTAACCTCCAACCTCCAGTCTCTCCATTGCCTGCTGCACCCGCGGACCAGACCCGCACGTGCCGGCCCGCCAACGCAGGTACTCCCAGTCGAGCACCGGCCCATGCGCCATCATGGCCTGTACATCCTCCCAGTCGTGCTTGTTTGCCTCTGGGCCGCGTCCCCAAATGGCCTTGAGCAGGATATTGTCCTCTGGCGGGACGACGGGCACCGGGACGCCGGCGATCTCGTGGCGCGTGAGCCGCGCCGCCATGTGGGCGTCCAGGTCCACGGTGAAAGTTTCGCCGTCGTAATCCATCGTCAACCCGGCCACGACGTCGTAGCCGGGTATCTGGATGCTGCGGACGGCATCATCTTCCTGGCGCTTCACCCGTCCGCCGGGGAACAGGGCAGCTGCCCGATCCCCCTCGGCCATCGGCACCAGGATGTCTACGTCGGTCAGCGGGCGCGTCGCGCCGTAGACAGCCGCGGCTGCCCCGGCGAACACCGCCCAGGTGATCCCGGCCTGGTCCAGCCGCCGGGACACCTCCTCCAGTGTCAGGCTTGTCTGTGACTCGTTCATGTCGCTCCTAGAATAGTGGGATCTGGGCCGCCTCCTGCTCGGCGATGGGATCGAGCCCCAGCACGGTCTTGAGGGCGTGCCGATCCAGTTCCTCCTCGCCAAGCAGGCGGCGCAGGTGGCGAAACTTGACGAACTGCCAGCCGTCTATCTCGACGGCCCGGGCCAGGCGCGGATCACGTTGGAGCTTGAGCCCGACCAGCCGCGCCCGGCCGCCGGGCACGACGAGGCAGCGCTGGGCGCTCTCATCGGTCGTCCTTCGGGCGAGTAGGTGGGGGCCCAGAACCGCCGTCGCGCTTATGCTGAAAACGTACGCTTCCTGCCCCTCTGCCAGCCAGCGTACGTCCCAATCGCCTCGCTGGCCGATCTCGAACCCCAGCCGCTTGCCTAGTTCCGCCAGGTCTCGCCGCAGCGCGTCGAGTTCGCCGGCGCGGCGTCCGGGTGCGTCCTCAGGGCGCAGACGGACGGCAGCGCCGTCGTGCACGCTGTAGGACTCGACGCAGGCCGACACCAGCGTCGATCCGGGCGTGAGCGGGCCGGGGAAGCGGGCGTAGACCGCCTCCTCCAGTTCCTCCAGAGCCCACGCCTGCCGCTCTCCGAGCAACGACCGTACCTGGGTCTCGACCCGGTCGGCCAGGGGCGTTTCGACCTGGCGCGCCACGGGCTCGGCCTCTCGGGCTGCGTCGGCCAACCACCACAGCTCCCCGCTGGCATCCTCCTGGTCCGAGACCTGCACCAGGGGGCCATCGTCAAGCGCGCTGTCGACCGCGCCGGCGGCCAGCGCCAAGGGCGAGGGCGCGTCGCCGTCCTCGGGAATGGCCGCCGTGTTCCCCAGCGCCCCGCAGGTCGCCAGGTGCGTGTATGCGCTGCTGCGTAGCATCTTCTGCCGTGTTGGCTCTCCGCGCGCCTGTACGGTGCTGACGACGGATGCCCTTGCCTCCGCGGTCAGTTCGTGTTTGAGCGTCTCGATTTGCGGGTAGGGAGCCCCGTGTTCCCAATCGCCTGGCGGCGTGAGCTGTGTGTCTTCCCATCGCCACACGATCCGGTGACCGGCCTCCTGGCTATAGCCCCATCCCTCCAGGGCGTAACCGGCGCCGCTGGCCGCCAGGCAGACCGATTCCAGCAGGACGTTGTCATGGTCTGAAAACAATGTCACCAGGTGGCCCTCCGGTGTGAGCAGCGGAGCCACGGCCCTCAGTGCGGCCTGCAGCACGCGCCGGTGCCATCCCCAGTCGAAGCGCCGGCGGCGTAGGAAAGGACTCAGCGCACGGATGGCTGAGGACTCCCACAGCCACCCGGCCCATAGTGCCGAGAGCGCCCAGAAGACCCCATCGGGCCGGGGCGGATCGGCGAATATGAGAGCGACGCTGCCCGGCGGCACGATCTCTCCGACCTCGCGGGCTGACCGGTTGACGAGGGCATATCCTGCCTCTTCGCCCCGTACCATGGCCGCGATGTCCCTGGCCTCTGGCGCAGCCTCCCTGCTGCCATCCTCACTTCGGGGAGGACCGGATTCCTCGTCCATGAGGCGACCGAGGCTCTGCTCCAAACACAGCCAGATGTTGCGTTCCAGATACCGGGGCGGGATGCGCAGCGTGCGCGGTCGCGGCCGCTTCTCGCCGTAGGGATCGAGGCTGCTGCCGGCATCGAAGCATTCGAGAAGAGCGGCAGTCAGTGCGATTGTGACCGCCTCCCCAGAGACCTCATCGGGCTTAGGCGTTTCGAGCCTCATCACCACGTCCATCAGCGCCGCGAGGTTGCGCGGCGTGTAGAGTCCCACCAACTCGGCGGTCTGACCCCGCGCCGGGTGACCGGTTGGGGCGACGCGGTCAAGCGCGGTGTAGTAGGCCAGGCCCCGGGGATGGATGCGGCGGGCGGATTCTGCGTCCGCTTCATCCACAGCGCCTTCCGTCACCGCCTCGCAGCGGGAACAGCGAACCGCTTTCTGGAACGGGTAGTTGCCGTCGCGGTCCCAGGCGAACCACTCCGCGATGCCCAGGGCTCCGCAGGCAGGACACGCGGAGCGATACAGATCGGCCATGTGTTGGTGCAGGGCGACGTCTCCCTTGGGACTGTCGGCCAGGTGGGTGAAGGCGGCCTTCAGCGCGTCGGCGTCGCGCCGGCACAGCCCCAGGCGAGCGATGGCGACCAGCAGCGGATTGACGCTGGCCCCGAGCGCTCGGCGGCCCGTGGCGGCGGTCTCCCGCACGATTGTCGGTCCCTGGCAGAACAGGTCCACGACCAGGTCGCCGGGCTGGGTTAGACGCCGCACGTAGGCCCCTGCTGCCCGGCTTGGCTGAACGGGGCGGTAGCGGGCCAGCGGTCCTTCGGGCGTCCCAGGTCTTCCGGGGATGAACCACGCTTGTTTGGCCACGTTAGTGCTCACACGAGTCTCACGTCAATGGCGATTGGAGGTTAGAGGTTGGAAGTTGGAAGTTGGAAGTTGGAGGCAGCTATTCTGTGTTGGTGATGTGCTGACTTGCCACTTGCAGATTGGCTGAACTTGTAGATTCGCTGATTTGTGCATTTGACAATTTGCAGCTTTGCATCTATTCTACTACACGCTGTGCTAAAACGCCAGACGCCGAGCTGGACGGAGTTGATCCGTGTATGAGCAACTTTCTCGCTTCCTCGGTGTTGTTGCTATAAGCATCTGCGCGTGGCGGGGGACACAGCTAGTCGTAGCGCACAACTGTGCATATCTGTGACACATATAGAGCCATGAAAGGAGATCTCACATGAAGCTGAACATGTCGGCGGCGCTCAAGGCAGGGCTGATTGGCGCGGCAGTGGGGTTCGTGGTTGCACTCATCACGCGGATACCCTTCCTGGGGTGCCTGGTCTGTTGGGCTGGCCCGGTCATCGGCCTGTTGACCGGGGCCTTGTACGGCTATCTTGATGAAACAGGGGCCGGAATTGGTGAGGGTGCAGTGGGCGGGGCCGTCGCAGGTGCGATCGCCAGTGCGGTGAATGCGGTCGTCAGCGGCGTCCTGAACCTGATCTTTGGCTCCGTCAGCGCGGCCTCGGATCTGCTGGGCGGCGAGGCAGGGTCGGCGCTGATTGGCGTCGGCGTTGGCGCCGGCGCTGTGATCATCGGCATCTTGGGGGGAGCCGTCGGCGGCGCCATCTTGGGCGCGATCGGCGGTGCGGTTTACGCGGCCATCAAGAAGAAGTAGCCACGCTGACTCAACATGGAACCGGGGCGACCTTGTGTCGTCCCGGTTTTTTTCTTGCTGCGCCCATGCATCCAATGGGGGTATCGTCTCAATGTGTAGGGGCGAACCCTTGTGGTTGCCCTCTTGGGCAGGTACAAGACCTGCCCCTACCCCGGTCTGTTGAAAAGATACCAATGGAGACCAGGTGTTCGGTGTTTCAGGCTGCGCTGAGTTGCAGGTACCTTGGACCGCGTTACTAAATCCCCGCCGTGGTTTGGAAGGGCTTGACAAGCGCCTCCTATTCTGGTATAATTAGTGTGTGAAATACACTAAGCGGTACCTCTCTCTTTTTTGCCGATACTTAGTGTGCTTAATACACTAATATAGGAGGTCTCCCATGGAAAGCACGAAAGAACTGCGCTGGAACACACCGACCCGCGCCGACAGGCAGAGCTTTCCCCCTGAACTTGTCTTCGCGGCAGGGCTGCGCCATCATCACATCGCCAACACGGCTTACCCTATCCATCATCGGACGACGGTGAGCGCGTACCGGGTTCCCAGAGGTGAGGTGACATCCACGGTCCGGGCTGCTTGGCGGGGAATTGACACGCTGGGCCTGTACGTCCACGTACCCTTCTGCAAGGCGCGCTGTAGGTACTGCGAATACACCGTCGTGGACCGGGCCGAGAACGACGCCGAAGACGCCTACTTCGACGCCCTCCTGCGCGAATTCGACCTCTATCGTCGCCATCTGGACACGCCCCGCAAGACGCTCATCGGCTTCGATATCGGCGGCGGGACGCCCGCCTTCGTCAAGCCGGGCAACATTCGCCGGGTGGTCGAGGCGGCACGGGCGTCGTTCCGCGTCAAGCCCGGGCTCGCCATCAGCATCGAGACGACGCCCATCATCGCCGACCGGGAACCGGACAAGATCCGTGCGTACCGGGACATGGGTATCGAGCGTATCAGCATGGGCGTGCAGACGACGCACTTCAAGCTGGCCCGCTCGCTGGGCCGCGAGTACGAGGGCCTGACGATGCTGGAGGGGGCTGTGCGCACCATCCGCGACGCCGGCTTTCGCCGCTTCAACGTCGACCTGATGTACGGCTTCGCCGAGCAATCGCCGGAGACCTGGCGCACCACCGTCGCGCAGACGATCTCGTTGGGGCCTGAGTACATCACGCTGTATCGCATGCGCTACAAGGGGACGCGCATCCAGGATCAGGCCGCCCGTGTCACGCGGCAGGCCGTCAACGAGCTAGAGGCTATCGCCCGGGACCTGCTCCTGGCGGCTGGCTACGCCGGCACGCCGGGCAAGAACACGTACAGCCGGGTCCCCGGCGACGTGGGCACCAGCGACTACCTGACCGAGCGGGTGGTCAAGGACACGCCCTATCTGGGCCTGGGGCTGGGCGCCCAGTCGCTCTCGCACCACACGCTTTCGTACAACCTGGGCGCGGCGTCGAAATCGCTCAAACCCTACCTGAGAGCGGTGGACGCTGGGCGACTGCCGATCCAGGATCTGTACCACCTGCCCCTGGACGTGGCGATGGCCAAGATGATCGCCGTCTCGTTCTACTTCGGCGAGATCCACCGGGAGCACTTCCTCTCCAAGTTCGGCGTCCGGCTGGAGGATCATTTCCCGCGCGAGGTCGACTTCGTGCTCCGGCGGGGCTTGATGACGTGCGTTGGCCCATACCTGCGCCTCACGCGCAAGGGTGCTGAGCACTTCAACGGCGTCGTGGCGCTGTTCTACGCCGGGGCGGTGAAGGATTACCTGATCCGTCTGGACTCGGAACCGGTGAAATTCTAGCACGATGAACAAGAATTTCAACGCAGTATACGATTTCGCCAATATCCTCTTCGCCGGACCGTGCAACCTGCGCTGTCCCTACTGCATCGGCAAGCAGGTGGGCCCGGCCCTCAACCGGGAT
Source organism: uncultured Anaerolineales bacterium (assembly GCA_964649415.1). GTDB lineage: Bacteria > Chloroflexota > Anaerolineae > B4-G1 > B4-G1 > CAZYSK01. Next base: position 34,633 of record CAZYSK010000031.1, read on the forward strand.
AACCTGGGCGAGTTTCCGCTGCGGGGCCTGGGCGCCTTCGTGGCATCGCTGCGCCGCCATCGCGTGCGGCAGGTGATCCTCACCGGCACCACCACCGACCCGCAGCTCTATCGCCACGAGGCGCGCTTGATCGCCTGGTTGAGGGAGCGACTGCCGGGCGTGCAGCTCTCACTTCACACCAACGGGCAGTTGGCCCTCGGGAAGATGGACGTCTTCAACTGCTACGACCGGGCCACGGTCTCCTTTCCCGCCTTCGACCCGGATACCTACGAGCGCATGACCGGTTCGCGTCGGGTGCCCGACCTGCCGGCCATACTGCAGGCCGCGCGCATTCCGGTCAAGGTCTCCTGCGTGCTCACCGAACACAACGCCGGTCAAGTGGGCGCTTTCCTGGCCCGCTGCCGTGAGATCGGCATCCGGCGGCTGGCCTTCCGTCACCTGTATGGCGACTCACGCCGCTGGGACATCCTGTCTGGCCTCACGCCGGCCGGCAGCTACCGGGGCAACCCTGTCTATGACTACGACGGCGTGGAGGTCACCTATTGGCGTTTCGAGCGCACGAGCTGCACGTCGCTTAACCTGTTCAGCGATGGCACCATCAGCAGCGAGTATCTCTTGACCAAGGCCAGGTCAAGCAGAGAAGCGAGCTCATCTTCTACTGTCCATCACATTGTGCTATAATACCCCGCGCTTCACGGATTCCACGCGGAGGTAGACCACGATGAGCCATACACAGCACAGGAAGCGAATGCGCCTCTTGACCTTGATCACGGCCGGGCTGGCGGCGGGGGCGCTCATATCGGCCGCGCTGGGCGGCTGTGGCAGTGCGACGCCGCAGATCACGCAAACGCCCACCCGCACCGCCGCGCCTCTGGCGCCGACGGCCACGCCGCCTCCAACGGCCACTCCTCTGCCCACCTGGACCCCCACGCCTGAGTTTACCCCAACGCCGACGCCGTGGCCCGCGGACGTCAACCCGCTCACCGGCGAGAAGGTAGATGATGCCAGCGTGCTGGAGCGGGTGCCGGTGGCGATCAAGATCTCCAACTGGCCTGGCCAATACGTCCGCCCTCAGGCGGGCATCAACAGTGCGGATCTGATCTTCGAGCATTACAATGAAGGTTGGTTCGCCAGCCGTTGGACGGCCGTCTTCCTGGGCAAGGATCCGGAGCGCGTGGGGCCGGTGCGCAGCGGCCGCTTGATCGACCTGGAGATACCGGCGATCTACAAGGCCGTGCTGGCGTGTTCCGGTTTCAGCAACGGCGTGCTGGCGTTGGTTGAGGACTCGGACTTCTATCCCGAGCGGGTGGCCTCGCCCAGCGTCGGCGTGGGGCAGCCGGTCTTCTACCGCGACTTCACCCGCGACGTGCCGCTGGAGCACACGATGTATTCCAGCCCGGCCTTGGTGCGCGATTGGGCGGCAGGGAACGGCATCGGCGGCCGGCAGCAATTGGCGGGACTGGCCTTCTCCCAGGGGCCGATGGCCGAAGGGCAATCCGCCACCGTGATCCGGGTTCCCTGGCGCAGCCTGGACGCGGAATGGCACTACGACGAGGCCAGCGGCCGATACCTGCGCTGGTCCGATGGCGCACCCCACAACGACGCGCTCAGCGGCGAGCAGCTCAACGTCGCCAACGTCGTCGTGCTCTACGTGCCGCAGTGGGACACGGACATCGTCGAGGAGCCCCACAGCGGCGCGCTCTCGATCCAGTTTGCCCTCTGGTACTCCAATCGCGCGCTCATCTTCCGCGACGGCGTCCAGGTCGAGGCGTTCTGGCAGCGCTGGGAGCGGGACGACATGCTGACCCTGACGGATGCGGATGGGAACCCGATCCCGCTGAAGGTCGGAAACACGTTCTTCGAGGTCATCCCCACAGAGGGGCTGGAGATTTCCGTAGAGCCCTAGACCAGGAGGAATTGGCCATGCCCGTATTGCCGGAACCCACTCTTGGCGACACTGCTTGGTTCGTCCGCGCTCGCTTCGGTCTGTTTATACATTGGGGCATCTATGCCCTGCCTGCGCGGCACGAGTGGGTCAAGAACCGCGAGTGTATTCGTGATGAGGATTACCAGAGATACTTCGATCACTTCTACCCGGATCTGTACGACCCTGCCGTGTGGGCCCGTGAGGCCAAGAACGCGGGGATGAAGTACTGCGTCGTCACCAGCAAGCACCACGATGGCTTCTGCCTGTGGGACTCGGCGCTGACCGACTACAAGGCGCCTAACACGCCCTGGGGGAAGGACGTGCTCAGACCGGCGGTGGAGGCGTTCCGCGCTGAGGGTTTCAAGTTTGGCTTCTATCATTCCTTGATTGACTGGCACCATCCCGAGTTTCCCGTTGACGGGCTGCATCCTATGCGCGCCGACGTCGCGTTTCGAGAGGCGCAAAAGCACCGCGACGTGCGCAAGTACGCACAATACCTCCACGGGCAGACGCGGGAGTTGCTCACCCAGCTCGGCAAGATCGACATCATGTGGTTCGACTTCTCCTATTCCCATCGCGACTGGGGCTGGTCCAGGGGCAAGGGCAAGGACGAGTGGCAGTCGGACGAGCTGATGGCCATGGTGCGCGAACTGCAGCCAGGCATCATCGTCAACGACCGCATGGAGATCGGCGGCGATTTCAAGACGCCGGAGCAGTACCAGCCGCGTGGCTGGATGACGGTAGAAGGCAAGCCGGTCGTCTGGGAGGCGTGCCAGACGCTCAACGGCAGTTGGGGCTATCACCGGGACAACCTGGATTGGAAGCCCGCGGGTATGCTCATTCGGATGCTGGTGGACACCGTGTCCAAGGGCGGCAACCTGCTGCTCAACGTCGGGCCGAACGCGCGCGGTGAATTCGAGCCCGAAGCGGTGGAGCGGCTGCGCACCATCGGCGAGTGGATGCGCCTGCATGGGCGCTCGATCTACGGTTGCACCGCCAGCGACTTCACGCCGCCGCCCGATTGCCGCTATACCCAGAACGGCGACCGCCTGTACCTGCACCTCTTCTCCTGGCCGTTCCACCACGTGCATCTCGACGGCCTGGCGGGCCGGGTCGAGTACGCCCAGTTGCTCAACGACGGCTCCGAGGTCCAAATGCGGGTCATCGACCCCGCTCAGCAGGCGCAGAACACGAGCATGGGGGGCAGACTGGGCACACTGACGCTCGAGTTGCCCGTCCAGAAGCCTCCTGTAGCCGTGCCGGTGATCGAGCTATTCCTGAAGGACAGCGGAAGCGGACACTGATTCCGACCATCCGCGGACGTCATGCCGGCAGGATGCCGGCGGTCCATTGTTGGTCCAGGCCATTTCTCTCTTGACATGCCCTCACAACTGTGGTATCATCGCCCGTGAGCGCTCACGGGAGGGTAAATGGGCCGCAAAAGGGTGACCATTGAAGATGTCGCTCGAGCCGCGGGGGTGTCCCGGCAGACGGTCTCCCGGGCGATCAACGACCTGGGCGAGATCAGCTCCCAGACGCGCGCCCGGGTATTGCGCATCGCTGAGGAGATGGGCTATCGCCCCAGCAGTATCGCTCGCGGGCTGGCCACGCGCCGTACCGGCACGCTCGGGCTGGTGATCCCTGACGTCGCGAATCCCTTCTTCTCCGACGTGGTGCGCGGCGCGGAGCACGTCGCCCACGCGCAGGGGTACAACGTTTTCCTGTGCAACACGGACGAGGATCCGGAGCGTGAACTGGCCGTGCTCCACTCGCTGGAGGAGAAGCGTGTGGACGGCGTCGTGCTGTGCAGTTCGCGGCTCGACGATGGCAAGTTGCACGCGGTGGTGGCCTCCCATTCGGCCGTCGTCCTGGTTAACCGCGACCTGGAGCCAGCGAGTGGGGAGGCCGCAGTCGGCGTGGTCATGCTGGACGACGTGTCCGGCGGACGCATGGCCACGCAGCATCTCCTGGACGGCGGGCATCGTGCGGTGGGTTTCCTGTCGGGGCCGCCAGCCTCCCGCAGCGGTCGCTGTCGGGCCGAGGGCTATCGCGCTGCACTTGCCGCATCCGGGGTGTCGCACAACCCTGCGTGGACGGCTCCTTGCCCTGCCGACGTGGATGGCGGTCACCGGGCGGCAACGGAGTTGCTGACGGCTCATCCCGAACTGACCGCTCTCGTGTGCTACAACGACCTGGTTGCCGTCGGCGCGCTCCGCGCGTGTGCCGATCTGGGCCGGCGGGTGCCCGCCGACCTGGCTGTCGTGGGCTTTGACGATATCTTGTTGGCCGCGCTGGTCACGCCGCCGTTGACCACCTGTCGTGTGGCCCGCTACGACCTGGGTGCCCAGGCGATGCAGTTGTTGCTGAACCGCATCGCCGGTTGTCCCGCCGAGGAAGGCCCGACCCAGTGGGAGCGACGTTCAGAGGAGGGCGACGGGCACCGCAGTCTGTGCGCGGAGGTCGTGCTCAGGCCGGAGCTTATCGTCCGTGCCACCGCTCCGTAGGCGGCGGTGTGGTTACTGCTCAGGCTAGACCTGACAGGTTTCCAAGGAAGCCTTTGAGGCAAAGGGAATTCCCGTTTGGAAAAGCACCTACGCCAAGAATCGGTATGCAAAACCTGTCAGGTCTTGCGTCATGCCAGTGGCTGAGTAGTAGCGCGGCGTGCTTGAGTTCGGGTGTGTGGAGATATAGGAGGAGCGAGCAGGGATGCAGCGGATGCAGACATCCGGGCGGTCCAAGGATTGAGAGCCCCGATAAACGGGCGTGTCAAAGGGTGGAATATGAGCAAAACTCCGTGGTGTCTGTCCCCAGATCGCTACTTCGACGCTGATCCCGCGCAACGGCGCGTCGCGCGGGATCTGTACGAGTCGGTGGCCGGATTGCCCATCGTCAGCCCGCATGGGCACGTGGATCCTCGACTATTCGCTGATGAGAATGCCACCTTCGGCACGCCGGCCGAGCTGCTGATCATCCCCGATCATTACGTCTATCGTATGCTCTACTCGCAGGGGATTACGCTGGAGTCGCTGGGTATACCCCGTGCCGACGGTGGCCCGGTCGAGCTGGATCACCGCAAGATCTGGCAGGTTTTGGCCGAGAACTTCCATCTCTTCCGGGGTACGCCCAGCGGCATCTGGCTGACTCAGGAGTTGATCGAGGTCCTGGGCGTCGAGGATAAACTCAACGGCGAGACGGCCCAGGCTATCTATGACCAGATCGCGGAGAGGCTGTCCTCGCCCGAGTTCCGACCCCGTGCCTTGTTCGAGCGCTTCAACATCGAGGTGCTGTGTACCACCGACGCCGCCACCGATACGCTGGCGCACCATCAGAGGATCAAGGATTCCGGGTGGACGGCCGACATCCGCCCCACCTTCCGCCCCGACGCGGTGGTCAACCTGCAGACGGAGGGCTGGCAGGCGAACATCGACACTTTGAGTGAGGTCAGCGGTGTCACCGTCAACTCGTACGCCACGTTTGTCCAGGCGCTGGAGCAGCGGCGCGCCTACTTCAAGCGTATGGGAGCCAGGGCGACCGACCACGCCGCTGTGTCGGCCTACACGGCGGAGCTGTCCTCGTCGGAGGCCGAGACGCGCCTCCAACGCGCGCTTCGGGGAGAGGCCACACCTGAGGATGCCGCCCGTTTCACAGCCCACATGATCATGGAGAGCGCGCGCATGAGCATGGAGGACGGCCTGGTGATGCAGTTTCACGTGGGCTCGGTGCGCAATCACAATCGGCCCATTTTCGACCGTTTTGGCCGCGACAAGGGGTGTGACATCCCCGAGCGCAGCGAGTTTACCCACAACCTGCACCCGCTGCTGAACAAGTACGGCAACGATCCAAGGCTGAGGCTCATCGTATTCACCCTGGACGAATCTCCCTATTCCCGCGAGTTGGCCACGCTGGCAGGCCACTACCCGGCGATGCGTCTCGGCCCACCCTGGTGGTTCCACGACAGTCTGAACGGGATCAGGCGCTATTTCGAGTGCGTGATGGAGACGGCGGGGCTGTACAACACCGCGGGTTTCAACGACGACACGCGTGCCTTTCTGTCCATTCCCGCACGCCACGACGTGTGGCGCCGTGCCAGCGCCGACTGGGTCGCCGGGCTGGTCGTGCGCTCCATCGTGGATGTGGACGACGCCCACGAGATGGTGATGGACCTGGCCTATCGTCTGGCCAAGCAGGCGTACAACCTGTAGGGCTTTTCCCGGCCGCTTTGATACTGTCTTGATGTGCGGGGGCAGGCGCGGGTTGTGTTGATCCGTCTGTGCCTGCCCTGTGAGGAGGACTTCGGTGAGATCTTATCGGATCGCAGGTACCACGCTCCAGGTATCGAGGATCGGCTACGGCTGTATGCGGATCGGCGGCACCAGTACGCGTGGTCCGTTGACGGTTCAGGACAAGAGCAAAGCCATCCAGGCGATCCGGGCTGCCCTCGATCAGGGAATCACGCTGTTCGATCACGCTGATATCTACACGCGCGGCAAGTCCGAGGCGGTCTTCTCTGAGGTATGGCGCGAGGTACCGGGCCTCCGTGAGAGGGTCGTGCTGCAGTCCAAATGTGGTATTCGGCTGCCGGGCGATCCCGAGGATAGCTCTCCTGGCAGGTATGATTTCAGCTACGAGCACATCGTGGGCTCGGTTGAGGCCAGTCTCAGACGGCTCCGAACCGATCACTTGGACGTTCTGCTCTTGCATCGCCCCGATCCACTGGTCGAGCCGGAGGAGGTCGCCCGGGCCTTTGACGAACTGCAACAGGGCGGCAAAGTGCGCTACTTCGGCGTCAGCAATCACACCGCGGCTCAGATCGAGCTATTGCGCCGGTGGGTGGACCAGCCGCTGGTGGTGAACCAGCTTGAGCTGAGTGTGCTGCACGCGCATCTGATCGACGCAGGCATCGTGTTCAATCGGGACGATCCGCCACGGCCGGTCCGTGGCGAGGGCACGCTGGAGTACTGCCGGCTTCACGACATCACCGTCCAGGCCTGGTCGCCGCTGGCGACGGGCGCTGTGCTGGGGGCCGGGGCGGCTGAGACGGATGAGCGCGCTGCGCGGGTGTCGCAGGAGATCGCGGCGATTGCCGAGGACAGGGGCGTGAGCAGGGAGGCCATCGCGATCGCCTGGTTGCTCCGCCACCCTGCCGGGATTCAGCCCATCATCGGCTCGACGAGTCCGGAGCGGATTCGGGCCGCGTGCCAGGCTGACGCGGTGACGTTGACCCGGGAGGAGTGGTATCGCCTGTTCGTCGCCGGGCGAGGCGGTCCGATGCCTTAGGAGGCGAGGCGTGTGTCTATGATCGTAGGGCAGGAGGTGGGGTGCTGATGGCTTTCGGGGACCTAACCCACGACGAGTCGAGGGTACCGGCGTACGATCTACCCGATCCGCTCGTCCTATCCAGCGGGGCGCGCGTCACCGATGCCGAGACGTGGATGGTAAGACGCCGGGCCGAGATCCTGGGCCTGTTCGAGCAACACGTCTATGGCCGGGCGCCGGGCAGGCCAGAGGGCATGACCTTTGAGCTTGTATCGGTCTGTGAGGCCCTTGGGGGCATAGCCACGCGCAAGGAGGTCACCGTCCATTTGACGGGTGCAAGGGACGGTCCCGAGATGGGCCTTCTCATCTACCTGCCCAACGACCGGCGATGGTCTGCGGCGGGATTCGTCGGCCTGAACTTCTACGGGAACCACACTATCAGTGCGGACCCCGGCATCACCCTGTCGAGACAGTGGATGCCCGATGGGGAAGAGTACGGTGTAGTGGACCACCGCGCGACGGAAGCTTCGCGCGGTGCCCTGGCGCGGCGCTGGCCGGTCGAGCGAATCCTCAAGCGGGGCTACTTCCTCGCGACTGCCTACTGTGGCGATGTCGACCCCGACTTTGACGACGGCTTCCAGAACGGCGTGCATCCCCTGTTCTACAAAGCGGGCCAGACGGTTCCGGCTGCGGACGAATGGGGCACGATCAGTGCGTGGGCCTGGGGATTGTGCCGGGCGATGGACTATTTCGAGGTGGATGGGGACGTCGATCACGAGCGCGTCGCCGTCATGGGCCACTCGCGCCTGGGCAAGACTGCGTTGTGGGCGGGGGCACGGGACGAGCGGTTTGCACTGGTGATCTCGAACAACTCGGGCTGCGGCGGCGCGGCCCTCTCGCGCCGGCGCTTTGGCGAGACGGTGGCGGCGATCAACACCGTGTTTCCGCACTGGTTCTGTGGCAACTTCAAGCGCTACAATGACAGGGAAGACGCCCTGCCTGTCGACCAGCATATGCTGATCGCGTTGATCGCGCCACGGCCCGTCTATGTCGCCAGCGCGGAGGCGGACTTGCATGCCGATCCACGCGGCGAGTTCCTGGCGGCCAGACACGCGGACCCCGTCTATCGCCTCCTGGGCACCGATGGCCTGGCTGCTACAGACGTGCCAGCGCTCGAGCAGCCAGTCGTGAGCACCATCGGATACCACATTCGCCCTGGTGAACACGACGTCACAGGCTATGACTGGGACCGGTACATAGACTTCGCAGATCTTCATCTAAAGGAGACATCAGATGCCGACTGAGGTGCTTGACGTGGCGGCTGAGGAGTTGACAGCACAGGTAGGGGGGATGTCGGTGTATCCCGCCTCGATTGTGAATGCCGGTGGAAACTCTTTCTTCTTGGGCCGCCGGGGGACGGACGATCTACTTGGGGTCGCGACGCGTGCGGAGGTGGGCGCTCTGGGGGCGTTCGCCGGAACGGACACGAGCGTAGAGCTGGGGGGCCAGCCTACGCGTGTGCGACTCTGCTCGCTGACGCCGGCGAATGCGCAGGCGCTGCGCGACCGCTTTCCCTGGTTGCGACCGGTGCCGCTGGGTCTACGGACGTCAGCCGGGCTCGGCGACCGGCTGGGACTGGCTACGCCGGGACATGTGCAGGCGGCGCGAGAGTTTGGCTCGATCGCTCCGATTTTCGCTCAGCAGTCGGTGCGCGAGAACGCGCGCACCGGGCGTACGCCACAGCAGGTGATGGATGACGCTATGTGGGGCGTGTTCCAGATGGGTTGGCAGGGTCCGTGGGGCAGCGACGCCGATCATCTGAAGACCCCCGAGGCGATGGATCCCGCCATCGCTGCTGGATACACGCAGTACACGATTGACCCCGGCGACCACGTGGATAACGCGGCCCACACCGCTCCGCCTGCCGACGTGGCGGCGAAAGTGCAGGCGTTGCCATGGGACGCGTTGGAAGATACGGCGCAGGACATGGAGCGGCGCTACCTGGGGCGCTCTATCGAGCTTGAAGGCGCCGCCCTGGCGTTTGACCGTGAGACGCTGGCACGCGCGGCGGCCAAATACGGGCGCGCGCTCGCGCACACGGTGCAGATGTACCGCTGCCTGGTGGAGCGCATAGGGGAAACCCCCTTCGATCTGGAGGTATCGGTGGACGAGACGGAGACCCCGACCTCGGCGGAGGAGCATTACTTCATCGCCAATGAACTGCGCCGCCTGGGCGTGAAGTGGGTGAGCCTGGCCCCGCGCTACATCGGCCGTTTTGAGAAGGGGGTGGACTACATCGGCGACCTGCGCGTGTTCGAGGTGGAGCTGGCCAAGCACGCTGCCATCGCTCGCGCGCTGGGGCCGTACAAGCTGAGTATCCACTCCGGGTCGGACAAGTTCAGCATCTACCCCATCATCGCCCGGTTGAGCCAGGGACTGGTGCACGTTAAGACGGCCGGGACCAGCTATCTCGAAGCGCTGCGGGCCGTGGCACAAATGGAGCCCGCCCTATTCCGGGATATCCTGGTCTTTGCTCGGGATCACTACGATGTGGATCAGGCGACGTACTACGTCTCTGCCCAATTGACGAAGGTCCCCGCGCCGGATGTGCTGAGCGACGCCGACCTGCCGGACCTGCTGGACCAGTTTGACGCACGGCAGGTATTGCACGTGACCTATGGTTCGGTCCTGGATCGCTTCGGTGGGCGGTTGATGGCGACGCTGCACACGCACGCGGAGGTGTACGGCGCGTTGTTGAGGGTGCATTTTGAGAGACACCTGGCCCCGTTCGCACACGCGGCATGAGGCGTCAAACGGCGTGCGTCCGGCGTCAGTTGTGCGTAGGGGCGCGATTGCCGCGCCCTCGAGTGATGCAACAAGGTAGGGAGGGAATAGATGACGCAGAAAATCGTCAAGGCTGTCGTTCCAGCGGCCGGTTTGGGTACGCGGCTCTTGCCGTCCACCAAGTCGCAGCCCAAGGAGATGCTGCCGGTGGGCCGCAAGCCTGTGATCCAACACGTGATAGAGGAGTTGCAGACCGCCGGCCTGCGCCAGATTCTGATTATCACCGGCCAGCGCAAACGAGCGATTGAGGATCACCTGGATTCCGATCCGGAGCTGATCGCGGCGCTGGAGCAGGCGGGGAACGAAGCTGTGGTGGCGGATTTGGAGTTTCTGGAGGGAAAATCGCGCTTCTTCTACACCCGGCAGAGCACCCCCAGGGGCCTGGGCCACGCGATTTCGCTGGGGGCCGAATTCGTGGATGGCAAGGACTTCGTGGCAGCCCTGGGGGATTCCTTGATCGCCGCCGAGGATCCCGCCGCGCCGGTGCGCGCGATGATGGAGGCCCACCAGCAACTGGGCGCGGCGGCGATTGTGGCCGTCGAGAAGGTGCCGTTGGAGGAAGCGTTCCGCTACGGCATCGTGAGCCTTGAAGGCGCGGAGCCTGCCCCAGGCGAACCGGTGGCCGTGACCGACATCGTTGAGAAACCTTCTGTGGGCACGGCCCCAAGCAGCCTGGCGGTGGCCGCGCGCTACGTCTTCAGCCCGGTCATCTTCCAGGCGCTCGAGCGCACGTTGCCCGACAAGCGGGGAGAGATCCAGTTAACCGATGCGATCAAGCTGTTGATCCAGATGGGACAGCCGGTCTACGCGTGGTTGCTCTCACCGGATCAGCAGCGCTACGACGTAGGCAACTTCGAGAGCTATTTCCAAACCTTCATCGATTTCGCGCTGGCGGACGAGCGATATGGATACCTGGTTCGGAAATACGTCAAGGCCAAGGCGTATGAGCTCTAAGTCCACAGACTCGGATCGGTGTGTGGTTTGCTCTGCCCCTGGGCGGGCAGGCATCATCGGCAACCCGACGGATATGTACGGTGGTGCCGTCATTTCCTGTTCTGTGGGGATGCGCGCGCGTGTAACTATCGTGCCGGCTCCAGAGCTTGTGCTGGAGGCCGGTGAGCAGACGTGCCACATCGCCAGTCGAGGGGATCTGCGCCCTCGGGGCGATCAGTTCGACCTGGCACGGGCCATCCTGGACTACATGCGCCTGCCGCCGCTGGCGTGTCACGTCCGCTACGAGAGCGAGATTCCCCTACGCAGCGGGATGTCGGGGTCTACGGCGCTGGTGGTCGCTCTGCTGCGGGCGCTGCTCACCTGGCAAGGTGAGTACCCCAACCTATATCAACTGGCCGAGCGGGCGCGTTACATCGAGCTGAACTATCTCGAGGTCGTGTGTGGCTATCAGGATGCCTACATGTGTACCTTTGGAGGCCTGAACTACATAGATTTCCGGGGCAAGCAGTTCTACCGAGAGGCGGAGGCGGAGCTTTTCGCGACGGTCGAGCCCCTGGCCCCCTACGTCTCACGGTTGCCTTTCGTGCTGGCTTTCACCGGCGTGAAGCACTCCTCCGGCGCGGTTCATAAGCCGCTGCGCGAGCGCTGGATGGAGGGCGAATCTGTCGTGGTTGAAGGCTACCGGCGCATCACCGAGATCGCCCGGATGGGCAAGAAGGCACTGGTCCTGGGGAACTGGCCGATGCTCGGCCGCTTGATGAATGAGAACCACAGCGTCCAGCGCGACCTGGGCGGATCTGGAGAGTCGAACGAGCGGCTCATCGCCGCTGCCCTGAAGGCCGGCGCGCTGGGGGCCAAGCTGGCTGGCGCGGGTCACGGCGGCACGGTCATCGCCTTGTGGCCCTGGGAGGATGCGGCGCCGCTGGAAAGCACGCTACGCGAGGCCGGTGCATCGGCGATCTATCGTCTCGAAGTGGGACCTGGGGTGACGATTGACAAGGACGAGAGGTAAACGCCAGCATCGCCTATCCGCCAGGGCTGAGCGGCTATCGCCTGGAGCGGGCAGGAGGCAAGGAGCAAGATGCCGGCAGGATGCCGGCGGTCCAGGTAGGAGGCAGGGTCTGACGGATGACGTCTGACGAATGACGCGTAACGGACGGATGACGAAGGAGGCGATATGGAGAAAGGGTATCTCGAGAGTCTGTTCGCACTATCGGGCAAGGTCGCGGCTATCACGGGCGGCGGCGGCGTGCTTTGCGGGACGATGAGCCGCGCGCTGGGCCGGCTTGGCGTGAAAGTGGCCGTGCTGGACATCCTGGAGGACGGGGCTCGCCGGGTGGCTGATGACGTATTGGCCGATGGGGGGGAGGCTATTGCCGTGCAGTGCGATGTGCTCGACAGGTCAAGCGTCGAGGCCGCCTGCGGCACGATCCTGGCGCGCTTCGGGCGTGTGGATGTCCTGATCAACGGTGCCGGAGGCAACAAGAAACAGGCCACGACCTCGGCAGACCTGTCTTTCTTCGACCTACCCCCCGATGCTGTCCAATGGGTGTTCAACCTGAACTTCCTGGGCACGCTGGTGTGCAGCCAGGTCTTCGGCAAGGTCATGGCCGGGCAAGGTCAAGGTTGTGTACTCAACGTCTCCTCTATGTGCGCTTTCACCCCGTTGACTCGGGTGCCGGCCTACTCTGCGGCCAAGGCCGCGGTGAGTAACTTCACCCAGTGGCTGGCGGTGCACATGGCGCAGGAGTATGCGACGGACATCCGCGTCAACGCCCTGGCCCCCGGCTTCTTCATGACCGAGCAGAACCGCTTTCTGCTGACCGACGAGGGAACCGGCGAGTTGACCCCCCGCGGCCGTACCATCATCGAGCACACGCCGATGGGTCGTTTTGGCGATCCCAAGGATCTGATTGGCACGGTCGTGTGGTTGCTGTCTCCGGCGTCGTCCTTCGTCACGGGCATCGTCGTGCCGGTGGACGGGGGCTTCTCTGCCTTCAGCGGTGTATAGGAGACCGGGCATGCTTTCGACCAAAGTATACAATAACAGGGGGAAAAAACATGAACATGAAGATTCTCCGTCCTATGCTGCTGGCAACGTCGGTGTTGGTGTTGGCTGCTCTGGCGTGCGGCTCAAGTGAAGAGACGCCCACTCTGGAAGTGCAGCCTACTCTGGAAGTGCAGCCTGTGAAGCCTACTCTCCCGCCAGCGGACATGCCCACGCCAGCGCCCCAAGGGGCGACACTTGAGATCACCAATGATTCAGGTACAGATGTGTGGCACGTGTACCTGTCGCCCAGCAAAGCCGATCAGTGGGGTGAAGATTGGCTGGAAGAGAACATGATTGGAGATGGCGAGACATACTCCATCGCGGGCATCCCCGCAGGCACCTACGACGTCAAGGCCGAAGATGAGAACCAAGAAGTAATTGAGGTCTGGTGGGACGTGGATCTTGAGGGCGAGATGACTTGGACCATCGTCGGGCTGGCCTCCTTTGAGGTCATCAACGATTCCGAAGATACGATCGCCTATCTGTACATATCCCCCTCCGATAGCACCACCTGGGGCGACGATTGGCTGGGCGAGGATGTGATCGACGTCAATACCAGCTACGTAGTAGGCGACATACCGCGTGGCACGTACGACATCAAGGCCGTGGACTTGGATGAGGAGAGCGTAGAGGTGCTCTACAATGTCAGCCTCTCCGGCGGGGGGAGCTGGACAGTGGTAGGCAGGGCTGCCTTGCCGAGCAATGCCGTGCTGCGCTTCGAAGAGGATTTCCACGACAACCGCAACGACTGGGGGCTCGATGTCGAGGAGGACGACGTCTTCTACATGCGCCCGGCCAACGGTGAGTACTGCATCTTGATCAAGAGGAATGACTTCACGGCCTGGGAGTGGTACGAGCCTTTCCGCCCGGATGAGTTTGTCGCTGAGGTGGCCTGCCATGTCGAGGGAGCCGAGAACGTCTCTTGCGGGCTGGGCTTTGGCCCGGACGGGGACAATCTCTATTGGTTCGAAGTCTCCGCTTCCGACCAGACGTTCGCCCTCTTCCTGCTGGAAAACGGAGCCTGGCAGGATAGTCTGGTCGAATGGACCGTGTCCAAGAACATTAACCCGGGCGAGACGAATTATCTGAGCCTGGAGCGGGTCAACGGAGTCGTGTCCCTATATATCAACGGCGTGTTGGTGAGCCAGGTGGACAGCGACCATTTTCCAACGGGTCGAATCGGGCTCGGTGGCTCTACGTACGACCAGGGTCACGCGACCGTCTGCCTGGACGACCTGCGCGTGTGGCGACTCGAGTAGCCCTGGAACGCCCACCAACGCGCGACGATAAAGTCGCTGCGCTATGGGACTACGCCCGACTCAATGAAGTGGGGAAGACCTTCCGGAGTCTGGACAGTATTGCCTTGCCTTAGCAGTCTGCGGTAGACTTCGGAAGTCTGGTCTCCTGAAATACTGAAAAGATACCATCACATCATCTGTCAATACATAGGAGGTGACTCATGGCGAATTTTCCTGAGGCGGCCCGTCCGCTGGCGGAACTTGAGCCGAAGTACAACTTCTTCGTCGGCATTGACTCGGACGGCTGCGCCTTCGACACGATGGAGATCAAGCACAAGGAGTGCTTCGCTCCCAATATCATCAAGCATTGGGAGCTTCAGCCGGTCTCCAAGTATGCCCGGGAGGCGGCCGAGTTCGTCAACCTGTACTCCAAGTGGCGCGGCATCAACCGCTGGCCAGCGGTGGTGATGGTTTTCGACCTGCTGCGGGAGCGGCTGGAGGTGCAGGCGAGGCACGTCGTGCCACCGGAAGCGCCCCGCATCCGCGAGTTCATCGCCGACGAGGCCTTTCCCAAGAGCAATGATGGCCTGAAGGCCTATATGGCCGAGCATCCTGACCCGGAACTGGACCGGGCGCTGGCCTGGACGACGGCCGTCAACGCCACGGTCGCCGACATGGTGCACGGGGTGCCGCCGTTCCCGTACGTGCGGGAGAGCCTGCAGTTCCTGGTGGACAAGGCCGACATGATCGTCGTCTCCGCCACGCCCCTCGAGGCGTTGACCCGCGAGTGGCAGGAGCACGACATCGCCCAGTACGTCCGCGTCATCGCCGGGCAGGAGATGGGCAAGAAGGCGCTCCACCTGGAGCTGGCCGCCAAGGGGAAGTATGCCCCGGACCACATCCTGATGGTCGGCGATGCCCCGGGCGACATGCGGGCTGCCCGGCAGAACGGCGCGCTTTTCTACCCCATCAACCCGGGCCACGAGGAGGCGTCCTGGCAGCAGTTCCTGGAGGAAGGGGTGCACAAGTTCCTGGCGGGCGAATACGCGGGCGCGTACGAGTCCGCACTCGTCGCTGAGTTCGAGAAGCTGTTGCCGGAGATACCGCCGTGGAGCAAGGCGTAAAATCAGCAAGTCTGCAAGTCAGCAAATCGGCAAATCGGCTAATCGGCAGGCTGCTGAGGCAGCGGGTCTGCTTCGCAGACTTGCTGATTTTCAGATTTGCAGATTTCCACATTGGAGTGTTGAGCCGTGATTGGAAAAGGATATACGGATAAGTCTCTAACTGAAGCCGAGGTGCGCGAGATCGTGACGCAAGCGTTCGGCGAGCACGACGTGACTGGCAAGCGGGTGCTGTTCATCGCGCCGGATGCGACGCGCTCCGCGCCAATGCCGCTGATGTTCCGCGTGTTCCACGAGGCCATCGGTGGGCGGGCCGCCGCATTGGATTACCTGATCGCCCTGGGTACGCACCAGCCGATGGACGATGGACAGCTCAGCAAGCTCTTCGGTCTCGCCCCTGACGAACGCGCGGGCCGATACGCCGGCGTCAATATCTACAACCACGAATGGGGCATTCCAGAGACGTTCAAGCGTATCGGCACCATCCCCGCGTCCGAGATCGAGGCGCTCACCGGCGGGCTGATGTGTATGGACGTGCCGGTCACGGTCAACGGGATGCTGTTCGACTAC
Source organism: uncultured Anaerolineales bacterium (assembly GCA_964649415.1). Taxonomy (GTDB): domain Bacteria; phylum Chloroflexota; class Anaerolineae; order B4-G1; family B4-G1; genus CAZYSK01. The sequence goes on from CAZYSK010000031.1 coordinate 50,593, forward strand.
GACCTGGTCATCGTCTGTGGCCCGACCTTTCCCCACGAGGTGGTGGGCTTCTCGGGGGGCAACAAGTACTTCTTCCCGGGCGTCGCCGGCCCGGAGGTGATCAACTTCTCCCACTGGCTGGGGGCGGTGATCACCAGCCGGGCGGTGATCGGGACCAAGCACACGCCGGTGCGCCAGGTGATCGACCGCGCCGCGTCGTTCGTCGACGTGCCCAAGCTGTGCTTCAGCATGGTGGTCAGGGGACACGATGATCTGGTGGGGCTATACTTCGGCACGCCGGAGGCGGCCTACGAGGCGGCGGCGGACCTCTCGGCCAGGCACCACATTGTGTACGTGGACCGGCCATACAGGCGCGTGCTGTCTGTCATGCCGACGATGTACGACGATCTGTGGACCGCCGCCAAGGGGATGTACAAGGTGGAGCCCGCCGTCGCCGACGACGGTGAGGTGGTCATCTACGCCCCGCACATCACCGAGGTCTCCTACACGCACGGGAAGATCCTGGACGAAATCGGGTACCACGTGCGCGACTATTTCCTGGAGCACTGGGATCGCTTTGAGGGCTATCCTTGGGGTGTGCTGGCTCATTCCACCCATCTGTGCGGCTGCGGCACGTGCGAGGGGGGCGTGGAGCGCCCGCGCATCCGCGTCACCCTGGCAACCGGCATCCCCCGCGAGCGCTGCGAGCGCATCGGCCTGGGCTACCTCGACCCGGCCACCGTGGACGTGGAGGCGTGGGCCGGTCGGGAGGAGGAGGGGGTTCTGTTGGTGCGGCGGGCGGGAGAGCGGCTATACCGGCTACGTGATGCGTAGCGCGTGCTACGTGTTGCGTATTTCGTGATCCGTGTTGCGTGATTGGGTATGGGTGTGATGACTTACGAGGAGTGGCTGGACTCCATTCCGCCGGAATTCACCGACGACCCGCTTTGGCGGATGGAGGTCTATCGGCTGGCTGTCTTTTCCAGTGACCTGGCCTGGCAAGACGTATCGAAAATGATGAAGGACAGGCGCACGATCAAGATCGCCGACCAACTCTATCGGGCTGTCGGCTCAATCGGGGCCAATATCTCTGAGGGATACAGCCGTCGCTCGGACAGAGACCAGGCCCGCTTGTACGAATACGCTCTTGGCTCGGCCCGTGAAGCTCGAGGCTGGTACCGTCAGGGACGGCATGTACTCTCGGAGGATGTGGCGACACATCGGATCAGGCTCTTGACTCAGATCATTCGTCTACTCATGAGAATCATACCGGCCAGGCGTGGCAGCAAGCTGAGGGAGGGGGAGCCTTCCTATGCGGTGGATGCTGGGGACCTGCTGAGCAATCCCCCTATACCGACGTAACACGCAACACGCAACACGTACTCTGGGAAACCTAGATTGGAGGAAGGGAAAATGAATCAGGAAGCGAAGCAGTGTGACCTCGGCCTCATCGGCCTGGCCGTGATGGGGCAGAACCTGGTGCTGAATATGGACGATCACGGCTTCAAGGTGGCGGTGTTCAACCGCACCGTGTCGAAGGTGGACGACTTCGTCGACGGCAACGCGAGGGGAACGCAGGTGGTCGGCACGCACTCCGTCGAGGAACTCGTCGGCGCGCTCAAGCGGCCCCGCCGGGTGATGCTGATGGTCAAGGCCGGGCAGCCCGTGGACGCGTTCATCGAGCAGTTGATCCCGCACCTGGAGGCGGGTGACATCATCATCGACGGCGGCAACTCCAACTACCACGACACGATGCGCCGCACCGAGCACGTCGAGTCCAAGGGCCTGCTCTACATCGGCACCGGCGTCTCAGGGGGCGAGGAGGGGGCGCGACACGGGCCATCGATCATGCCCGGCGGGTCACCGGCTGCCTGGCCGCACGTCAAGCCAATCTTCCAGGCCATCGCTGCCAAGGTGCCGGAGGGCGATCCCGACGGCGCTCCCTGCTGCGACTGGGTGGGCGAGAACGGCGCGGGTCACTTCGTCAAGATGACGCACAATGGCATCGAGTACGGCGACATGCAGCTCATCTGCGAGTCCTACTACCTGATGAAGCATCTGCTGGGCCTGGGCAACGAGGAGATGCACCAGGTCTTCGCCCGGTGGAACGAGGGCAAGCTCGACTCGTACCTGATCGAGATCACGCGCGACATCCTGGGCTACAGGGACGCGGACGGGGCGTACGTCGTGGACCAGATCCTCGACACCGCCGGGCAGAAGGGCACCGGCAAGTGGACGGCCGTCTCGGCGCTGGACATGGGCATCCCGCTGACCCTGATCACGGAGGCGGTGCTGGCGCGTTTCCTCTCGGCACTGAAGGAGGAGCGCGTGGTGGCCTCGGAGGTGCTCTCTGGCCCCGATCCCGCGTTCGCTGGCGACCGGCAGGCGTTCGTCAGCGACATCCACGATGCGCTGTATGCCTCCAAGATCATCTCCTACACGCAGGGCTACATGCTCATGCGGGCGGCGGCGGCCGAGTACGGCTGGAACCTGAACAACGGTGGCATCGCGCTGATGTGGCGCGGCGGGTGCATCATCCGCTCTGCCTTCCTGGGCAAGATCAAGGATGCCTTCGACAAGAACCCGAACCTGGACAACCTGCTGCTCGACGACTACTTCAGGACGGAGGTCGACGGGGCGCAGGCGGCGTGGCGGCGCGTGGTCGCTCGCGCGGTCGAGGCGGGCTTGCCCGTCCCGGCTATTTCCAGCGCGCTGGCGTTCTACGACGGCTACCGGCGTGGGCGGCTGTCGGCCAACCTGCTCCAGGCCCAGCGGGATTACTTCGGCGCGCACACCTACGAGCGCGTGGACAGGCCGCGTGGCGAGTTCTTCCACACCAACTGGACCGGGTTGGGGGGAGATGTGACCTCTAGCTCGTATCAGGCGTAGGGCATATCAGAAACCAGGTTTCTCCAGGAAACCTGGTTTCTTCCGCACTATTGGAGAAGCACAAACGCGATTGGAAATCGCGGCTACGGCGTCGCTATTGGAGAGGCACAAGCGCGATTGGAAATCGCGGCTACGGCGTCGCTATTGGAGAGGCACGAGCGCGATTGGAAATCGCGGCTACAGCGTCGCTATTGGAGAAGGACAGATGGCACAAGCGAGAAACGTACTCGTCGCTCAGTCGGGCGGCCCGTCGCCCGTGATCAACAACTCGTTGCGCGGCGTCGTCGAGACCTGCCGGGCGATGCCGGAGCACTTCGGCACCGTCTACGCGGGATACCACGGCATCGAGGGCGTGCTCAGAGAGGAACTGCTGGATCTCTCCGCCCAGAATGCTGAGGAGATCGCCTTGCTGCGCACGACCCCAGCCGCCGGGGCAGTCGGCACTTGCCGCTACAAGCTGAAAGCGGGCCAGCAGGAGGACTTCGAGCGCATCGTCGAGGTCTTCAAGGCCCACGACGTGGGCTACTTCTTCTACATCGGCGGCAACGACTCCATGGACACGGCCCACAAAGTGGCGCGGTTGGCGCACGAGCGCGGGCTAGAACTGGTCTCGACCGGTGTGCCCAAGACGATTGACAACGACGTCGGAGACAGCGCCTTCAAGCTCATCGACCACACCCCCGGCTACGGAAGCGTGGCCCGCTACTGGGCGCTCATCGTCCAGAACGCGGATCAGGAGAACGCCGGCGCCTGCCCGTCTGACCCGGTGCTGGTGCTGCAGGCCATGGGGCGCAAGATCGGCTTTATCCCCGCCGCCGCCCGCCTGGCCGATCCCGGGCGGGGGATGCCGCTGCTCATATTCCTGCGCGAGTCAGGGCTCACGCTGGAGGAGTTGGCCGACCGGGTCAACGACACGCTCAAGGAACGGGGCCGGGCTATCGTCGTCGTCAGCGAGGGCTTCGACGTGGGCGAGATCGGCGAGCGGAAAGACTCCTTCGGCCACACGATGTTCTCCTCCAGCCAGATGAGCGTGGAACAGACCATCGTCAACTACCTGAACGAGGTGGGGCTGGCAGCGCGGGGCAACGTCCCCGGCACCGACCAGCGTGACAGCATCATCTACGCCTCGACGGTGGACCTGGAGGAGGCCTACCGGGTGGGCCGTCAGGCAGCCTTCATCGCCGCCGAGGACGGATCCGGCTACATGGCGACCATGTTGCGCGAGCCAGGCCACGTCTACCGGGTGCGCTATGACAAGGTCTCCCTGGAGCAGGTGGCCAACTCGGAGCGCGCCTTTCCCGAGGCTTGGATCGCCCCCTCGCGCACCGACGTCACCGACGACTTCGTGCGCTACGCCCGCCCGCTCATCGGTGAGGATTGGCCCAGCGTGCCGCTGGTGAACGGGATCCAGCGCTTTGCCCGTTTCGAGCCGATCTTCGCGCCGAGGCGGCTGCCGGAATACGTCCCGCAGGCGTACCGCTAGGCGTCAAACGTCGGGCGTCAAACGTCAGGAGCATCGCGTGGGGAGAGGACAAGGAGACAAGGGGACAAGCGGCGGAGCCTGACGAATGACGTTTGACGAATGACGAGTGACGCTTGACTTCCGCCCTCCCGGCCAGGAAGCGGGACTCCGAGAGGCGATTGTGAGTCAGTCCTGGGCCGATCGCCGGTTGAAGGCCCACACGCCGATCGCGGGGATGGGTGCCAGGATCGCCAGCAGCAGGCCGATGACCAGTATCACGCCTCCCACGGCGGCCACCGGCGGGAGCGCGGCGCCCAGCAACGCCATCAGGCCACCCAACACGAACAGGAGCACGGCCACGCCGCCCAGGATCAGCGAGGTGACGTTCGCCTTGCGCGCCGATGCCCGCCGCACGCCGCTCACGCGCCCGCTCTGTCCGTTGATCAGCACCGGCCACGCGCGCTCCCCCTCGCGGTACCAGGTGACGTAGGCTGGCAGCAGCAGCAACGTCCAGTTGAGGTCGCTGTACTGGGCCTCAATCGTGAAATCGCGGATGTGATCGGCCCCGGTCGCCCTGCTGCACTCCTGCCCGGCGGCGCGCAAGAAGGCGCTCTCTGCCCCGGGCCAGGCGGCCTCCGGCTCCAGCGACGGGATGCGCACGGCGGACTCGGACGCCGCCTCTGGGCTGTAGGGGACGCGCTCGCTGAGGTTGAACTGGCCCAGTCGGCGCATCAGCGCACGGTGATCGTCCAGCGCGGGCGCGACCAGATTCTCGTAGGCGCGATGGAGCCGCCCCACACGCGGCTCCCAGCGTATCCGGTCTTCCTTCACCTCCTGCGAGCGCCATCCTCCCCGGTCGCTGTAGCGGTCCTGGTAGCTGACGGCCTGGTAGTCGAAGCCCGCGTCCGCGCGCCAGGCCCCTTCGACCCCACCGTCCACCAGCCAGAGCGGGATCAGGTAGCGCCGGGCGCGCCGCGCCAGCACGTCGGCCTTCAACTCGGCGGGGCGAAACCAGGTGCCCTGCGACCACCGGTCCAGGATCGCCGCCAGCCTCTGCTTCTGGACCGTGTAGGCCAGCACCTGCTCGGGCGGCTCCTGCCGCAGATAGGCCGGCTGCGGCGTGACCGGGCCCTGCAAGCACAGCGGGCACAGGGAAGGAATCGCGTCCTCCGGCACCAGGTGCGCCTCTCCACAATGCGCGCAATGCACCGCCGTCAGGGCCACCCCCCAGACTGCCGCCACGTCCGTCGCTTCCTGGGCCAAGTCCACCTGCTCCGCATCTGTCATATCTACCTCCCGAGTCGACCGTCAAACGTCAGGCGTCAAACGTCGAGCGTCATTCGTCAAACGTCAAGCGTCATTCGTCAAACGTCAAGCGTCAGGCCCTGCTCCTTGCTTCCTGCGTCTTGCATCCCGAGAAACCAGGTTTTCGGCGATGTACATCGCTTGAAAAAACCTGGTTTCGGCGCCTCCTGCCCCTTGTCCCCCTGTCTCCTTGTCCCCTTGTCTCTTTGTCTCCCCTTCATCCCTCCTCCGACTTCCGCGCCTTCTGGAACAGGACAATCGCCCCGACCAGCCCGGCCACCAGCAGGATGAAGCCCAGCACGAGACCGACGGTGCCGATGCCGCCCACGGGTATCGTCAGCAGGCCCAGCAGACCCAGGCACGCCCCCGGCACGAACATGGCCGCGATGGCCAGCCATACCCGCACCCACTCCACCGGCTTCTGCCCGGCTACGTGTCCCGTCTGGCCGTTGACCATCACCTGGAACGTGCGGCCCTCGAAGGGATAGGAGGCCAGGTAGACCGGCAGCAGGACGTAGCGCCAGCGCTCATCGGCGAAATCGGCCGTCATGCGGAAGTTCCGCACGTGGGAGGAGCCGGTGTCGCTGTAGCAGGCCCGCTTGGCCTGCTTCCGCATGTTTTCCTTGGCGACGTCCCACGCTGGCTGCAATTGCACGTCGTAGGCCTTGGCCTGCCAGCCGGCCAGGTAGCCGGGATCGTATTCCACCAGTCCATCCAGGTCGAAAGGTACGACTTCGCTCAATATGGCCTCGTTCACGTGGGCCGTGCCTGCCATAAGGTGATCGTTGATCGACAGGTGCACCCGCCCGGATCGCCAGCGCCACTTGATCACGGTGCGCGTCTTCCATTCCCCGTTCGATGAGCGGTAACGCTCGGTCCTCGGCGTGCCGACCTCCGCCTTCCAATCCGCGCCGATGCGCGCGTCGAAAGTCCAGTAGGGGAGGTAGATGCCGGCCAGCTCCCGCAGCGCTCGCACGTTGCGCAGCTCGGGCGGATGCATCCAGCCCCGTCCCAGCCACTCGGCCACCTGCGCCTGGCAGCACTGCTTGTCCACGACGAAGGGGATCAGCGCGGTCGGACGGAGCACGTCGCCCGCGATGTCGCGGGCCAGCACGCGGTTCGAGCCGCAGAAGGCGCACGTGCTCGTCAGCGCGTCCGGCGCGACGGCGACGGTGGCTCCGCACGACTCGCACACCAATTCGCGCCGCTCCTCCCCCCAGCCGTACTGGGCGCGCGCCATCGTCTCCAGCGTGAACTCGAACTCGGCCGCCGCCTGCCCCACTTCCTCGGCCGCGATGTCCTGCGCGCGGCCGCAGTAGGGGCACGTCAGTTGATGTTGGGTGGCGCTGTATTCGATGGTGCCACCGCAGTAGCGGCATTTGAAGGAGCGCGTCTCCTCCGGCTCCTCCTCGGGGGCCGGCGCATAGACTTCGATGCCCTCCACCAGCGAAGGCACGGGGACGAAGCCCTCAGGGGGTGGCCAGAGGGCGGGGGATGGGGTGCTGCTGTCCATTGGGCGACTCCTGGCAGGACTATGGGTAACGCATAATGCGGGCAGCGTGTTGCGTATTTCGTGATCCGTGAGACACAGCGCAATGACTACGCATCACGCAACACGCATCACGCAGTACGTATCAAACTGCCGCTATTGTACGCGATGCGGCCAGAGCCGTCAAGCGCCAACGGCACTCCGGCAGACCTGGCGGACGGGTGTCGCCGACCGCAGCGGTCGGTAGCCGCCCTACAGACGCAAAATCTTGCGTCTCTACCACTACGAACCCAAGGTGGCGTGATTCGCGCGAAGGTGAGACCGGCAGGTTGCCCGGATGGGCGATCTGTGCTAGACTATTTGGGGATGGTTCACATTCATCGCGGGCGAGATGCTATGGTCGAATCCGGTCGCATCGGCAAATACGAAATCCTAGAAGAGATCGGGCGCGGCGGCTTCGCCAGCGTGTACATGGCCCGGGACACCGAGATGGGACGCGTCGTCGCGCTCAAGGTCATAGCGGGCACCCTCGCGCGCGAGGCCGCGTTCTGCCAGCGGTTCCTCTACGAGGCGGAGATCGCCGCCGACCTGACTCACCCCAACATCGTGCCGGTCCACGACTATGGCGACGCGGATGGCGTGCTCTACCTGGCTATGGCCTTGATCGGCGAGGGTCGCACCCTGCAAGACCTGCTGGCTGAGAAAGCGCCTCTGTCCCTGGAGTCCGCCCTGTCCATCTTGACGCCCCTGGCGAAGGCGCTGGACTATCTCCACGGGCGCAAGCCCTCCCTGGTCCATCGCGACGTCAAGCCTGCCAACGTCCTGCTGGGGGGCGACGCGGATGCTCCCTGGGTCGTGCTGACCGATTTTGGCCTGGTGCGCTCGATGGAAGCCAGTGTAGAGCTCAGCAGGAGCGGCACCATACTGGGCTCCCCGGCCTACATGGCCCCCGAGCAGGTCGATGCCGAGCAGTGGGGCCAGGTCTCTCCGTTGACCGACGTCTACGCGTTGGGCGTGATCGCCTACGAAATGCTCACCGGGCACGTGCCGTTTGAGGGCAAGATACCGGAGGTGTTGCATGCCCATGCCTTCAAGGAGCCTCCTTCGCCGTTGAGGTTCGTTCCCGCTATGGGGGAGCGTCTGGCTCGGGTGTTGTTGCGCGCGTTGGCCAAGCCGCCCGCTGAGCGCTACGCCAGCGCGGAGGCCTTCGTCACCGCCTTGCGGGACGAGTGGGAGCGGATCCAGGCGGAGGGGGCGGAGCAGGCGCGCCAGGCGCGTATCGCGGAACTGTTAGGCCAGGGACGCCAGGCTATGCATGCCAGGAACTGGGCTACGGCCATCGCGCGCTACGATGCGGTGCTGAGGATAGACGCCGGGAACCGGGCCGCGCGCCGGCCCCTGGCCCGGGCGCGGCGGGCGCAGGCGCGCGAGGACCGTGACAAGCCGGCGTACCTGGGGTTGAGCCGGTGGGCCTTGATCGGGGCGCTGGTTCTCGTCGGGGCAGTTCTCCTTGGTCTGCCGGTCGTGTGGGGAGCCACCGGAGGGGGGCCGTTGGGCCCGCTCTTCTGGACCGAGACCCCGACGCCCACACCCACGGCCACGTGGACGCCGACGGCCACGCCGACCCGGACGCCGACGGCGACGCACACCCCGACCGCTACGCCGACCGATACGCCGACGGCCACCCCGACCCGGACGCCGACGGATACACCGACACCGACGGCTACGCCGACCGATACGCCACTCCCGACCTCCCCGCCTCCGCTCGACACGGACGATGACGGCGTGCCAGATTACAGCGATGAGTGTCCCAACGAGCCGGGACCGGCCGAGTTCAACGGCTGTCCCGACCGTGACGGCGACGGCGTGCCCGATCACCAGGACGCCTGCCCCGACCAGGCCGGGCCGGTCGAGAACGGCGGGTGCCCCAGCGGTGGGGGGGATGATGGTGGAGGCGATGACGGCGGTGGAGGTGGCGGCGAGGAACCGGGTCCCATACCGCCCCCACCCCAGGACTGAGCCGGCCGTCTGAGCGAAAGGCTGATGATGAAGGGTAGATGGGCCGCACTTCTGTTTCTCCCGCTGATTGCCGTCCTGTTGACGCTTGCACCCAGGCTGCTGTCCGCCGCTGGCGGCAGGGAGTTGGCGAGTTCGGGCGGGTATCTGCCCACGCCTCAGCCCTCCGAGCCGTGCGATCTGTGCGAGCCGAACAACTCGCTGAGCCAGTCCTGCGGTCCCCTAGCGCCGGACAGCGACTACGCGTACTTCGTCCGCTGCACGGGCGGGCTGGATGATGATCTCTACTACATTGACCTGGACAGGCCGGTGACTGTCACGCTGGACCTGACGGGCATTCCCTCGGGCACCGACTACAGCATCTACCTCTACGACGCGGACAAGAACCTGCTGTGTTACTCGCATCAGTCTGGCAACGCCGACGAACATGCCGTCTGCAACGTGAGCCAGGCCGGCCGCTACTACGTGCGGGTCTATCCCTGGACGGGGTGCAGCGATGACGAACCCTATACGCTGGCCGTCGACTACCCCACACCGTGGCCGGCTCCCATCCCCTCCTGCACGCCATCGCCACCCTGCAACCGGCACATCGACGACTTCAGGGACACCAACTCCGACAACGACCTGGGCCATCCGTCCGGCTGGGAGGTGGACCCGCCCGGGTGTGGCGTTTTCACCGCCACCCATACCGGCTTTGAGCTGCGGCTGAGCTACGATCTGCCCCCTGGCGGTGGGTGCACGGCCCGCTATACCACGGAGCTCTCGCTGAGCGCTTCCCCGTACGACATGCTGACCTTCGAGATCAAGGGCCAGGCCCAGGAGGCCCTGACCCGCACGGTGATTGGGCTGAGGGACGAGGTGGGCCACGAGTCGCGAGCCCGGGTGGGCGACGTTCTGGGCCAGGTTCTCGCGGACACGTGGCAGGGGGTGGACGTGCCCCTGGCGGCCCTCGCCACAGGCGTGGATACGACCCAACTCGACACCTTGTTCGTCGAGAGCACCGGCGTCGGTGGCGCTGGCCCGGCCGACGTCTACCTGGACAGCCTCAGGCTGGAGAAGCCCTTAGCGCCGCTCACGGTGGACAATTACGACGATCGGGCCGGTCCCAACGCGCTGGGCGGCTGGCCCGGCAGCGCCAGCGAGGGAGCCGCGATTGAGACGGCCTATACCGGGGACGGTACCTGCGGCGATTCGCCGGCCAGCTACATGATCTCCTACACCGTCCCCTCGGGTGGATGGGCGCTGTGGGAGACCGGCCTGACCGGCCTGGATGCGTCTGACTACGCGTATCTGACGTTCTACGTGAAAGGAGCGGCGGGCGACGAGAAGCCCAACCTGTATCTCCAGGATGGGCAGGAGCGGTTGGCCTACGTGGACGTGGAGGACTACGTGCCTGGGGGAGCCGTCAAGACCGGGTGGACCCCGGTCCGGGTGCCGCTCCAGGCCTTTGACGGCGTGGCGCTCACAGACCTGGCCAAGGTCAAGTTCACCTTCGAGTGGGGGGCCATGGCGGGCATGATCTTCCTCGACGACCTGCGCTTCGTCGCCGACGCGCTGCTGGTTGACGACTTCTGCGACGGCGACGAGAACAACAGCCTGAACGGTGAGATGGGGACGTTCACCTCGGCCCCTTCTTGCGCCGCCAGCGTAGCGCCTGCTTTTTCGAGCGGCCGCATGCGCGTGGACTACGACGTGAGCGCCGGGCCGGGCTGCTTCTCGGGCTACTACTCCAGGACGACGCTGGACCTGAACCCCTATCGCACGCTCGCGGCGCAGGTGCGCGGCGAGCGCTGCGGCGAGGTCGCGGCCATATCGGCCCGGACCGTGACGGTGGGGACGGACAAGCTCAAGGTCGGCGACTTCCTGCTCGATGGGATCACCGACCGGTGGCAGGAGGTCCGCATCCCCCTGGCCGCCTCCACCGTCGTCACCGACTGGGCGCGGGGAGACTCGTACGTAGTCGCTTTTGAGGCGGGTCAGGGTGCGTCCCAGGGCACCGTCTGGTGGGACGACGTCGCGTTCGAGACGGCCGGCGCGCCCCTGTGGGTGGACAACTTCAACGACGAGAGCGAGGATCCCCTCAACGCGCTCCGGGGTGCCTCGGGCATTTTCAAGTCGGAAGCCGAGATGTCCAGTGCTGCCTCCCTCATCCAAGGCTATGGCGACGCGGGTGCCGGGCTGGCCTTGGCGTACGACATCCCCGTGGACGAGTACGCCGGCTGGGAGACCGACCTGCGCGGCGTGGACCTGTCCAACTACGAGCGCCTGGTCTTCGACGTCAAGAACTCAGCCGGCGGCGCGTGGCCCAACGTCTACCTCAAGGACGTCGATGGTCAGCGGGGTTTCGTCAACCTGGAGGACTACGTCGCTCCTTCCAACGAATGGCAGTTCGCCGCTATCGGCTTGCGGCACTTCGGCGACGTGGACCTGACGCGGGTCCAGCACCTGCAGTTCATCATCGAGTGGGAGCCCACGGACGTTCAGGGGACGCTGGTCCTGGACAACATCCGCTTCACGCCTATTGCAGACTTCAGCCCGGCTTCCGAGAACCAGGTGAACCTGCCCATGGTGGCCAGGGGCTACACGCCGCCGGACCTGGATGCAATCTGGGAATTCGAGTCCGGCGCGGAGGGATGGACGCACCAGACGTACTCCGATAGCCAGGCGGTGGTCGCCGTAGAGCATTCGTCGTTCAGGTCTCGGGGGGGGAGTGCCTCGCTGGCCATGGTCGTGGACTTGCTCGGCGGCGACGCCAACAAAGGGCAGGGCGAGACCTTCGTGGACATGGCGGTCGAACCGCCGGCGGGCGTCAGCGTGCCGGTGGACCTGGCGTGCAAGCCGGTCAGTTGCTGGGTGTACGTGCCGACCTGCGGGCTGGGCGATCTGGCCGCGCCCAACCTGGTGCAGCTCTTGGTCAAAGACGAGAACGGCAAGAGCGAGTACGGCACGCCGGTGGAGGTGGTGCGCAACCAATGGTTCGAGGTCGGGCTGCGCCCCAGCACGCTGGTGCCTGTGGGTGGCTACAAGGACGCGGGATTCGACCCGGGCAGGATCAGGTATCTGGGTGTGCGCTTCAGAGCGGGCAGCGACGGCGTCGCCTATCAGGGCAAGGTCTACGTGGACACCTGCGGCTGGGAGGAGATAGACCCCGCCGCGCAATGCTATGGGGCGGAACCATGACGGAACGTAAGCGCATCGGCAAGTACGAGGTCATTGATGAGATCGGCAGGGGTGGCTTCGCCGTGGTTTACAGGGCGCGCGACACCGACCTGGACAGGATCGTCGCGCTCAAGGTGTTGCGCCCTTCCTGGACTGAGGATCCCAGCTTTTTGGCCCGCTTCCGCCGAGAGGCATGCTCCACTGGCAGATTGCGCCATGCCAACATCGTTACTGTCTTCGAGCTGGCCGAGGCCGAGAACCTGTTTTATATTGCGATGGAGTATTTGGCCGGCCTTACACTCCGAGGATTGCTGGAAGCCAAAGGGGTGCTTCTACTTGAGCAAGCCGTTCCTATCCTGGAGCAGATCGCCGAGGCGCTGGATTACGCCCATGGCCAAGGGATGATTCACCGTGATGTCAAGCCCAGCAACGTGATGGTTGAGGAGACCGCGCGCGGTGTGCGGGTCACACTGATGGACTTCGGTTTGGTGAAGGCTGCGGAAGAGAGCAGTGTGTTCACTTCTCGGGGCACGCTGTTGGGATCGCCTGAGTACATGGCGCCCGAGCAGGCGGACCCGGAGCGAGTGGATGAGGTCGGTCCAGCCGCTGACCGGTATGCCCTGGGCATCATAGCCTATCACATGCTTACTGGGCGAGTCCCCTTTCCCGGCAATACTCCAGCCACACTCTATGCGCACGAACATAAGCCAGTACCACCACCGCGTTCTCTGCGTCCGGATCTGTCTGAGTCTACAGCTACTGCGCTGATCAAGATGCTATCGAAGTCTCCCGATGAAAGGTATCCTGATGCCAAGGCTTTTGTTGCAGAACTGCGTAGAGCTTCCTCGCATAGGACTCTGGCTGGAAAGCGGCCTCGATCTGGGCATGAAGTCCAGATTGACGCAGACTCTGACCAAGTTCCTGACATTAACACAGTGAGCAATGTGCATGCGCGATTGACACAACTGGAAGAACTAGCCCGACAAGGGTTGAAAAACGACAGATTGGTCGATGTGCTCAGCTGTTGCACTAGCATGCTTGAAATCAAGAAGGGGCATGTTCCAGCGCTGAATACACCGGAATCTAAGTCTTCCTAAACTTTTCGTTTGCTACGTTAACATCAACATAATGCCGGTTCAGCTTCTTGCGCGCTGACTGGATTGAGAATTGCCAGTTGATCTTGATCCGTTTCGCATCGCGTTCGGCAACTAGCGTCAGAATTTCTCTGGTGAGATCTTCAATGGTCGGAATGCGTCGATTTAGACACTGCCGCGATAGAGCTGAAAACTCGATCTCGATCATATTGAGCCAGCTGGCAGACTTAGGCGTGAAATGGAACTCGAACCGCTCGGCTAACGCACGCGCTTCGTCGGCTGGCAGATTCTCATAGAAGGCGCTTTCATCGTGTGTATTGAGATTGTCCAGGATCAAACGGATTTCTACCGCTTCTGGAAAGGCAGCTGCCACTTCCTGACAAAATAGCGCGAATTCCTTCTTGGTGCGCTGTTTGTATACTTGAGCAATTCGGCGTCCGGTCAGCGGCTCGATGGCTGCTAACAGCGCACACGAACCGAGTTTTTCATACGCGTAATGTTCTTTTTGTACCTTACCACTTGGGTGCATCTCTGAAACTGTGAGCACGAACGTTCATCTCTATGCTACCAA
>CAZYSK010000032.1:0-34386 GCA_964649415.1 uncultured Anaerolineales bacterium
GTTCCGCGTGGGCTTCCTTGGCGCCGTCGTGAGCCTGGTCAAAGACCAGGTTGCCTACAAACTTGGGCAACAGCACCAGATCCACCTCCTGGCCCGGCGTGGCTTCTACAACGCCTGGTTCAGCAGGCGCAGATGTCGCCTCGGCGGGCGCCTCGGTCGGTGCTGCAACCTCTTCGGTCGGCTCCGATGGTGGGGCGCACGCTGCCAAGAGCATACTTGCCATGATCAGGAGCGCTACAATACGCTGCAAACGGGTCTTCATCTTCTACCTCCTTACCGCATATCTTGTCCTGCAACTTCCTCCACATACATGGTACCTGGGTCTCCACTATTGGCGCACAACTGCTCGCACGGCATCCCCCCTTTCACTCACTATATTCGTCACGGCTTTCCACTGCTGTCACTCTGAGCGATCGAAGCAGCCCCAGGCAGCTCTGCCCGGGCTTGTCGCATTCGGCGGCGGCGCTGCATAGCTTCCTGGAAGTCGTTGACCAGGTTAGGGACAAGCACGGAGAAGATGAGAAGTGTGCCGATCACACCGGTCTGAAAGTGTCCAGAGAAATTCGCCAATGACATACCGTTCTTGATGTTCAGGATGATCAGGATGGAGAGGAAGACGCCATAGAGCGAACCGGATCCACCAAAGATGCTGACCCCTCCCAACAACACCATAGTGATGATGTCCAGTTCGTAGCCGTTGGCCAGGTCCCCGCGGACCGCGCCCAGGCGAGCTGCCAGCAGCAATCCTGCCAGGGCAGAAACCAAGCCAGAGGCAATGAACAAAGTGAGCTTGACCCGTGCCACTTTGACGCCTGAGTAACGAGCCACGTCTTTGTTGTTGCCGATGACAAAGGTCCTGCGCCCGAAGCTACTGTACTGCAGGATAATCACGGCGAACACCAACAGCCCAAAGAAGACGAGAAGGGCCAAGGGGAAAGGACCCACGAGGCTCTTCTGGCCGAGCAGATTGAACCAGTCGGGAAAGTCGCCGATGGAGCGGTCTTCCAAAAAGACGCGAGCCAGGCCTCGGTAGGAGATCAGCATGGCCAAGGTGACGACGAGGGAGTTCAAGCCTACAATGGCGATCCAGAAGCCGTTGAAGAGACCTGTAGCCAGGCCAATCGTCATGCTGACCACAAGCGCTGTGCCGAAGTCCACACCCTGGCCGAAGAGGTAGGCGGTAGCGCAAGCGGCAAGGCCCATGATGGATGGAGCTGAGAGGTCAATCTCCCCGTTGATAATCAGGAAGGTCATAGTCAGGGCCACGATGATCTTTTCGATGGACAGGATGAAGAGGTTGATCTGGTTGCCGATGCTGAGATAGTTGGGCGCGACGAGGCTGTTGATCAAGAAGACGACGACCAGGATGATGACCAAACCGCCTTCCCAGCTCTTCATACGCTCCAAGATGGACTGTAGGATGTTGGCTTTAGCCGGCATGGATAGCTACCTCCGGTTTTTCCTGGGCTTCTTCAACGCTCATCTGCAGCCCGGCCCGGGCCCAGGCCCTCCGCAGCCGGCCAATGACCACGTAGTCGATGGCTACCGCCGACAGGATCAGCATGCCCAGGATGGCATCGCGCCAGAATTCACTGATTACCTGCCAGCGGAACAGGCTGTTCTCCAACAGATCAATCAACAGCGCGCCCAAGAAGGCGCCGAACACCGTACCCGACCCGCCCATGTTGCTCACACCGCCCACCACCACCGCTGCGATGGAGGAGAACTCCAGGCCAATGCCTGCCAGGACCGAGATGTTGCCAAAGCGTGCCAGAAACACGAAACCAGCCAGGCCAGCTAGCCCGCCGCTCAACAGAAAGGCGGTGAAAACCATGCGCTGTGCAGGAAAGCCCGCTATCTCGGCAGCAGCGGGATTCGAGCCGATAGCATAGAGACGCCGGCCGAAGGGCAAATAGCTCAACACAAGCTGGAAGATGACCACGACCAACACCATAATGCCAAAGATGAGTCGGAATTCGACGTCGCCAATCGAGAACAGGCTAAGGGGGGGCAGATTCACGATCCAGTCAGGCAGGTTGTTGGTCGTGATGGGCACGGCGTCCGAGTATTCCACCAGGAAGCTTCGGTAGATGGCCAGCGTGCTGATGGTAACGATGATGGAAGGCACTCGCCCATAGGCCACCAGCACCCCGTTGATGGCACCCATGAGCATACCCACGCCGATGGCAAGGAGCACTGCCGCCCAGGGTGGGATGCCCGGATGGTGCCAAAGCTGCTGGCCGAGAAAATAGGCCGTGAAGCCGACGATTGAACCCACCGACATGTCGAAATTGCGGGTCAGAAAGACGAGCGTCTGCCCCACAGCCAAGATCGCCACGACGACGACGCTGGTCGAGATGCGGTTCACGAAGCGGGCACTGAAGTAGCCTGGAATCTGGCTCGAGAAAAACACCACGACAAGAACAATGAGCACGACCAAGAAGAGTTCACGGATCTGTTCCGGCTGGAAACGGCGGATCAGGAACCTCATGGGGCTACCTCCTGCGCTGTAGTGTATTGTCCCATAGCCGCCGTCATTACCCCCTCCTCCGTAGCATCGGCGTGCTCAAAGACACCCATCTGCCGGCCCTCGCGCATCACAAGGATGCGATCGCTCATAGCCAGCACCTCGGGCAGGTCAGACGAGATAAGGATGACAGCTAGGCCACGTGCCGCCAGGTCGCTGATCATCTGGTGGACCTCTGCTTTGGCACCCACGTCGATGCCCCGGGTGGGCTCGTCGAGGATAAGCAGCTTTGGATCGGAATTCAGCCACTTGCAGAGCATCACTTTCTGTTGATTGCCGCCGGAGAGCTTCTCCACCTCGGCCGTCAACGACGGGGTACGGATGGAGAGGCGCTTGCGGAATTCCTCTGCGGTTGAGATCTCGGCGCGCCGCCTGATCAGGCCCAGGGGATTGAGGTATTCGGCAAGCATCGGCAGCGTGATGTTGGAGGCCATAGACATGGATAGGTTCAAGCCAAGCTTGCGCCGGTCCTCCGTGGCATAGGCGACGCCCAGCTTGAGCGCCTCTTCGGGAGAACGGATACGGCGGCGGGTGCCTTCAAGGATGATCTCCCCCGAGTCAGCAGGGTCAATCCCAAAGAGGGCAAGCCCCACATCCGTGCGGCGAGATCCGATCAGCCCGGCAAAACCCAACACCTCGCCGCGGTAGACGTCAAACGTGATGCCTTGAAAGGCATTCTCCTTGCCGAGGCCTCGAACGGACATCAGCAATTCGCCGCGCTCAATGTCCTCCTTCGAGAAGAAGTCACTCACATCCCGCCCGACCATGTCGCGGATGACTTGTTCCACGGTCACCTCTTCACGCAGGTGCGAAGAGATCTTCTCCCCATCGCGCAGTACTGTGACGCGGTCGGAAATACGGAGCACTTCTTCCAGCCGATGGCCGATGAACAGAATCGACACACCCTGGTCGCGTAGCGAGCGTACGAGTTTGAACAGCCGGGTCACTTCGTGAGCCGAGAGCGAGGCAGTTGGCTCGTCCATAATCAGCACCCGTACATCGAGCGAGATAGCCTTGGCAATCTCGACCGTCTGCTGCGCGGCCAGAGTGAGGCCCCGCGCCTGCTGGCGTACGTCCAGGGAGACGTCCAACTTAGCCAGGATAGCCTTGGCATCCCTGCACATCTTGCCCCAGCGTACAACCGGGCCGCGGTCCTGGTGGCTGATGAAGATGTTCTCGGCGACGTTCAGGTCAGGAAAAACCATCGGTTCCTGGTAGATGGCGGCGATGCCGTGGGCCTGAGCTTGTTGCGAGTTTTGCACCTGGACAGGCTGTCCATCCAGCAACATCTCGCCGTGATCGGGGCGGTAGATGCCGGTCATGATCTTGATCAGAGTGGATTTGCCTGCCCCGTTTTCGCCCACTAGGCCGTGGATTTCGCCGGGGTAGAGGTCCAGCGACACGTCGTCCAGGGCCTGGGTCATGTCGAATCGTTTGGAAACGTGCCTCATTCTCAAAATTGGTTCTGCCATTAAGCCTATACTCCTCCTGTCGTGTTCAACTCTGGACAGAACTTGTCGGTGTCATCCTGGGTGACGAAAACGTGCTCGTTGTAGACGCCCGGTGGGCCCCGCTTGCAGTTGAGGATCATGGCAGCAAACCTGCGATCTTGAATTGACAAAACCTAGCCCAGCGCCTATAATGACAACCACGATAGCCCAACTGCACGACCACTAGCGCTATCAAGCGTCGTCGGTCACAACGCATTCGGGTATCGGACTGAGAGGTGCTCACACAGTGACTTTGGCCGGTCGGTGTGAGCACCTACATCGTTTTCAAGCGATGATCACGCTTATCCCCGCTTCTCGGAGCGCGGCTACCATATCGGCGGGCGTGCCCTCGTCGGTGATAACGCAGTCCACCTGGTCAATCGAGGAGAAGGAAGCAAACCCAACTCGTCCCCACTTGCTACTATCCACTATGGCGATGACCTGGCTGGAACGCGCGACCAGGTCCCGCTTGACGGCTACCTCGGCGCTGTTCACATCCGTCAACCCTTGCTCCAGCGTGAACCCCTTGGCGCCGAAAAAGCCCTTCTGGAAGTTGAATTTCTCGACGAAATCGTGACCCTCGTCACCGACTAGAGAAACCGAGTCACGACGCAGAAAGCCGCCGGGCATCAAGACCGTGATACCCGGTATATCCAACAGAGCTAGGGCAACGAAAATGCCATTGGTGATGACGGTGAGTTCGCGGCGGTCCTTGATTTGAGCCGCTACGGCCAGCGCCGTCGTACTGGCATCGAGGACAATGGCTTCACCGTCTTCAATCATAGCGGCAGCAGCAGCACCGATGCGGTTTTTCTGCGCGGCGTGTAGACGGCGGCGGAAGTCGAAGGAGAGCTCAAGACGATCTTGATCGAGAGCAAGAGCCCCTCCATGGGTTCGAGTCAGCAAGCGTTCTGCTGCGAGGGCGTCTAGATCGGCACGAACGGTGGCTTGAGACATGCCGAATCGTTCGCTGAGGTCGGCGACTGACACATGCCCATCCTGCGCTAGCAAGGCGATGATATGTTCACGCCGCTCTTGTCGGAACAGTTTCCGGCCCATGACTGCCTCCACAGATCTGGGGCCTGCTCGTGCCGATGGACGAAGGGTAATTGTATTATACCGCACTTGCTTTCGTTTGTCAATGGCAAAAAGCAGTAAAAGTAAGTAAAAGTAGGTAAAAGCAAAGCATCGAAAAAAAACGGTAGTACCAACAAGGAACTGTGAACCGTCGCGGAAGCCCCGAAGCCCGCAGAAAACGGCGGGTGTAGGTGGACGCACGGCCCCGGAGACGTACCCGGGGAACCATTGGCACCCAGCCTACACCCGCTTCGTTGTTCGATCTCTGGCGATCAGAAACGTGGCTTCTCCATCTGATTCGCTAGTATGTCCCGTACAGCGGCCCGAAGTTGGCGCAGGCCCTGAAGTCAGCCCCCAGCGGATCCATCGCACCGAAGGCGGTCCAGGCCGTGGGCCGGAAGATCCGCTCCTCCGGCACGTTGTGCATATACACCGGGATGCGAAGCATCGAGGCCAGTGTGATCAGGTCAGCACCGATGTGGCCGTAGCTGATCGCGCCGTGGTTCGCGCCCCAGTTGTACATCACCGAGTAGACATCCCGGAAGGGACCGCTGCCGGTCACCCTGGGGACGAACCAGTGGGTAGGCCAGGTGGGGTCCGTGCGCTCGTTTAGCGCGTTGTACACGTCCTCCGGCAGATCCACAGTGTGCCCCTCCGCGATCTGCAGGACCGGACCCTGCCCCTTGACCAGGTTCAGCCTGGACATAGTAACCGGCAGACACCCGCGCGTCAGGAAGCCAGAGGAGAAACCCCCGCCCCGGAAGTAGCCCGTGCTGGCCGGATACCAACTCGTGGCCGCGAGGCACCCCCGCACCTCCTCCGGCGTGACCTCCCAGAAGGGCTTCATCGCCGGCTCCCCGTCTATCATCTGGCGGCCGGTGGCGTCCAGGGTGGCAGCGCCGGAGTTGATCAGGTGAATGAGCCCGCCCTCCGCCAGGCCTGTCAATTCATAGCCCGTCACCCGCTTGACCGCCTCGGGACTCCAGTACGTCCTCACGTCGGCGAAGATCTGAGCCCTGTTCGTCAGCAGATGCCCGAACAGCATGCCCACCCCGTTGAGGCAGTCGTTCTCGGTGGCCACCACGAAGGCCTCCCGGATGCCGTTCCAGTCGAAGGAAGAATTCAGCATCGCCTCCAGGAAATCGCCGTTGGGGAAGTGATCGGTCCACTGGCGCTGTCCCTGGAAACCCGACGCGATGGCGTTGTGTCCCAGAGACTCCTCGCCGAAGCCCGCATCCGCCAATCGGGGGTTACCGATCATCAGATCGCGGGCGATCATGGCCATCTTGACCACGAATTCCCAGTCCTGGTCCTTCTGCGCCCGGCTGCGTTGCATGCCTGGCGGGTTGTGGTCCTCGCCCTCTTTGCAGTTCGCCTTCACCCACTGCAGAGCCCGGGCGAATTCCTCTTTGTCGTAGATCTCCTCGTCAATCCGGCGGACGAACTCCGTCATGTCTACTGTCTCCACCCGCATCCCCAGGTAGCTCTCGAACAAGGCTTGATCCACGATCGAGCCCGCGATGCCCATGGAGACGCTACCCATGGAGAGGTACGACTTGCCGCGCATGGTGGCCACGGCCAAGCCCGCCTTGGCGAACTGCAGGAGTCTCTCCTGGACGTCGGCGGGAATCGACGTATCCCCAGCATCCTGCACGTCTCGCCCGTAGATACTGAACGCTGGCAGCCCCTTCTGATTGTGTCCGGCCAGGACGGCCGCCAGATACACCGCGCCGGGGCGCTCAGTGCCGTTGAAGCCCCACACCGCCTTGGGCGTATAGGGATTCATGTCCATCGTCTCCGACCCGTAGCACCAGCACGGAGTAACCGTGAGAGAGACGCCCACCCCTTCCCGAGCAAACTGCTCGGCGGTCTGGGCAGCCTCGGCCACGCCGCCGATGGTCGTAGCCGCGATGACGCACTCAACCGGCAGGCCGTTGGCATGGCGCAAGTTCTCGCTCAACAGCTTGGCGACAGACTTGGCCATGTTCATCGTCTGTTCTTCCAGCGACTCTCTGACCCCGCCCATCCGCCCATCAATCGTGGGACGTATGCCGATCTTGGGCATGCCGCCAATTAGCCGGTTCTGCGGCGGAGTCACTTGCACATCCTTCAAATCTGCCATTTCTTGAATCTCCTTTCAACTGAGTCTCGATATAGGCTGGGAGACCAGGTTTCTCGGCAGGAAGCCTGGTTCCCGCTGACGTCAACGTGATGCGTTCCGCTCCACGATACGAGCGATCTCCCCTTCCACACGGCTTGCCTGGGCCGGCGTCAACGCGCCCACTTCCATCTCACAGCGGAACTGACCATGGGCTGGGACGGTGACTATGTTCCCCTTGGCTGCCTCGGCCAGATAGCCCTCTGGCTCGGCCGTGGCCGGCAACACCAGTCCCAGAGCATCTTGATCGGCGGTGCGACAGATCCAACGAACGCCTTTGTCCAACTGATCGGGGCGGTGACGGACGTAGTCGGCGCTGCCATCGGGATGAACCTGCAGGCTGTGCGCCCATCCCTTCTCGTCCGCCAGATAGTCGATGAACAAGACCACCTCGGGGTCGAATATCAAGCCTGGAGCCAGCAGGTTGTGCACCTCCGGGTCGCGCGCCAACTCCTCCAGAAACTCCACGTAACCCGGCAGTGGCCGGACGTGGGAGGGAATGCTCCACCGCACGCGCACGCGTTCGGGCGTGCAGGGAGCACTGTACACCAGGCGTCCGTTATCCACTGGCCGGAAGTTCACGTGGGCCAGGTACATAAGCTCCATCTCGGAGTTCTTCAGATTGGTGATGGACATCGTCACCTGAGCCAGAGTGGACCCGGCACGGAGCCTGACCAGCGGCTCGGCGACGTAGTTGTGGTTGAAAGCCACCGTGTGCTGGTATTGCCCACCCAGACCGATGTAAGCACCCTCAGAGGCACGATCGATGTCCGCCTTGTCCTGGCCGACGACCAGCCACGCCTTGCGGTAGGGCGCGTTGGGCAGTTCACCGTGCAAGGGATGTGTATCCTCATTGGATGGGACGCCCATAGCCGTCGCCCCACAGTGAATCAAGAAGCCACCATAGGTCTCCAGGTATTGCCGGGTGGGGCAGGGCTCGTCGAACATGGACTTCATCGTGAGTTCCCGCCCGCCGAACTCCGCTGACCAGATCTGCTGTCCCTGAAACGGCAGCAGCACGAGCTGGCCCACCTCGTTCTTGAGCCGCAATCCACACACACCGCTGTCGAAACGAAACGCAGAGGCCGAGAGCGGTCCGTGCTCCACCAGCGTTCTCTCTTGCTCAGTGAAGAACTGGGGAGCGATGTTGATGATCGTTTCAGACGTTGCCACAGGCATTACCTCCCAATGCTACAATCCGTTCGTAGTAAGGGCGGATGCCTGCATCCGTCCGCAGGTCCGCCGAACGGACGTCTGCGTCCGCGCCGTCCCAATCGCGCTTCATCCACCCGCCACCGTGGCCAGTTGCTCAAAGATCGGCTCCAGGGCCGCGTAGGTCTGCTGAAACAGCCCGTAGAGGTCAGCGTAGCGCTGGCTACGGGATAGATCAGGACGCTCGGCCTCCTCCACCTGAACAAACTCGTGGGCCACGCTGAAATCGGGGAAAAGGCCCACGCCGACGCCGCCGGCGATGGCCGCCCCCAGCGAAGTCGCCTCCGCCAGCAGCGCGGGTCGCAGAATGGGCAGCCCGTAGACGTCGGCCAGGATCTGCCTCCAGACGGCGCTGCGAGCCCCGCCACCTATGAGCCGCATCGCCTTGACTGCCGCCCCCTGTTCCAGGAAGGCCTCCAGGATGATGCGCAGGTTGAAGGCCACGCCCTCCATGACCGCGCGCGCCATCTCGGCCCGTCCGTGCGACATCGTCAGGCCAACGAACACCCCACGCGCCAGAGGATTCCAGTGGGGACTCCGCTCGCCGAGGAGATAGGGTAAGAACAGGAGGCCCCCGCTCCCTGGTTCGACACGCTCCGCGGCCGCGCTGATCTCGTCGTACAGTTGAACCTCGCCCTCACCACGCAGCAGTCGCTCCAACCAGTCGTAGGCACCCCCCGCGCACTGCATCGTGCCCGTGGGGAAATATAGTGCCGGGTCCAGGTGGGCGAAGGTGAAAGTTCGCATCTGCGGGTCGTGGAGAGGGCTTTCCGCCGTCACCGCGATCCAAGACGAGGAGCCGATGTAGTTGTAGGCGTCACCAGGATGCACGGATCCGGCGCCCACCGTGGCGCAGCCACCGTCGCCCCCACCGATGACCACCGGCGTCCCCGCGAGCAGGCCGGTCGCGGCTGCTGCCTCTGAGGTTACCTGCCCAATTACGGTAGTGGAAGGCCGTGCTGGCGGGAGCTTGTGCGGGTCCAACCCGAGCGCCTCAACTATGTCCAACGCCCAATCGCGCCGCTCCAGATCAAAGAGATTGGTGCCGGAGGCATCGGAGTAGTCGGTGGCAAAGGCCCCGCTCATCTTATAGGCCACGTAGTCCTTGGCCTGGAGGAACTGATGGGCGCGGGCGTATAGCTCCGGTTGGTGGCGCTGGATCCACAGTACCTTGGCTGCGGTGTAGGAAGCGCCAGCGCGGTGCCCCGTGCGGCGGTAGATCTCGTGCGCGCCGCAGCAGCGAGCCAGGAACTCTGCCTCAGCGGTGGCGCGCTGGTCGGCCCAGATGATGGCCGAGCGCAGGGGCACACCGGCAGCGTCTACTGCCAGCGCTCCCATCATCATTCCACTGAAGCTGACGACGGCAATGTCGCCCGGCGCGACGCCGCTGACGTCCAGCAACTCCCGCGTCGAGTCCCGCGCCGCCCGCCACCAATCCGCAGGGTCTTGCTCCGCCCAGTTAGGACGCGGGTAGGCGGTCTCGTAGGCCCCAAGAGCAGTAGCGACTGCCGCGCCGCTGGCCGCTTCGAAGAGCGTGGCTTTGTTGCCCGTCGTCCCTAGATCGTGCGCCAGGATGTAGTGATTCTGTGACACGGCGACTCAGCTACCCTTTGACCGCACCGACCAGCAACCCGCGCGCGATGTAGCGCTCCAGGGCGATGGCGATAGCGACGACCGGGATGATCATGATCAGAATCAGGACGGACATGTACCACCACTGTGGCCCACGGGTCGCGTTCTGCGCCGCAACGGTCAGCGGCAGGGTCTGGGCATCTGCGCCCGAGAGAAACAGGGCCAGCAAGTACTCGTTCCATGCGAACACAAGCACAAATAGAAATGTGGCCACAAGTCCGGGCAGCGCGAGGGGCAGCACAATGGACCAAAAGACCCGATAATGGGAAGCTCCGTCAATGGCCGCGCACTCCTCCACTTCAATCGGAATAGTCTGGAAGTAATCCCTCATCAACCAGACCACGATCGGCAGGTTGGTGGCCAGATAGGTGATGATCAGGGCAGCCCGCGTGTCCAGCAGGTGGAACTGCTGGAACAGCACATAGATGGGAATCACCACCGCGACAGGGGGCAACATCCGCTGGGAGATCAGCCAGAAGGCGATGTCGCTGTTGCCCAGGGAGCGCTTGAAGCGCTTCCCAATCGTCTGCAGAAGGAGAACGAAGAGAGCGACACCGACGAGCACGGCAATCTGCCAGGGCACTCCCAGGACGACGGCAAAGACGACCAACACCAGGCAACCGATGAACGTCAAGATCGCGCCCAGTCGCGGCCGGTAATCGAAGCGCGTCAGACCATAGGCCGCCGCTGTTCCCAGCATCAGGGAAAGCACGGAACTGGTGAGGGCGACGATGACGGTGTTGACGTACGGCCGGATGGTGTCGTTGCTCAGATCACCCACCAAGATATAGTGCCACGCGTGCAGCGACGGTTGGAAGTCAACGAAGGGTACGTAATATGGGCCTGTGTTCACGTCCACTGGCAGTTTGAATGAGGTGACGAACAGCCAGTAGATAGGGAAAAGGACGACCAAGGCCCACAGGCCCAACGCCAGGTAAGATATCGCCATCCCGACGGGAGATGAGCCAAAGAGCGATCTACGTCGAAACAGACGCTTGATCATTTGCGTCACTCCTCCGCCACGCGAGGGCGAACCAGATTGACATAGGACATGCCGACGAATGTGACGACGAAGAGCAGGATGTAGGAAAGGGCGGCGGACCCGCCCAGGTCAAGCGCACGCCAGGCGATAAAGGCGTGCAGCGTCAGCGACTCCGTGGCCGTGCCCGGCCCGCCATTGGTCAGCACGTTGGGTAGATCTACAATCTTGAAGGCCTCGATCATCCGGATCAGAATCAATGTCGTGCTGACCGGCAAAATCGCGGGCACGGTGATGTGCCAGAAGATCTGCCAGCGATTGGCTCCGTCCACCAGCGCGGCCTCAACCTGCTCCACAGATAGGCTCTCCAGCGCGGCCAGGAGCACGATGAACATGAAAGGCGTCCACTGCCATATATCGCCCAACATCACCGCCGCGCGCGCTCCCCATGGGTGGTTGACCCACGAGTAGAGCCCCAGGCCCAACGCCTGCCAGATCGGCTGGAACGGCCCCTTGTCCGTGTCGGTCAGCATGCGGAACATGTAGGCAATACCCACGGGCGTGATCATCATCGGCAACAGAAAGACGACGCGGAAGAACCGGCGGCCGGGGAGTTTCTGTGTGGCCAGCAGCGCCAGGCCAAGCCCCAGGCCATATTGGACCATGAGACCGACGAACACGTAGATCAAGGTAACGACCAGCGACCCTGGCCGCCCCCCCGCGCTCAGTGTTCGCACCAGGAGCCAGGCTCCGAAGGCAACGATCGTGCTCGACACAACGCGTCCGATCACGCCCCCGGCGGAGAGCGAGCGACTGCGGAGGTAGCGCACCAGTGACACGAGCAAGAGCACGACAACAGCCACGAACACCAGCCATCCGAGCGGCGAGGAGCCTTCCGGCGCACCCAGGAAGTGACCCTGTTCGCTTCCGACTATCAGTTTCTTGTAGTTGGCCAGCCCGGAGAACTTGATCTCAAACCCACCCTTGACGAACTTGAAGCGCGACAACGACAAATAGAGGGAGACGAGTAGGGGGAAGATCGAAAGGAAGAGCACGACCAAGACGGCCGGCCAGACAAAGACATTCCCGGCCAGAAGCTCCGCCTGTGCGCTCAGTCTCTTCCATCGGCTGGCAAACCCGGAACTCGCACCAATCTGAGCCATGTCTTGAGACGGTCTTTCAACCTGCATTGATCTATTCCACCTGAGTATGTATCACGCGCATGCGCACATCTGGGAAGGATCCCTCAGGGCCCGGCCCCGATCGAGTCGAGCCCTGAGGGTGCGGACATTGATCCGGACGCACGATCAATGTCCGCTGCGTCCGTAGGTCATTCGACTGACCGTACGAACGACCGCGGTTTACTCGGCGCCAATCGTGCCACGATAGGCTTCAAGCTGCTCATCGCGGCCGAGTTCCTCGGTGATCTCCTCCCATCCGTCATAGACCTGCTGCATGCACTCGTCTTTGGTGATCTCGCCGGCCAGGAACTGGCTGACGGCAGTGTCGAGCACGACCTGCTGATAGCGCTGGTTCTGCGGAATGCGCAGGTCCAGCACCATGTTCGGGCTGGCAAGGCTACCCTCGATCGCGCCGAGGTAGACGGAGGCCGCCGCCGGGCTCATGCCGGCCTCGACCCACGCCTGCCGGTTCAGGAACTGCGACGTACGGTAGGGATTGAAGCCGGTCTTGCCGATGGTGACGTCCACGTTGGCCTGGGCCGGCTGGCACATGTAGGAGAAGAAATCGTACGCGGCGTCTTTAACGAGCGGATCGGCGGCGGCGTTGATCGCACCAGACCAGCCTCCGTAGGCCGCGAACGGTGCGTGGTTCACCCCATTCGTAGCGTAAGGGCACGTGGTATCGTCACAGGGCACCAGCTCACCGGTGGCACGGTCGAGCACCTCGGTGGAGCCGGGTAGGATGATGGCCCCTACCTTGTCCTGCACCGTGGACTGCTCGGGATCAATGGCCAGCGTGCCAATGTCGCCCCAGTCCATGGACAGCGCACAGCGGCCGGTGGTGAACAGGGAGCGCGTGTCGCCCACGTCCAGGTTCAACTCATCCGGGGGGCCATACTGCGTGGTCACGTTGTAGACGTCCAGCGCAGCGCCAAACGCCTCGTTGTTCACCAGGGGTTCCATCGTCTCGGCGTCGAAGAAGACACCCTGCGATGTGCCCTGGCTCTGAATGAACGCGCTGGCGATTGAATGGATGAACCAGTAGGCCTGGGCGTTGCGCTTCTTGGAGATGCAGGAGCCGTAGTCCGGATCGCCGTCTCCGTTCAGGTCTTTGCCGTGGAAGAACGCGGCGATCTCGACATAGTCATCCCACGTCTCCGGCGGATCAAAGCCCGCCTCCTCCAACAGGTCGGTGCGATAGTAGACCATGTGGAAGTCGCCGTCCAACGGGAGGGTGTAGATGCTGCCCTCGTAGGTGGAGCTGAAATCACGGAAGAAGGGGGCGACGTCATCCCACTCCAACGCCCCATCGGCCGCCACCCGGCCGGTCAAGTCCTCCAGGTAGCCGGGGACGATGTAGTCTACCATCCACTGCGGCGCGAATACGAACGCATCGAAGGCGTTCGTTCCCGTCGCCAGGTCGGTCAGAACCTTCTGATACAGGTCACTGAAGGGAACGATGACCACGTTGACCTTGGCACCCGTCAATGCCTCGAAGTCAGGACCACGCCGCTGGAGCGGCTCGGCGATCTGCGGGCCGGTGAAGGTCAGCACGTTGATCTCTACCCCTTCGTAAGGCTTGGGCGCGGCCGTAGGCGTGACGACTACCTCGACCTCTTTCTCGACCTCAACCGGGACCTCGACCGGTACCTCGACCTCCTTCTCAACCTCAACCGGGACCTCGACGGTGACAGTGACCGTCTCTGGCTGACATGCGACCAGCATAGCGAGCACCACGAACAACGCGAAAACCATCCAGAGCTTGGACTTCATGATAGTCTCCTCCTCATCTAGTGGCGGGAGCAGGTGTGTCGCCGGCTCCCTTGTCCAACACGCCTTCCCTGGCTCCAATCGCGCAGGAGCGGACAGGGCGGACATTGATCCCGACCGTCTGACCGATTGCCCGCGGTCGACGTCGGCTGGGTCCGTGGACATTGCAAGCGTTGATGGTGCGTCCGGCGAGAATAGGCCAGGGACACGCATAGCCGGCGGTCATCAACTCCGGTTTACGAACCGGGGTTGGATGGCCCACGGCGGCAGGCTATTTGACTGCTACCACCTCCTTTCATCATTGGACGCAGCCGACGTCGGCCACAGAAGGCCGGGCAGACGGTCGGAGTCAACGTCCACGCGATTTCTCGGAATGCGCCGCCACACACCAAGTGTATGTTGCATTGGCGTGACGGGTGCGGTTCCCACACCCCCTACACGATGGCACCGTATCGCCACCGAATAGCACTTCCGAGATGGTTACCCCCATGGGGAATCCCGACGAACAACCAATCTACCAACTTACCAGCCTACCAACAGGAACAAGACTCCCGTCCCTGAAGGCCCACTGACCGCACCTGTGTGCCGTCCTGATCCTGCGCGATTGCGTAATCGCGGCTACAACTGCCCCAGGGACCCGTAGCGACCGTACCTGTGTACTGCCTGCACCATGGCCACGAAGTTCTCCGGTGGGACATCGTCTCTGATGCCGCCGGCAGTGCTCAACACGTAGCCCCCACCAGGAGCCAGCCTGATGCAATAATCCCGCACTCGCTCTTCAATCTCCGCCTGGACACCACGAACCAGCAGATCCGTGGGGATACTGCCCAACAAGGCCATCTTGCCAGCCCATCCCTTCTTGATGGCGAATATGTCGCTATACTCCGGTTCGACGGGATGAACGGCGTCGAACCCAATATCCCACAGGACCGGGAGAGCATCGGCCACCCGCCCCATGGTGTGAATGGCGACTAGCTTGCCGTGCTCTTTGGCCGGAGCGATCAGCCGCTTCATGCGCTTGGGAAAGGTTTCCTGGAATACGGCGGATTGTGCCAGTCCATGTGTGGGCATCGCCCGACCACCACTGTCAGCGATGCAATCAGTGACTACGACAAAGGCCAGGTCATCGGCAAAGCGGTCACAGACAGCCCGCATGGCTTTTTCCTGATGCGCCAGCAGGGTGTCCATCAGCCTCTCGAGCATGGACCCGGCCTCGTGGAGCCCCACTGCTCGAGTGGCGTTGTCGAAGAAAGAGGTGAAACTGGCAATGACGCCAACGCCGGTGCGCTGAGCAGCCCGCAGATAGCGCTCCAGGCGGCTAAGTTGATCCGTCAGCGAAGGCAGTGATTCCGACGCATGCAGTTTATCTGCATCCTCCCACGCCCTCACAATAGCGTCCACAGAGGAAACGCTTCGATCAACGATGCTTCCGACGACGTCGCTCGGTCGCCACGAGAAATCGCAGACCACGGCGTCCATACCCAGCCGCATAGCAAACTCCACACGATCATCGGGCGTGACGCGCCGTTCGCCGGTCTCGCCGACGACGTCGTACTTAAGTTCGCGCTCCAGGACGTACTCGTACACCGCTCTGCTGGTCACCCAGAACTCCAAGTGTGGCAGCCTGTCTGCCTCCTGATGCCGGAGCACGCGCAACAGGCGATTGGCGTCAGAGCGGGCGTAATCAGACTGCCTCCCCTTCTTCCCATTGGCAGAAGGAGAGACAATGTTCTTTCTGAGCGACCTGATTTCTGGTGAGGGCGGCTTCACGATCACGCCCACCTCCGTCCGAGCATCTTCGGAAAGAGGCAGACTGAGGGGACAGCGGCCCAGATCTCGCATCCTGCTGCCGCACGAATGGCGCACGACGAGACGGGTGGGCAGCACAACGTGGCGCGGCTGCAGACTGACCTCGCTGTCCAGACGGCTGAGAAGCAACTGCGCCGCATTGACCCCCATATCGTAGGCCGGTTGGACGACCACGGTGAGGAATGGAAAGAGCAAAGACACGTAGGGCAAATCGTCGAAACAGACGAGCGCGATATCCTGCGGGATGCGCAGACCGCGCGTGACCAGCGCCTGGATCACGCCCATCGCAATGGCGTTGTTGGCCGCGAAGATGGCACTGGGATCGAGCCCCTCGTCGAGCATCTGATGGGTCAACTCCTCGCCAGACGTGATTCGATACTCCCCTTGCCTGACCAAGCGGGGATCGGGAGGAATCCCTGCCTCTGCCAGCGCCACACGGTAGCCAGCGAGACGATCCTCGGCCGTAGAGGTATTCATCGGACCGGAAAGCATAGCGATGCGCCGATGGTCCAGGTTGATCAGATGCTGTACCACCGCCTTCGCCCCGGAGAGAGAATCTCCATAAACCGAATCGACGTCCCAGCCATCGACGCGCCGGTCAACGATCACCGTCGGTATGTCTCGCTCGCGCAGTCTCGACAGATTCCGGTTATCCGAATCGTACGGAGCGATAACCACGCCGTCCACGCGCTGGCCGACGAGTACGTCGAGATAGCGCTGCTGCTTGACCGGGTTCTCGTCCGTGTTGCACAGAAACACGGAATAGCCACGGCTCCGCGCGGCGTCCTCCACACCCCGCGCTACCGTGGTCCAGAAGGGGTTCGTGATGTCGGAGACCATCAAGGCCAGCGTGTGAGTCCGCTTCGAGCGCAGGCTTCTTGCCATCACACTGGGCACATATCCCAGTTCTTGAATGGCACACTCGACCTTCCCACGAGTGGCAGCGCTCACGTTCCCCGCGTTGTTGATCACTCGGGAGACTGTCACCGGCGACACGCCCGCCCGCTTAGCGACATCGCTGATTGTCGGCAATTGCTAACCCTCGATCACCGGAGAGAACGCGGACAGAATTTGTGCATCCGTGGTGAGTGCGACGGTGGGAAGTGAAGACGTTGACCCAGACGCATGATCAATGTCCGCTGCGCCCGCCCATGCGTCCGTAGAAGTGTTGAAAACGATATCATGGTATCGTTTTCAACAACCATATTATACAGCACTTGTAACCGCGTGTCAAGGGTTTTCCGAAAGCAACCTTCCGCGTGAAGGCATCTGTGGATGCAAGAAGCACCAATTAGCCCCGATCAACCAGAGAGCGGCTGGGGAATCGCGGCTACCGATCTGTTCTCACCCCGTGGGCGCGTTTGCCGACCGCGGATTGCCTGCCACTAAGCGGCTACTCCGGTCGAGAAGCGCAGCAGAGAATATTTCAGCCAACCGAGGCACGTTGCACCCTGGCCCTCACCCTAAGAAGTCCGAGACCGTCTTCCGCAGGCTCTCCCCGTTCTGCCTGAACCAATCGTAGAGGATCTTGATGTCCACACCAAGGCAGAAATGACGCACCCCCATGTCGAGGTAGTACTTCGCCTGATCTACGCTGCCGATCTCGGCCCGGGGCGGCACACCCATCCGCAGCGCGGTCTCAAAGACACGCCGCTCAACGGCCTTGACCTCTGGCGAGTTGCGAGCGCCCGGCCGCCCGATGCTCATGGAATAGTCTGCGGGGCCCCATTGAACCATATCAATCCCGCCCACTGACAGAATCTCTTCCAGGTGCTCCACGGCAGGCTCCTTCTCCACCATCAGCATCACCACGATGTCCTTCAGTGCCTGCACGTACTCAGGGCCGCCAGCGTGGCCCATGAACGCGAAGCGGCGCGCGGCAGCTCCGTTATAGCCACCGTCCTCGGGCGTGTCAGGGCGCACAGCGCGCACACACTCACGGGCATCCTCCACCGAGCGGCAGTCTGCAAACAGGACGCCCTGGAAACCGGCCCCGATCGCTCTCTGTGCCAGGAAGCGCCGGGGGACCTGGTCGACCTTGATGATCGGCGACATGTCGTGCAATTCGGCCGCCCGACAGAAATTGTCGAGCGCGTACAGATCAAAGGGTGCATATTCTGCCAGGAATTCGACGTAGTCGAACATCCCTGTGTGTCCGATGACCTCAACGACCGATGGCCAGACAGCCTGAATCCGGGTGCCCACAGTCGGCTGACCGGCGTTTAGCAACTCCCGAAGTCTATTATTTCTCATTGCTACTATCCCTCGTTTCCAACGGATTGTCCCAATCCAGGGGCAATCGAGCCTGCTGCCCCAACTCGTCGGCCACCCAGCCCAGGCCCAGCTCCACCAGCTTGTCCCGTGTCGGGTGACCGGCCTCATCCCAGCCGACCATGCGGTAGTAGAGCGCCCGTGCCGCCGCCACCTCCTGGGGCGTGAGCGCCACGCCATCGGTCGCGCCACCCTGCAGCGGCACAAACATCTTGGGAGGGACCGTGTCTGCCTCCGCCCCTACCCCATCGCGGGCATTGAGCGCACGGAACAGGTTCAACCGCCGCTCCCCTACCTTCATCAGTTCCCACAGGCTCACGTTCCAGCCGGTGACCGCGCGCACCGCCTCCACGAGCTGGCTGGGGCCATACAGTTGCCACGCTGGACCAAAGACAAACTTGCACACGCAGACGCAGTCAATACCACTGATCATGCGCTGGGAGTAGACTGAGTAGCGCACTTTCTCCTCATTCAGCACATCGCCCGGCACCGGGTCCATCAGGCCGATCTCCGCCATCCGGTCAGGGTAGCTGCCGTACGAAGGATCGTGCTCACAGATCGTGTGGTCGGCGCCGCCAGGATTGACGAAGTACAGCAGGCCCAGGCCTCGCTTGACCTGGGGCATGTGCGCAGGCAGTTCTTGCCCCTTCACCGCGACGACCAGGTCGTGGCCTGTCTCCAGGATGTCGGCAGCGCGGGCCGATCCCTCCCCCAGCACACGTCCCACGCCTTCCCGCTCTCCGATGCGCTCTACCATCTCCACGAGCGCCTCGGCGTTGCCGAAGCGAAGTTCGACGGACGCCTGACCAATGTCCGCGCCGTCCGTTTGATCCGGCGTAAGCAACCCGCGCTCGAAACAGTCCGTCGCCCAGGCGATCGTCGCCCCACAGGATATGGTATCCATCCCGTACATGTTGCACAGTTGGTTGGCCCGCGCGACCGCTGCCAGGTCAGAAACCCCGCAATAGGCTCCCATCGTGGCCAATGTCTCGTATTCCGGACCGCCGTAGCGCGCGTCCACCCGGTACGGTCCCTCCGTCACCTCAACCACGTTCTTGCAGCGCACGACGCAGCCAAAGCAGGTATCCGCACCCTTGCGGATGGTCTCTGCCATCCGCTGCCCACTGATGGCCTCGGCCCCCTCGAAGGTGCCGCTGGCCCAGTTGCGGGTCGGCAGCCCGCCGACCCTGTCCTGAGATAGCACTGCCGCGGACGTTCCTATGAATCTCATCGTACCCACACCCGACTCATCGAGGTGCTCAGCTCCCCACCGGGCGAGCGCCTTCACAGCATCAGGGTCAGCCATCTCCGGACGGCCACGCCCACGCACGGCAACAGCCCTCAGATTCTTTGAGGCCATCACCGTGCCCAGACCAGCGCGGCCGTTGGCCCGGCTGGATTCGTGGACCAGCGCCCCGAAACGGACCCCCCTCTCGCCTGCTGGCCCGCACTGGAGGACCCGGATGCGGCTGTCACCCAACTGGTCCCGGATGGCATCCTCCACGTCGGCGGTGAAACGCCCCCAGATGTGCGAAGCGTCCCGCAGTTCCGCCTCCCCGTCGTGCACCCACAGGTAGACGGGGCGTTCAGCCCGGCCGTGGATCACAATGCCGTCGAAGCCCGCGAACTTCAGCTCAGCGGGCCAGAAGCCTCCGCTCGCCGATTCACCCGCGAGCCCGGTCAGTGGAGACCTGGCCGTGGCTTCCACGCGGGATTGGCCAGAGAAGGGCGCGCCGGTGATCACGCTGACCATCAGGCTTAAGGTGTTCTCCGGCCCTAGTGGATCGGCATTAGGCGGCGTATGCTTCCACAGGTAGTATGCCCCCATCGCACTCCCGCCCATATACTTGCGGTAGAACGCCTCGTCGGGCTCCTCCACCTCCAGCTTCCCCGCGCCAAGATCCACGTGCAAGACTCTGCCGTTATACCCGAATGGCATTTCGGTTACCTCCCTGCCTCAGCCAGCCCGTGCGATCCCTCGCAGGGCTCATAGACTATCCTCTCGTAGGGAATGTCGCCCTCCTGAACCGACACGATGGGTTCCCCACCGCGGATCGCCACTGTGCCGTAGCCAGTGGCGGTGCAGAAGAACGCGCGGAAGTCACCCTGGATGCTTGGTTGGATGGTCAGCGTCTTGTCCACCGCGTCGTAGCGCACGCCCGTCAGTCCCTGCAGCAACGCGTACGACGACATTGCGCGCGCGTACCAGTGGCCGCATTCGTACTCGTTGAACGGGTTGCGCACGCGCCCATCGTAGCGATCGCGGACTGTGCAAACGATCTCTAGCCCCTCGTCCACGAAGCCCATCATCATCAAGTGCGAGGCGACCTGGTACTCGATGCCGGTCCAGACCTCGTTGCTGTAGACAAACGGCAGTGAGAGCTCACCGCCCCGTGGCCAGGTGCACAGCAGCAGCCCTCCCTCCTTGCCGAGGGCGAAGGTGGGACGCTGCGGGTTGGCGTGGTCAGATAGATCCCGCCTGAAGTTATGCCGGTACACGGCCAACAAGTGAGCAGCGACTTTTTCACGGTCGAGGATCTCACCCACCCCGCAGACCTGCGCCATCCACGCGCCGAGGACACCGTCAGACAGACAGCCGTCGCCGTACTGGTATTTCGGCCCCTCTTGCCTCAGCAACTCCAGGGCCTCCGGCGAGTAAGTAGTGCGCAGCGTCCTCCCCTCCGTGGGGTCTCCCGCCCGGAGGTTCTGCCATTCGATCCGCTGGACGAAGTACTCGCCGTTCCAGAGCTCGGACTCCATCCACGCGCGTCCCTTCTCGAATAGCTCTGCATACAGTGCGATGCCATCGCCGACCGCCTCGGCCATGGCTATAGCTGCCTTGAGCGCGCCCAGGTAGAACGACGTACACATGCCGTCAGGCCCCCAGAACTCGACGTCATACGTGTTGTGATGGGGCTCAGCGAGAACTCCTGTATGATCCGGGTCCCACGTTTCGATGCAATAGTCCAGGCTCTGCCTCACCCGCGGCCACAGATCGCGCAGCCATTCGCTATCGCCACTGATGCGCCACTCACGATGCACCTTCATAATCCCGCCCAGTTGACCGTCAGCGGCAGCGTGAAAGTCGTGCGCGGCGGGCCGGATCGGCAGACTGGCGCGGAAGGCCTGGTGCCCCCGCTCGTCCTGATTCTCGTTAAACTCGGTCTGCCGGAGCGAGCGCTCCATATCGGGGAGGAGGTGAGGCAGGGCCTGGGCGTAGTTCCACACGTGCGTGCACGATCCGGCGCAGCAGCCTGCGTTGTCGCAGCATCCCTCCCAGCACCACAGCCTGCCGTCGGTCTGCCGGAGCACCGTCGGGGACTTAAGTATCGTCAGGTTGGCCGCCACCGCCTCGACGACCTCCGGCGGCAGCGTCATGTCGTAGAAGCAATCACGGAACGCAGCACTTCGGTCCCGCAGCACGTCGTAGGTCTCGCGCCAGTGTTCTGTCACCGCCTCGATGTCGGCGAAGGCACCCGCGTACCACGGCCTGTGCCTCGGCAGGTCGCTTCCGTCCCTGCAATCCGGGGAGCCCTCGGCGCACAGCCCTGCGCACCGATCGTCTCCCACGCGCAGATCGGTCTCAGGTACGTGCCAGGCCAGCCGCAACCGGACCAGCTTCTCCTCACCGGGTCCCAGCCGGAACGGCACGTACAGGCTCCCGCCAGGGCTCGGCTCGTCGTGCGCCCCGGGGCGCGTGATTGGGCCGGCTTCCGGTGCCTCCCCCTGGCTGATGGTGTTCCAGAGAATGGTCAGTGGATCGTACCATCCGCCACGGAACCAGGCACAGTTGACCTTGACGTCGGCGTCATCCACGACGGCGCTGAGCGCGCCCTGGTCCCATGGCCTTCCATCACGCCCGGCCTGCGAGAGAACGAAGCCGTTGCGCGTGGCACGCACGGCCTCGCCCCCCGGTCCCATCGGCTCTAGCTCCCAAGGTCGGCCTGCCGCCATGAAGTTGCGGGCGTGGAAGGAGTAGATGGCCTCCACGGGTTGGTCGCTTGGGTTGACGAAGCGATATTCCAGGGCCGCCACAGGAAGGCTGGAGTTGTCGGCATCTCCTGGCGTAAACGGGCTCCAACCCGTCAACTCGACCCGCAGCGAGATGCGCGGATCCTCCAGGTCCACTGTGGCAAACGGAAAACGGGCTCGGAAGATCGCCTCGGCACAGCGTGGCAGCCCATAGGTTCTCCCCACCCCACCGTTGCCTGTGCCAGCCGGGCCGAAGACCTTCCAGCCGGGCACGGGGCCCTCCAGCAACCGGGCCACGTTCGGCGTCCCCTTGATGCACAGCGCTGAGAACACCGGCGGCTCGTTGAACACGTCAGGCCGCCCGCGCAGCGACACGTGGGACAGAGCGCCAGTTCCCTCCAGGCACAACATCCCCGCGCCCATGCCACCGAGGGGAAACGCAACCCGGCTCAAGTGCTCGCCTGCGTACACGCCGTTGTACGCTCTCTCACCTACACCCATGACCGACTCCTTTCAGATGCCAGCCATACCGCCGCCTCGCCGTTCGTAGTCAGGGCGGATGCAGACATCCGTCCGCAGGTCCGCCGGAGTGCCGTCTCCCGTTCGTAGTCAGGGCGGATGCAGACATCCGTCCGCAGGTCCGCTGAACGGACGCCCACGTCCGCGCCGTCCGAGAAACCTGGTTTCACCGTCACGAGACCAGCTCCCGAGGTATGTGGTCTACCCGGTTGTAGTAGCGCAAGTCCAGGTAGCCGGTGCTCCGGATATCGACGCGGGAGATGGCCACGTTGAGGTGATGATAATAGACCCGGCTGTCTGGCAACTGGCTGAACAGCGCCTTCATCAGAGCGTCAATGAAACCGCCGTGGGTGATAATGGCGATTCGCTCGTCGCTGCTGGCCCATTCGCGCAGCTTCCCCACCGTTCTGATCGCCCGTGCAAGGCAAGACGCTCTCTCCTCGCGGCCCTGGTGCCACCACCCCTGCACGGTGATCGCATCGGGCAACACGAAGTCCGGAAACTCCGTCAGCATCTCCGTCCGGGTCTTGCCCGGACACCCACGTATACCGCCATCCTCCCCCTGGTCCAGGTAGACGCCACCGTGCTCGTGGATGTCTATCCAAACCTCGGGCGCTATCCCCAGTGCCCGTCCGACAGGCCCGGCCGTCTGCAAGGCCCGCCACATGGGGCTGCAGTACAGCCTTGTGATGCCATAGCCGCCGGATTCGGTCGGGTGCGGCGACCGGCTGGTCTCGGTGGCGAGATGCCGTGCCAGGATCTCCGCCTGGCTTCTACCCAGTTCCGTCAAAGGGGGATCGCAGAGCCGATCCTTCTGATCGGCCAATGCGTTGTTGACTGATTGTGCGTGGCGAATGATGTAAAGCTCCATTTTCTCCGATCTGTCTGATCATGATGAACCGCCTAAGTCAGCGGATGAACCGATCGCTCCCGACCGTCTGCGGTCGGCGTCGGCATCATCCGCCATAGACGGTTGATTAGCCCGGCTTGTGCCTGCACCTCCGCGACACTGCCGGAGGCCACTCCAAGTCCAGGCCAGGCGAACTATATATGGTCCATGCTGTCTTGTCAACCTTCCCACGCACCTTTCACGCGGTTTCCCCTCGTTGACGAGAGCGTACACTCGTGATAGAATAGACGCTAACCTCAATGGGGCATCTCTGACTTGCCCCGCACTGCTTCTGCACCGAGAGCCAGTTATTGCAAATGAAACTTGTCATCCAAATCCCCTGCTACAACGAAGAGGCCACCCTCCCACAGACAATGCGAGACCTGCCCCGTTCGTTGCCGGGTGTGGACGAGATCGAATACCTGGTCGTGGACGACGGCAGCACTGACCGCACGGCTGAGGTGGCACGGGAGTTGGGAGTACACCACGTCATCCACCTGAGGCGGAACTGTGGGCTGGCCCATGCCTTCCTCGTAGGGCTGGAATCGGCGTTGCAGGCCGGCGCCGACATCATCGTCAACACAGATGCCGACAACCAGTACTGGGGAAAGGACGTTGGCCGCCTGATTCAGCCCATCCTGGACGGGCAAGCCGACATCGTCGTCGGCGATCGGGGAGTCGCAGCGCTGGAGCATTTCTCGCCCCTGAAGCGCCTGCTGCAGCGATTGGGCAGTTGGGTGGTGGAGCGGGCGGCTGGCATCCCGGTCCCCGACGCCACCAGCGGCTTCCGGGCGTATACCCGCGAAGCCGCGCTACGGCTCACCGTCCTCAGCGACTACACCTACACGCTGGAGACGCTCATCCAGGCCGGGATGCGCCGCCTGGCGGTGGTTTTCGTCCCGGTACGTACCAATCCCCAGACCCGCCGCTCGCGCCTGATACGCAGCCTCCCCTCATTTCTGGCTATCCAGGCCGTCACCATTCTGCGCTTCTACATCATGTACCGTCCCTTGCGGGTGTTCACCATGATTGGCGGGGTCTTCATCACCGCCGGTGTGGCGCTGGGCGTGCGCTTCCTGTATTACTTGATGCAGGGATCAGGCACCGGCAAGGTCCAATCGCTGATCCTGGCAGCCATTCTCAGCATCGTTGGGTTCCAGACCTGCCTCATCGGTCTGATCGCCGACCTGGTGCGTCTGAACCGCAAGATGGTGGAGGAGACGCTGTACCGGGTGCGACGGACTGATCTGGAGGCCAGCGCGAAAGATGACCTCGAGAAATAGCGGATTGCTCAAGCAATGACGAGGAACGCGCATGCTCCGTGAGTGGACCACTTTGCTGCGCCTGGCACGCACTCGCTTCTTGAGCGATGCACACTACCGACGATTTCAGGCTCATCAGGGGCATCTGATTCTGAGGTACCTGGAGAAGCAAGGCGTGAGGATACAGGGGACCAAAGTGCTTGACCTGGGCTGTGGGCGCGGTGGGTACAGTCAGTCCATGCAGCGTGCAGGCGCTCACGTGGTCTCGATGGACCTCACGAGACCCGATGCAGTGCCACCCGCTTTCTTGGTGGGGGATGCTTTGCGATTGCCTCTTGCTTCGAACAGCTTCCCCCTGGTTTTCTGTGCCAGTCTGATTGAGCACGTCGCTCAGCCTGCCCAACTCGTGGCGGAAATCAAGCGGATTCTGGCGCCTCAGGGGATTGCCTACCTCAGCTTCCCGCCTTTCTACACCCCCGTAGGCGGTCACCAGTTCAAGCCATACCATTTGTTGGGGGAGCGTTTGGCCTTGCGGCTATCCAAGCAACGGGTGGAAAGCTATGCTACCTCCTTCGGTGATCACGGTCTGTATCCACTGACCATACGCCGTGTCAGGCGGCTCTTGAGTCAGGCCAACCTGACGATCAAGCATGAGGCAACGCGCTTCCTCCCGATCAATGTGTCTCGCATTCCTGTGCTAGGTGAGTTCTTGACGTGGCATGTTCAGTTCCTGCTCTGCAAAGAGCCTGCTTCCGTCCGCCATGGACGAGAGCCCTCCCCTGCGAAAGGAAGCGAAGCGGCACCCACGCGAAGTCTGCCCCTTGGATCCTCAACACACCCCGACGGACCGCCGGCATCCTGTCGGCATAAAGACGGAGAGGTCGAGGGAAACGTGGCCCAGAGCATTGAGACGAGTTGGATGCTCTCTTGAATAGGCAAGAAGTACGTCCCTTCATGAGAATTCTGATCCTCACCTCGACGTATCCCCGATACGAGGGCGACGGGGTGGGCTCGTTTATTCACTCACTATCTCAGAGCATGACGCGATTGGGGCACGACGTGACCGTGTTGGCCCCGTACGACCCGGCGGTCGTTCCAGATTGGCAGTCGGACGTGAAAGTGAAACGGGTCCATTACGTGTGGCCAACGTCGTGGTCCCGGCTCGGCCATGCCCGCTCCCTGGCCAGCGACGTGCGTCTGAAGTGGCATTCTTACCCACTGGTGGCCCTGTTTGCGCTTTTCACCATACTGCACTCGTGCATGGAGATCGTCCGCCGAGGTGCGGATGTCGTCTACGCTCAATGGCTGATACCCAGCGGGTTCATCGGGGCAATCGTGAGTCGTTTGACCGGCGTGCCGCTGGTCGTCAGCTTGCACGGGTCCGACGTCTTCGTAGCCGAGCAGTATAAGATCTTCCGTCCAGCGGTCCGTCTCGTCTTTCGTACGGCGCGCCAGGTCATCGCGTGCAGCGGTGATCTGGCGCGGCGCGCCGTTGGCCTGGGGCTGCCACGCAGTACGGTCACTGTGGTCCCATACGGTGTGGACACCGAGCGCTACTCTCCTGATTCTCACTCCGCGCAGGAACTTCGTGACCGAATCCCCATTCCCGAGTCCCAGGACGTCGTGATGGCGATGGGCAGGCTGGTGTACAAGAAAGGCTTCTCGTACCTGCTGCGCGCCGTACCTCTGGTGCTTCCTCGTTGCCCCAACACGTGCTTCATCATCGCGGGCGAGGGGGATTTGCGCGCTGAACTGGAGTCACTGGCAGAGTCGCTGGGTGTGCGCGAGCACGTCGTGTTTCCGGGACACATCCCGTGGGGCCAGACGCCCGGACATCTGGCCAGGGCAGACGTCTTCGTCGTTCCCTCTGTCGTGGATGAGGCCGGCAACTTGGATGGATTGCCCAATGTCCTGCTGGAATCGTTGGCTTCAGGATGCGCGGTCGTCGCCAGCGAGGTCGCAGGGATCCCGGAGGTCGTGCGGGATGACGAAAACGGTCTCCTGGTGCCCCAGAAAGATGAGAGAGCCCTGGCGGACGCGATCTGTGCTTTGTTGGGCGATGCGGATCTACGCAAACAGATGGGCAGCGCTGCACGGCTGAGCGTGGTGAGGAGTTTGAGCTGGATGCATATCGGAGAGCGGGTTGCCGGCATCCTGCGGACCTATGTGAGGAGGGATTGATGGAACAGCATCAGCATCCGACGATCCTCATTGATGCGTCGGATATTGATAAGCCCTCTGGTGGGCGCACCGCCGTGCTTGAGTTATTCCACTCGCTGTTTGCACGCCAACCCAACTGGCAATATGTCGTACTCGTGAGCCGGCGGGAGCCCGATTTCGAGCCGTTCCCCTACGTACGCCAGCTCGTGATCCCTTTCCGAAACCGGCTGCTTGAGCGCTTGTGGGTGCAGCTTGCCGTTTGGTATTTCGCGTGGGTGAAGCGAGTAGAGATCGTGCACTTTGCCCGCACTCTG
This sequence comes from uncultured Anaerolineales bacterium, assembly GCA_964649415.1. Lineage (GTDB taxonomy): Bacteria > Chloroflexota > Anaerolineae > B4-G1 > B4-G1 > CAZYSK01. The sequence goes on from CAZYSK010000032.1 coordinate 27,223, forward strand.
GCAGGTATCGCCTGGCCGGCGAAGAGCGTGTTGACGGTGTTCGATCTCACGACGCTGCGCCACCCAGAGCTCCATTCGCGGGCGGCCGTATGGTTCTGGCGTTATCTCCACCCAGTGCTGATGCGTTGGACCGATCGGCTGATCGCGATATCCCACGATGTGGCACACGATTTGGTTCGTGAGCTTCACCTCCCGCCAGAGAAGATCGAGGTCGTGTATTGCGCGCCGCAATCAGTTTTCGAGGATCCCATCTCTCCGCAGGATCGCGAGGATGTCCGTCGAAAGCATGGGCTCCCCACGCGGTATATGCTATTCGTCGGAATGCTGGCCAGGAAGAAAAACCTGCCCACGCTGATTCAGGCGTTGCACGTTCTGAAAGAGAGCGACTACGATTTCCCTCCTCTCGTAATCGCCGGGCGACGTTACCGCCAGAGTGACGACGTCGCGATCTTCGAGCAAATTTGCTCCCTGGAACTCGAGTCAGATGTGCAATACATCGGACCGGTTGAGAGCGAGGACCTACCCGGCCTATACAGTGGAGCGGAGGTCTTTGTTTTCCCATCGCTGCACGAAGGGTTCGGTATCCCCTGCCTGGAGGCGATGAAGTGCCGTGTGCCGGTTATCGCCGCCCGCAGTGGAGCCGTCCCGGAGGTCGTTGGAGACGCCGCGCTGCTGGTGGAGAACCCAACCGACGCCCGTATGCTGGCGCAAGCCATCTGCCAGGTGCTGGACGACGCGTCGCTGCGCCAGGTGTTGGTCGACCGAGGCATCGCGCGAGCGCAGCTCTTCTCATGGCCCCGCCTCGCCGATCAGGTATTGACGCTATATCGCCGCTTGTTGGAGTTATGACTATGTCGACATCAGGTCAGCCGGTCGATCCTACTGCTTACTCGGAAGAATACTTCCTCACAGAATGCGATGGGTACAAGGAATACCTGGCCCACGACGGAACCGCGTTGAGTGAACGTCTGGAGACGTTGAGGAGATTCTTGCGCATCTCTCCAGGCATGCGGGTGCTGGACGTTGGGTGTGGTCGGGGGGAAATGGTTGTGCAGTGCGGGCTGAACGGGGTATTCGCGGTGGGCGTTGACTATGCGCCAGTAGGACTGCAGCTAGCACAACGCGTGGTCGCGCGTACCGGCGAAAGGGATGGGGATGCATGGAAGCGACCAGGCCTGTCCCTCGGCAATGCCAAGAGACTCCCGTTCACGGATGACACGTTCGATCGGGCAATCATGAGCGATATTGTCGAGCACCTGTATCCCGATGAGTTGAGGGCGGTGCTGGAAGAAGTACATCGGGTGCTGATACCGGGAGGAGAACTGCTGGTTCATACGATGCCCAACCTGTGGTACTACCGCTACGGCTATCCGCTCTTTCGGCTGGCGCAGCGATTGCGGGGCGTTCGCTTGCCAGCCGACCCCCGAGATCGCATCAAGTTCTCACACGTCCACGTAAATGAGCAGACGCCGCGCGCCTTGCGCAGGGCATTGCGCCACAGTCCGTTCTCGCATTGGCGCGTGTGGTTACACGACTATCGCACGTATTCCCAGTATGGACCGATGATGAGACGCTCGATGGGGCTGTTGACCGGCCTGCCTCTGGTCAAGCAGGTGTTCTGCGACGACATCTTCGCCCTGGTGCGAAAGTAGCATAGCGGCCACATCAGATGTTTGAGCGACTTGTGGAGAACGCCCGGCGTCTTTACCGCTGGTACTCGATGCGGCGCAACCATCCCGCCTTTCGCCTGCTTCATGGGGCGTGCACGGTCGGCATCTTGGCAGCGAGTGCGTGGTTCATCTGGAGCAAAGCTTCCTCGGGCTACGCCACGATTCTGGCCACCGATGTGCTTCTCGATCCCCGACGGCTGATCGTCTCATCGCTGTGTACGGCGGCATCGACGGCGCTGGGAGCTTGGGAGTGGACGCTGCTCATTAACGCCCTCGGCGCTCGTCTGGACGTTGCCCGCGGCATGCGCATCCACCTGACTGCCAACCTGGTGAAATACGTGCCGGGATTCGTCTGGCCATATGTGGGCAAGACCTACCTGGCGTCCCGGCAGGGCGTCCCGGCGAAGACTGCCGCATTGAGTGTGGTCGGCGAACTCCTGGTGCTCTTCCTCGATGGCTTTCTGGTGCTGCTACTATCTCTGCCCAATAGCGGCATCGTCTCGTGGTCAGCGCCGCAACGCCTGGCACTCCAGATGAGCGCGATGGCCCTGGCGGGTATCATCGTCGTCGGCATCCCGTTCGCAGGGCGGCGCTTGATGCACCTGCTCGGGGAAGGCCACCTTGCGCAGGGATTGCCAAAACGGATCGACTGGGGTCAAATCGTCTTCGTCGTTGTGGCCGTTCTGCTGACGTGGTATCTGCTTGGATTCGGTTTCAGCGCGCTGAGCGTGCCCATGGCACCAAGCGCCTGGCGCGATGTGCTGCGCCAGACAACGGCGTTGGCTCTGGCTCTATTGGTCGGGCAAGTGGCCTTCTTTGCACCGCTGGGCATCGGGGTCCGCGAGGCGATATTGATCGCACTGCTGGGCTCCGATGGATCTGCTGCGGTTATTGTTGTGGCAGCCCTTGTTTTTCGGATTGAGATGATGATCGGGGAGGTCACGTGTGCTTTGATCGCCATATTGGTGGGAAAATTACGCGCCATTCGCCAGAATAACCCCAACGGGTAATTGATTTCGGCGCTCGGCTGGTGTATCATACGTACGAAAAGGACAAAAGACCAGAAGCAGGGAATCAAGGAGGTGACGGAATATAGGTAGGAAACTCAGGTTTTGGAATCAAGCCTAGCAGATTGCACACTAGATTTCTCCAAGGAGGCACGAGTGATGAAACGTTTGACTAGAGTTATGGTGATATTGAGCGTTCTTGCTGCGATGATGGCCGTGTTCGGTGGAGCCGCGTACGCCTTCCCAGGTGGGACGTGGGTTTCCGGCGTCACTGTCGCCAATCTGAGCAGTGAGCTTGCAACGGTGAATATCAAGTTCTACAAGCAGGATGGTAGCACCGCGCTGGACTTCGACGCCGGTACGATTGCCGCCAACAAGGCAAAGACCTGGTATCTCCCGACCCAGGTCTCTGGTCTGCCCGATCCCTTCATCGGCTCCGCTGTGGTGAGCTCCGACAAGGAGATCGCGGCTATCGTGAATACGCAGTTCCCGTCAGGATCTGACCCGATGCGAGTGGGCACGAGCACTGGCGTGGGCACACCTACGGAGACGGTCTACGCCACCCAGCTAATGAAGAATTACGGTGGCTGGAACTCGTATTGCGCCGTGCAGAACACGGGCAGCACCGAAGCGACCGGCGTGCAAGTAACGTACTACGATGCCGACGGAAACGTGGAGGACACCGACACCCAGAATATCGCTGCGTACGCCAGCTACATCTTCGACCAGTCTGATGACAGCGAACTGGCAGATGGGATGTATTCAGCCAAGTTCGTAGGGGATTCGAGCCATCCATTGGCCGTGGTCTGCAACTTCTACAACTCGGGCGCTGCTGCGGACAGTTCACAGTTCCACAGCTACAACGGCCTCGGTGCTGGCGGGACCACCCTGTATATCCCGCGCGTGGTGAAGGACTACTACGATTACCAGAGTGGTCTGAAGATCCAGAACGTAGGCAGCGAAGCACTCGACGTAACAGTGACCTACACCTTCGGTGGCACCGACTATACACAGACGTCGCCAAGCATCGGCCCGGGCCAGTCTTGGGGCCCCTATATGGGCAGTGAGGCTCAACTACCTAGCTCCATGGCCGGTGTCAGCCAAGTCAGCGGCTCTGCGATCGTCGCAATCAACAGCCCCAACGCCAACAAGCAGATCATCGCTACCATCAACGAGGACAACCGCGTGGATCCCGCCGGTCGGGGTGTCACGTACGAAGCGGCACTGGAGTCAGATGCAACTGCCTCTCTCGTCTTCCCGCAGGTTACCTCGGAGTACTACGGCTACTGCAGCGGCGTTCAGGTGCAGAAGGTCAGCAGTGGCACAGCCAGTTGTACAGCCAGCTTCTCGGCGATGGGCAGCATCTCTGCCTTCGATGAGACGTTCTCCCTGACGGACAGCGATCCCTCGTGGGACATATTCGCGCCCAATGGGTCTGGCATGGTTGCAGGTGTCGAGAACGACAACTACAACGGCTCAGTCACAGTGAGCTGCCCAGGGGCCGAAGTGATCGGTATCTCCAACCTCTCCTTCCGCTATGATCGAGATACCCGCTATGGCGATGTCGCGGGCGACACCTTCACGACCGCCAGGGGCATCAACAAATAGCAAGACATATCGACTATGTGACCAAGCCACCTGCACGTTGTAGGTGGCTTGGTCCTTTTCGTCAGAAGGGTAGCGAAGCGGCTAGGGTAAGTAGTGAAACATCTGTCTCTTCTGGAGGGCAAGTAGTGAAACAACCGGTGATCTCTCGAGTCGTGTGGGGTCTGATGCTGGTCATTCTGTTCCTGGTCGCGTGTGGCGGCGAGGAGGAAGCAGTGCCTGCAAGCACCATGTCGCCTTTGCCGAAGCCAACGGTGGCGGTACAGGCAAGCAGCCCAATGCCAACGCCGCCCCCTGGACTGCCCAATTGGGATGCTGATCCGGAACCTGGGAAGGCAATCCTCCGGGGACACATCGAGTTGACGCGGCCCTCAGCCTTGCTGGGTGAGTTGTTCCTCGCCAAGGCGATGCCGACCAGCGACCCTAACATCGATCTGCTGGAGCTGGATGAGAGCGAATCGCCGCGTGCGTCAATCGACCGCAGTACCGGGCAGTTCGTGTTCCTGAACGTCGAGCCTGGCAAGTACGGTATAGTCGCTTGGGAACCGATGAGTTCCTCTCCACTCAACGATCCCGCGAAAGAAGAGACACTTATGCTAGTGCTTCCGGCCGATCAAGTGACCGATGTAGGTACCCTGTATTTCCCGTAGCGTATCCCCTTCGTTAACTACACGGAATTTCTTCGCCCTGCAGAATCGATATTGTCGCACCGTCCCTGCGGTTCCCTCTGCTCTTGGGAACCGCAGGTGGCGCGGTATGCCCCTGCCCAGCCTAGCGCCCGACCGTGATCAGGTCCTTCAGCCCTTCGAAAGTCGCCGGGCCGATGCCCGGCACGTCCTGAATATCGTCAACGATCTCAAATGGCCCATTGGCCTCACGATACGCGATGATGCGCTGCGCCGTCGCCGGACCGACGCGCGGCAGCGTCTCCAGTTCCGCCTCCGTGGCCGCATTGATGTTGACCAGCGAGCCCGCCATTCCATCGCCTTCCGATGCGCCCCCCGAGACAGGCGGCGGAGGACTCTGCTCCCCCCGGTGTGGCACGTATACCTGCTGTTGATCCTGCAGCTCGAGGGCCAGATTGATGCAGTCCAGATCGGCGTCAGATCCAGGACCGCCAGCGGCATTCACAGCATCTTGGACGATGCTACATGGGGCCAGTTCATAGACGGCCGGCTGCTGTACCGCCCCGCTGACGTGCACCCGGATGGGAGCCTGCGTGGGGGTAGGAGTTGAGGTCGGGGTCGGGGCAGGGGTCGAGACGACGATCGGCGCGCTGGGTTGCTGGTGAGGGGAGAAGTACCCCCCTAGCCCGCCAACGATGAGGCCAAATACTGTGCCGAGAATAACGTGGCCCCGCCGGAACCGCGCTGTCTCCTGAACCGCCGCCTCGCTCATCCCCGCCTCCTGCAAAGCTAAACGACCAACACCACAAACCAGGGTTACTACTCAGCCAATGGCGTGACACTAGACCTGACAGGTTTTGGATACCGGTTCTTGGCGTAGGTGCTTTTCCAAACGCTAATTCCTTCTACACCAAAGGCTTTCTTGGAAACCTGTCAGGTCTGGCCTGAGGAGTAACAAACCAGGTTTATTGACTTGTGTCCGTTCTCAGTACCTTACGCCGCGCTCAATACCTCCAGCAATAGATCCACGCTATGCTGCACATCCCGCTCGTCCACCATCTCCGACGGCGAGTGGACGTAGCGACAGGGAATGGAAAGACAACCCGACGGCACGCCAGCGCGCACCAACTGCATCGCCGCCGCGTCGGTAGTGCCCCGCTCCAATACTTCCAACTGATAGGGGATGCCCGCGTCCTTGGCCCGCTGCACCAGCAGATCTCGCACCCGCGGGTGGGCGATCATCCCCGAGTCCTGCACCTTCACTGCCGGCCCCTTGCCCAATTCCACTGCCATCGGGCGACTCTCCGGCTTGTCGCCGGTCGTCGTCACGTCCACGGCGATGGCCAGGTCAGGATCGATGCCGTAGGTAGACGTACGCGCTCCCGAGAGCGACGTCTCCTCCTGCACGGCGAAGACAAAATACACGTCGTGTGGCGTGTGCTCCAGCCGCCGCAGCGTCTCAATCAGCACCGCACAGCCGATGCGGTCATCCATCGCCTTGGAGATCAGCCGCGTGCCCTGCGCGACGAAGGGACGCACGAACATCGCTGCATCACCCACGTGGACGGGGCAATCGTCGCGGCCAGATGCTCCTGTATCGATGTACAGCTCCTCGAACTTGGGAACCTTGTTCACGTCATCTCGCTTCTCCTCGGCGCCGATGACACCGATCGTCCCATCGGAAAAAGCCACCCGCGCGCCCACGCATGTGAGCGAGCGCACGCCGCCAATGCGTGTGAAGCGGGCAAACCCCTTCTCATCCACGTAGGTCACCATCACGCCGATCTCATCCATATGGGCGTCCAACACGATGCGCTGGCCCTCCCCGCTGCCCTTCTTGCGCACCACCAGGCTCCCCAGCGGATCCACCCGCATCTCGTCAGCCATTGACGCCACCTCGGCGCGGATGACGGCCCGAATCTGCTCCTCGACGCCCGACGGGCCGTATGTTTCCACCAGCTTGCGGATCAATTCCTTCATCATTCATCCCCTCTCCGGGATACTCTCTGCTCCGGGCGCGGCAACCGCGCCCCTACAACTGCGCCTGGCCCCTGCCTCCCGCTGGACCGCGGTCATCTTGACCGCCTGCCCCTCGTCTCCCACTGGACCGCGGTCATCTTGACCGCCCGCCCCCTGCCTCCCACTGGACCGCGGTCATCTTGACCGCCCGTCCCCTACCTCCCACTGGACCGCGGTCATCCTGACCGCCCGTCCCCTACCTCCCACTGGACCGCGGTCATCTTGACCGCCCGCCCC
>CAZYSK010000032.1:34486-62037 GCA_964649415.1 uncultured Anaerolineales bacterium
ACCGCCCGCCCCCTGCCTCCCACTGGACCGCGGTCATCTTGACCGCCCGTCCCCTGCCTCCTGCTTCCTGCCGCTTACTCCCCTTCTCTCTCCAACGTACGCTCCGTGAGACGCGAAAGGGATTCGCGCATCAGCCGCACCGTGTTGTCGAAATCGTCCAATCGCAGCAACGCCACCGGGCTGTGAATGTAGCGACAGGGCACCGCCACCGTCACCGAAGGCACCCCGTCGCGCGCCAGGTGAATGGCCCCTGCGTCTGTGCCGCCGACGCCCGGCTGCTTGAACTGGCACGGGATCTCCAGCGCCTCGGCCGTGTCGGTCAGCAGCCGCACCAGCCGCCGGTCGGCTATGAACGAGCGGTCCATCACCGTGATTGCCGGTCCCTTGCCCAGCTCAGTCGTGGGGCTGACGTCCTTGTCCTTGGGCAGATCGTCAGCGATGGTCCCTTCAAGCACAAAGGCACAATCGGGCGCGATGGCGTAGGCCGCCACCCGTGCGCCGCGCAGCCCCACCTCCTCCTGCACCGTGAAGGCTGCGTGAAGGTCAAAGGGAAAGCGCTCTCCCCGCAGCAACTCCACCAGCACCGCGCACCCGGCTCGATCGTCGAAGGCCTTGCCGGTGACCGAGGGGCCCAGTTCGCGGAACTGCGTGGCGAAGGTAGCATACGTCCCCTGTGGGGCCAGCTTCTTGGCCTCGTCCTTGCTTTTCGCCCCAATATCCACGACCAGGTCTTCGATCTTGGTCACCTTCGTGTCCTCTCCAGCCCCGAGCAAGTGAATCGGCTTGACGCCGATGACACCAGGGATGCGCTCGGGGCCAACCTGGAAGCGCGTGCCGGGCAAGAGCCGGGCATCGATGCCGCCGACGGTCCTCACCTTCAGGAAACCGTCGCCATCGTGTCCCACGACCATCAAGCCCACCTCGTCCATGTGGGCGGCCAGCATCACGCGCAACTGCTGCTCGCCCGTCCCGCGCTTGCAGGCCAGCACATTCCCCATCGTGTCCACATCAATCTCGTCCGCGTGCTCCCGCACCGCGTCAAGGACGATGGCCCGCACATCTCCCTCGTCGCCCGAAACACCAACCGCGTCTGAAAGTGTTCGTAAGATCATGAATGCCCCCAAACCTCGCCATTCCAATGGCGCTCAACTACCCGTCTGACACGCCATTCCGATGGCACTCAATTGCTCCTCTGACACGCCATTCCAATGGCGCTCAACTGCTTCTCTGACACGCCATTCCGATGGCGCTCATTCATCTCTCGAAGGCGCCATTCCGATGGCGCTCATTCATCTCTCGAAGGCGCCATTCCGATGGCGCTTAACCATCCTTCAAACTGCTGGGCGCTGCCCACGCCAGCTTCTCCAGGAAATCCGCCTCCAGCCCGGCGATGAACGCCGCCAGCAGCCGCCCGGCCCGCTCGACGTCCTGCACGGCCAACGTCTCCACCGGCTGATGCATGTAGCGGAGCGGCACTGATATGAGCGCCGTGGGGACTCCCTCACGGCTGACCTGGATCGCCCAGGCGTCCGTCCCGCTGCGGCCCGGAATCGGGTCAAGCTGATACGGGATCTCGTGGGCTGAGGCCACCTCCTTCAGGCGCGCCACCAACCCGGGATGGCAGTTGGGCCCGACGGCGATCGCGGGGCCTTCCCCCAGAGAGATGGTGTCCACCTCCGGTACGCCCGGATGTTTGCCAAAACCGACGTCCAGGGCGACGGCCACGTCTGGCGCGACGCCATAGGCAGCCGTGATAGCTCCCTTCAGTCCCGTCTCCTCCTGCACCGTCGCCACAGCAAAGACGTCCCAGCCGTGCCGCACGCTGGCCAGTTGTTCCAGCGCGAGCGTCACGGCGGCCACGCACGCCCGATCATCCATGGCCTTGCCGGCCACGCGGCGGTTTTTCAGCTCCGCCATCTCGCGCCTCAGGGAGACCAGATCGCCAACCGTTACCAGTTGTTCGACCTCTTCCGCCGGCAACCCCACGTCCACGAAGAGCTTGTCCCAGGGCACGGTTTTCTTGCGTTCCGCCGGGGGCAGGACGTGGGGCGGTCGTGTGGCGATCACGCCAGGCAGATCACGACGCCCGTGGACAAGCACCTCGCGCCCCAGCAAGACACGCCGATCCGTTCCGCCGACGCGACTGATGCGCAGAAAGCCCTTCTCGATACCGGTCACCATCAGACCGATTTCGTCCATGTGAGCTGCCAACATCAACTTAGGGCGCGGAATCTCAGCAACGGGCCGGCCGCGGTTAGCCTCATCCGATCCGCCAGAGACCGTGCCGCGCTTGAGCGCAATCAGGCTACCCAGCTTGCCGTCGCGCATCTCGTCCACGAAAGGCTGCCATGTCTGGCGCAGCAACTCGCGCACCGGTTCCTCGTGACCGGCGATGCCCTCGACTTCCGAAAGCTGTTTCAGTAAAGAGGTTATTTCCACACAAGACTCCTTTAGGTGTCGCCATGCCAATGGCGCACATTCACCTCTCAAAGGCGCCATTCCGATGGCGCTCATTCACCCTTCAAAGGCGCCATTCCGATGGCGCACAGTTGTCCTTCAGAGGCGCCATTTCGATGGCGCTCTACCAACCTTAAAAGGCGTCATTCCGATGGCGCGGGTGCCACACATTTCGGGCACATACCAACCGCCGGCGGATACCCACTCACGAGCCAGCCTCCGGCGTCAAGCTCACCGTGGGCGTAACTGTGACCGTCGCATCGCTGGGAGTTGGCGTGAACGTGGGCGTCTCGGTGGACGCCTCAGTCGGAGCGACCGTCTCGGTCGGTGCCTCGGTTAGGGTCTCAGTCGGGATGGGCGTCTCGGTTGGGGTCTCAGTCGGTACAGGCGTCTCGGTCGCCGTCTCCGTAGGAGCGAGTGTGGCTGTAGGCGCCGGCGTGAAAGTCGCCGTCGCAGTGGGAGCAAGCGTCCACGTAGCCGTGGGCCGTGGCGTGTCCGTGGGCAATGGCGTGTCTGTAGGCACCGGAACGGGCGTCGGCGTGTACGTGGGCGGGAACCACTGTTCCGGCGTCGGTGCTAAAGTCTCCGTCGGTGCGATCGTGTCCGAAGCAGGCGTGGCCGAAGGCGGCTCGGTGGCCGTGGCGGTCGACGTAGGCGTCGCCCCGCCGGTCTCCGGCTTCAGCAACAGCATTGAGATACCGACGCAATAGCACGGCAGAGTCAAGAGTATTATGCTGGCCAGCACCCAGTGAACCGGGTGCCAATTGCTCATGGTGCGCATTGGGCTACTCCGCTGAGAAGGCGGCGGTATGATAGCACCGTTGAGGGGGATTGTCAAAAGCCCCTGCTGAAGACGATCTCGCCCCCCACCAGCGTCGACACGGGGCACAACCCACGATCCAGAAGCACGACGTCCGCGTCGTATCCAGGGGCCAGCAGGCCCTTGGGCAAGCCGAGTTCCTCCGCCGGGACGCGCGTGGCGGGCACCAGCGCCTGCTCCAGAGGCAACCCCACGAGGTCCACCAGATTGCGCACGCCGGTGTCCAATAGCGCGTGTGCTCCAGCGATCGTGCCATCCGCCAGGCGGCAGGAGCCGTCCCGGACGAAAACCCGCTTGCGCGCCCATTCATACGCTCCATCCGGCAGAGCGGCCAGCGGGGAAGCGTCGCTCACCAACACCACGCGATCCACCCCCTTGACCCGCAGGAGAATGGCCATCACCGCCGGGTGCACGTGCACGCCGTCAGCGATGAGCTCGGCCGCGATCTCGTCGAAGTACATGACGGCCCCCACGACTCCGGGCCGCCGATGATGGAGGGGGCGCATGGCGTTGAACGTGTGGGTAGCGTGAGCGAGACCTAGTTGCACCGCCTGGGCCACCTGCTCGAAGGTCGCGTCCGAGTGCCCAATGACGGGCACGACGCCCGCATCGATCAACCGGGGGATGCAATTCATCGCCCCCTCCAGCTCTGGGGCGAGGGTGAGCATGCGAATCCGCCCGTGGGCCGCGGCCTGCAACGCCTCGAACTCCGCCCACGTGAGCGGCCTCATCCAGTCAGCGGTCGCCATGCCGGGGCGCTTGGGGGAGAGATGGGGACCCTCGACATGGATGCCCACGCATTGAGCGCCCATCGGAGGATCGGCCAGAACGTCAGCCATAGCCTCCAGGGCGGCGATGATCTCTTCGCGCGGCAACGTGAGCGTCGTGCCGAGGAACGCGGTCACGCCGAAAGCTGGCAACGCACGGATGACGTCCGCCAGCCCGGCCCCCATCGCATCGTGGCCCAGCAGACCGTGCAGATGCACGTCAATCAGGCCGGGCACCACGGCTGTGCCCTGTGCCTCGATGACTTCCGCGTCCTCTGGCACCGCCAGCGCGCCGGCCAATCCCACGGCCTTGATGCGCGTCCCTTCGAGCAGCACCGTCCCAGGGTCCAGAACTCGATCCGGCGCATACACGCGCCCGTTGACAATCGCTTTCATATCACCCCACCAGCTCTATGTTGACCAGGCCCTCTCATCAAAGCAAACAAACGGCGCTCAGGCAACGAGTTCCCAGATGCCCGCGCCCGACCGCCTGCGGATTCGATTTGTGGTAGGGGCGCGGTTGCCGCGCCCAGGTCCGCAGGCCCGCCGGATGGACGTCTGCGTCCGCGACGCCCGCGGTCGGCAGGCGTCGGCCCATCCGCTCACACCTATTCCGAGCAGCCCGGATAGCCGGTGATCTCAGCTACCCGACTGAAGAAAGCCCGCTTGAAGCCGGTGTTGATAGCCCAATTGACCGGCGGCGTCTGGAAGCCACAGAGCGCTTCAAACGGCCCCTCGTTCTTGCGGGGCAGCGGCTCGTACCACACGTAAGGGTCATCTTCCTGCCCATCCCAGCCCTGGTCGTAGTAGCCCCACGAGGCCCCGTTCTTCCATGCGGCCTCCATATTCGCAACCGCCGGCGAATCCTCGTTGATGACGATGGGTTTGGGATTCCGCTGGTATTCAGGCATAGCCTGAACAGCCTGGATGGCGGCTTCCAACTGTGGCGGCCGGGTCCCATTGCCGTGCAACAGCACGAAGTCGGCCGTCTCAACCAACTGCGGCGATGGCATCCCCCTGCCGGTGTCCGCCTGGACACCCCCACCACTGGTGGAATAGAGAAAGTCGGGATGTGCGGCCCGGATTCTGGCGATCATCTCGTGCACCCGCGTCGGATGGAACATCTGATTCTCGGCACGCTTCACGACCACGTCAATCTCATTCGCCAGCTCAATGAGCAGGTTCCGGCGCTCCGTGCCCTCCAGGAACGTCATCGCTTCGTCAGCCGCCCGCCATATCGCCTGCTCATCCCGCATCCGGCGCACGAACACCCAGTAGAACAGGCCCACGATCACCACCATACCCAACTCGTCGGCCCGGGCCAGCACCCGCGAGATGCGATCCGCGTAGTCCGGCTTCAGACCCCCCTCCGGCGTGAAACCATTGTTGTCGTAGTTCTGATAGATCTCTGGAACGTAAAGCGGCCCCCCGCCCTGGAAGTTGATCGTGAAGGCCAACACGCCGTGGTTGCGCCACGACGGCAATGCCGCGCAGAACTCGCTCACGTTGCGCTCTGCGTCCCACTCCCCCGTATCCGGGTAGGCCCAATGATGGCGCATATCGGGATTGGCGTCGTCAAACGTGGCCTGCACCGTCCGCACGTTGCACAGCAGCCCCTGAACCCGATGGCCTTCAAACGCACGACCCGCGTAGGTGGGCCGGCCGTCCAGCAGAAACTCCGTGCCAGAGATGCTGACTCGAGTCATCATGTCCCCTTTGTCACTCGTCCACGATCACCGTCTCGCGGCGGATCTCCGGATCGGTGAATACATCCTGCACATCCACCGCTTTGGTCGAGAAACTCCAGAACACAGCACCTTCCGGTCCACCCTCGAACCAGTGTAGGACGTTCGGCGCGAAAGTGACTTGATCACCCGGACGCAATATCGTCTCGTGCCACACGGTATAGGTGTGCCGGCGGTGCTCGGGCGGGTGGGCCTTTTGATGGGCTCTATCCACAGGGTGACCGCGTCTTCAGGATAGCGGTCGAACGCCCGTAGGCGCTCGCCATACTGCGCGTGCAGACCCTCGCCCCACCACTTCGCCCGCACCAACGGCACGCGGCAAGGTCCCTGGCGCTCCAGCGCCTTGATCACCTCCTGGCGCGGGAGGGGGAACCAGCGCTCGCGATTTCCCGAGCGCGCCATTTACCTGCGACTCATCTATTCATATTCATTTCGCCAGTATCTCAACAGCAGGATGACGCCGTGGATGACGGTGGCAGAAAGACGCCTGGATCGCGCGATCAAACACGCAATCTACCCAGCGAAAACGCGTGGTTGTAGGGGCGGGGAGACCCCGCCCCTACCGGACACCTCGCAGCGTCGATATCGACTTCCGCTCGCCTATCCCAGCAGAAGTCCCATCGTTGGCAGCAGCAGGACGAAGAAGAAAATGACACCCATGACCCAGTTGAGCCACTTCTTCTCCGGATGGTTCACCCAATAGCAGAGCACCACCGATAGAATCAGAGCCTGCAGCAGTACCTCGGGCAAGCCTGTCAGTTGCGCCCCGATAGGCACTATGGTGTAGATCATCCCCTCAATAGACCCGGGCGTCGGCCCGAAGGGGCTGACAATGCCGATTATCACCAGGACAATCCACATCACCAGCCAGCCGTTCTTCCTTCCAAAGAGCGTGTCGCGCAGCAGGAAGAAAACGATACCAAACAGGACACCCCTGATCGGCTGAAACAACGGCCCGGCCATGACCAGGGGTTCACTCGTCTGCCGCATCAAGAGGCTGAGATTGGTCTCCGCGTATAGATGCCCATAATCGAAAATCGTAGAAGCGAGTAAGCCCATTACAAAGTATGTGATCGTGTGGGTGATGGCTGTCTTGATCAGCACCCCGATGGCGGTCGGCCGCGATTGATCCATGGTCTGCCTCCTTTGTGAAATACGCGTGCATTTGTGGATACGAGACGTACTGATTGGCCCCGACTAACCGGTGAGCGCGATTGAGCGATCCTGGCCGCCCACCTTCTCACCCCATAGGCACAATCTGTGGCCGCAGATGGCCTATGTCCGAACGGCTACCCGAGATGATTCTCGCCCCCCTGAGTTGGTTGGACACGGAGTCGGGCAAAGACCAGCGCTCAGCGCTCTGACGCCGTCTCGCTCTCGCCGGGCGAATCAATATCCCGGGCACATCGGAAACCCACGTTGAAGTCCACCCAGTTCGGCGGAAGCGCATTCCTGTAGTACACCCGGTTGCACGACGCACCCGAGTGCCAACCACCCCCTCGGATTACCCGAAACCTGCCAGATTCTGGCCCTCGCGGATTCATCAAGGGACTCGACGCGTAGTAGCCGGGATCGTAGATATCCCAGACCCATTCGACCACGTTCCCCTGCATGTCGTGAAGGCCGAAACCATTTGGAGGATAACTGCCAACGGCCACCGGACCGCCCTGGCCCGACCGGTTGTAGTTCCCATCGGACGGACCAAGCGCGTCACCGTTGGGAAAATCTCTGCCCACCAGTCCTCCCCTGGCTGCATACTCCCACTCGGCCTCGGTCGGGAGTCTCTTGCCACACCATTCCGCATACGCGCTCGCATCGTACCAACTCACCCCAACCACCGGATGGTTCGGGAAGTCCGGACCACAGCGGAAACCCGCCATGCCCCAGAACTCGGGCAGGCGGTGCCCTGTCGCCTTGCAGAAACTCATGTACTCCGCGTTGCTCACCTCGCACCGGTCCATGTAGAGAGCAGCGATGTGTACCTTATGAGCCGGCCCGTGATCCCCCTCCGAGTCCGAGCCCATCGTGAACTCACCACCGGGTATCAAAATAAGTGCCTCAATCGAACTGTCCGAGCTAGCACTGACCATCGTCAACCCCTCCTGAAACCAGGTTTTTTCTGAAAAACCTGGTTTCTTCCCCGGATGTCCGCATCCGCGATGTCCGCATCCGCGATGTCCGCATCCGCGATGTCCGCCTCCACAGTTACATTAGGGCCAGGTCCGTGTGCCTGCTCCCTCCCGTAGGGGCACGGACGGACACACGCACTCACGATCAACGTCCGCAATGTCCGCGCCCCGAGCTGCCAGTGCCTTCAAATCGTAAGCCCGTCATACGCAACCTCATACCCGTGCTGGGCGGCGAAATCCACCAGTTCCGGGTGGACGGGGTTATCCTCGTGGGCGATGTGTGTCGCGAAGACGCGGGCTTGCCCGGTTAGCAGACCCTCCTCGCGCATACGTGTCACGTGCTCGATGAATTGCCGGCCCCCCAGGTGATCGCTGCTGATCCCGTCGGGTCCATAGGTATGATCGAGGATCACCACGTCGAAGCGCAGATTGCGCTGGTGAAAGCCCCGCCAGGTCTCTTCCGGCAACTCCGCCGTGTCGGTGCCGTAGAAAACGCTGCGTCCGTCCGCCTCAACAGCGTAGAGCAGTGGATCCACCGTGGGGTCATGATTGGCCGGGAAAGCCGTCACGCGATAGCGACCGACGGCGAAGGACTGCAATGCCTCAACCTGATGGATTTCCAGATTCAGGCGCTCGCCCATCTCGGGGTCGAGAAGGCCAAGAGGAGCACAATCCTTCTCTAGAAGTTGCGCGGCCACTCGCACTGTGCCAGGCGAGGCATAGAAGTGCAAACGCGGCGCCCCCACCACGCCGTACCCCGGGCTGCGCGACAGGAAGTGGGACGTGTCCAGGTGGTCCGCGTGTGCGTGCGTCTGCAGGCAATAGCGGACCCCGGACAGAGGGCGACTATGCATGTTGGAGGCGGTCATGATGTCCGGGCCGAGGTCGATCAGCAGGTCATCGTTGATCAGCACGGCCGATCGCTTCCGCAGGCTGGGACCGCCGAGCGCGCGCGCCCGCTCGCAGTTCGCACACCGGCAGAAAGCTTCCGGGTACGCATTCGCGGCCGAGGTTCCCAGGAACGTAATGACCATCCCCCCTCCTGTTCCGGGTCTGTGTTTGCCTCTCTTCAGCTCAGAGTCAGAGTCATGGCAACGAAGGACAGGGGCGGCAGTTCACAAACCGCCCTGCCATCCTTGATCGCCACGTCTTTGTAGGGCACTGTCTTGACCACATCCGGAGTCGCAAACGCGTTCGCCGCCTTGGGCGCCGGACCCGTCAGGAGTTCCGCGCTCCCGCAGGAGAGGACAGCACAGTCCGCGATAGCTACACATACCTCCGCCGCTTCGTCCACGCTGCGATTCGTCAGAAACACGTGCAGTTCACTTCCGCCGAGCACGGCACTGGCGTCAACGTAGCTCACACGCCCGTTTGCGCCGGCCTCGTAGGTGGGTCCATCGACAGCCACGCGCAACGACAGGCCGTCCCGCCGCTTCGAGAACATCTCGAAGGGGTAGAAGATGGACTGGATGAGCAGTTCGTCGCCCCGCGTGATGATCGGGGCGATCACGTTGACGATCTGAGCGATGTTCGCGATCTTCACGACGTCCGCATGCCTCACGAAACTGTGGAGGAAGCCGGCCACGACCAAAGCGTCCTCGAGATTATAGACCTCCTCAATGAGATGCGGGGCAGCCTTACCCTCGCCGTCCATCTCCCGGTTCTTGTACCACACGTTCCATTCGTCGAAACACAGGTAGGCCCGCTTCTGGCTGCGGCGCTTGGCCTGGATGAAGCGGCAGACCGCGTCCATTTCCTCAATCTGCCGGTCAATGGACGCGGTCACGGCGAGATAGTCCGGGGTGTTGTCGTCCGGATTGCCGACGTAGCGATGTAAGCTGACGTAGTCGGCCAGATCCCCGACGTAGTCCAGCACGCGCCGATCCCATTCCACGTAGCTGCTCATCCCGATGCCGCACGAGCCGCAGACCACCAACTCGAGGGACGCATCCGTATCCTTCATCATCTTACCCGCCTGCTGGGCGCGGATGGCGTAATGATCGGCGGGCACGTGACCCAACTGCCAGGGACCATCCATCTCGTTCCCAAGGCACCATAGCTTCACAGCGTGCGGCTGGCTGTGGCCGTTCGAGACGCGCATGTCGGCATACCGTGTACCGGCAGGGCAATTGCAGTACTCCACCCAGTTGCGAGCCTCCTCCGGCGTGCCGGTCCCGAGGTTGACGGTCAACATAGGCGTCCAGCCCATCTTCCGACACAGGCTGATGTACTCGTCCGTTCCGAAATGGTTCGTCTCTGTGCTCTGCCATGCCAATTCTCGAACAGTGGGGCGTGACCCGCGTGGCCCTACGCCATCCTGCCAATGATAGCCCGACGCGAAGTTCCCGCCGGGGTATCGCATGGCACTCATGCTCAGGCGGCGCAGAGCATCCAGCACGTCCCCCCGCAGCCCATCGGCATCGGCGTGAGCGCTCGCGGGATCATACACACCCTCGTAGACCGCGCGCCCCATGTGCTCCAGGAAGCCACCGAATATCCGGGCATCAACCGGCGCAACCTGAAATCCGGTATGTAGGTTAACCGTCGTCTGTTTCATAGTTCTCCTTATGCCCTAGCGCCTGCCCGTCACCCGCTGGCAGATTGAGCGCTTGACGATGCATCTCCCAACCCATTCCGCGCGACCCATATCATCTCCGAACTCTCATCTTGCAACTCCTGCCGAAAGAAATCCCCATACACAGCCTCAACCGCAAACCCAGCCCTCGCCAGCAGGTGCTCCATCTCGAACCGGAACACGCAGTGCAATCGAATCGGCCCGGTCTCCCAGCGGCCAACGACCCGCCCGTCTGCCCTGATCTCCTCCCACACCGTCTCAGCAGTTGCCGTCTGGCTGGAACGTTCATAGGACCACGCCCGAGACGCACGGATCTGGCGTCCCGTCTTCGGATGGGCGAACTGCTCCGCAGCCTCGAAGACGCCTCCCTTGTCTCCCGTCAGGTCCCCGAGCCAACCCACGTCCTGGTGATCTAGGTGCACGATGAGGACGCCACCAGGGACGAGATGACGCTTGATCGATTCGAGACACGCGATCTGATCTGCTGCCGTCACGATATTCTGAAACGCGTGACCGGGAATGATGGCCAGGCCGATGGCTTCGCCAAGGTCGAACGACCGCATATCGCCCTGCACCCAGCGCATGTTGCCCATCCCGGCGCTCTTCTCCCGCGCGACGTCCAACATGGCGGCGGAGAGATCGAGGCCAACAACCTCGGCACCATGTCGCGCGAGCCGTATGGCGACCCGCCCCGTGCCACACGCCACCTCCAACACGGCGCGGCCGTCTGAGGCCGCTTCTGCAGCTAACTCCCGGTAGAAGTCGATCTCCCCGGGCCAGTCGGATACAGAGACGTCGTAGGTCTGGGCGTAGAATTCTCGAGCTCGTTCAGTGGCAGAATCAACCATCGCAGGTCACCTCTCCACCACACATGGTTCGCCCACGCCAAAGCGCCATTCTATTCGAAAGCGCCGTGCAGGATACCGAGCTCCTCATCCTGGATTCGTCACCCGCCCAACAAACAAGACGCTCCCCGTGCTATTCTCGCGAATCAAGAAGAGAAACGGATGATCGGCGCGAAACGTCAGCACAGGCGAAGCCACTGCCATTGTCCTCATAACCACGGCCGTCGCGGCAGCCGCCTCGGTCCCTTCCTCGTTTACAGCTACGAACGCCTTGTGCAAGACCGCCCCGATGTACAACGATCTCGTGCCGTCCATGCCGGAGAAATCGGCGTCCCCAAACGCGTCAACCATGCCCATCGACATCAACGTGTCGCCCAACCCGAACGCGCAGGTCATCTCGAACCGCGGCAAGAACACCTGGACATCGCTGCGAATCAGGCCCCTCGTCCACCTGTCCAGGTTCTCCACAGTCAAATGCGCTTCTAGTGCCGCCAGTCCGTCGATCGCTCTGGGCAAGAGCACAAGCATAGACAAATCACCCCCAGCGTAGGGCAACTCCAGGACCTGCAAACCATCGTCTTGTCCATGCCTGAAGGCAGATTGCTGGCTCATCATCGGCACTCGGACTTGCTCATCGGGCTTGACCGAAAACGGCGCCCTCCTGGTCCGCTTTCGATCGAATTGGCTTGCCCAGTCCCCCTTGAAATAGATGGCGTTGACCAAGATCAGGCGAGTCAGTTCGTCAAGCAGGCCAGGGGGTATGATGTCCTTGATCTTGCGTTGTGTCTTATCTTCGACCCAGCCGTTGATCGTGCGGCGCGCCGCCTCCGCCTGTCCATAGTCCACCGCGCGAATCAGCACCCCGTAATACTGCTTCGTCAGGGCAAGGAACGCCTCCAGCAAAGCATATCCCTCTTTCGGCCACAGCGCATTGGCGACCCGCATTTGGACGTGGCCCTTCCTTCCGATCTCGTCCAGCTTGGCTTCCAGCAGTGCAAATGCCGGGTGAAGCCGCTCCTGCCCCGGGGGGAAGCGGAGAACCTGCGCCATCTGGGCCTCGGTATTCCCGCGAGCGCCGGCATAGGCCATAGCCAGCGCGGTAGATATGCTGTAGGGGGAGAAGAAAAGGTTGCCCTCTGCCGCTCTTAGCCTCTGGTAGAGGTCGAGGGCAAATCCGGTGTTTCCCTGCACGACGGCCTCTACGCTGGAATGATCCCTTCCCCGGACACCCTGCCTGAACAGATCCATCTCTAGCTCCTTGTAGGCACGCCTGACGGCATCGAACCCACCCGCCCGCGCTGGATTCGCAGGGCGATCATGCCCCTTCCGCCTTCTCGTCCAGCCCCCTCGCGGATCTCACCGCGGTCACTATCTCTATGCAAACAAACCCCAAACCACGTGCCAGACTACGTCCGTCCAGAAATGTATGCCCACGGCCGCCAAGAGCCCATATTGCCTGAAGTAGTAGGCAGCGAGCAGCGAAACCGTTCCATTCAGCAGAACGATCTCGCCCATCAACGCACCCGGCAGTTCATTGACCCGCTCCACCCCCAGTGCAAACATGACCGATGGCACATGCGCCAGCGCGAACACAAGCGCAGAGAGCATGCTAACACCCCAGAAAACCTCGTCCCGCCATCTTCCTTTCAGTATCACGGTTGATATGAGCCACATCCAAAAGGGGATGAAGAACAGCCGAAAGATGACCTCTTCTCCAATACCTGCCACCGCCGAAGCAACGATCGAAGTGGGAAAGGGCGGATGTGGCAGTGCCCCCAAAGTATGCCAGCGCTTCATAAGCGCATCCACGACAATGAAAAAGACACCCGTGCCCACGCCAACACAAGCCGGGGTCAAGAACCGTTGGCGATTGGAGACCGCAGGGTTCCAAAGAGCAGAGAAGCCCAGCGTCTGTGAAAGCCGCAATCCAAGGAACCCCAAACCACCGTAGACAATCAACATCGTGGCTGCCGTCACCAAGGCCATCACTGGCTTGGATGCCGGGAGCGGTTGATCTGCCAACGTGGCTGTGAACGATCCTTGAGGGAGAAACGCATTCGCTGCTCCCAATACAGCAAGGACCATGATCAGAACAACGTAGGTGCCCATTGATGGAGATAGCTGTTGCATTACAGTATGTCTACGTAGATATGCTGCGTGAGGCAGTTGCCACCACCCAACGCCCCACGTATAGCCCTCGCCGCGACGCCGAAGCCGTTCCCCACGAGTTCCAGATCGGATGGCGCTCTAGCGGTTGGGTAGAAGTCTGGTTATCGCATTCCAACGAGATGCTTGATGTGCGACCCAGAGTCACTTTCCTTTGCCCTCTGCTAATTCTACATGAATCGTCACAGTTGTCCAATTCGGGGACGTCGTTACAGACACCCTCCCCTTTCGAAGAATCGGCCGTTTGGCGCGTCGCGCGGCGGCGCCGGGGACAACAGGCTGAGAGTCAACCCTGGTCCCACCAGAATACACTGTGTGGGTTTCAGCTTGACGCCCATCGCCGCCGCGACTATAATGGCGCTCAGGCACAACACGCTGGCGGCAGGGACAATGCAGAGGACTAGGCCCGAGTGACGCGAGACCATTTCGCACGCGATGCCGACGAACTCAACAGGGAGTTTCTTGAGCAAGTTGAAGCCACCCACCTGGGCAGGGTCAGAGGCCTTAGCCGCGGCGAGGTGCTTCACTGGCAAGGCGACCCGGTCGAGAGCATCTTTGTCGTTAGCAAGGGCAGCCTGAAGGAGTACACGCTCCTCCCCGACGGCAGGGCCTACGCTTACCGTGTACTGGGCGCGGGCGAACTGGCCGGCGCCACCGCGTACCTGCTCGGCCACGACCACGACACAATCACCCAGGCGCTCGATGAAGTGAAGGTTATCGCTCTGCAACTCTCGGAGTTCGACGGTCTGCTGGCCAGGAACCCGCGCTTTTCGTCCCTGCTGATCAGGAAGCTGGCGCAAAGCGCCCAGTCCTCAGCAGACAAGGCCCGCGACCTCGGCTTTCTTGATGTCCAGCAACGCCTCAAGCGCAGCCTGATGGACCTGGCCCGACGGCATGGCATCGCCACGGAGCGCGGTTGGGAGATCGCCACCGACCTTACGCACGAAGACATCGCCCAGTTGGTAGCGGCCAACCGCAGCACCATCACCGTTCTGCTCAACGAGCTCAAGAAGCAGGGGCTCGTCTGGAAGCACGGCCGGCACTGGGTGGTGATCACCCCGGAACACTCACAGATACTGGATGGCTTGCGCGAAGCGGTCGTCGCAACGCGGGAATGGGCAGCCCGCGAGTGGGCCGAACACGCGGTCGCCCGGAGCGTGGAGCCCACGCTGGCCCTCGATGCCCTGTCCAGCGGCATGCGGCAGGTAGAGCGGATGTACGTGTCGAACAAGCTCGAGCTCTCAGATGTGATCTGGTCCGCCTCGGTGATGAAGCAGGCCATGGCCGTCATAGAGGCCCGCATCGGTGCCTCGGGACAGCAGGTGTATGCCCTGGGCACGGTGGTTTTCGGCACGGTGGAGGGCGATATCCACGACCTTGGCAAGAACCTCGTATCTATGTTCCTCACAGCCCGCGGTTTCCGCGTCATTGACCTGGGGGTGGATGTGCCCGCTGACCGCTTTGTCGACGCCGTGCGCGAGCACCACCCCGACATCCTGGCCATGTCGGCGCTCCTCACCACGACTGCGCAGAACCAACACCAGGTCATCCAGGCTTTGCAGGCCGCCGGGCTGCGTTCCACTGTCAAGGTCATCGTTGGCGGCGCGCCGATTACTCCGCATCTGGCCACAGAAA
Organism: uncultured Anaerolineales bacterium; assembly: GCA_964649415.1. Classification (GTDB taxonomy): domain Bacteria; phylum Chloroflexota; class Anaerolineae; order B4-G1; family B4-G1; genus CAZYSK01. Next base: position 49,626 of record CAZYSK010000032.1, read on the forward strand.
TGGGCGCGGACGGCTACGCTCCGACCGCACGCGAGGCCGTGGAACTGGCCTGGCAACTGATGCACTCCTGAGACCATCCACCCACCACCGAAACCGACCTTCATGCCCGCCGCAAGGTCGCTCAGCCTTCTGCGAGAGATTCTAGCTGGGCGAGCAGCCCCTCGTCTACAAGCCTCTCGCCGCCACTGTGGTCGCCAATTCAGCACAGGGGCCAGATAGGCGAGTCCCAAGAGGAATCCTGCCCCGCTCTTTGTTGTCCGGCCAACAGACAAAGCAGTCAGAACCTGGTATGATGGTTGTGCAAGGCGCGCAGTTGACGCGCCTGCGAAAACCCAAGGAGGTGCGATATGGCCGCAAACATGGCGTTGACATTGGGCAAAGCGCTGCTGAAACACAAGCTCCACCTCGGCCAGTTGACGGGCCTTGAGAGGTTCATGGTTGCGTCCGTGACGCTGGCCGACCGCCCCAGCACATTTCTGGCAGCCACCAACGTGGAACCGGAGCTGGTGGACCCCAAGTTCGACTATGTGCTGCTCTCGCAAAGCGTCGAGGCCAACCTGGAGCTGTTTGAGCTCATCTGCCAGAGGGTACAGGCGGATGTAGTGGCGGTGCCTTATTGGCTAGGGCTGATGTGCGTGGGACCTGCGGAACTCGGCACGGTGTTCAAGGTGGAGAAGCAGCGTGTGCCCTACGCCGTGGACTATCCAATCAAGAAGCAGGAGGATATCGCCAAGATCAAGATCCCACAGCAGGCCACCGGGTACCTGAAGATGGTCTTCGACATCAACAAGGAGGCGCAACGCCGGTACCCTGATTCGTTGTTCATGCTTATGATGGATGGCCCCTGGGACCTGGCCATGCTGCTGCGCGGCGACCGGGACCTGCCCACGGACTTGCGCATCCACAGGGACTACACCGAGGCCAAGGATCAGGCCACGCGGGACAAGATCCGGCGTTTCGGGAATCCGGACATCTACCCGGCTATCATGGAGCTGACCACACAACTATCCATCCGGATAATCCAACTGGCGGCAGAAAACGGGTTGTCGCTGATGGGCTCCACCGTGGTCGATCAGTACGCAGCCAAGCCCATCATGAGCCGTGAGGACTATTTCAAATACGTGCACCCCTACCGGGTCCGCGTGTGGGAGGCCCTGGGCAAGAAGGTGACGATCTCCTACCTTGTTCCTTCGCCCCAGGAGACGGTGGAGAACCTGAAGGATCCGGTGCTCGCCAAGGGGTTTGGTGTGTTCACCAACTACATCTTCCCGCAGACCCCGGAGGGCGTCACTCTGCCAGAGTACGACCGCCCCATGCTGGAGCTAGCTAAGCAGTACAAGCAGAGCTACACCTACCTTGTGCATGGCAAGTACCTGCGCGACGCCAGCGAGGCCCAGCTCGATGCGACGGTGCAGCGCATCTGCGGGCTGGCGACAGAAGTCAGAGCGAACCTGATGGTCACGATCGCTTCGGTGCCGCCAGGGGCCAGCCTAGAAAAGGCCAACTACGTCTTCAAACTCGTCGAGAAATACGGGAGGTACTAACATGAACACGGCAATTGCAGCGGGCGTCGCCGAAGGCAACGTCTACGATATGGAGGACATGGTTACCAGTGCCCTTGCCGCAGGGGAGAATCCCAAGGACCTCCTCCAGGCCATGATGGCCGGGCTCAACACCTGCGGCGCTCGCTTCGAGTCCGGCGAGTACTTCTTGCCAGAACTCATGGGCGCAGGCGAGGCCTTTAACACAGGCATGAAAGTCCTGGCTCCCGAGTTGGCCCCGGGCGACAGAACTTCACAGGGCACCGTCGTCCTCGGCACGGTCCGCGGAGATGTGCACGACATCGGCAAGAACCTGGTCGGCTTTATGCTCGAGAGCGCCGGCTTCACGGTGGTGAACCTCGGCGTAGACGTGTCCGCAGAGGCCTATGCCCAAGCGGTCCGCGACCACAAGCCTCAGGTGCTCGGCATGTCCGGCCTGTTGACCACCACCATGCTGGGTATGGAGGACGTCATCGAAGAGCTAAAGCGCCAGGGCCTGCGCGACAAGGTGAAAGTGATCATCGGAGGCTCTCCGGTCTCCAAGAAGTACGCGGAGCAGATCGGCGCCGACGGCTACGGCAACGACGCCGCCCAGGCCGTCAGACTGGTTCGCTCGCTGCTCTAGATCGCACCGGGGGTAACCAAGGAGACAACCTCGCCCTCTCATCGCAAGGTTGTCTCCTTGGCTGTGTGATCTCGTTCCCTTGCGGCCGGACCTGCCCTGTCGCCGATTACGGGCAGCGGTTGGGGTCTAAGGCGACGGCGGCTGGGAACCGACCGAAATAGAGAGTCGGATGCAAGGCCCTGTCAGTGCCCGCTCATGACTTCTACACACCTGTCCTGAACTTGCCGTAGTTGCTTCCTCAAACTAGCCGCTTCCTCAGGTGTGAATACCGACAGGATCTTGCCTTCTGTCGCTTCCCCCGAATGGCCACGTGCGGGGTCGTGGCGTTACGCCTGGCGGACGAATTTCTGCAACCGCCCGTTTTCACCCACCTCCGCTACATACAGATCGCCTTGAGCGTCCACCCAAATCCCGTGGGGACACGCCAGGAACTTCCCGGGCATATCGCTTTTGCGACCATCACCCCACTGCGTGATGCGTTCTCCATCCAGCGTGTGGATACTCACTTGATAGTCAAGCTCAGCCACGTAGACGACATCTTCATTCGGGTCAAAGAAAACCGCGTCCGGCCGTCTTAGCCCGGCGCGCTGTTCCAGGTAGTTGCCGTCCATATCGAAAAGCTGAATGCGGTTGTTCTCTCGATCACAGACCCATACCCGGTCATACTTATCTACCCGCACACAGTGAGGCAGCGCGAATTGCCCAGCGCCATCGCCGCGTTCGCCCCAGGACAACAACAACCCGCCATCAGGTGAGAACTTATGCACCCGGGCGTTGCCATAGCCATCCGATACAAACAGTTCGCCCGTGGAAGCAACAGCCAAGTCGGTCGGCTGGTTGAAAGGATCGCGCTCATTTGCAGCGGGCTTTCCGGGTATCCCCAGCGTCATCACCAGGTCCCCGTGTGGATTGAACTTGTACACGCAATGGGAGCTGTGTTCGGTGCAGTAGACATTATCCTCGGCGTCAATGTAGATGCCGTGGGCGTCCTGTAGAGTATCCGCACCCCATTCCTCAAGGAAACAGCCATCGCGATCGAATACGACTAGATGATGCTCACTGCGCGAGTAGACATACACCCGGCCCCGGGAATCGCACGCCACGGCGGGAATCCAACCCCACTGCCAACCATCGGGCAGTTGGCCCCAACCTTCTACCACTTCATATGTGTATCTGCCAGAACCAAAGACCATGAGAACTGCCTCCAGTGCAACGGGCCTGGCTCATCGGTACGAGCAGCAGGCCTTGCACGCCCATCCCTCACCCGCGTTTCTGCCAGTTCACAGCGACGGTTCTGAGCAATCAGTCGCCGGCACCGTCCTCCAGCCCGCTTCTCCGGCCTCGCAACCGGCCAGCCATCCACAACGTCCCCTGACGCCCTCTGGAAGCGGCGACCACCCTCTCCCCACAGTCGCAGCGGACAAGCATCATCGGTTCAGTTATCGCCTCTCTCTCCAATCTGGGTTCGGCTGCGGGACCTTGGCCTCGACCTCTCGCTGCCACCCCAAGAGCGCATCTCTCATCGTGCGCGCCAACTCTGGGTTGTCTGGGGCCAAATCGCACTTCTCGCCCTGATCCTCTCTCAGGTCGTAGAGCTCACAGTGGTCGTCCTCGAAGAAGCGGATCAGTTTGTAGTCCCCCATGCGCACTGACGCGGCGGGGGTACCACCCTGGTTGCCATAGTGCGGATAATGCCAGAAAATGGCTTCCCTGTCCAGCGAGCGCTCTCCCTCCAAGAGCGGCAAGAGACTCACGCCGTCAACGTGCTGATCGGGTAGCAAGTCGAGCCCTGCCACATGCATGAAAGTGGGATAGAAGTCGGGACTTGTTACCGGCGTGGTGCAGACAGTCCCAGTACCCACCATGCCGGGCCATCTGACGAGCAAGGGTTCACGCGTGCCGCCTTCGTACATCCACCCTTTTCCCTCTGACAAAGGCGCATTGCACGTCGGAGACCCTTCGGCGGTGGCAAGACCGCCGTTGTCTGAGGTGAACACCACTATGGTATTATCCGCCTCACCCGCATCCTCGAGCGCCTGAAGCAGGCGTCCGACGTTCTCGTCCAGGCTCTCAACCATCGCCGCGTAGGCGGGATCCGACTGTATGAGGCGGCGGACGATCCGCATGCCTCTCTTGTGCTCGCAGGGAAAGAAACCCCCTTCCTCGAAGGCCCTCGCCTTGTCCAGTCCCAGGGTTTCCGCCTTGCTTTTGTACTTCTCGACCTTGTCGCGTTTGGCTTGGATCGGGATGTGCACGGCGTAGTACCACAGATTCAAGAAGAAAGGACGCTCATCCTTGTTCTCAATCAGCCGTATGGCTTCGTCGGTCAGTCGATCGGTCAGGTACTGTCCTTCTGGACCGTCCTCGAGAGTTGGAATCCCCCATGGGCTGAAGTAGCCGTTAAGTGGCATCCCCCAATGACACCCCGCGATGTTCACGTCAAACCCGTGCGTGTCGGGGCGATAGGGGCTGTCTCCGAGATGCCATTTGCCGATGTGCCAGGTGGTATAGCCGCCCTGCTTCAAGGCTCGGGCGAGGCTGTACTCCTCCAAAGGGAGATGGTCAACATAGGGAGCGTCCAGAAGCTTACCTCTGGCGTTGCCGCCAATGTAGTTCGTGACGCCGACTCTGGCGGGGTACTTCCCGGTGAGAAGGCTCGCCCGGGTCGGAGAGCACACAGGGCACGCCGCGTAGGCATCGGTGAAGCGCATACCCTCGCTTGCCAGCCGGTCGAGATTCGGGGTCTCGTAGAATCGGCTGCCGTAGCAGCCGAGATCCCTCCAGCCCAGGTCATCAATCAGGATGAACACTATGTTGGGTTTCGACATATCGTGCTCCCCCCGTAAGCCACAGGCATTGTTCTACCCGTCAAGGTCGAAGAAGTAGATGAGCAAATCGTCGAGCTGGGAACGCCACTGCCCCCAGGAGTGCCCCTCTGGAGCTTCCACGTACATAAGGGGATAGCTCTTGTCCTCCAGAATGCCCTTCATCGTGCGCGCATCAACGTCCCATGGATAACCCGTGCTCAGGAAGACCTTGAGCGGCAGTTGGTCGACGGATTCGTAGCCCTCGTATATCGCGCCATCAGAATGGCGCCTTTGTAGAGATGACGGCGCGTTGTCAACAAAGGCCGGGGATTGCATTGCTACCAGATGAAAGACCTCCGGGTAGGCCAGCCCACAGTAGGCCGCATTGACACCCCCGTACGAAACCCCCAGAATGGCCCGCCGGTCGGGCGTTGGGTCCGTCTTGTACGTCCTATCGATCGATGGTACAAGCTCTTCAGCAATGAAAGCTGCGTAGTCCGGGTTGCCCAGGAATTCACTCTCACGTCGGTTTCGCCTAGTCTCCGGATCCCTGGGATCGATGAAGACGGCGAGGACTGGCTCGATAGTCCCGTCAGCGATCAGGTTGTCCAGCACAATCGGCATACTGCCCATACGTGGGTCCGTATACTCGTGCGCGTCGGTTACGTAGATGACAGCCAGACCGGCAAGCGCTTCATAGTCGGCAGGCGTATACACCTGGTAGTTTACGGCATAGCCCAGGCGCGTGCTGTCGATCGCGATTGGCGGGCTCAAGCTACCCGAAGTCACGCCATCGCGCGGAATGACTTCCTGCGGAAAGACGTAATCCGGCATGGCGACCACGGAATTGGGTCCGAAACCGCCCCACTGGTGCAAGGGATTCGCAGGATCGAGTACCCCTTCCTGCCCATCAACGACAATACGATACTCGAGGCGCGCGTCAGACGGAAACGTCTCGTATGCAACCCAGATGTCACTCAATCCGACCCGGTGACCCTGCAGCGCTGGGCCGTTTTGCCATTGCGTGAAGTCACCTACCCAACTGACGGACTGAGCCCTTCCCCTATAGAGAAAAGCGACTTGATCGCCCAGGATGAAGGGAACGTGTTCACGGGCTACAAGCGAGTTCCAGAAGGCATTGACTTCGGGCCGTTTCCCGCTGTTGGCAACGGTTTCCAGCGCGTCAACAAAGGCATCGAACGACGCAAACTCTGGAATCTGATACTCCGCCCTGGTCGTGCAAGCCGCCAATGCCAGGAGCAGGACTGTTGACAACAGCGTTCCTGGCCCACCAGAGGCAGGTCTCCTTGCGAAAAAAGCCATTCCGCTTGACACCACCCACGCGGCGGATCGCTCATTTGGGACGCGCACGCCGCGACCTCACGACAGCATACGTGTGGAAGTCTGCCGGTATCCCGGCTCCCATCGCCTCGAACTCAGGTTCTGGATCTATGCCCACCTCTTCGGCGGTCACGTATAGTTCGGCCAGAGCCAGCAAGAAATCACGGTAGTCATAGCCGCCCACTTGAATAGCCGCGGCCGCCAGTCCGATCCGCAACCAACTCCTGTCCCTGGTAACACGGACCTGCCTGGCTGATTCATAGACATACCCAAGCAGGCAGTTCAAGATTCCCTCCTTGTCAGCCACGGCGTCTCGGATCAGACGTCGCTCCTGATGGGACGCGTCCACGTAGATTCGACACAGGTCGTTGAAGAACTGCTCGTGCTCCTCCATCGGCGGATAGATGGCCAGGGTACTGCTGGGGCACTGCTCCCCAACCGCCTCCAAACGATCCATCAGGCAGCTTAGCCCGGCATTTGCGTCAACGGATGACATTAGCTGCTGGCCCTGCCTGACCAACCAAGTGATTCCCAAGAGCCCTCGCCCGGAATGCGCCGCGCTAGGCACCAGCCACACGTCGCTTCCTTGCCACAAACAGAAGGTGTAACCCTATCCCAAGCAGTTCTGGTCTGGTGCACATCTCCAGTTCCAGCGCCCTCAGCCTCGCCCACTGCCGCTGCTCGATATACGGACTGGTGTCGATCGTATCGGCGAATGTCGGCGTCGATGCGATTTCTAGCACCTCGCATCCCTGCGCCACCAGAAGATCAGTCATCTCATCCACAGTGTAGAGGTGCGTTCTTGGCCCCATTCCACAGCGACACGTGCTGGTCTCATAGATGTTGAGCGTTTCCTTCATCAGCCCCTGCGCCAGCTTCATCCTCATGAACCCCAGTTTGGAATCACAGCCGATGATCAGGATCGCGCCCTCTTGCGCAACGCGGACCAACTCCCCTATCGCCTTGAATCGACCATCAAGGACGTATGAAATGGCATCCCCTACACATACCACGAACGAGAACGATCTGTCGCTGAATCGATTCAGGTCCGTGATGTCCCCCTCAACGAGTTCGATCCTGTCGGAAAGACCGGCTGCTTTCACGTTCTGCGCGGCTAACTCCAGGATGCCAGGCGTGATGTCCAGAAGTGTCACCTTCTGACAGGCCTTCGCCATCAAGATGGCATTGACACCTGTCCCGCCTCCGGCATCAAGAACTACATCTGAGGGTTGGAGGTGCTTCTTGATAAACGCTCTCGGAATCTCGACTCGCAGGGACGGTTTCTTCTCCGACTCGTCCTCGATCTGAGCGTTCCTCTCATAGGCCTTAATGACCTCATTGGGATCATATGACACCTTGGCCCCCTTTATGGCAAGTATGCGATGAGCATAATCGCCACAGCCATTTGCTCACCTACGTTTCGATACTGGTGAATGCAATTGGCCTGAAAGCTGATGAAGTTCTCACGTCTGACGTCGAAACTCTCGTTACCTACAGAGATCTCGATTTGGCCTTCCAAGACGAAGACGTGCTCCTCTGCATTCCCCTGGTGTGGTTCAGCATCCAGAACGGTTCCCGCTTCGATCTCAACATAGTAAACTTCAAACGATCGTTTAGGGTTGAACGAGATAAGTGGGAACAGTCGATACCCCTCTGTGTCGCCCATCAGGGGAGCGTCTTGCTTGAACGCCCTCAAGGTGATATCCTGAGGTTGATCCGTGAGCAGTGCCGTGAATGGAATCCGCAGACCGTTTGCGATTTTCCACAGCGTCGCGATAGTTGGATTCGATTGGCCGATCTCAATCTGCCGCAGCATACTCTTGCTGACGCCGGTCATCACCGAAAGCTTATCCAGGCTCAGATTCCGGTCGTCTCGGATACTCCTCAGGTTATTGGCCAGAGTATCGCCAGGCTGTTTCATATAACGTCCCCCTTGACGTTTAAGCGCACGCAGTGTATACTATGACGCCCTTCTGATTGTTATAGTGTATCACCGGGCCCAACAACTGGCAAGGAGGATCTCTATGAATCCTGATTTCATTGCTCTGGCATCATTCGTTGTGATAACGACCTTTACCCCGGGTCCGAACAACGTGTCCAGTGCTTCGATGGGAATACTATATGGCTACAAGACCACGTTACGGTATTTGTCCGGAATTGTCAGTGGCTTCTTCTTGATCATGCTTGTTTGTGGCTGGGTATCTTCCACTTTGCTACAGATCTTCCCTGCTTTTGAGAACGTACTGCGACTCATCGGGGCATTGTATATTCTGTGGCTTGCGTTCCATACGCTCAAAGCAAGCTACGCCTTCAAAGAAGAAGAACAAACACAACTGGGTTTCCCAAATGGCCTCTTGCTACAATTACTGAATCCGAAGGTCATCGTTTATGGATTGACGCTTTACTCCACATTCCTGGGCGAAGTTGCGATCAACCCTTTCTACCTGATCGCTTCTGCATTGGCTCTCACGGGCGTTGCGTTTTGCGCCATATCGGTATGGGCGCTTTTTGGGGCGGCGATTCGTACCTACTTGGATCGTCCACAAGTAACACAGGGTCTGAATCTGGCGCTCTCGCTTCTCCTGGTGTATACAGCCGTTGAGCTATCAGGCGTGCTGGACCTCGTGCTTCGATGATCGGAGCATCATGCCACGATTTCAGACGTTGTGACGTCCAGATTGCCCCCTGCCAGCACGATCGGCGTCACAAGATCCCACAACCGTGCATCAAGCACACGCCATCGACGTAGGATTGCCAGTTGTTGCCGCCGTGACCACGCCCGAGCCGGGTCTGCGTACGCACGATCAGGCCGGGATCGACGCGCTCGCGCAGAGTCCTAGCCAAGCAGGCCATCGCCTGCTGCATCTCGGTCGACTCGCGATCGCCCACGCCCAGAGACAGGACGCCGGGCATGCCGGTCCGGTCCTCAGCCATCGACTCAGTATTGTCCGCCTGGATTCTACGTGGCTCGCTTCCTTGTCTTGAGGGTGAAGTACAGATAGAACGTGTCCTCCTCCGGATCCTGAAACTCCGACGGATAGAACTCGTGGACCGCTCCTCCTTGTTCGTAGTCCTGGCCCCGCAAGAATTGATCGTCAACGTATCGCCAGGCGTCGCCGTACGTTCTCATAGTACAGGCTATCCTCGCGAAAGTGCTCGCCGGGACCGTCCACATGGTCCAACCTTTCGGCGCTTGAGTCTCAAGTCCGACCTCCCAGCCGGCCAAATACTTCCCTTCCTCTTTCCAACGGCCAAACGGTTCGTCAACGGCGGTCATGAGGCCCCAACTATCGCCAATGATGAGCTCTCGAATTTCCTCACTTCTGCTTCGAACTGCGCTCCACAATGGCCTGATCCATTCGGGGCCTTTGTCTGCAGGTCCACTTCCCTCTATGCCGAGCACGGCAAAGGCAGGTTTGGTAATGACTTCAACCTCCATCGACACTAACCTCCACTGATTCAATCCCGGCAGCCCGAGCATCAGCCCAACCCTTTGTAGGCCACTGCCAGGAACGCATAGCCGAAATCATACTCCGTGGTCTGTATGCTCCTGGGACTGTGCTGCGTATCCACGTCACGCTTCAGTCACTTCATAGTCCGGCAGATCGACTTCAACGCTGCGGGTCTTGGGCCAGATATAGATCAGTGCAGTGCTGATAAACATCAGGGCTCCGGCGACCAACATGAGCAAACCCATCCCGCTGCCAGGCTGGCTGCCGACCAAGGGCTCGAACAGGCGCCATCTTGGGCCGCCCACCGCAGGTTCAAGCACGCGATCCACCAGCAGCCCCGTCAGCAACAAGGATACTGGGTTGGCAATATACATCATCTGGAACAGCAAGGCGAAGATAAGTCCCTGCATATTGGGCGGCACTTTGGCCTGCAGTATGGACATAAACGACGCATCTACAAGCGCATTGGTGAAGAAGATGAAGAAAAGCGCCAGCCCAAGCATGGGAGGGGTTCTTACCAGGCCGTAGATCGCCAGCCAGCAGGCCCGGAATAATAACCCCAACATAATACCGTGGACACGCGGGCGCGTGCCACCCCAGATCATCATCGCTATGCCACCCACGACGATTCCTACGTTCAACGCGCCCAACAAGAGGCCGAGTATCTCTTCACTCCCTGTCAACGTGATGATATAGGGTGTAGACAGAGTCATCGGGCCGGAGAGCAGGAAGTTGATGAAGGCAGCATAGATCATCAAGTAGAACAAAATCCGTCGCTGCCAGAGAAACTGGAAGCCAGCGCGTAGCTCTCCGAAAACGGAATCACTCTGGGTGCCGGTTTCGTCGCTGTTCAGGGGTTGGGGGATCTCCACCAGGTAGACGACTACAATGGCAACGACAAACGTGGCCAGATCGACCAACATCACTCCGGTCACGCCGACGATGGCGTAGATGAAACCCGTGATAACGGGAGCCAGAATCCCCGCCGCAGGCCCGGTGATCTGACGGATGGCGTTGGCCCGGTCGCGGTGGATGTCAGGGACCAGCATGGTCACGGAGGCTTCCATCGCCGGACGCTGCAACATCCCCAGAGCGCCTGTCACCAGTGAGACTACGTATAGGTGCCAAAGCTGGAAACTGCCCGTTAAGAAGCTGAACAGGAGCAAACTAGTCCCTACGGCCTGACCGATATCTGTAGCGACCAGGATCAGTCGCCGGTTCCACCGGTCAGCAAACACCCCCGCGAAACTGCCGCCGATCATCAACGGCAGGGCAGAGAAGAAAGAGGCCAGCATGAGCGGTGTGCTGTCGCCCGTGTCGTTGAACACGCGGATGCCAATCGCCACGTTCGTCATGGCGCTGCCGATGATGGATAGAACCTGGGTGATGGTCAGTATGTAGAAAGTCCGCAGGTGTAGCTTCATAGTTCCATCTTGTTCTCTGGCACTCATTCGCTAGCCGAAATGCTGTGGAGGCACACTGCTAAAGGTGCTTGGTGAAAAACACCTTGGTGTCTCCCTGTTCAACTTGAAATCCTATCCTCGCGTGGAACCCGACTGAGCCCGTGTTCACACGAGAGGTGCGGGCGCGAACGATGCTTCTCCCTCGCCTGCGACAAATCTCAAAGAACCGCTCGTAGAGAGCGGCCCCAATACCCTTCTGTCGAAAGTCTGGGTGGACGCCGATGAAATGAACATACGCTTCATCTTGCCGGGATTGTGACATAAACCCCACCAGGAAGCCAATCAGTTCAGTCCCTCGTTCCACTATGAAGGATGTGTCACAGAAGTGAACGAGAAACAGCTCCGGGAGCAATGCCGTCAAGTCTCGACCATCCCACCAATACGGTATCACAGAGATTATCCTCTCATAGTCGGATGGCTCGGCGGTTCTTGTGCGAATTCTCTTCTCAGTCAAGGCGTACTCCATGTTCTGGCTCAGGTTGTGGCGGCCAATGGAAGCGCTCACCTGCCGTCGATCGGTTGAATCAGATCCCACAGATTCCCGTACAAGTCCTCGAAGACAGCGACTGTCCCGTAGGGTTCGTCTTTCGGCGCCCGGGCAAAGCTGATGCCGGCTGAAACCATTTCGTTGTAGTCGCGCCAGAAGTCATCCGTAGCGAGGAAGAGGAAAACCCGGCCGCCAGCCTGGTTGCCGATGAACGCTTCCTGCTCGGGTGTTGCGGCTCGAGCCAAGAGAAGGCTGGTGCCATTTGACCCAGGAGGAGCTACAACGACCCACCGTTTGTCCTGTTCAGGCTGGTACGTGTCTTCCACCAGTTTGAAGTGGAGCTTCTGGCAGAAGAACGCTATGGCCTCGTCGTAGTCGCGAACAACAAGGGCGACATGGATAATCGATTGGTTCACAGCCCTACCCCTGAACTTACACCCATATCGGAGAACAGATAGGACACGTCATAGTCGCTTCGGGAAGAACATGCCGGTAGTCTTCATATACGCTTCATACTCGTCTCCGAACTTTGCTACCAATATCCCTTCTTCGTGTCTTGCCTCAAGATACCAAAGCACCACGAACGCGCAAATCAACGGCACAAGCCACAGTGTCCGGAAGAAGAGCTGGTAGGCAATGTTTGTAATTGGCCCCAAAAACTGGACCATGTGCTAAGGTGAAAAGGTTGGTGTACAA
>CAZYSK010000033.1:0-57667 GCA_964649415.1 uncultured Anaerolineales bacterium
CGTGGATCTGCCAGGCGTAGGTGCCCAGGTCGCGCGCGCCCAGCGAGCGCGCCAGGCGCATCAGCGTGCACCCGGCGGGCAGGTTCAAGCGGATGCCGGGCTTCTCGCGCTTCAGCGCCAGCGTCTTCAGATGGCGCAGGGCTGCCAGCGCGGCGTCGAAGCCCAGGCGCGAGACCTCGTTCACCACCAGTTCCTCCCCGAAGTGGTGCTCCGGGACGCCCAGGTAGCCGGCGGTCTCCCCGTCCGCGCGCTGGATCAGCCAGATTTCGCGCGCCATCTCTGTCTCCTGGGTGTGGATCAGGAGGTATCGCCACACCTGCTCGTCCCGGACGGCGCAGATGGTGAGATCCTGGGCCGCTTCGTCGTGAAGCCGCATCAACGTGGGCACGTCGTCGGGCGTTGCCAGTTGGAACGTGATGCCCGCGTCCGGCGCGGCGGGGACGTCGCGCAGCTCGAGCTGCACGCCGCCCTCCAGCGGCAGCGCGTACTCGTAGCCGAACTGGCGGTAGTAGTAGGGTATGCCCTGGATGTGCGACAGCAGGCAACCGCGCTCCTCCAGCCGGCGCTTGAACAGGGCCACCTGGGCGCGGATCAGGCCGCGGTGCCGGTAGCCCTCCCGCGTGCCGACGATGCCCATCTCGCCGGCGGCGATGTCCACATCTCCGTAGCGCCACGTCCAGGGGATCAGGCACAAGGACGATACGACCTCACCGCTCTGGCTATCCTCGACGAAGATCAGATCCTCGACGTGCTTGCTGGGGTGGTGGGTAAACAGGTTGCGTGTCATCTCGGTGACACCCTGCCCGTGGATCGAGCCATTGAACTCCGCCACCCGCTCGATGTCCTGCGTGTTGCCGGCGCTGCGCAGCACCAGCCCGTCTCCCAGATCGCTTCTGTCGTGTGTATGTACGGAATCCGCCATCGCCTACCTCACATCAACCGGGCAGGTACAAGACCTGCCCCTACAATTTGCTCCTGTCGCACGCGATTGGGAAATCGCGCCTACGGAGCGTTCTGTCTCCTGTCGCACGCGATTGGGAAATCGCGCCTACGAGGCATTCTGCCTCCTGCCGCACGCGATTGGGGAATCGCGCCTACGGAGCGTTCTGTCTCCTGTCGCACGCGATTGGGGAATCGCGCCTACGGAGCGTTCTGTCTCCTGTCGCACGCGATTCGGGAAATCGTGCCTACGGAGCGTTCTGCATCCTGTCGCACGCGATTGGGAAATCGCGTCTACGAAGCATCTTGCTTCCTCCTCCTGTTACTGCTGTGTGGCCTGGGCGTAGAGCTGATAGCGGACGTAGGGCTCATATTCGATGCGCACGTCAAACGGCGCGCTGGCTCCGGGGGCGATCTCCCCCAGGATGGCGCTGCCGCCCGCGCTCACGATGCGCCCGCCGGCGTCGATCAGCGCGCCCGCGATCCGGGCGTCCTTGACCGGAAACGGATTGTCGTTGCGCGCGGTGCCTGTGATGCGCACGTTGCCCACTCCATCGTTGGCCACGACGATGCCGCCCAGCGCGACAGGCGCTGGCTGGCGGTTCACGACAGGCCGTCCCAGCGGGTGCAGATGGTATTCCACGTAGGGCTTTGGCGAGACGCTCATGCTGAAGGGGCATTGCGCGCCGGGCTCGAGGAACGCGCACGGGCAGTACACGTCGAACGGGCCATAGCCCCATCCTTCGCTATCGACGAAAGAGGCGTGGACACCGACGCTTTCGTAGGTTTCAGATCCGTCGTTGCGTACCGCTCCCGCCATCTTGTAGCTGCCATCCGCCCGGATGTGGATGGTGTCGATGAGGATGGTGAACGGTGGGCCGGGATCCGTGTCCGGGATGCGCGTCAGTCCCGGCAACTGCACCGCGGGCGCGTGCGACGGGGTAGCCTGGACCGGCGGGCTGCTAGGTTTCTCCTCAGCCAGGATCTCTGTTGGTGCGCCGGTTGCCGGAGTGGCCTCTGCGACAGTCGGAACGACCGTCGGTGCGGGCGTGTGTGTGGCAGTCGCCGCAGGGAGCGGGGTGTGGGTGGGTTGGGGGGTGGCGGTGGGTGCGGGCGTGTAGGTGGGGTAGGGGGTGTGCGTCGGATATGGGGTATACGTGGCGAGTGGCTGCTCGTCGCCTGATTGTTCGACGGCCTGCGACGTCGCCTCAACGTCGGGTGCAGTCTCCATGGGCGTGCCGCCCATCTCGCGTGCGCAAGCTGCCACCACGACGGTGACCAAGAGCGCCACGGTGACGTATCGTCTTGACTTCAACGGATCTCGCATTCGGGCCTCCTCAAGGAATCTATCATGTGGTGCGTCCGCTATTATACCGCAATCAGGGCAGTTTATGAACTCTGGGCCGTTTCGCCCACATGAGTCCCACCGTGTTTACGATGTTTTACCCAACGTTAACCACGTGTTAAAGCCAGGATAGTCCTGGCTTAACATACTGGCCTTATACTTCTCTTGTTGGGTAACGCCTGCGTTGGCCTGCGTGTAGCCGGCCTGGGCGCAGGCAGTCAAGTCGAAGGAGACAACACGGATACATGACTGCGCTAACGAGGGGAATCACCACAGGGACGCTGTTGCAGCAATGCCCGAGGTCTGTACAGCTTGACTTCCACGCGCTCGCGGCCAAGAGACTGACCGAGGTGTTCAAGGCGGCGGAAGAGGTGCCCTTTGACGACACCTCGCGGTTTGTGTTTTTTAGCGACTGTCACCGGGGGGACAACAGCCGGGCGGACGCCTTCGCCATAAATGAGAACCTCTTCCTGCGCGCGCTGGGTTACTATCACCGCCACGGGTTCACGTATATCGAGGTTGGAGACGGCGACGAACTGTGGAAGAACCGGCGCTTCTGCGATGTCCGGGAAGCCCATGGGCGGGCCTTCGATCTGTTTCAGGTGCTTTGTCACCGACTGTGGTGCTGAGATGGCCTCGGGTTGGATGGCCGGGCCGAGCGCCTACGAGGATGGTGCCGGTTTTTCCAGCCTGGCGGATTGGAAGAACACGTTAGTGTTCCTGGCTGGCGACGCCTCAAGCTACGTGACGGGCGCCCATCTGGTTGCGGATCAGGGATGGGTGCGGATGGGTGTGGTCAACTCCGTCTGATCTTCGCTCACCGGGCCTTGAGCCGCCATACCGCGCTCTGGAAGTCGCCTCCACGCGGGGCCAGTTGCAGCCCTGCGTACATGAGCACGTCGCCGCCATACGTCTGCTCGCTGCCAACTACCTCGTAGTCCAGTTCTGGGTCGAGCCCTTTCAGTTTCAGCAGACTGAAGGGCGCGTTGGGCTGTGCCAGTACCTTGAACCAGAATACCACGGCCTCGCGGCGATCCTGCGCCACAAACATCCACGCGGCTTCGTTGCCCTCGAAGGGGCTCTTGAGGCGGTACATGTCGCCTTGTTGCACCAGGGGCCGGAGTTCCTTATAGAGGCGCACCTGGGCGCGGACGAGCTTCTTGTCACGCTCGCTCAGGCGCGACAGATCCATCTCGTAGCCGAAGTTCCCGGACATAGCCGCGTGACCGCGCATCGTCAAGGGCGTGATTCGGCCCACCTGGTGGTTGGGGACCGCGCTGACGTGTGCCCCGATCGCGCTGGCGGGATAGACGATGCTGGTGCCGTATTGGATCTTCAGCCGGCAAACGGCGTCGGTGTTGTCACTCGTCCAAGTCTGGGGCATGTAGTACAGGATCCCGGGGTCAAAGCGCCCGCCACCGCCGGAACAGCTCTCGAAGAGCACGTGGGGGAACCGGCGGGTGACTTCCTCCATGACCCGGTACACGCCCAGGATGTGGCGGTGCGCGAGTTCGCGCTGGCGCTCGGCGGGGAGCGTCGCAGAGCCGGCTTCGGTCATGTGGCGGTTCATGTCCCACTTGACGTAGGTAATCGGCGCGCTTTCCAGGACGCGGGAGATCATATCGACGACGGCGGCGCACACATCTTCCCGCGAGAAGTCCAGGATCAACTGATTCCGGCTCTCGGTGCGACGGCGATCGGGCACGTGGATACACCAATCTGGGTGGGCGCGGTAGAGGTCGCTGTCGGGTGAGACCATCTCCGGCTCGAACCAGAGCCCGAACTGCATCCCTATGGCGTCGAGTTTCTCTCCTATTCCCGCGAGTCCGTCGGGAAGCTTGTCGCGGTTCACCACCCAATCGCCCAGCGACGACGTGTCGTCATTTCGCTTGCCGAACCACCCGTCGTCGAGTACGAACAGCTCGATGCCCATCTCCTTGGCCGTCTGAGCGATCTGCTCCAGCGCTTCGGCGTTGAAGTAGAAGAACGTGGCTTCCCAGTTGTTGATGAGTATGGGGCGCACGCGGTCCCGGAACTGGCCTCGGCACAGCCGCGTGCGATACAGCCTGTGATACGTGCGCGACATACCCCCGATCCCCTGAGAGGAGTGGACCATGACCACCTCCGGGGTTTGGAAGCTCTCCCCTGGCTCTAGTCGCCACGCGAAGTCGAAGGGGTTGATCCCCATGGAGACGCGCGCCGTCCTGAACTGGTCCACCTCTGCCTGGGCCAGGAAGTTAGCGCTGTAGACCAGGTTGAAGCCGTAGACGTTGCCGTGATCCTCCGTCGCGTCCTGTTCCAGCAGGGCGACGAACGGGTTCTGCTGGTGGCTGCTGGCCCCGCGCCGGCTTTCGATGGACTGGCAGCCCGGTGCTAGCGCTCGTCTTTCGACGTAGCGCTCGCGGGCCCAGGCCCCCGACAGATGCAGCATGTCGAAGCTCGCGTGCGGGAAATCGACGCTGGCGCTGAGGGCGCGATGAAGGACGAGCGGGTCTGAGGAGTCGTTGACGAAGCGCACAGATCGGGTGATGGCGTCGAAATCGCGGTAGACGCTGTAGATCAGTTGGACCGTGAGGTCCAGAAGCGGGTCAACCATGTCTATCGTGACTGTCTCTGCCTCCGCGTCGTCCTCCACGTAGGTGGACGGCAGGCCGTCCAGGGCCGGCTTGCCCGGCATCAGCGTGTGCGAGCGATAGGTCAACTCGGCGGCTGTCACCCCGTTGGGCTGCTGCACGTGGAAGGCCGGGGTTCGAAGGTCCGACGTGCCGAAAGAGGGGTATTCCTGTGGCGTGGTGTCCAACGAGAAAGGCTTCCCATCGCTGGACACCGGTCCCGGCGAAAAGGCACGTAGCAGGGTGCTGGCTTCGGCCAAATGAGACACATCCGCCGGGCGGATCCTCCTGCCCCAGTACAGGTGGACGAGATAGCCGCTCGGGGTCACCTGGAACACGTAGCTGCTGTCCGCCGCCTGTAGATGGAACGTCCGTGTGCCTTCTTCGTAGATGATCGCCATAATTCCATCTCCTCCTTGCTTTTTCGTGCCGCACGCCGATCCAGAATCTGCCTGGTGAGGCTTGCCCAGAGTCTACCACCATGCGCCGCGGAGGGCAAGCGGTCTACTCCCTTTGCCTGGCCCCATTCCTATTGGAGAGGGGCGCGGTAACCGCGCCCCAACACACGATCGGTGGTTTGCCTGCTGCTTTCTGCTTCTTGGGTCCTGCCTCGTGGGGAAGGGCGCGGTCACCGCGTCCCTATACACAGTCGGTGGCCTGCCTCCTGCTGCTTGCCTCTTTCCGCTCCTACTTCCGCAGCCGTCCCCACGCGGCTTCCTCAAGGTCCGCCAGGTGGTTGAGTGGGGCTGCACACTCGTTCACGAGGGATGCCGGCTCGGGTGCTTCGGAGGACTGGCGGAAGCACTCGCTCAGCTTTTCCCATTCGTCGCCGATGCGTTTGAATTCGCCCGCGCTTTCCTCCAAGTGGGAGTCGCCCGTGATCTCAGCCGCCTCGCGCAGGAAGCGGCTGAACATGTAGCGGAACATGCCCCCGCCCGTGCCGCCCTCCGGGCTGATGAAGATGTGGGCGTTGAACAGCGCGAAGCGTAGCCCGTCGGCGTCCAGCTTGTCGGGCCACTGGGGCACCATCTGTGCTGCCTTGCGGATGCCCTTGACGCCCACGTTACGGATGGGTGGTTCCAACATAGGGCTTACCTGCTCGGCGATGGCCTGGCGAACCTCCTCGGCGCTCGGCTGCCGCTTCTGGCTGAAGTCGAAGGTGTACCACAGGTGCTTGGGTGGAAAAGGCCTGTAGGTGGAGCCGCGTGCTTTCTCCAGGTCTTCCATCGAAACTGGATGCAGGTCCCGGTCACGGTCGGCGACCAGCACCGTGTCAGTGTCCGGGTCGTGGCCGCAGATCACCACCGCATGCCCGCCGAAGTGATACTCCTCCCCACCGAAGTCGAAATAGGGCAGGAACCCCATGTCGCACTGGATCATCACGGGCTGGCCCGCTTCGAGGGTCTCTACTAGGGTCTTTCTGGCCTTGCGGGCGCTGGTCGTGGTGTGCAACTGGATCGCCACGCCGGTGCGCCGCCCGGTCACTTCCTCCATGGGCGGCTTGAATCCACCCCGGCCGCCCATGAAAGGGGGCTGCCCCTTGAAGTGCCAATAGCTGAACCCGACCCCCGCGCCGATCCCCAGCAGCATGTCCTCGCTGACAGGGTGGTCGTTGTAGACGTAGACGTGGCGCATCGAACCGGTGACGCAGTGGTGGGTTTCTAACGATTTGAATCCTTCCAGAGGTTTCAGTGCCATCTTGGAATCCGTCTTCGTGCTCGTCATGTCCGATCCTCCTGTTGTTTGAGTCGTCTGATAAACTGCTCGACCCAGGCTTGCTCGGCGCGCATCATCGTCACGCTGTGGTCGAACTGCGCGTCCACGAAGTAGGGCAATGGCTTCTGGCTCTCCCAACGCGCCTGGACCTGTTCTAGCCGCGCCCCTAGGGCGCCGTGGTACGCTCTCAACGCTTCCAGTGCTTCGTCCAGCGGGATGCCGGGCAGGTTGCTCAGCCCCAACTGCAGGGGCGGGTAGGAGCGGCGCGGTACAGAGAGGGCGTCCAGCAGGCCCGCCCGCAGCGCCTCCCTCCCGGCCGGGGTGGGGCGGTAGACCTTCCGTGCCGGGCCGCGCTCGGCCTCCTCCAGGTGCCCCTCGACCAACTCCTCCCGCTCCAGCTTTTTGAGCAGGTAATAGATGGAGGAGAAGCCGATCTCTGTCCAATCGCGCATGCCACGTTCCTCGATCACGTGCTCGATCTCGTATCCGTGGCGGGGCTGTTCCGCCACCAGGCTTAGGATGGCCAATTCGGCGTTTGTCACTGTATCTGCCTTTACTATAGTACTATAATAGTCTAGTGATAGTATACTACACTTGGATGGGCCTGTCAAGGAACAGGCTGCGCCTCTCCCGGGAGAAAGGGGCAGTGAGTTGACATTCTCCCGATTTCAGTTATGATTCGGCTCGCTAAACATTAGCTGACTAAGTATTGGATGACGCGGATTGTACCAATCCGATGGAGGTATAGGACTTGCATTGCCATCGACCTGTACAGGGCACGACCACTGCTATGCTGGCGCAGACCTGCAAATACCTCCGCGCTCGCGTACACACCTCGCTGGACGAGATCGGCCTCTACCGGGGACAGCAGTTCGTCTTGTGCGCCCTGTGGGAGCGGGAAGGCATCACGCACTCGGAACTAGCGAGCAAGCTCCACGTTCAGCCTGCCACTGTCACCAACGCGCTGAAACGGATGGAGCAGGCTGGGTTGGTGGTGCGGCGCCACGATGCGCGAGACCATCGCGTTTCGCGCGTCTACCTCACGGATGCCGGGCGGGATATCCGGGAGGCAGTGGAGCGGGTGTGGGGCGAGCTTGAAGCGCAGACCTTCGCCGGATTCAGTGCAGAAGAGCGTGCCAGGCTGTGTGATTTCCTGTGCCGGATTCGAGAGAACCTGGTAGGGGAGGCAGCCAGTAACAGGAGTCGAGAGTGAAATCATTACGACGCATGATCCGTTTCGTGAAACCCTATCAGGCTCGCGCCATCATGGCGATGGCGCTGTTGCTGGGTGTGGTGGTCTCCGACCTGTCGATTCCACGGTTGACCCAGCGGGTCATCGACGAAGGTGTTGCCCGTCAGGATCTGGCTCTGGTCGTAACCACGTCGCTGCTGATGCTGGGTGCAGCGATGGTGAGCGCCCTGTTCTCCATTGGCAACACGTTGCTTTCGGTACGGGTGACGCAGGGGGTGGCGGCGGATATCCGCAGCGCCATCGTTCGCCAGGTGCAGACGTTCTCGTTCGGTAACCTGGACCGCGTCCAGACGGGCCAGTTGCTCGTGCGCGCGACCAGTGACGTCAACATGGTGCAGATGATGGTACTGATGTCGTTGCGCATGTTGACCCGCGCGCCGCTCTGGATGCTAGGCAGCATGACCATGCTGATCTTGACCAGCCCGCGATTGTCGCTGTTGATGCTCGCGCTGTTACCGGTGATTTTCGGCATTGTTTGGTTCTTCCTCACCCGAGGGCGGGCCCTGTTCTTGACGGTGCAGACAAAGCTGGATCGCTTGAACCAGGTGTTGCAGGAAAACCTGGCGGGCGTTCGCGTGGTCAAAGCGTTCGAGCGGGGCGTGTACGAGAACGCTCGCTTCCGGCAGGCCAACGAGGAACTGACGGCGCAGAGTATCAAGGTGGCTCAGCTTGTCGCTATGGTGCTTCCCACCATGTTGTCTTTCGTCAACCTGACAATCGTGGGGGTTCTCTGGTTCGGGGGTGGTCTCACTATCCGGGGGGATTTCACAGTGGGCGAGATCGTGGCCTCAATCAACTACATGACCTTCTCTCTTTTCCCGATGATGATGATGGCAGGCTTGATCGTGCCGCTTTCCGCGGCCGATGCTTCCGCTGGACGTATCCTGGAGGTACTTGACAGCGTTGCCGACGTGCAGAATCGTCCGAGCGCGCGCCCGCTGCAGAGCATCGAGGGGCGCGTGGCGTTCGAGGACGTTGGCTTCAGCTATAACCACGCTTGCAGTGAACGAGTGCTGGAGGGGGTCAACCTGACGGCTGAACCGGGCCAGCGCGTGGCGATCTTGGGCGCGACCGGTTCGGGCAAGTCCAGCCTCATTCACTTGATCCCCCGCTTCTACGACGTCGAGCAGGGCCGTGTGACCCTGGACGGTGTGGACGTGCGCGATATCCCGCTGGATACGCTGCGGCCGCACGTCGGCGTCGCCCTGCAGGATCCCGTGTTGTTTGCCGGCAGCATCCGCGATAACATCCGCTACGGTCGCCCGGAAGCGACAGAAGAGGAAGTGGTCGCTGCGGCGAGGGCGGCACAGGCCCACGGCTTTGTCTTGGAGTTACCCGATGGCTACGATACCCTCGTTGGCCAACGGGGCGTGAACCTGTCGGGTGGTCAGAAGCAGCGCATCGCCATCGCCCGTGCGCTGCTCGTGCGGCCCAAGGTCTTGATCCTGGATGACAGCACCAGCGCCGTGGACGTGGAAACGGAGGCCAGGATCGAGGTGGCGTTGGAGCATCTGGCGGCGGAATGTACCACGTTCGTGGTCGCCCAGCGCATCAGTACGGTTCTCAGCGCCGACAAGATCGTCGTGCTGGATCAGGGGCGCGTCGCCGCCCAGGGCACGCATGCCGAGCTGATGGAGAGCAGCCCGATCTACCGGGAGATCTACGAGTCGCAACTGGGAGACGGAAGACCGGTGAGTGCCGGTATGGACCGCGGGCATCCTGCCCGCCCCCAGCCACTCGCCTTGACACACTGTGACACAGCGGAAACGGATGGTTGACCATGGCTAAACGTCAGGCTACAGGTATGCCTGGACCCGGTGGGAGGTTCGGGAGAGGGAGAATCGAGAAGGCACGTGACGCGCGCGGCACGCTTCGCCGGCTGTTGGCTCACTTGCGGCCCTACCGATGGGCCTTGCTGGCCGTGTTTGTCCTGGTGATCGGGAGTACGCTGTTGGAGTTGTCCGCCCCGTATCTCATGGGCATCGCTATTGATCGCTTCATCGCTGTCCGCGATTTGGCCGGTTTGGGGCGTGTGGCCGTGATGATGCTGGGTGCGTACGTAGGCGCCTGGCTCGCCAAGATCGGTCAGGGAGTGATCATGGCACGGGTATCGCAGGACGTAATGCGTCGCCTGCGGCGCGATCTCTTTGGGCACTTGCAGACCCTTTCCTTGGCCTTCTTCGACCGGCACCCGCACGGTGAGTTGATGAGTCGCCTCACCAACGACCTGGATGCGGTCAGTCGTGTGCTGTCTCAGAACGTGACGGAGTTGTTTGCCGGCTTGTTGTCGCTTGTGGGAATCCTGGTCATGATGTTTGCCATCAACTTCTGGTTGGCACTGGGTTCGATGATTGTCTTTCCGGTCATGGTGTGGTTGGTGGGTTTCGTGGGCAAGCGCACCCGGCGTGGCTTCCGCGAGTACCAGATGCGCATTGGCCAGCTCAATGGCAATCTGGAGGAGATGTTTAGCGGCCAGCGTGTAATCGTCGCCTTTGGGCAGGAGGCCAGCACGTTGGCGAGCTTCGATGCGGCCAATGATGAAGTGCGCCGGGTCGGAATCCAGGCAAACACGTATGCCATGTTAGTTCCGCCACTCATGGGTATCTTGAGCAATGCCAATATCGCGATCCTGGCCGGCCTGGGTGGCTGGATGACGCTCCGGGGTTGGGCCACCGTCGGCACCATCGCCACTTTCTACACCTACTCTCGCCGTTTCGCTGCGCCCCTGCGCCAGATCGGCAACCTCTACAACCAGCTCCAGTCTGCGCTGGCCGGGGCGGAGCGGGTGTTCGAGATCATGGATGAGCAGCCGGACCTCACCGATGTGCCCGAAGCGGTCGTGTTGGATGACGTTGTTGGTGAGGTGTTCTTCGACGGCGTGGATTTCAGCTATGAGCTGGGGGTGCCAGTGATCAAGGACATGACTTTGACCGCTGAGCCAGGGCAGACGGTCGCACTGGTTGGGCCGACAGGTGCAGGCAAGACCACTATGGTCAACCTGCTCACGCGCTTCTACGATATTGACCGCGGCGCTATCCGGGTGGATCGGCGCGACATCCGCGATATCCAGAAGGCGAGCCTGCGTCGCCAACTAGGCATCGTTCTTCAAGACACCTTCCTGTTCTCTGAGTCGGTGATAGAGAACATCCGCTACGGGCGCTTGGACGCTAGCGACGAGGAGGTCATCGCGGCCGCTGAGCTGGCGAACGCTGACCAGTTCATCCGCAGGCTGCCCCAGGGCTACGACACGCGCCTCTCG
This sequence comes from uncultured Anaerolineales bacterium, assembly GCA_964649415.1. Taxonomy (GTDB): domain Bacteria; phylum Chloroflexota; class Anaerolineae; order B4-G1; family B4-G1; genus CAZYSK01. The sequence goes on from CAZYSK010000033.1 coordinate 11,124, forward strand.
GAGCGTGGCAGCAATCTGAGCCAGGGGCAGCGGCAGTTGCTCGCTATCGCTCGCGCGGTGCTGGCCGATCCGGCGATTCTGATCCTCGACGAGGCCACCAGCAGCGTGGACACCCGCACCGAGGTGCATATCCAGGAGGCGTTGATGCGGCTGATGGAGGGACGCACCAGCTTCGTGATCGCCCACCGCCTGAGCACGATCCGCGGCGCCGACAAGATCCTCGTGATCAACGATGGCGAGATCATCGAGCGAGGTACGCACGAGCAGTTGTTGGCTCAGGGCGGCTTCTACCACAATCTGTACATGAGCCAGTTCCGAGGGCAGACGGCGGAGGGCGCTCTGACTGTCTAAGAGAGAAGCAGACGGCTGTCTGCTTGGGGTAGGGGCGTGGTCATCGCGCCCTTACAAGGTTTGCCTGGCCGGCGCTTCTGTGATACACTTCGTACCCGAATGGGCACCAAGTCACCGTCGCTGATCTCCTTGCCGACCCGGTTGGGCGACCTGCGGAGTTTGTTCCAGGCGCTGGAGTGGGACAAGCTCTCGCTGCAGGTGGAGCACGAGGCTCACGCGCGCCTGGCCATCGTCGGGCCGGTCAACTCGGGCAAGTCCACTCTCTTCAACCGTATCAAGGGGCGCAAGGTCTCGGCTGTCAAGGCGGTGCCCGGCACGACCAAGGGCCTGGTTACCGAGACTGTCGGCCCCTTCACGTTGGTGGACACGCCTGGATTTGGCGAGGTGGGTGGCGTGGACCGGGCGGCGATTGCCCGCGCTGCTGCTGAACGTGCGGACGTGGCCGTCTTGGTGCTGGATGCCTCGGCGGGCCTGCGACAATCGGATTACGAGCTCTATGAGGCACTGCAGGCAGCGCAGGTGCCGCTGATCGTCGCTCTCAACAAGACGGATCTGATCAAGCGCGACCTCAAAGACGCGCTGGATGACGTCGAGCGCAAGCTGGAGGCGACGGTGATCCCGATCTCGGCGAAGACCGGGGCCGGCGTCGGCGAGCGGCTCCTGCCGGCCATTGTCGAGTCGCATCCCTGGATGACGGTCGCGCTGGGCCGTGCTTTGCCTCCCTACCGTCGCCAAATCAATCGCCGCTTGATCCTCAGCGCATCGCTGCTCAACGCCGTTATCGCCGCCGAACCTATCCCTGGCCTCGACATCCCGTTGTTGCTTGCCTCGCAGGTGCGCATGGTGCTGCGCATCGCTGCTATCTACGGGGAGTCGCTGAGCGTGCGGCACGCGCGCGAATTGCTGACCACGATGGCGGGCAGCGTCGCGCTGCGCTATCTGGCTGCTCAGGTGGGGAAGCTCGTGCCGGTGCTGGGGTGGTTGGCGGGCGCGGTTTTCACCGGGTTAGGTACGTGGGCCATGGGCCGGGTTGCTGCGGCTTACTTCGAGAGTGGCAAGCGCCTGACGCCCCAGCAGTTGCGCCAACGGTACAAGCATCTCCTGCGGCGTCCCAGAAAAGGGAACGCCAACCTATCCGATGAGGATAACCCAGTGGGAAGCAGCGAGCAGTAAGCCACCTGGGTCCGCGGACGAACGCGCGGGCGTCCAGCCTCTAACCTCCAACCTCTAGCTTCCACCCGTCACTTAACCGTAACGAAGCTGTAACCCGTCCCCTCTGCGGCAGGCTTATAATGTACGTGCTTGCCGCCTGGCGCGCAAGGGAGGATTTTGGGTGTGAATTCCAACTCATTTGGTCTGTGGTTGCGTGAAAATGAGGCTCAGGTTGAGGCGCGGTGGTCGGCGCTTGTTCCGGCGCTGCCAAGCTATGGTGCGCTGTCTCCCGAGGAGTGCATGTCATGCTGGCGTCCCCTGATCGAAGCCGCGCTGTCGGACGATGCCCAGGCAGTGGGCAGGGATGTCCAGCAGTGGGCTGGTCGAGAGGCAAAGGAGCGCGGGGCCGCGCCTTCCGAGTTGCTTTCCATCGCCGAGGGTCTCTCCCAGGCTGTGCGCGACCTGTTGTCCGAGCAGGCGGTTCCAGCAGGCGCTGTGGATGGCTCTTCGAGCGCTCTCAGCGCCCTGAACGCGGCGCTGGCCCGGTACCTGGCGGACGCTGCGGAACTGCTCGCGGCTGAGAAGGCTCAGTTGGAGACCCTTTACGAGATCGCCCAGGAGCTGACCGCGAGCCTGGATACAGAGCGAGTGCTCCACAGGACCCTCGCCGGAGTGACGACGGCCATGGCTGCGGACATGGGGGCGGTCTTCCTGTTGGACGGTGAGGCAGGTGAGGTCGTCCCAGATACGCGCATCAACTGGGATGGTGAGGCCATATCCCTTTCGCTCGTTCCGACCGCATGGCAACTTGGACAGGTGGATGGGCCACTGGTTTTGAGCGATGTGCGGGAAGAGACGGCGGAACCGTGGGTGGAGGCGCTGACCGCTCCGGATACACGTGCGCTGATGGTTGCTCCGCTGGTGGCCAACGGTATGTTTCTGGGGCTCCTGGCTGTGGCCAGCCGGCGTTCAGGAGCCTTTGAGGCTGCACGTGTCCGTTCCTTTCGCGCCGTGGTGAGCCAGATTGCTACGGCGATTGGAAACGCCGAGGTCTATCATCTCATCACCGAGCAGGCCCAGGAGCTTGGCCAGATGCTGCGCCATCAGCAGGAGGAGAGCACCAAGAGCCAGGCGATTCTCACGTCTATCGCGGATGGCGTCGTCGTGAACGAGGCTCGTGGCCGGACGATCCTGGTCAACCCGGCAGCGGAGCATATTCTGGAGATGCCTGGAGACCGCCTGGTCGGACGGGATTATCACGCTCTGTTTTCTGTCTTCGACAGCCAGGGCAGGGAAGGGGCGCTCACTGCAATGGAGGCGCTCCTGGACACCTCTGCCTTGGAGTTGCGCAAGGTCTTTCAGATGATTCTCGAGATCGAGAACCGTGTCGTCCAGGCTCAACTGTCGCCGGTTCTGACCCAGCGTGGCGACTTCCTGGGGGTGGTGACCGTTCTGCGCGACATCACCAAGGAAGTGGAGGCAGACCGGGCGAAGAGCGAGTTCGTCTCCAACGTTTCGCACGAGCTACGCACGCCCATGACGGCCATCAAGGGGTATACCGACCTGATCCATGGCGGGGCCGTCGGTCCCATCAACGGCAATCAGAAGCGTTTCCTGGGGATCATCAAGAACAACGCGGAGCGACTGACGGCGTTGATCAACGATCTGTTGGATATCTCACGGGTTGAGACCGGGCGTGTGCGCTTTGAGCCTCGGGCGATGCAGATTGGCGACGTGATCGCAGATGTGGTCAATGTACTAGCCTGCCAGGCCGCGCAGAAGGAGCAGACGCTTACCTATGAGGTGGTGGGCGGTCTGCCCGACGTGATGGGCGACCAGAACCGGCTCAATCAGGTGGTTACGAACCTGGTCGGCAACGCGATTCGCTATACGCCCGAGGGCGGACTGATCGAGGTGCGGGCGTATCCGGTCGAGGGTGCAGTGCGCGTGGATGTGCAGGACACCGGTATCGGCATCGCCCCGGAGGACCTGGGGCGGCTGTTCGAGCGATTCTACCGGGCGGATCACCCCATAGTGCGGGAAACGGGTGGCAGCGGGCTGGGGCTGTCTATCGTCAAGATGTTCGTGGAAATGCATGGGGGACGGGTGTGGGTCGAGAGCGAACTGGGAAAGGGAAGCACGTTCACATTCATACTCCCTGTGCCCGTTCACCTGGAGGAAGAGGAGGAAGCGCCGGTTTGCCGGGTGCTGCCCCGGTTGCAGGCTCGCGCGCGCAAGATCCTGGTCGTGGATGATGATCCGAGCGCAGCTAACCTGATCAAGATGCAATTGGAGACCAAGGGGTACCGCGTCTTCTCCCTGGGCAATGGACGTTCCGTCGTAGCCTGGGCCGAGCAGATGCGGCCTGACTTGATCACACTGGACTTGATCCTCCCTGACATAGATGGGATGGACGTTCTCCGTGCACTGAAGGAGAACGCTGCCACATCTGATATACCCGTCATCGTGATGACCATCAAGCAGGACGACGGCACCGCGCGCAGGATGGGGGCCGCGGATTGCCTAACCAAGCCTGTGGACAGCGATGACCTGTTCCGCAGTGCCGAGAAGGCGCTGACCTGGCAGGGCCGTGTGCTCGTGGTCGAGGACGACCCAGACGCGAGCGATCTGGTGTCTGTCGCAGTGCGTCAGATTGGCTTCACACCTCTAGTAGCCACCAACGGCTACGAGGCTCTGGCCATGGCCCGCCGCTATCGGCCCGACGTGATCATCCTGGACTTGCGTCTGCCGGGGATGGATGGCTACGAGGCCCTGACCCACCTCAAGCGGGACGCCGTGACGCAGATCATCCCCATCATCGCGATTTCGGCTCACGCAACTGACGCGGAGCGGGAGCGCAAGCGCCTGGTTGCGCTGGGCGCGACGAGCTTCCTGCCCAAGCCCTTCTCCGTCGAGGACCTGCTGCACGAGGTGGAGTCGGCGCTGCAGCCAATCCCCGGTCCGGCGCAGGCTGCGAAGGATCCGTAGAACCCCCGTACGGAGTGAGGTTCGCACGCCCCCTCTGTCTTCCTGTCCACCGACCTGGCAGCCTCCCAGAGTGGTGGCCGGCGCGCCTTGACTTCGCCCGATCTTGGGTTACACTTGCCTCCCTGGCGTGGCCCTACATCGCCGGGCTGTAGCGCGTGGCCGTGTGGGCAAATCCCTACGCTTTGACTGAGGGGCATCCATGGGCGAACTCGCCGCACTGGCAACTTCCTTCTGCTGGTCACTCAATTCGATTCTGTTCACGCTGGCGGGCCGTCGCGTCGGGTCCCGCGTAGTCAACCGGGTGCGGTTGGCTCTGGCGGTGTTGTTCCTGTCGGTGGCCCATCTTCTGCTGTATGGGGAGCTGTTGCCTGTCCATACCGCGCCCTTTCGCTGGGGGTGGTTGGGGCTGTCGGGGACGATCGGTCTGGTGCTGGGAGACGGTTGCCTTTTCCAGGCGTTGATATTCATCGGCGCGCGCCGGGCCATGCTGCTGATGACGTTGGTGCCCGTCATCAGTACACTGGCGGCGTGGACGTGGCTGGGCGAGGCCTTGAGCCTGCCCGAGATCGGGGCCGTGCTGCTGACCGTCGGCGGCGTCGCCTGGGTCGTGTCGGAGAAGCGGTCTGGGCAGGTCAGTGGGGTAGCGCGTGAGGACAAGCGCCGCTATGGCCTGGGCGTGCTCCTGGGCTTGGGGGGCGCGCTGGGCCAGGCGTTGGGGTTGGTGACGGCCAGGCAAGGCCTTGTTGGGGGATTCCCTTCCCTCTCAGCTACTCTGATCAGGATGCTCGTCGCCACGGCCGTGATCTGGCTGCTGACCCTGGTTCAGGGCCAACTCGGGGCGACCTGCCGTGCGCTGAAGCATAAGACGACGGGCGTTCTGCTCCTCGGCGGCTCGCTGGTCGGGCCTTTCTTGGGCGTCTGGTTGTCTATGGTGGCGCTCCAACGCGCCCCGGTAGGCATCGCTTCGACCCTGATGGCCCTCAGCCCGGTCATCCTGATACCAATGGAACACTGGGTTTTCCGTGAGCCGGTCAGTCCCCGCGCCGTTGCAGGGACGGCGGTGGCCCTGGCCGGCGCTGCCACGACCTTCCTGATCTGATGACTGTCAGGCGTATAGGCGCAGTTTGCTGGGAGACCCTGTCAGCTCGCGCTCGACGCGGTGTGCGCCACCGGTGTCCCTGGTGTGCCACCTGATCGGCAAGATTGCCCCGTTCTGGATCTCCAGGCCCGTGATGCTGCCGGGTATCACGCAACTGCCCGTGTTGAAATAGGGAGTCGCCCCTTGCGCCGGGACAATCGGGCGGTGGGTGTGGCCGCAGATGACCACGTGTCGGTGGGACTCCGCCCATTCAGCGAGCCGCCGGTCGATCTTCTTCGTTCTTTGAGTGACGCCCTCACGGCCAGTGTGGTTTCTGAATCCGAGGGTTTGCAGCAGCTTCCAGATGTACCGTACGGCGAGGCGGCTTGCGGCCTGGAGGTGCTCGCTCTTGAAGTCGGCCTGGTGCCCGTGGACGACGAAGATGCGTTGCCCGGTTGGGCCGTGGTGGAGGATCAGCCCCTCATGTACCACGATCCCGTCTTTCGCCACCGGCAGTCCGCGCTTGCCCTGTATGTCGTGGTTGCCTACGATGAGGTGCAGCCGGCTCTGTTCGTGGAATCGGTGTAGCAGGTCAAAGACGCGCCCGTGGGCGCGTCGGATATCGCTGAACCGCCGGTTCTTCCACAGGTCGTCTCCGTCCCCGACCTCAATGTAGGTGAACCCTTGGCGGTAATAGTGCGTCAGCGCGTGTACGAACAGGCCCGCGTTTCGGGCGAATTCGTCTGTTCTGCCGTTGTTCCCTCTGTGGCAGTCGCTAAACAGGACGATGCGCGAGGAGTTGTCGAAGAAAACGCGCTTGGCTGCCTCGAACGCCTCATTCAGTCTTCTCTGTGCAAAAGAACATCGCTTCCCTTGAACGGCCCGGTGGTACGGTTTGGTCGCCGTCCCCGTGATGTCATCTGCGATGGCTGTGAGCATGTATCCAGTTTTTCCTCTGTCGGAATGGCGGGGCGCCAGTCGCCCTACAGATCCTATGTGGTGAGAGTAGGGCTGGCAACCCAGGCTGCGAATTCTCCCACACTTCGGAATTGCGTCAAGTATACGGCATTCTCGCGCTCCGTACGTTACAGCTTCATGTCAAATGGGTTTCACGGGATTTCAGCCCTTCAGCGCTTGACATTCCCTTCGATTGAGCGTACAATAGCGCATCGCGCGGCACGTGCTCTAGTCACCATCATATCCTCGCTAGGAGATCACCGATGGAATCCACTGGCCGTTCTCGCTATCTGGCCCTCTTTGGAGTCGTCTATTTCGTCCAGGGGGCCGTCTTGACCTATTTCGCCACTTTCAACAAGATCTACCTGCGCACGTTTGACCTTTCCTTCACCCGGATCGGGATTGTGGGTGGCATCACGCTGGCTCCATTCGTGCTCAAAATCTTTATTGGCCTGCTTAGCGATCGGGTCTGCCTGGCCGGCCTTGGCTATCGCAAGCCCTACATGGTCATCGGCTTGGTGTTGCAGTCGCTGGCGTTCTTGCTGTTTCCTTTGATCGGACCGGCGACGCAATTCCCGCTGTTCGTGCTCGTATGCGTGGCTGCGGCGCTGGGAATGTCTACCTATGATACCTGTGCAGATGGTTTTTCGATTGACGTCACGCCGGAGGATGAACGGGCGACGGTGCAGGGTGTCATGGTTGGTGGGCGGGCACTGAGCATGGTCGTCAGCCCGGTTGTCATCGGTTGGCTCTCGGAGCGCGGCTTTTGGCCGGCGGTGTTCGTCGGCATCGGTGTTCTGGGCCTGTTGACCGTTCCGCTGGTTCTGGTCGCGCGCGAGTCCAAGGTGCGCCCGCCGGAGCAGGCGTTCTCGGCGTCTGCGTTTCGCTCTATGCTTGATTGGGCATTCGTGCTCTTCCTGGTGTTGGGGCTGGTCTACCCACTGACGCTGTGGAGTGCCAACGGGATGAGCGGTGCCTTCCTCAACGAGGTGTTCGGCGTGCCGCTGGGGCGCGTGGGGCTCTACGCGTCTGTCTTTGGCATCGGGATGGTGGCCGGAGGTCTGGTCGGCGGGCCACTGACCCGTCGTGTTGGTCGCCGTGCCAGCCTTCTCGGGGCGCTCTTGCTCACGTCGGCCACGGTTTCCGGACTGGCGCTGCTTCCTTCGGCCGGCGTGGGTTGGGTGGTGATGTTCTTCTTTGGCGTGGCCTTTGGCTACTACGAGACGGTCTATATGGCCATGGGCATGGAGTTCTCGGATCCGCGCATTGCAGCTTTCATGTTTGCCTTCATCATGGCAGTGGGCAATATCGGCATTGGCCTCGGAGAGCCCTTGTCGGGCGGGTTGACGGATGCGTTCGGCTTCCGCTGGATGTTCGCCATCCTGGCGATCTTGAACCTGCTCACGCTGCCGCTGGTCTACGTCGTCTTCCACTTGAGGGGGAAGACCCGGCGCGTACAGGGGCAGCTTCGGACGAGTAGCGAGGGCGTGTAGGGGCAGCGATGAGCGATTGGCAGGCAACTGGTGAAGCCGCTGCGCAGCTTTTGAGCCGCTACATTCAGATTGACACGAGCAATCCGCCCGGCAACGAGCGGCAGGCTGCGGAGTTCTTGTCCGAGGTGCTGCGGGAGCGCGGGCTGGAGCCCAGGTTGTACGAGTCTGCGCCGGGGCGTGCCAATGTTGTCGCTCGGGTGCAGGGGAGCGGCGAGCGTGGCCCGATCTTGCTGTTACACCATATGGACGTCGTCCCGGCCGACTCCAGTACCTGGTCGTGCCATCCCTTTGGCGGTGAAGTCTCTGACGGATACCTGTACGGCCGCGGCACGCTGGACATGAAAAGCTTCGGCATCATGCACCTGCTGGCGCTTGATCTACTGCGACAGAGTGGGCAGCCCATCAAACGTGACATCATCTTTATGGCCGTGGCTGACGAGGAGATGGAGGGCCGCTATGGTACCGGGTGGATGGTGGACCATCACTGGGATGAAATCCACCCCAATGTCGTCTGGGATGAGGGGGGCTTCGGCATAGCCGGCATGATCGGCGAAGGCCTTGTGTTCCACGTGGCGGTGGCTGAGAAGCAAGTGCTCTGGCCTCGGTTGGTGGCGCACGGGGAGCCGGGATTGGCCTCGGTGCCCAGAGGAAACAATCCCGTTGACGTGCTGACCAGGGCTCTGGAGCGCGTTCGCAACCATCCGTATCCGCCCCGGCTGACGTCGGTCTCGCGGGAGATGTTGGTGCGGCTTGCCGGGGTTACCGGCTTCCCTCAAGCCTTTCTCCTCAAGCACGCGGACCATCCGCTCATCTGGCCATTGGTCAGCCGTGTGCTGACGCGGCAGCCGATGACCAACGCGATAGTGCGCAACCTGGTGACCGCCACACAACTGAGTGCTAGCACCAAGGAGAATGTCATCCCGCAGCAGGCTGTCGCCGGTCTGGACGTGCGCCTGCTGCCGGACGAGGACCCTGCCGAGTTCCTGGTGCAACTGGCGGGCATTGTTGACGACGAACGGGTACACATCGAACTGGATTACCCGCCGGTGAAGTCGTCGGTCTCCCCGTTCAAGAACGGTTTCTTCTCTGATTTGGGCCACGTGCTCCGGCACGATGTGCCGGGATGTGTCGTTGTTCCCGTTCAGACGCCCGGCGGCACGGATTCTCGTTTCTTCCGTCAGCGAGGTGTCCCTGCGTACGGTCTAATCCCGATCGCGATTGATGAAGGAGAACTTAACCGGATGCACGGCGTTGATGAGCGCATCTCGCTGGATAACATACGCCTGGGAACACGTGTGGTCTATGACGTGCTGAGCGCAGTATGCTGTTGAAGCCGGTAGCGAGTCGCACCTACAGCGTCACCAGGACGACCTATATGTGTTGTAAGCATAAGCCTCGATTGCGGATCAAGGGCGATAGACGCCTCTAGGTCTAGCCCTGCAACTCAAGGGAGTCTCATTCGTAGACATAGTACTGTGAATTCAGGCAAGTCGCGTGAGCTGCTGGAAGAGTTCCGGGCGGTGTTCAGCGGGCGAGGTAGTCTTGTCGACTCGATCCTGCCGCCGGTGTTGTTTGTGCTGCTGAACGCTTTTGTGGGGTTTGAGGTTGCCTCGTGGGCTGCGCTGGGATTGGCGTGTGCCACAACCGTGTTCCGACTGCTCAGGCGTCAGCCGTTCAGATACGCGCTGGGTGGCCTGGGTGCTGTGTTGTTGGCGGTTCTGGTGGCTTGGTGGTTGGGACGGGCGGAGGGATACTTCCTGCCTAACATCGTCACTGGGGCGGGGACGATCGTGCTGTGTGTGGGGAGCGTGGCGGTGGGCCGCCCCTTGGTGGCTTGGACTAGTTTCCTCGCGCGCCGGTGGCCTCTGGCCTGGTACTGGCATCCGCGCGTGCGTCCGGCGTACAGCGAGGTCACGTTTGCTTGGGCGGTGTTCTTCACCCTCCGCCTGGCCGTCCAGCTCTCTCTTTTTCGAACGCAGGCTGCGGGGTTCCTGGCCTTGATCAACGTTCTCACTGGTTGGCCAGCAACTATCGCGTTGTTGGTGGTCAGCTACCTGTACGGAACCTGGCGTCTGCGTCATTTGGGCGGGCCAAGTGTTGAGGAGTTCAAGGCCGGTGCTGAGCCACCGTGGACGGGACAGCGACGTGGGTTCTGAAGCACCGATATGGACAGCGAATGGGTTAGGCAGAGCGATGGAGCAGGCGTTTGTGAATGACATATATGCGGGCGTGAAAAACAGGCGTTCGAGCGTCGAATGCTTGCTGAACCAGGCGGTTGAACAGGGTTTCGTCACCTACGATCAGCTCCTGGTCGCCTTTCCTCAGGCCGAGGACGACCTGGCGGAGCTGGATGAAATCCTGACTGTGTTGATGGGCTTGGGTGTCGAGGTCGGTGCGTCTGAAGAGCCCGCAGAGCGAGACGTCAAGACCGGGGAGTCTGGCCGGGATGATGCGGACAACAGTGGTGCGTCCGCAGCCGATGATGCGGACAACAATGGTGCGTCCGCAGCCTCCGTTCAACAGGCGTACTTCGAGACGGTTGCACTGGATGACACGGTTGGTCTCTATCTGAGGGAAATCGGGAAAGTCCCCCTTCTCACTGCCGAGCAGGAGGTCGCACTTGCCAAGCGGATAGAGGCTGGGCGCGGCGCCCAGGACAGGCTGAAGCGCAACGGCGACCTTGACCCGGATGAGCGGGCAGCACTGGTGGAGACTGTTCGAGATGGCTTGGCGGCTCGCGAGCACCTCATCTGCGCCAACTCTCGCCTGGTGATCAGCATCGCCAAGAAGTACGTTGGCCGTGGCGTGCCTTTCCTCGATCTGATTCAGGAGGGTAGTATCGGGCTGATACGAACGGCCGACAAGTTCGACTACCGGCTGGGCAACAAGTTCTCAACCTACGCGACGTGGTGGATTCGTCAGGGAGTCACGCGCGCGATCGCCGATCAGGGACGTACCATCCGCTTGCCGGTCCACATGGGGGATCAGGTCAACAGGCTGCTGCGGGCCACCCACCGGCTGACCCAAGAGTTGGGGCGCGAGCCCACCTCCGAGGAGTTGGCTGTGGAACTGGATCTGCCTCCTCGCAAGGTGGACGAAATGCTGGGGATGGCGCGCCGCCCTTTGTCGCTGGACATGCCGAATGACACCGAAGAGGACAACGAGTTCGGGGACTTCATCGAAGACACGGGCAGCCCCGCACCGGACGAAGAGACCAGTTCCTCGGTGTTGCGCGAGATGCTTCACGAGATTCTACAGGATCTCCCTCCGCGTGAGGTGCGCATTCTGGAACTGCGCTACGGGTTGGTGGACGGTAGGACACATACGCTTGAGGAAGTGGGCAAGAAACTGGGTGTAACCCGCGAGCGCATTCGCCAGATAGAGGCGCAAGCGCTCAGGAGACTACGTCATCCGAGGCGTTCACGCAGGCTGAAGGGCTTCTTGAACAGGTAGCGTCCACCCTCCCGTGTGCCGGTCTCCCTGGGTGGGGGCAGGCTGTGGCTTGCGTTCCGCGTCGGGGTGAATACGCGTGGGGTACGCACGGACGCACGGTCCATGGACCGCCGGCATCCTGCCAGCACGGACTCTGTGTCTGCAACGTCCGCCTGGTCCAGCCACGTGCTTCCACGTGGCTGTTTTCCTGGGTATGGTGCTATGGGAGGCGATGACGACTGTATGATGTGCGGGCTGCTTGTGACGACGGCCCGACCGGTGCGTCGTGGCTGACGACAGGGTTCGTCTGTATGACCTGGATTTGCCCGCTTTGGAGGCGTTGCTGGTGCGGTGGGAGTCGGGCAGATCGGGCGCGTCGCATCTGCGTGCGCGGCGCGTGTGGGAGTGGTTGTACCAACGCGGCGCAACAGGCTTCGATCAGATGACTACCTTGCCGGTGGCGTTGCGGGAGTGGCTGGCGGCGGAGACGACGTTCCACGTGCCTTCGGTGCTGGCTTGCCTCGAAGCGCCAGATGGCGAGACACGCAAGGACTTGCTGCAGCTCGCGGACGGTGAGCGGGTCGAAGTAGTGCTCCTGCGGTACCGGGAACGGCGTAGCGCATGCGTTTCCACGCAGGTCGGCTGTGCCTGTGGGTGCGCGTTCTGCGCCACCGGGCAGATGGGCTTTGTCCGCGATCTCTCGACTGCAGAGATCGTCGCTCAGGTGCTGCATCTACAGCGGGAGCTGGCGACGCAGCGCCGCGGGCTCACGAATGTCGTATTGATGGGCATGGGCGAGCCACTCCTGAACTACGAGCGTAGCCTGGCAGCGATCCGGCGTTTGACCGACCCCCGGGCACTGGGCCTGCCCGCGCGACGCGTCACACTCAGCACCGTGGGCATCGTGCCGGGCATTGAGCGCCTGGCCGACGAGGATGGCGGCATAGGGGTCAAGCTCGCGGTTTCGCTCCATGCCGCGACGGATGCGCTACGGAACCTGCTGGTGCCCATCAACCGGCGCTATCCGCTGGACGACTTGTTTGGTGCGCTGAAACACTACGTCGCCCGGACGCAGCGTCGTGTGATGTTGGAGTGGGTGCTGATCCGGGGCATCAACGACACGCAGGACCAGGCCCGGGCACTGTCTGCGCGCGTAGCAGGGCTTCCCGTTCACGTCAACCTGATCCGCCTGAATCCGACACCCGACTACGATGGGCAACCCTCGCTACCCCAGGCCACGGATGCGTTCAGGGCGGTGCTGGATCGTGCTGGCGTTCCCCACACCATGCGCCAACGCCGTGGTGCAGCGATCCAGGCTGGCTGCGGCCAGCTGCGCTGCCGGTGACCTGGTGTCGTGCAGATGTAGCTGTGGCAATGCAGAGCGGTGGCTGCGTGGCATCGTTGCACAGCGGCGTTGACATAGGCTGGCGTTGCGCTATCATAGAGCCAGGAGTGTCATGGATGGGGATTGTTGGGCAATATCGCGGATTGTGACAATCCGTCAGGAGGAAAGATGAAGGTCGTTTTTGTGACGCTGTTCAAGGAAGAGGAGTTCGGAGGCGGGGAGGGGAGAGTGGCCCACGAACTGGCCCGGCATTTCGCTGCCCACCACGACACCGTGTTGATGTGCCCGGCCGACGCGACGGGTTTGAGTGAGGCGGAGCACGGCCTCAAGGTATTTGGTATCAGGAGCGCAGGTGAGCGATACGTGTATTTCACCGCGTTGTCAGGGAGGAACGTGCATCGGATATTCAGCTTTCTGGATGAGTTCAAGCCGGACGTCGTCCACGCCCACGATCCGGCTTCCCTGGGCCTGATTGCGCAGGTGTGGGCCAGGATGTACGACGTACCTTTTGTGTACACGGCTCACGTGCTGCCCTCGAAGATCCTCGATTTTGGGGCTGTTGAGGTGGCCAGGATACTGAAGAGTGCACTTACGGAATCCATGGCCAAGCAGGGTCTGAGCAACTTCTACGAGAACTGTGACGCGGTCATCGCCCTGAACCGCAGGTGTATGGATAGCATCCGAGAGTTTGGATACGATGGAGAAGTGGTTATCATCCACAATGGGAGGGATTTGAGCAAATACGGGGCGTGTAGGACCGCGGACATATCGTCGCCGGAGAGAGTCCTTTCGTTTGTCGGGCATATCACGCGGAGAAAGAACCAGCGCTATCTGATCGAGGCGCTGCGATACCTTCCTGAGCACTACACGCTGCAGATCGTCGGCGAGGCCTTGGATCCTGCCTGTGAGCGGGAGTTGAAGGATCTCGCAGCGCAGTATGGCCTGGACAATGTCGTATTTTGCGGACAGGTCCCACACTCAGCCGTCCCTGCATACCTGGAGAAAACCCACGTATTCGTATCAGCGTCGAAAATGGAGGTGCAGAGTCTGGTCGTGATCGAGGCACTGGCCTCGGGTACGCCTGTGGTTGGCCTGTCCAACGAGACGATAGATGAACTGGTGGACGATGGCGTCGGTCGCAGGCTCTCAAAGGACACTGATCCGGAGCAGTTCGCCCGTTGTGTGCAGGAGATCTGCGACGCTTCCCGCGCTGAATACGATTGCCTGTGCAGGAACGCGCGCGACCGTGTGAAAGGGCTCGACTATTCGAATGTGGTTGCTGACACCGCCGCGGCTTACGAGTCTCTGTTGAGAGAACGATCCGCTGCGGCGGTCGCCAAGACCGAGCGAACTGCCAGACTGAGACAGACCATATCTCTTATGCCTCCTGGGGAGGTCAGGGATTTTCTCATGGAGCAAGTCGCACTGCTGGAGCGGACGATTCAAGAGACGATCCGCCGTGATCCAGGTCTGAGTTTGGCGTCAAGGATTCGGAAGGCCAGGAGGGTGCCTGGATCGTCGTGGTTCTACGTGGCTCTGACCATCGTTGTGTCGCTGATCGGCTACCTGTTTCTGAGGCAGGTGAACACGGCTTCGCGAGCGCGGAAAGCCCGGGCTTTATGAGGTAGATGGCGCAAGGTGACGCTTACCCTCTCTGATTGCCAACTGGCGCTTGTCCAGCGCCCGATCGAGCGCAAGATCTTCCTGGAGGGCCCTGCCGGTGCAGGCAAGACGAGCGCCGGCGTGGAGCGGCTGTTGCACCTGCTTGACTCCGGTGTCTCGGCTGGCGCGATCCTGGTGCTCGTGCCCCAACGCACGCTGGCGGCTCCCTACTACGAGGCGCTCAGCCGACCTACGGTGCGCGCCGGCGGTCGGGTGGCGATTTCGACGCTTGGCGGGCTGGCTCAGCGCATGGTGGACCTTTTCTGGCCGTTGATCGCCGAGGACGTGGGTTTTGCCCGTCCTGACCAGTCGCCGACATTTCTCACACTGGAGACGGCCCAATACTACATGGCGCGCTTGGTCCAGCCTCTCCTCGATCAGGGCTACTTCGAGACGGTGGTCATTGACCGAAACCGGCTCTACAGCCAGATCATAGACAATCTGAACAAATCGGCCGTTGTCGGTTTCCCATACGCCGAAATCGGCGAGCGGCTCAAGGCGGCCTGGGGTGGCGAGCGGGGCCAGGCGCACATCTACGACGAGGCCCAGGTCTGTGCTACTCGCTTCCGTGAGTACTGCCTGGCTCACAACCTGCTCGACTTCTCGCTTCAACTCGAGGTGTTCGTGGAGCACCTGTGGTCCGAGGTCGCGGCGCTGCCCCCTGGCGGCGACGTGGATCGGAGTGACGCTGCATCGCTTTGCCGTGACTACTTGTTGGCGACCTACACTCACCTACTCGTGGACAACGTGGAGGAGGACACGCCGGTGGCGCACGACGTGCTGCGGGAGTGGCTGCCACGCTGCCGCTCGGCGCTGGTGATCTGTGACCATCAGGCAGGTTATCGGCGTTTCCTCGGCGCTGATCCGCAGGGCGCACGTGCTCTGCGGGAGTCTTGCGATGAGCAGTTCGTCTTCACTGAGTCCTTCGTTACCTCGCCCAGTCTGCACAACCTGGCCGTCGAGTTGGCATGGAGCCTCAACCGCTCTTCGGCGACGGCTCGAACCCAGGGAAGTGCGCGGGAGGACAACCGGGACTTGGATCAAGAGGGAGATGTGCGGGCGGCTCTGACCCACGCGTACTACCGCTACTATCCCCAGATGCTGGATTGGGTGACGGGAGAGATCGCCCGGTTGGTCCACGAAGAGGGCGTCCCAGCGGGGGAAATCGTCGTGCTCGCCCCTTTCCTGACGGACGCACTGCGTTTCTCTCTGGTGAACCGTCTGGAACGGCTTTCCGTGCCGACGCGCTCTCATCGGCCCTCACGGGCGCTCCGTGAGGAACCGCCTATCCGATGCTTACTGACGCTCGCGGCCATTGCCCATCCGGGGTGGGGGATTTGCCCCAGCCGCTTCGACGTGGCCTACGCACTGATGCAGGCGATTGACGGGATGGATCTGGTGCGGGCGCAGCTCCTGGCCGATATCGCGTATCGTGTCCAGGAGGGTCGGCCTGGCCTGGGCTCCTTCGACCGGATCAATCCCGACATGCAGGAGCGCCTCACGTTCGTGCTCGGTGAGCGCTACGAGCGTCTGAGGGGTTGGATCGCGGATTATGTGACTGCTCGGTCTCCTGAGTTCGACCATTTCCTCAGTCAGCTCTTCGGCGAGGTGCTTTCTCAGCAGGGATACGGCTTTCACCGTGACTACGACGCGGGGCGGGCGGCAGCTAACCTGATCGAATCGGTGCGCAAGTTCCGTTGGGCCACCGTTGGGGCGCGGTTTCCGCGCTCTTCCCATACTGGAGGCACTGATGGCGGGGCTGTGGACGCGCCTCTGGGACGGGAGTACCTGCAGATGGTGCGGGACGGGGTGATTGCCGCCCAGTACGTCGCCGGTTGGCAAGTCGAGCCGGGCGATGCAGTGCTGCTGGCCCCGGCCTACACCTTCCTGATGGCCAATCGGCCCGTGGACCACCAGTTCTGGCTCAACGTTGGGGGATCGGGTTGGTGGGAGCGCTTGTACCAGCCGCTTACCCATCCCTATGTGCTCAGCCGCCGTTGGCCTGCAGACGCAGTCTGGAGTGATACGGACGAGGTAGAGACCCGGCGAGAGACGCTCTATCGGCTGACGACGGGTTTGGTCCGGCGCTGTCGCCGCAGGATCTATCTTGGCATGAGTGAGTTGGGAGAGCAGGGATACGAGCAGAAAGGGCCACTGCTCCAGGCGATCCAGCACGTGCTGCGCCGCCTGGGTTAGCACGCGCCTTGCTCAGATTCGGGTTATGGAGGGGCGTTGCGGTGAAGACGCAGGCGGAAGGAACGCGCAGATTTGAGGCCACCGGTGCGATCATCGTGGGGCTGGCGATGATGGTAGGGGGCGCTATCCTTCTGGCAGAGGGCTGTGAGCAAGGCAGCGATGCGCGCCGGTGGCGAGGTGCCCCCGTGGTGGGGCGGGTGGACACTGCGGGCGTCGATCGTGCCTCCGTTGGTGAATTGCAGGCGATCGGAAGCGGAAATGACGTGGTCCTGGTCGGTTCCATTGACTGGGGCAACCAGGTGGCGGTCGAGGGGTTTGTTCTCTATGACCGTCTGGAAAGACGCAGGGATGCCCTTGACGGGCGGGACTACTGGACCCGCGTTTCCTCTCACCGCCCGGCTTTTGACGTGTTGCTTGAGGATCAGATAGTCACCGTCGACAGCAGCCAGGCTGCCTTACAAGCCCCACACGTGCTCCTCGCCGGCTCTGACGTCGAGTATCGGGGGTTCATCCTGGGCCAGGAGGTGACTGTCTGCGGCACACTGGTCTCTCCAGATGTGCCTTTCGAGGTGCAGGCGAGCGTGATTTGTGGTGGAAGTAGCGAGGGATGCCTGGCGGACCTCTCTGGAGGTTCCTCAGTTCTTCTTAAGATAGGCCCGGTGCTGATGTTGATCGGTGGTGGGTGCATTGGGTTGGGCTTGAGGCAGCTCAAGGTGCTCTCGGCTAACGGCACGGCGTGACAGAGGGATCACAGGCATGTCACAGGTAGCGTTCGAGCCCCGTCCCAAGCAGCAGGAAGTGCTGGATTACGCCGGCGCCAGGATGGGCGTCTCGGCTGTGCCGGGCAGTGGCAAGACCCTCACGCTCTCGGCCCTGGCTGCCCAACTGGTCGCCAGCGACGTGCTGGAGGATGACCAGGAGGTCCTGGTCGTGACGCTGGTCAACTCGGCGGTGGACAATTTCGCGTCGCGGGTGGCATCGTTTGTCCAGCGGCGCGGGTTGCTGCCTCATCTGGGGTATCGCGTGCGTACGCTGCATGGCCTGGCGCACGACATCGTCCGCGAGCGCCCTGCGTTGGTCGGCCTTTCTGACGAGTTCCAGATCTTGGACGAACGGGCGGCGAATCAGATTCGACAGGATGCTGTGGGGACCTGGCTGCGTGCCCATCCTCACGCTGCCGATGCGTTCCTGGCGCTCGAACTGGACGAGGGAAAGCAGGACTGGGTGCGCCGTGCCCATTGGCCGGACCTGGTGGGCAGTGTGGCCGGCAGTTTCATCCGGCAGGCCAAGGACATGAGGCTTTCGCCTTCCGATCTGCGCCAGCGTCTGGACGAATGGGCCGCTCAGTTGCCCATCCCGCCCGCATACGCGCTTGTTGCAGGAGAGCCGGTGGAGGAAGCGGGGATTTTGTTTCCTCTGGCGGAGATGGGCTGGGCCATCTACCAGGACTACCAACGCGCCCTGACTTACCGTGGTGCCGTGGACTTCGATGATTTGATCCGGTTGGCGCTGCAGGCGCTGCAATTGGACCCAGAGTTGCTGCAACGCTTGCGCCATCTCTGGCCTTTCATCCTTGAAGACGAGGCGCAAGACAGCAGCCGCCTGCAGGAGACTATCCTGCGGCTGCTGGTTGGACCGGACGGCAATTGGGTGCGCGTCGGTGATCCCAACCAGGCGATATACGAGACTTTCACCACGGCCAGTCCCCAGTTCCTGCGCGACTTCCTGGGCCGCGAGGGCGTTGTGGCGCGAGAGCTGCCTAACTCTGGCCGTTCGACGCGGAGCATCATGGATCTGGCCAATGCATTGATTGATTGGGTGCAGCACGAGCATCCAGTGGGCGAGAAGCTCATTCGTGAGGCACTGTCGCCGCCGCATATCCAGGCCGCGCCGCCCGGTGACCCACAACCGAACCCGCCCGACAATCCCGACGGCGTGCGCCTCATCGCTCGAAAGTTCAGCCCGACGAGAGAATTGCAGGCGGTGGTGGATTCGCTGGCCAATTGGCTGCCTGAACATAAGCAAGAGACAGTGGCCGTGCTGGTGCCGCGCAACCAACGCGGCTTTGAGGTGGTCGGTGAGCTGAAGAAACGTGGCCTGGAGCACGTGGAGTTCCTGCGAAGCACCCGATCTACCCGAGAAGCGGCGGGTGCTCTGGGAAACGTAGTCAACTACCTGGCCGATCCTGTCTCCTCAGCCAAGCTGGCGAAGACCTACCAGGTGTGGCGGCGGAAGGATCGTGAGGATACGGATGCCAAAGCGCGCCTCGACGCTGTGGTCAAGGCACTGCGGCGGTGCCGACAGGTCGAGGATTTCCTGTGGCCTCGCCTGGATCGAGACTGGTTGGACGGTTTGGATTTGCCCGAGGCGCTCTCGGATGTGCGTGAGCATTTGCTTCAGTTTCGCCTGCTTGTGCGCCGCTGGCAACAGGCGACGGTGCTACCGATAGACCAACTCATCCTGACGCTGGCTCAGGATCTGTTCGATGAGCCGGCAGACCTGGCCATCGCGCACAAGCTGGCACTCGTCCTGCAGCGTGCCAGCGACAGCCATCCTGAGTGGCAGTTGCCAGAGCTCACTCAGGAATTGGCCGTGGTGGCGAGGAACGAGCGCCGCTTTCTCGGGTTGGGCGGCGATGACACCGGGTTCGCCCCTGAGCAGCACAAGGGCGAGGTGGTGGTGACGACTGTCCACAAGGCCAAGGGGCTGGAGTGGGACCGGGTGTACCTCATGTCGGTCAACAACTACAGCTTCCCGTCGGCCCAGCCCCACGACAGCTACGTCGCGGAGAAATGGTTCGTGCGCGACCGCTTGAACCTGGAGGCGGAGGCGCTGGCCCAACTGGAGAGCCTCTGCGGCCAGAGACAGTATGAGCCAGGGGATGCGACCCGGGAGGCGCGCCTGGAATACGTCGCTGAGCGCCTACGCCTGCTGTACGTGGGTATCACCCGTGCCAAGAGAGAGCTGATCATCACTTGGAACACGGGCCGGCGCGGCGACCGGCAACAGGCGACCCCTTTCATCGCCCTGCAGACCTTATGGGAGGAGACGCACGGTGAATAGCAAATGCAGGAGCGCGGGAGCCGCGCCCAGCACATGGACGGGCGCGTGATGGCATTGTCTGGCGGATTCCAGTTTAGCCAGGCCAGCCTCCAGGACTACGTGGATTGCCCACGGCGTTTCCAGTTGCGCTATCTGCTGCGCCTGGATTGGCCCGCACCCGAGTCAGAACCCGCGCTTGAGAGCGAGCGTCACATGCGGCAGGGGATGACGTTTCACCGCTTGGTCCACCAGTACATGCTGGGTATCGCACCGGAGCGCCTGTCGGGCGTCGTGGAGGGAGATGACCTCCGCCGCTGGTGGCACAACTTCCTCACGACTCTGCCGCCCGTTCTGGCCGCGGGGATGACGCATCATCCCCAGATGACGCGTCATCTAAGTATGACGTACTATCCCGAGATCACGCTCTCGGCACCGTTGGGGCGGCATCGCCTGGTGGCGAAATACGATCTGGTAGCGGTGCGCGCCGGTGAGCAGGTGGACGTGCCTCAGGGTACCATTGTGGATTGGAAGACCTCTCGCAGACGCCCGCGGCGGAAGTGGTTGGCGGAGCGGCTGCAGACCCGGGTATACCCCTATCTCCTGGTCCGCGCCGGGGCTCATCTCAACGCGGGCACGCAGTTCCAGCCCGAGCAGGTAGAGATGGCATACTGGTTCGCCGATTTCCCGAATCAGCTCGCGCACTTCTCCTACGACGTGCATCGGTACGAGGAGGACGAGGTCCACCTGGTCTCGCTCGTTGAGGAGATCGAGAACCTGGGGAAGGATGAGGATTTCCCGCTCACTGCCCGGGAGCGGCGTTGCACGTATTGCCGCTATCGCTCTCTGTGTCGGCGTGGGGTCAAGGGTGGACCGCTCGACAAGATGGAGGCCGAGCCAGACGTTGGTGACGATTTCGACAGCATCCTGGACTTGGAGCAGGTTGCGGAGATTGAGTATTGAACAGCCAATGGTGAACGTCGGATGAAGGAATGGATTGAACCAGCACCCGTTGAAGTGTCTGAAGCGTTGAGTTCCGCCGTGGGCGGGCATCGGTTGGTGGCGGAGACGCTCGCCCGGCGGGGATTCGCCAGCGTCGAGGCGGCCAGCACGTTTCTCGATCCGGATCTGTACCGGCCCGCACCGCCGACTGATCTCCCCAACTTGGTGAGGGCGGTCGAGCGCCTGGAGCGGGCTGTCCGCGAGGGCGAGCTGATCTGTGTGTGGGGCGACTTCGACGTGGACGGCCAGACGGCGACGACGCTTCTGGTCTCCGCGTTGAGAGATATGGGTGGGACCGTGCGATATCATATTCCGCACCGCGAGCGCGAATCTCACGGTGTCAATGTGCCTGAGTTGGAGCGGCTCGTCGCCGAGGGCATCGATCTCGTGTTGACGTGCGACACAGGTGTCACCGCTCACGAACCCAGCGCCTATGCCCGCTCCCACGGCGTGGATTTCATCGTCACGGACCACCACGACCTGCCTCTGACGTTGCCCGACGCTTACGCGGTGGTGAACCCGAAAATGCTGCCGGAATCCCACCCACTGCGCGAGTTGCCGGGGGTGGGGTGTGCCTACAAGCTGGTGGAGGCGCTGTACGAGCGGGCAGGCCGGCCGGAGAAGGCGACCCAGTACCTGGACCTGGTGGCTCTGGGAATCGTCGGCGACGTGTCGGTGCAGACCGGAGACGTGCGCTATCTGCTCCAGCGAGGGCTGGATACTCTGCGCCACACCGAGCGGCTTGGTCTCCAGGCGATGATGGAGGTCGCCGAACTGAACCCCGTGTGGCTCACTGAGGAGCACATCGGGTTCATGCTTGCACCTCGTCTGAACTCTCTCGGCCGGCTGGACGATGCCAACGTCGCTGTCGAGTTCTTGACCACCGATGATCTGAGCTTCGCCCGCGTCCAGGCCACCCAACTGGAGGGGCTCAACGCCCAGCGTAAGCTGCAGTGTGATCAAGTCACCCACGCCGCCGTGGAGCAGATCGAGCGAGAGCCGTCGTTGCTGGAATACGGTGCGCTGGTGTTGAGCCATGCCTCCTGGCCTGCGGGTGTCATCGGTATCGTAGCCGGACGCCTGGCCGAGCGCTACAGTCGACCGGCTATTCTTATTTCAGCCCCGCCGGATAGATTGGCCCGAGGATCAGCCCGCTCTGTCCCCGGATGCGACGTCAGGGCCGCGATCGCCGCCCACGCGGACCTGCTGGTTGATTTCGGAGGTCATCCCATGGCGGCCGGACTGGCCATCGAGGCTGAGCGCATCCCGGAGTTCCGCCGTGCGCTTTCCCGCACCGTACACGATATGCTCGCGGAATCGGATGCGGCTGATGGTCTGCCTGGGCCCTTGGACTCTATCCAAATAGACGGCTTCGTGCACCTGGCCGACCTGTCCCTGGATTTCGTGGAGCAGCTGGAGCGCCTGGCTCCTTTCGGGCCGGGCAACCCCGCGCTGATTTTGGCGAGCCGGGGGCTTTCGTTGAGGAGCCAAAGCCTCATCGGCCGCAGTGGAGAGCATCTCCGGTTGGTTGTGGAGGGTGAGGCCGGGACAGCGCAGCGGGTGATCTGGTGGCGGGGGCAGGCGATGCTGGATGCCGGTGCGTCGCTGCCCCAGGGCCGCTTTGACCTGGCGTACGTCGTGCGGACCAGTGACTATCGCGGCCAGAGGGATGTGCAGGTGGAGTGGGTGGATGCCCGTGAGGAAGCTCTGCCGTCAGGCGTCCAGGTTCACATGCTGAAGCCTGAGGCTCAGGTGGTGGACTGCCGGTACGCTCCCAATCCCACGGAGCTCTTGGAACGCCTGCGACAGCAGGGGGAGATGCAGGTGTGGCGAGAGGCCGGGGCCAAAGCGGATGTTCCAGGCCGCGACAGGCATGAACTGGAGTCGTCGGAGGCGTTGGCTGTCTGGACCACGCCCCCGGGGCCTGGCGAACTGCGGCGTGCGCTGGACGTGGTTTCGCCGGAGACGGTCTACCTATTCGGGGTAGACCCTGGCCTGGATGACCTGAAGCCGTTCCTGGAGCGCCTGCTCGGATTGATCAAGCGTGCGCTGCGCACGGACGCGGGAAAGGTCCGTATCTCGGCCTTGGCGGCGGCAACGGCACAGCGGCGGGCGACGGTCCGGGCGGGATTGAGCTACCTCGTGGCCCAGGGGAACCTGGCGGTGCAGGCTGCGAGTGAGGATGGCGATGAGGTTCTCCTGGCGGCGGGTGATCGGACGCCCAGCGTCGACCGCCCCCAGATTCGCGCACGCTTGAAGGCGCTGCTGGATGAAACGGCTGCCTACCGGGCGTACTTCGCCCGCGCGGACGAGAATGCTTTGATCTAGCCGCGTGCCGCCCGTATTCCTCTAGGAGTATGTTGATGCTTCGAGTCTCGATTGCCAGTGTGGCGTCAATGTGGAAACTGCGTGGACACCGATCGACTGTTTGAACTGCTGCGCACCTACCACGTCCCTGGCGTGTTCAACCAGTACCGGGATGTAGATCCGACTCTGGATTGTCCTTGCGGGCCGGAGGTGCGCCGCCGTAACCTGCGCTGCTACCTGGAGGCTTTCAGCGACGCGCGTTTTGTGCTCGTGGGCGAGGCCGCCGGATACGCGGGATGTCGTTTCTCAGGCATTCCTTTCACCGGCGAGGTGCAACTGGTCGGCCCCAAGCGCTTGGACTGGACTGTGGAGTTTGCCACGCGCCTGGCGCGGAGCAGCGTGGCCGATTGCCTGTGGGCTGAACGGTCGGCGACTATCGTATGGGAGGGTTTGGAGAGGCGCAGGGATTGCGTGCTGTGGAACGCCTTCCCGTGGCACCCATTTGGGGAGGCAGGCCCGCTCTCTAACCGCGCCCCGGGCCGCGACCTGTACGACGGTTTCGAGGTCCTTTGCTGTCTGCTTGACCAGTTCCCGTCGGCGCGGCCGTATGCGGTTGGTCGGGTTGCGGAGCGGGCCTTGGGGGCTGTTGGCAGGCGGGCTCCCTATATCCGGCACCCCTCCCACGGCGGCAAGCGGGCTTTTCTGGCCGGGGTGGCCGCACTCAAGTAGTGGCTGGTGGTATCGGTTAGTGAGGGAAGCTCGACTCAGTGGCTATCGGCGACATCCAAACCCAGCACTGCTGCCGCTTTCTCGAGGATCTGCCGGGGGTAGAACGGCTTGGTGATCCAATCGTCGGCTCCGGCCGCCAAGCTCTGCTCTTCCTGCAACTCCAACCCTGCAAGC
This sequence comes from uncultured Anaerolineales bacterium, assembly GCA_964649415.1. Classification (GTDB taxonomy): domain Bacteria; phylum Chloroflexota; class Anaerolineae; order B4-G1; family B4-G1; genus CAZYSK01. Next base: position 35,029 of record CAZYSK010000033.1, read on the forward strand.
AGGATGACGTACGTCTCACCGCCCGCGGCCTTGATGCGTTGGCAGACCTCGAACCCGTCTAGATAGGGAATCGTTATGTCCAGGAAGGCCAGATCAGGGTTGCTCTCCAGGGCCAACCTCAGACCTTCCTTCCCGTCTCTTGCCATCAGTAGCTCGACATCGCTTGCCAACAGCCCGTCGAAGATGTGTTTCATCAAGTCGAGGATGAGGGGGTGATCGTCCACTATCAGTATCTTCTTGCCCATGGCTCCCTCCATCACTGCTTAGGTGATGCCTCAGTGTACGATATTCCCACGCGCGACTGGGTTACAACTGCGTTACAGTGGCGTTTCGGTAAGCACGGGGAGGGCTTTGGGCGCATGTTGTGTACTTGTCCTGGTGCCGTTCTGGGCTATACTTTGGACAGATAGCCTGTTGCGGGAGTGTGTTATGGAGACTGTTCGTTTTCTGCTCGTTGGCTTGGGCAATCTGGGCCGCCGTTTCTGTCAGATTCTTCAGGCGAAGCAGGTCCCCTTGTGCCAACGCTATGGACTGGACTTGCGCCTGGTGGGGGCCGCCGATAGCCGGGGAGCGGCGTATGGACCGGCGGCGGGACTGGATCTGGAGGAAGTGATCCGTCTCAAGCAGGCTGGGGGAACCATCGCAGATTATTCGGGCGCGGGGCGCTGTGGATGGACGGCGGTGGATCTGGTTTCTGCTGCCGAGGCCGACTTGCTCCTGGACGCCTCACCTGTCAATCTGAAGCAAGGGGCTGAACCTGGACTCACCTGTGTCCGCACTGCGCTCGATCGCGGCATGCACGTTGTGACGCCCAACAAGGGGCCGTTGGTCCTCGCATATCAGGAACTCCATGAGTTGGCGGCGGCACGAGGGGTGGAATTGCGCTTCGACGGGACCGTGGCCGGTGGCCTGCCCGCCCTCTACCTTGGACAACGTGATCTGCGCGGCGCGGTGATTCGACGGCTGGAAGCGGTGCCCAATCTGGTTACCGGATATGTGATGGATATGCTGGCCGACGGTGTGCCCTGGGACGAGGCATTGGCGTGTGCGCGCCGCGAGGGTGTGTTGGAAGCGGATGGCTCTTGGGACCTGGAAGGGTGGGATGCCGCGGCCAAGCTGGTCATACTGGCCAACGCGGTTCTGGCGTACCCGGCTGGGTTGGAGGATGTCGCCCTGAAAGGCATCACTGCGATCAGCGTGGATGATTTGGCAGCAGCGCGTGCCCAGGACGCGCGCTATCGGCTGGTGGCGCGAGCGGAGCGGGACGCCGGTGGTGCCTATGCACTCTCTGTAGCTCCTGTGCCTCTGCCACCTGATCATCCGCTGGGCCACCTGGGTCGCAAACAGATGGGTATCGTCTTCAGCACGGATATCTACGGGGTGATCACTGCCATTGTGGACGAGCCGGAGCCGATTCCCTCCGCTGCAACGATGTTGCGGGATGTGTTGGATATCTACCTGTAGTGCGTGGCAAGCTGATGCGCGACAGAACAGAAGCGTCAGAGCCCGTGCAGGCACACACATGGTTAGTCGGGGGAGGTGTATCTTGCAAGCAGTCATCCTGATGATCGAGGACGATCCGGCGTCTGCCCGGCTTATGGAGCTGATGCTCCAATCTGAGGGATACCGGATTGTCATAGCTCCCGATGGCGTTCAGGGGCTCAAAATCGCCCAGACCGACGTACCCGATTTGATTCTGCTGGACCTGATGCTCCCTGGAGAGGACGGTTTCGAGGTGCTCCGGCGGTTGCGGGCGGAACCCAGCACGGCTGACTTGCCGGTGGTCGTCGTTTCGTCCAAGGCGCAAGCCATCGACAGGCAAGTGGCGGCCGATGCCGGCGCTGACGCCTACCTCACCAAGCCCTACGGGCGGGTGGAGCTGCTGTCCCAGATCCGGTCGCTACTGGGTGAGGATTCAGCCGAGTAGAAGAACGCGCGTAGCTGATACCAGGAGGACATCATGGAAGCAATCTGGCAATGGGGTCTTGACTTCATCCACACTGTCCAACTCGTGCACGGCCCGGCGCTCGATGCCGTTTTCAAGGGCGTCACCTTTCTAGGGAATGAGGAGTTCTTCCTCCTGCTTGTCCCACTGCTTTTCTGGTGTGTGGATTTCGCGGTCGGGGCGCGGCTGGCCGTCGTTTTTCTGCTTTCGACGTATGTCAACGTGGTGGTGAAAGAGATCTTTGCCCATCCGCGTCCCTTCGAGCTTGATCCCACGGTCAAGCTGTGCGATGCCGAGGGCTACGATCTGCCCAGCGGTCATTCGCAGTCGGCGGTGGTCGTTTGGGGCTATCTTGCGACCGTATTTCGCAAGACCTGGGCGTGGGTCGTCGCGATCGTGTTGGTTGTCCTGATTGGCTTCTCCCGCGTTTACCTGGGAGTGCATTTTCCTAGCAGTGTGCTGGCCGGCTGGACACTCGGTGGTGTTCTGCTCGCGGTGTACCTGGCACTAGGGCCTCGTATTGAGGCCTGGCTGAGGGATGCCGGGTTGATTGCCCAACTGGCCTTGGCTGTGGTTGTGCCTTTGGTGCTGTTGGCGCTCTGTCCCACCAAGGACACCTCCAGTTCGATGGCGGCCATGCTGGGGATGGGCGTGGGCTTCGTGCTGGCCAGGCGGGTGACCCCTTTCAGCGCGCGTGGCCCGCTTTGGCAGCGTGCTGTGCGTCTCTTGATCGGCGTGAGCGTTCTGGCCGCTCTCTACGTCGGTCTGAAGCTCATCTTCCCTGCCGAAGGTGAGCCACTCTACGCGACGATGCGTGTGCTGCGCTATGCGTTGGTGGGGCTTTGGGGTGCGCTGGGCGCACCCTGGCTGTTCCGGCGGCTGCGTCTGGCATCCAGCGGATAGCTTGGATTTCGACACCCTACGGCCGGTACCTGAACAGTGTACCTACGATAGCCGCCAGCAAGACCACCGCCGCCAACCCAAGCAGCAGGGGCCAGGCCGGTCGGGCAGACTGGGCCGGCGTCGTTGGCCTGGGAGTCGGGGTAGGCGTGGCCGTAGCTGTGGGTGGGGCGGGCAGGGGCGTGGGTGTAAGTGAGGGAGACGGGGTGGCCGTCTGAGTCGCCGTGGGCACAGGTGTGGGCGAGGGTGTCTCGGTTGGCACGGGGGTGGGTGTTGGTGTTGGTGTCTCTGTGGGCGTCGATGTAGCGGTTGGCACCGGAGTGGGGGTGTCTGCCGAGATTGTGGGTGTCACAACCTCCGTGGGTGCCGGCGCTGTACCCTCTATCCAGGCCTCGGTGGGTGTGGGCTCGATAGTAGGCGGCGCAGGCGTGGGGGCTGCGGGCGTGACGGTCTCCACTGGAGGCGGCGCGGCGCCACTGTCTTCAACGAGCAGGTAGGTGGGACCGCCGATGATACAGCCCCTGCTGTCGGCACAGCGGGCCCGCGGCAGCGTGAGTGTGTATTGCCCGTTCACCGGTTCGATTATCTGTTCCGCCCCCGTTTGATCAACCAGCCGGGCCTGGGGCGCGAGTGCGGCCACCGAGACCGTCACGTCGCTCTCGGTGCGCGCCCATAGGACACGGGTGGTATGCGTGCCTCGGTCGAGCGTGACCGTTGTGTACAAGGGCGAGCGATCCTCACGAGCCGAGAGCGTCCCGATATAGTGTGTCGTGATCGCCCGGTACGCGTCGTAGGCTGGGCGGTGGCTGAAGTCTGGACGGATGATGCCAAATGGCTCGAAGTGAGGTGGCAGGTCATTGTCCAGCCATTTGTAGACGGCGATCCGTTTGGCTCCTGAGCTCAGACCCAAGGCGAAAGACTGTAGCAGGAAACCTGCCTGCTCCTCTAGGCTGACTTCGTAGTTGGCCTGCGGCATATACCACTCTGGGTCGGAATTGGGCGGGGCATTCGTCTCGTTGAGCCAGATGGCCTTCTGTAGCCCGTAGGCGGCCAGTGTGGCGCGAGTCTCGCTAAATATCTGGGGGACGGTCTCTGGCCGGAAGTAGATGTGCAACGAGACGACGTCGAAGTAGTGCCCGTGTTCTGCACCGGTGGGGTCCTGTGTGGCGATGGTCAGCAGCCGGCGCAGGTACGTCTTGTCGTGCCACGTCGTCGTGCCTGCCAGGTGGATCACCACGTCTGGGTTGGTCTGGTGAGCGGCCAGGTAGGCAACCTTGAGCAGTTGGTAATAGTCATCTACAGAGCCGCACCACTCAGCGCCGTAGGTTTCGGGTGCGATGTCCGGCTCGTTCCAGATGATCCAGTGGTTGATCCTGCCCGCGTAGTGGCCCACTGTGCGGCGGACGAAGGCGGCCCAGAGATTGCCTGGATCGTCCAGCGGCAGCTCCAGGCCGCGCGGCACGCCGCAGCCTGGTGGCCCGTCGGTGGCCCAGGCCGGCGTGTGCTTCAGGAGCCCGACAACCTCTCGTCCTCCCGCGGCGGCCAGCGTCAACCAGTCGTCCGGTACGTGGTATCCGTTCCACTCATCGGGGCCATTCGGTTGTAGCTCGGACCAGTAGAACAGAATGCGCTCCCACGCGACCCCAGCCTCGACCGCTGCGACCGGGTCGCGAAAGGCCTCCACCGCGCCGAAGCGCGTATCTGGCGGTGGATCTTGCGCTGCTACGGGCCGAGAGGCCAGTGGGCCAATGACCAGTGAGCAGTAGCTGATGACAAGCAACAGTCGGATGATGTTCGCAGTGAGGCCCGCAGGTGTGCCGGAGTGCCGTCGTGAGAATGTGCTCGTAGTGAGGCACGCAGGTCTGCCGGAGTGCCGTCGTGGGAATGTGCTCGTAGTGAGGCACGCAGGTCTGCCGGAGTGCCGTCGTGAGAATGTGGAGGCGCTGTCCCCGTGCCCAGAGAGGGTGTTTAAGGTTTGGGGTTTGGTCATAGAGTTTCCAGGATCTCTGCCCGGTACCATTGCCACAGATGGCCCAGTCCTTCACGGACTGGAGTGGCGGGGCTGTAGTCGAGCAGGTCACGGGCTTTTGTGATATCGGCATACGTGATGGGAGGTTCGCTGGACGGTGCGGGTGGGGTGGTCATTTGGGCGGGCTTTCCCACCAATTGTTCTATCATACGTACGAAGTCTGCCATGCGGACTGGTTCACCGCGTCCCAGGTTGATCACTTCGTATCCCAGCGGCCTGTCCAGTGCTGCAATGACACCCGCAACGATGTCCGCGATATACGTCCAGTCGCGGTACATCTCCCCGGCGTCGTAGAGCGTGAACTTTCGGTCGTGTGCGATGCAGTCGGTGATGCGATAGGGCATCATGTCGGGCCGCCCACGTGGCCCGTAGACGGAGAAGAAGCGCACCGCGGTGAAGAAGAGGCCGAAGAGATTGTGGTAAGCGTGACCCATCACCTCTCCGGCGATCTTGGTGGCCGGGTAGGGCGCTAGGGGGCAACCTAATGGATCGTCCTCCCGAAAGGGAAGCAGACCCGTGCGTCCATAGACCGAGGACGTGGAGGCGAAGACAAAATGGGGGGTTCCTGCTTTCCGTGTTGCCTCCAGCAGGTTCACGGTGCCGCGTACGTTCACGTCCACGTATAACGGTGCGCGCTCGATGGAATAGCGCACCCCAGCCATCGCGGCCAGGTGGACTATGCCGTCGAATCTCCCTTCGGCGCAGATACGCGTCACTGTCTCCTCGTCCCGCAAGTCGGCTTCATGAAGGATAAACCCTGAGTTGGTGGTGAGCAGGGCCGCATTGGCACGCTTGCGGGCCGGGTCGTAGTAGTCATTGAAGTTGTCCAGACCAGAGACCGCATCGCCACGTGCCAGAAGCGCCTCGGCCACGTGGCTGCCGATGAAGCCTGCTGCACCGGTGACCAGAATCTTCATTGCCTTAGTCAACCTCCCCGGAGCCTGGTTCTGCCTGCTTCGGCCAGAGCCTGGCGACGTTGTCATCCAGTCCCGTTCGCTGGATATCCTGGACGTTCAGTTGAAGCCGCCTGTGGCCATTCCACTCGTTCATCTCGATGTGATAGACGATGTCAATCCGGTCGCCCAGCTTGCCAGCCCACTCCCCTTGGCGGAAGGCAATGGCATCCCAGGTGGTGTGACCGTCGGACAGCGCCAGTTTGAGGTGCTGTCCGTCAGCGCCTACGGGCCTTTGGTGCTGGACGCGCACGTGCCGGCTGATGAACAGCGGATATGGATTCCCCTGACCGAAGGGTCTCAGTTGCTGCAATTCCTGCCACAGATGTCTGTCCATTTCCTGCAGAGGGATTTCGGCGTCCGTTTCAATGGCGGGCACCAGTTCCTGCCCGGCCAGCGTTTCTTCTGCCAGGACCTGGAGGCGTTCCTTCAGTTGAGGCAGTTTGTGTGTGTGGACGGTGAAGCCAGCCGCGAGGGTATGGCCGCCATAGCGGACCAATAGATCGGCACAGGTGTCCAGTGCGTGGGTGATGTTGAATTCCCGAATGGAGCGCGCTGATCCCCGGCTCTTTTCCTCATCCACCTTGACGACGATGGCGGGGCGGTAGAACTCATCAACAAGCCGGTTCGCCACCAGTCCGACCACTCCCGGTGAGAAGTCTGGCCCGGCGACGAACAGGAGGTCCTGTGTCTTCCCTTCGTCCAGTTCAGCCTGTACCATTTCCCGTGCCTGGGCCAGGGCTTCGGCTGTGCGCAGTTGCCGCTCACGGTTGAGCTGATCCAGCTTCTCGGCCAGGTGCTCAGCCTCTGCGCGATACGGGGTTTCGAGGAGTCCATAGGCGAGCTTGGCGTCTGCCAGCCGCCCGGCAGCGTTGAGCCGTGGTCCTAGGACGTAGCCGATGGCCTGCGCATCCACCTGCCCGGCTTTGAGCCTTGCCCGGCGGCAGAGCGCTTCAATGCCCGGCCGTTCCATGCGATTGATGCGCGCAAGCCCTTTACGCACCAGTGTTCGATTCTCCCCCAGGAGCGGCGCGAGGTCAGCTACGGTTCCGAGAGCAACCAGGTCCAGCAGATCCTCCTCCTCTAGTCGCACGCTCTTCGGAGTCACAGGTACTTTCCGCTGAGTGCGGAGCAGGGCCTGGGCGAGTTTGTAGGCCACGCCCACGCCTGCCAGGCTATTGGAGGAGTAGCGATTCACCTTATGCTTGGGGTCAATCACGGCCACTGCCTCGGGGAGCCGGTCGCCAGCGGAGTGATGATCTGTGATAATCATGTCGAGACCTAGCTCGTTGGCGAAGTCGGTTTCGTTCAGTGAGCGCACGCCGCAATCTACGGTGATGACGACACGGACACCGTCATGCGCCAGGCTGGTCAGCGCGTGCTCGTGCAACCCGTATCCCTCCTCCAGGCGGCGTGGGATGTACGGACGTACGTCGCCGCCGAGCGCCCGTAGAGTCTGAACCAGGAGCACTGTGGCGGTCACTCCATCGGCGTCGAAGTCGCCGTATACGGCGATGGGTTCGCCCGCACGCAGCGCCCGTCTCAGACGGGTGACGGCGGCGCCTATGTCGTCGAGCGAAAACGGGTTAGCCTCGCCCTCATCGCCGGTGAGAAACGTGGCTACCTCGTTCGGGTCTTTGATGCCACGGTTGTGGAGCAGCTGCACGATAGTGGGGTGCAGGTGGGGGAAACGAGCGAAATGGTCGGGCGGAGCAGGTGGCGCGACTCGCCAGCGTTTGGGGTCTAACACCATCGTGTTCATTGGTCCATTGATTCATTGCTCATTGGATGGCTATCTTACCACAACGCTGGCAAAAGGAAAAGCCCCTCGCCCTGGCGGGGAAGGGCCTTCCTAAGACTTGCTTCAAGAGAGGGCTATATCCAGCCCTGGTTCTTGCAGAAGTCGGTGATACCGGGGACCGTAACCCACTCGCCCTGGTAAGCCTTGATTGCCAAGTATATCTGGTAGATCAGAACGAGGACCCACAGAACGCAGCCCACGACTATGAAGCTGAGCACGCCAGAGATGACGTAGCCCACGACACCCACCGCGAGAGCCTGGATAGCGTGGTACTTGATGAAGGGGCGTTGTTTCTTGTCCTCCAGGAGTAGCACGATGATCGCGATAGGCCAGAAAAGCCAACCCAACAACGCCCACAGCTTATCATCATCCGTGATCTCTCCTTCACCCATTGGTGCACCAATTGTTTCTTCGGCCATTTTGTCTCACCTCCTCCCTTCGTATGCGATGTGAACCGGACTTGGGGAGGCGCTCGCGTGCTGCGCCTCACAGTTGGGGATACGATAGTATTGTAGCAACTTTCGTCTGGATGTCAACCGCGTGATCTTCTGCCACGGCGCTGTCAATGATCAATCGTTTCCCTGTACCCGATCGCTTCCCAGCCAGTAGCGGAAATCCCGGTGTCTGATGGGAGATCGGGCGACACCGTTAAGATTGTAGCGGTTTTCGCGTGGATGTCAACTGGTGGGCTGTGCATGCAACCCCGGTGTCTTGGCTTGGTGACGCGACTGGCGCAGCCACGCCGCCGTCCGATTTGACGCTGCCATCGCCACGTGCTAGAATGCGGTCGCATCATTGCCGTCGCGAGTTGTCTATGGGAACATCAGACCGTCTTGTGTATCTGGATCATTCGGCCACCACTCCCGTGGATCCGAGAGTCGTCAGCGCGATGGCTCCCTATTGGAGTGAGGTCTTCGGCAACAGTCAATCCTCTCATGCCTTCGGCCTGGCGGCCGCGGATGCCTTGGAGCGGGCGCGTCAGATGGTTGCTGGTGTGCTGGGCTGTCGCCCGGCGGAGATACTGTTCGCCGGGTCGGGCACCGAGGCCGACAACCTGGCGTTGCGCGGTGTGGCCTGGGCTGCTCGTCGAAGTGGACGGGGCAACCACATCGTCGCGACTCCCGTCGAGCATTACGCCGTGGGGCACACTCTGGATCAATTGTGCGACTTGTTTGGTTTCGAGGTCTCGCGGGTGCCGGTGGATGGATGTGGGCGCGTGGATCCAAGGGACGTGGCTGATGCCATCCGACCTGACACTGTGCTCGTGAGTGTGGTGATGGCCAACAACGAGGTGGGCACGGTGCAGTCCATGGTCAGAATCGGACGCGTCTGCCGTGAGCATGAAGTGCCCTTTCATACCGACGCCATACAGGCGGCCGGGCGGCTTCCTCTGGAGCCGGGCGATATGCATGTGGATCTTCTGGCCCTTTCGGCGCACAAGTTCTATGGCCCCAAGGGGGTTGGTGTGCTCTACGTGCGGCGAGGCACCCCCTTTGAGCCATCTATCACCGGCGGCGCCCACGAGCGTGGCCGTCGGCCGGGCACGGTCAACGTCGCCGGGGCAGTGGGGCTGGCGACCGCGTTGCGGCTGGCGGAGGATGAGCGTGTGGCGGAGATGAGGCGTCTGCGCCGTTTGCGGGACCTGCTGATTGAGGGCGTGCTAGAGCGCGTCCCGGATAGTCGTCTGACGGGCCACCCCAGACACCGCCTGGCTCACCACGCAAGCTTTGCCTTTCGAGGTGTCGAAGGATCGGCCCTGGTGCTCGATCTTGACGTGCAGGGGATCGCCGTCAGTTCGGGCGCGGCTTGCGCGGAGGGCGAGCCCGAACCCGCGTTTGTGCTTTCGGCCATGGGCTTTTCCCCCGAGTGGAGTATCGGCGGCGTGCGTCTCACTCTCGGCCACGCCAACGGCGAGGAAGACGTCGCGCGGGTGGTTGAGGTGTTGCCGGACACCGTCAGGCGATTGCGAGCGGGTGGATGAGATCCCCGGCAGGTTGGCAGGCTGCCCCTCCGGCGGGTCGACGTTCACCGGAGCACGAATCGCCTGAACCGGCGGGCGTGGGACATCGCTCCAAAGGAGTTCGTACGCGGGCACTTGTTGCTCTTAGCGGTGGCGTGGACAGCGCGGTCGCGGCTGCGCTCTTGATCGAGCAGGGCTACGAGGTCGTGGCCGCGATGCTGCAGTTGTGGGCGGATCGTGGGCCAGGCGGCTTCGAAGCGGCACCCGACGCGCTTACTCACGCCGTGCCCCGTGCCCGGCGCGTTGCCGATTGGCTTGGCGTTCCCTTCCACGTGGTTGATGCTCGAGCGATCTTCAGGCGGCGGGTTGTGGATTACTTCGTTGCCGAATACGGAGTGGGGCGCACGCCCAGCCCGTGTGTGCTGTGCAACCGTGCGGTTCGCTTCGGCACCCTCTTGGATCTCGCGCGAGATCTGGATGCAGCGTTCGTGGCCACGGGACACTTCGCCCGCGTGCGCCAGGCCGGTGCACGGTATCAACTCCTGCGTGGATGTGATTCAACGAAGGACCAGTCCTACTTTCTACATACCCTTTCCCAGGATCAGCTGGCTCGTGTCCGCTTCCCGTTGGGCAGGCTGACGAAGGCGGAAGTACGAGCCATTGCTAGCCAGCGCGGGCTTCCTGTGGCAAGCCAGCCCGATAGCCAGGACATCTGCTTCCTGGCAGGTAGCGATTACCGCCGCTTCCTGGCGTCCCAGGCCCCGCACTTGTTCCAGCCTGGTCCCATCCGGGACCGCTCGGGGCACGTGCTGGGGCAGCATCGAGGGTTGCCTGCCTACACGGTTGGGCAGCGCAAAGGGCTGGGGATTGCAGCGCCGGAACCACTGTATGTGCTGGCCATTGAGCCGGCGGAGAACGCGCTCGTTGTGGGGACGGCGGATGAGTTGGGCCAGGATGAGTGCCTGGTTGAGAGGCTGCACTATGTCAGTGGAGAGGCTGCCGTGGTCCCGTTTCGTGCTGTGGTGCAGATTCGGTATCGGGCTTGCCCCGTCGAAGCCACGGTGACGCCGCTAGAGGGTCGGGTGGCTCACGTTCGCTTCGCTTCGCCCCAGCCTGGTGTCACGCCGGGCCAGTTCCTAGTCGTGTACGATGGCGAAGTCGTACTGGGAGGCGGGGTCATTTGTAGGGCTCAGAAATCTATGCTATAATGAGTCAGCCGTGGAAGCTCAGAGACTAGGAGCTCAGATCGTGGAAACCCAAACTGTAGAAGCTCAGACCCCTCTTGTGCCTAGGCCAGAATCCTCCGCGCCCCCAGCGCCAGAGGTAGCGGTGCCCGTTGAGCCATCGGCGGCAGAGCTGCGAGCACGGCGACTCCTCATCATTGGCCTTGTCGTGGCTGCCGTGTTGCTGCTGGGTCTGATCGTGCTATTGGTGTTCCTATCTGTGGACGCGTATCAAGCTGCCTATACGGGTGCCCCTCCGAGCCCAGGGACGGTCGTCGTAGGCTTGCTCAGGGATGCTGCCATTGTGTTTGTCGCGTTCGAGACGCTGTTCATTGGCATACTCCTGATCATGTTGGTGCTGCAATTGCACTCCTTGACCGTACTGCTGCGGGACGAAATCAAGCCGATGTTGGAGGCCGCCAATGATACTGTGGCGACAGTCCGTGGTACGACGCAGTTCATCAGTCACAGCGTCGTCTCGCCGGTGGTGAAGTGGTCGGGCTACCTGGCGGGTCTGCGGCGCATCGTGCAGGAACTCAGTGGATTGCGAGAGGACGTAGAGTAGGTTATAGCACTAGAGCAGAGAAAGCGTGTGTGCTCTGGTGGTTGCATAGAAGCCTGGATCAGCTTTCTTGGAGGTGAATCATGAACGATGGCAACGGTGGTGAGGTTGGCGCCTTTGTCGCTGGTTTCTTGGTCGGCGGGCTCGTAGGGGCGGTGGTTGCTCTCCTTATGGCTCCGCAGTCGGGTGAGGAAACCCGGGAGCAAATCCGGCAGAAAACCGTTGAGTTGCAGGGCCGGGCAGAGCAATCGCTGGGTGAGGCGCGGGCCAAGGCCGAGGCTGTGGCTGCGGATATCAAGCGCCGTGCCGAGGAACTCCAGATCCAGAGCAGGGTCGTTCTGGAGGAAGGCCAGAAGCGCTTGGCCGAGGCGGTCGAGCAGACGAAGGGTGCCGCTGCCGCTGCTGTGAGTGGCGAGGGGGCTGCAGAAGCCTCCGAATCTGCGTAGACCCGTCACCCGCCGACTCGGAATCGAATAGAGGTTCACGCGTACGTCTCCGCATCCGTTGACCACGTTGTGCCGTCTCGTCACGTCAACTGATGCGGGAGGCGTGGGCATGCAGTTGGCTTGGTGTGCTCTTGCGTTCGTGTGAGCGAGGGGGGGCAATTGCTATGGGGTCTGGTCCGTGTTTGGGGCCAGGCCTCAGTTTTCGTATCGTGCGCGTGTCAGACGGGCGATGGTGCGTGTCAGGGGGTTGGACGGGCGCACAAACGCCCGCAGTTGGTGTCCACGTTCAACAAGACTGGGGCACAACGTGTGCCCCAGAAAAAACCAGTTGCGCCAGTGACGAGGACCGGTGCGCTCATTGCGGACTCTGACTATGGATCGGAGGGCATCAAAGGACCTATGTACCAGACGCCCCAGGCAGGACTCGAACCTGCAACCCTCGGATTAGAAGTCCGACGCTCTGTCCATTGAGCTACTGGGGCATAGCAATGCTATTCTAATCGAATGATATGTCCCTGTCAACCCTGGGGCTCATCTGGCCCTCGGGTGGAGATAGATGGCAACGCCGCGACAGTTGCCGCGGCGCGATCATCACGCTTCAATACCCACTCCCAAGCTCTGTCAGCTTCTCAGTGCTGGTCGGATTCCCTTGTAGATGCGCTGTCCCGATATGGTGCGCAAGATCTTTTTGGGAGGGTGGCCGATGAGGCTGCTTAGTTCCCTGCAAGTCAGGGGCACGTTGCCGTTTGCCAGGAACACGCGGAATACCGCATCCACCAAAGACAGTTGCTCATTGATGTATCCTGGCTGCATGCTACAATGGACCTTTAGCACGTGCTGAAGGCCATTTACCTGCGTCACCTCGCCGGTTTTCTCGTCTACCCAGTCAATCATCTCTGTGTCGAGGTGTTCGCGGAAAACCTCTCGATGCTCCTGGCAAAGATGGGTTCGCAGCTCTACATTGATATCCAGCCCTTTTCTTCTCCACCATTCGTAGTGAATATGGAATGGGGTGTCGAGCGTGGGCTTGACCAACGCTGGAAGTGAAGGTGGAACGCTAATCTTACTCATAGGAGACATAGGAATCCAAGGGATCGTTCAAGAATAGCTTCATACGCTGATAGGCGCTCTCAGATCAGAATCGTGCCAATCGCGCGGCGATGTTTCTGAACAACGCCTGTGCTCTACCGTGGCCCGCTTTGCAAGACCCAGTAGTTGTCGCCTACTGGTGCGTATATGCCGCTGCTGACCAACGCAGCCAATAGCGGCCCGGGTGGTGTGCGTTGTGTGACGTTGACCGCGCTGTAGAGCGTGGCTGCGTGGACAGTGCCTTGGGGGCTCAGCTTGGCCAATTCCGGGAAGATCTGGTCAATTAGCTCGTTGAGCGGCGTTCCTGCCTCATGGGCGCGAGTCCACAGCATTTCCGTCACCACGGCGTTTTCCTCTCCCACGACCATCAATTCGTCGTACTCGCAGGCGATGAGTTTCTTGCGCATCTCGAAAGCAAGCCGCCCATCCACTGCGAGTGCAACCCGTATCCACTCCCGCCTGGGGCGGTGACGGCGCGCACGTACCACGATCTCGCCAGGCTTCTTGCCGCGCTCCAGTTCCAGGTATGTGCCCACGGGGATGGCGTTCTCCTCATACCATTCCTTCAGGCCATAGACGTAGCGCCCCTCGCTCACGACCCATCCTGGCATCTCCTCGCCTGTATTGCCATCTACGAAGGTGAAACGAATGCGCTCCGTGCGACCGGTTGGGAACACTTGCGACAGATGGCTCGTGAGCGGCAGCGTACCAGACCTCCAGTGGGGATGGGTGAGTACAACGGTCACGGGTTCAGATACGTCTTCAGGACTATCCAGGTTGGACCACTCGTCGTCCAATGTTCTCTCTAGTGCCAGCATCTCACTGGTGAGCAACGCAGGATCGTAGTCCATCGGTTGATACTGAATGTGGGGAGGAACGGATTGCACGCCTTCCGGTTCCAGCCGGCGGAGGAACCAAAGCACTTCTCCCGCAGGGCCCACCTCATCAAATCGGTCGTCCTCCTGGAGCGCGTGGTTCAGAGAGAAAACCCGTAGCTGTGGCGTGACTTCCTCGGGCAGTTCCAGATCGCCCAACAATGCCTCCGTCGGCAATGGCCCGCCACCTTCTACGTCAAGCACGGCCTCTGCCAGATTCAGATGGCCGATGTGCACTTCGATCAACAGATCGCGGCGGAACCATTTGCTGGCCAGGCGCACGAAGTCGGGGTCAGCCTCAAGGTGTTCCTCGATCGCTTTCCCAACCTGTGCCCCATACTGCGTGGTCAGTTCCTCGGCTGAATGTTGACCTTCGTCCCCGTCCACGCGTGCCTCGTGGTTGAGCGAGTGGTCGCTCGTCAGTTGGGATGCGAATTCTCGGACCTCGTCTTCCTCAAACTGCACCTGAATCACCTGGAACGAGCCATATTCCGGGTTTTGGCCGGGACGTACACCGGTGACTTCACCGATGCGATAGCTCAGTGCTGGGAAGACCACCCGGCTGCCGATTTCGTGGCTATTCTTGGGCTGGTAGAGGGTGCCCTTGGACATAGCCTGTTCGATCAGCGCTTCTTCTTGGCGACAACGATGGGTGACCAGCGCCTGTCCCAGTTCCTCCGTCGAGCGTGGCAACTCGTCGTCTAGCAACAGCGTGGTGAGGAATTGAGTGTCGTCGAGGGTAACCGTGAACTCATCACCCCAATAGGCAGGGTTCTGAGTCTTGCGTTCGATCAATGTCACGTCTCCTAACATTCCGTCTTTGCCTGCAAGCTTGTCGCAGCGATTATACCAGGCTTGCGTGAGTTTGACAAATGTACCTGGTTGAGGCACACTTATGTAAGCATGAGGAGGATGATCAAATGCGAACAGCGAGCGACAACGCAACGCCTGGCCTGAGCACCGTTCACGTTACGTGGGGGTTGCTGCGGGCACAGGTTGTCAAGGCCAAGCTAGAGCAAGCGGGTATCCCTGTGCTGCTGCAGTACGAGAGCATCGGGCTGGTGTATGGCGTCACGTTCGATGGCCTGGGCGAGGTGCACGTCCTGGTGCCGAACAGGTACGTCGAGGAAGCACGGGCGCTCCTTGAGGAACCCTCAGAGGAACTCTGACCGCCAGAGATATGCCAAGACTGGCAGGTCTCAGGCGTTAGCCGCCGATGCCCAGTTGCTCTGCCCCGGGCCAGGGATAGGGGCCATCTAGCCATTCGAGGCCGTTGACACTGTTGCCACTTACCCACATCTCCCAGTGCAGGTGAGAGCCTGTGGACAGGCCGGTGTTGCCCACCTTGCCGACGGTCTCACCCCGCTGGACTTGCTGACCAACCTGCACGCCGATCTGCGAGAGATGCGCGTATCCCGTAACGATACCCCAGCCGTGATCGACAACCACGGCATTGCCCCACAACGACAGCGGTTCAGCCAACACCACGGTGCCTGCCGCCGCTGCAAGCACCGATGTCCCGCCCGGTGACCGAAAGTCCACGCCGCTGTGGTAGGTGGTATACGGTCCGCCGTTGTAGGACCGGTGCGACCCGAAGTAGGCCGATATGGCTCCCCTGCAGGGACGCTGGAAAGGCACCGTCCAGAACCTCTCTGGGGTGAAGATGCTTCGCACGGTGTCAAAGCGCTCTCTATCCTTAACGTAGACGGCCGGGTCCAACAGTCCGCTTCGGCTGGCAGGGAGGTCAATCCGCTCGTAGCCAAAGCGCCCGGCCTCTATGATCACGCCCGTGCTGATTGCCGTCGTCCGACCCTGTTCGTCCACTGCAGTCAGCTCTAGTTCATACAGGCCTGGCTCCATCAGCACGTGCACACCTACCGGACAGTAGTACACGTGTCCTTCTTCCGCGAAGTGCAAAGCCTGTCCGAACAATGTCCCCTCCAGCGTGACGGGTTCGGTTGTGTGGACTGCGATGATCATCGTTGTCCCCTGACTCACAGGCAGCGGCTGCACCTCGACAGCGGAAAAGGGAGTGGGCAACAGGCCTGGGCCGGCGCCGGGGATCGTCAACTCTTGTCCGGGATAGACGAGTGCTGGATTGGCAACGTGGCTGCTCGCCGCCAGGTTCCAGGGCGAGATGCCGTATTGCAGCGCGATGCGAAACAACGTGTCGTCGGGACGGACAATGTAGACCAGCCCGCCCTCCATGGGCAGATGAACAGACTCCTCCGTGCCAGCGCGCGTGTCAATCGTCGGAACCTGGACAACCTGCCCGGCGTAGACCGCGTTGGGGGACAGTAGATCGTTGATCTGTACCAGGTGCTGCCACGTTGTGTGATAGCGCGTGGCGATAGTGGTCAGCGTGTCGCCCGCCTCGACGATGTGGGCCGTCGTGGCGTCCTGTTCGGCATCCACCTTGGCGTTGGGGATGACGAGCCGCTGTCCGACGAATATCCGCCGCGGGTCAGGTACGCCGTTGGTGTGAGCGATGGTGTCTGCCGTCATGCCATATCGTTGGGCGATAGAAAACATCGTCTCGCCACGTTGCACGATATGGATCGCTGCTTCTGCGGATGCAGCCTGCGGGGGCGGGTCGTCCGATTGAGCGCGCACTGGTATCGCCAGAATGCCGGCTAGCAGCACGGTGATCAGTGCAACGATGGCTTTACGGTTCACCGGCTTGTCCTCCAAAGCGCAGTTGATCTCCCGGCTGCACCTGCTCCAGCAAGGTTGGTGGGCCTTCCAGTACGTCCTGCGCCGGTGCGCAGGGGACGTAGAGCGGATGGAAGGGTCGCGCAAGTTGCGTGTCTACGACTCGTCCGTTTCGATCCAGCCATATCGCGGCAATGGGGAAGAACACGAAGAACATGTGGATGGCCGTGTTGCTGCGGTTCTCCCCACGTCCTACGAGCAATAACCCCTCGCCATCGTCCAGGGTGCGTCGAAATGTCAGGCCGCGCAGGCGACAGAGAAAGCTGGCACACCGATCTACCCGTTCCAGCAGCAGTTTCCCGCGCGTCGCGTTCCATACGGTTGTGTCTGTTGATTCCATCTGCTTGACTAAGTTGGACTACTGCCACAATCGTGCAGTCATGCTTCACCGGGATCGCTGGCGCAAAGCGCTTAGCTCCTCGTAGAGCTGCTGTGCGACGTCCAATTCAAACCGGTCTGCATTGGCAGTGGCCCAGAATTCCTCTATCCAGCGGTTGCCAGTCGTCTGCTCGTAGACGTGAGCCTGGACGAGCATGTCAAGCCGATCGGCATCGTGGACCAGTTTGCCTTCGATGCTTGTCCTATCCTCGAACTCCTGCCACCACGCGTGCCACTGCTCGGCACATGGCAACCGGCGCAGCAGTGCGCTCAGGGCTTCCATCTCTGCTTGTCGCTTGGCGTCTGGCGGGAACCAGGCCGCCCCAGGCGAGGGAATATCGCTGATCACGCTCTCCGGCAAATCGTGGAGAAGCGCGATGGTCAACACCTTGGCCTTGTCTAGCGGCTCCTCTAGCATCTCGGCCAGGATCAGCGCGGTGAATGCGACGCCGAAGCTGTGGTCGGCCACGCTCTCGGCATCGGCCAGCCCCCGCATGACCCACCCGGTGCGTGGGGTGCACTTCAGACGATGGGCATCCAGGAGCAAGCGCAGCGCAACGTTCGTGTCCATCACGTGAGGCCAATCCAGAGGCAGTGCTTTCGCCAGACGTATACCCGGCCTACAGCTTGTATCCGATCATGCGCAGGAAGTGCTTGCGTTGGGCGACGTCTTCCTCGGTTTCTGTGCCCTTCGTCTTGACGCCGTCTATGACTCCAAGTATCCCGCGTCCCTGCTCTGTCTCAGCGACAATGACCTCCACCGGGTTGGCCGTGGCACAGAACACGCGGCATACCTCTGGTACCATCTTGATTGCGTTCAGCACGTTGACGGGGTAGAACCCTTCACCAAGGAAGACGATAAAGCTGTGCCCGGCGCTCAGCGCCAAGGCGTTTCGCTTCGCCGTGTCGATCAGATCGTCGTCAGTGCCTCCGGCGCGCACCAATGCTGGCCCCGATGATTCGCAGAAGGCCAGACCGAACTTGATGCCCGGTACGCTGCTAACCAGCGTCTCGTGTATATCCTCTACTGTCTTGATGAAGTGGGATTGGCCCAGGATCAGATTGACCGTCTCGGGCTTCTCAATCTGCACCACCTGAAGTTCCATTGCTGGTCTCCCGATTTTCTGTATTGAGCATTGTCCCTGTAGGTCAAGGGGCGATGGCTACGGGTATGCCCCGCGGTCATCGCCCTGAAAGCTCACTGGGGCAGCCGTGAGATGTGCACCTGGTTACGCTCCGCCGCATCGCAGTCAGCATGCACAAGCGCGACGATGTGCTCGGTCGCTGAAGACGAGGCTCCGTGGGGATATGGAAGCGATGTCGTGTGGACCCAGAGTCAGGCAGCGAGCCCCAATACCTTGTTGACACTCTGTAGCAGTTCTTGTGGGCCGAACGGCTTGGTCACGTAGTCATCCACCTTCGCGATATGGAGACCTAGGACCTTGTCAATGCTCTGCGCTTTAGCCGTAACCACGATGACAGGAACATCCTTCAATTCGTCATCGGCTTTCATCTGCTGATAGACTTCCCAGCCGTCCATGTCTGGCATCATCAGGTCCAGCAGCACCAGGTCTGGTTTGAGCTTGCGCACAGTTTCAAGACCCTCGCGACCGCCGACGGCACCGATAAGATCAAATCCCTTGCGACCGAGGATTAGCTTGACCAGGTCAATCATCTCAGGTTCGTCTTCGATGCAGACGACTACTTTCTTCTCTTCTGCCATTCGGTACCTCCCATTATTCGCGGTCAGAATGATGTGGATCAGAGTACCAACATCGTGGGCAACGTGAATGGTTCAAGTGTACCACTATCCTGCCTTCAAGTCAAATTGCGAGACCCGTGGTTGTGCTGATCTCTGCCCGTAGCCGTACATCAGGTTGCACTGTGGTGAGAGTACGCTATAATAGTGCGGCAGGGGCTTTGGGCCTCCACAGATAATCGGATCGCTGAGAAAACCGTGCAAACTGCACAACCTGATGACCTGGCCTTGCTGGTGGGCCGTGATCGCAAGGTGTTTATCCTCCGGCTAGAGTCAGGTGCACAACTGCATACCCACCGTGGTGTGGTTGCCCACGATTCGCTCATTGGAGTCCCTTGGGGGACGCGATTGTCCACCCATCTGGGGTATCCAATTCTGTTGTTGCGACCCTCCACAGATGACCTCGTGCGCCACCTCAAGCGCATCTCCCAGATTGTATATCCCAAGGACGCAGGCTATATCTTGATGAAGATGGGCATCGGTCCTGGCTGTCGCATAGTCGAAGCCGGCACCGGCAGCGGTGGCATTACGCTTGTCTTCGCCCAGGCAGTTAGCCCAACGGGGCACGTTTACTCCTATGAAGTCCGGCCTGAGATGCAGCAACTGGCTCGTGAGAACCTGGAGCAGCTTGGCCTATCGGAGTTTGTGGAGTTCAAACTGCGCGACATCGCTGATGGCTTCGATGAACGCGATGTCGATGCCCTGTACCTGGATGTGCCCAATCCTTGGGACTACCTGCCGCAGGCCCACGAGGCTCTCGTGAACGGCGGCTCTTTTGGCTGTATCTTGCCCACGACAAATCAGGTCAGCCACGTGCTCGACGCGTTGGAGGAGGCGGACTTCGGCCTGATCGAGGTAGAGGAACTGCTGCTTCGGCAGTACAAAGCGGTGTCGGCGCGTCTGCGGCCTATGGATCGCATGGTGGCTCACACGGGCTATCTGATCTTCGCGCGGGCACTCATTTCACAGAAGGAGTGAATACACTGCTATGGGGAACCTGAGACGTTTGGTGCTGGACGTGTTGAAGCCTCTGGAACCGAGTATCGTTCAACTGGTACAGTTTCTGGCGGACTTGGAGGGAGTGGACGGGGCGAACATCTCGATCTACGAGATTGACCGCCGCGTGGAGAACGCCAAGATCACCATCGAGGGGCACGACCTGCGCTATGAGGAGATTGCCCGCGTCATCGAACAGAACGGGGGGGCGATTCACTCCATTGACGAGGTCGCAGCCGGCAAGGTCCTCATTGAGGACGTCATCACGCCGCAAGACTAGCCGTGGCAGACCTGGACAAACCGCGTGGGCCGCTTGCCCAGCGCATCGATAGGGTGCGCGAATACGAACGTATCGCCGGTTTCCTGAAGATCGCTCGCCGCGCGCTGGCGAACAACGCCTTCGACGGCGTGTTGACGATGATCGGCGTTCTGATGGGCAACTATCTCGGTCAGGTCCGCAGCGCCAGCACCGTGATCCAGATTGGCATTGCTACGTCCATCTCCATCGGGGTCTCGGGGTTGTGGGGCGCCTACCTGGCTGAGTCTGCCGAGCGCGGACGGGAGTTGGCCGAACTTGAGAGAATATCGCTGACCGATCTGGGTGAGACGAAAATCGGGCGTGCCTCTCGCGTGGCGGTCGTCGTCGTCTCCCTGGTGGATGGCCTATCGCCTTTGATTTCCTCTCTGATCGTGCTCATCCCTATGTTTCTAGCGCCGTGGATCGGCGACATACTGATCAGCTATGTGCTGTGTCTTGTCACCGGCCTGGTATGCCTGTTCGGGCTGGGTATGTTCTTGGGCCACATATCTGGGCGCAGGCTCGTCGGCTATGGGCTGCGCACCGTCGTGGCGGGCGTGGTGGCGATTGTTATCAACGCGCTGTTGCCTCTCGGTTGATCGCTTTGTCGCCAGCTCGATTCGCACGGAGATGTGACATCGCAGTTGAGGAGGTTGCCCATGTTGCGTAGACGCCCCTTCCGCAGGCCCGCGTTGGGGGGCCGCCGTCGTCCGCCTCTCGCGCGGCCTCCGCGCCGTCCTCTGCCGCCCAGGGCGCGACAGGCATTGGCCCGTGCCAATCGTGCCATGGAAGATGGCCGGTTCGCCGAGGCGGCCAGGATCTTCGAGCGATTGTCTGGCGAGGCTGATCGCTTCGGCATGCCCATCCGTGCTGCCAATTTGAAACTTCGGGCATCGCGGGGCTATTTCGCTGCTGGGGACATCGAGCCCGCGCTGGGACAGGCTGAGCAGGCGCTGCGCCTGTTTGTGGCCAACGATCACGCCGAGCGCGTGCCTGCGCTTGTGTCCAAGATGACGTCTGCGCTGCGAGAAAAGGGCTACGATGCCCAGGCCGACCGGCTCCAACAGGAGGCGGACCGATTGCTCAACGGGGTGGGGCTGTCGCTGGAAGAGGCACGAAAACGTGGGGCGACGCAGACCGCGTTTTCCGTGTCAGAGTGCGGAAGCCTGCCGTCTCGTTGCCGTGGCTGTGGAGCGCCTCTCGTCCCCGATGAGGTCGAGTGGCACGATCCTCACACGGCCGAGTGTCTCTACTGCGGCACGATCGCCAAGGCCACGTAAGTCCGAATCGCGGGGCGGGCACTGGCGCCCTCGCTGCGGCGCGCCATGTCCGTTGCCTCGCGGCTTGGCCTGGTGTCCTGCCCGCCACGGCGGCCTCCTTTGCCGCCTCTATTGCCCTCGCAGGTTCCTCTGATCGTGCGCATACCGTGCGCTCTTCGTGCCCTCCAGGCGCATCCCATCTTTGGGTAGGGTGTTGTATCCTATGTGATACCCTAATAGGCGGCCATACCCTTAGCGTTTGGGAAAGAGTGCGGTAAAAGTCAAACCCGGATTTAGGGTGGAAAACGAACCTTAGCAACCGAAACAGAGACGCATCTAGCCAGGCCTGCCCATGTCGATTTTTCGGAGAATGGGGGCTGTAGGAACCTATAGCGGCCGAGAAGCGTTGCAGCCCACTCCAGGTGACCTGGTCTATCCTGGAGAAAACATAGGCCGGTTGAAGGGTTAGGTTCGACGCGCCTCCTTGGAGCGATAGGGTTCGTCGCGGTGTAGCAGCCCGACGACGAGGCCTACGCTCTTGCGGGCAGTCATGACCAGAGCCCGCTTGTGATGGTGTTTGGAAGCTTCCTTGTACTTGCGCGCATAGAACGCGGCGTATTCAGGGATGTTCAGGCGCATCAGGTTGGCCGCCTGGATGAGGTAGTAGCGCAAGTAACGATTGCCGGACTTGGCCATGTGGCGGTCTTGAGCCTCAAAGTCGCCCGAGTCGGCGCGGGGCCACCACAGGCCGGCGATCTTGGCTACGGCATCTTCGGCGTCACGGAGGTTGCGCGGGCGATAGCGTTTGCGCTTCTTGTCCCACTTGTGACCCTGGAGGAAACGTTGGACACCGCCGATTTCGGCGCCGAGGCCACTAGAGAAGACAGGGCCGACGCCGGGGATAGTAGCTAGCTGAGCGATGACGGGATAGTGTTCGAGTTCGGCGGCGATCCAGTGGTCAACCTGCTCGAGTTGGGCTTCGAGGAAGCGGATGTGATCGAGGGTGAGATCGAGGATGCGCTGGACGGGTAGGACGAGGGATTCGTGGAGGGGGAAACTGTCTTGGGCCACCCGCCGGAGCTTGCGTGCGTTGTCGAGTGAGTGTGGGAGGTGATTTCCACTGAGCTGGCACAGATGGGAGGCCAAGTCTTCGACAGGCAGATCGGCCAAATCATCCAGAGAGGGTTGTTGAGTGAGGACGAGGCGGCTGGTGACGCCAAACACGTCCGAGAAGGGCTTGATGCAGCGGTAGGAACTGGCTTTGAGGAAGAGGAAGGCGGAGAAGTAGCACTTCTCGCGGGCCAGGTTCTGGACGATGTGGAAGCGCAGGCGGGTGTAGAAGCGTAAGGGCAAGCAGTCTGGCGGCGACCAAGCCACGTCTGGGCGGCGAGTACGGGTCCGTTCGGCGATGTAGAAGGAGTCTTTCTCGTCGCACTTGTGATCCTCGGCGAAGC
>CAZYSK010000034.1:0-55454 GCA_964649415.1 uncultured Anaerolineales bacterium
CGGATGATGAGCTGGTCCGGGAGATGCTGCCGACCATCGTGCTGCTGGATCAGGGCGGTGACTGGTATGGGGCGACGTACACCGGGTTCAATGAGGTGGGTGTCTATCGGGTGGTGATCCACGCCGAGGACGACGACGGGAGAGAGGCCCGGCCATTGGCGGTCGAGGTGTGGACGGGGTGGCAGGTGTATCTGCCGCTCGTCCTGAGATGAGAAAGTGGGCTGGTGACGCGCGACTGCCTG
This sequence comes from uncultured Anaerolineales bacterium, assembly GCA_964649415.1. GTDB lineage: Bacteria > Chloroflexota > Anaerolineae > B4-G1 > B4-G1 > CAZYSK01. The sequence goes on from CAZYSK010000034.1 coordinate 243, forward strand.
AAAGAGGGCGCCGAGTCTACTATACCTGATATGCGAAAAACGCCTTCCTGGGCATTTGATGAGATAGGGAGTGTTCCCGGTGCAGAATTGGCGAAGGAGGTGTGAATGAGCGACGCTTGATTGGCTCAGCGGTTGCAGCACTCTTAAGCATAGATTAGGGAGGCTCAGACGATGAAGGGAAAGACGATCAAGTGGACACTACTTGCCTTGGCGTTGCCGGTGATATTGGGGCTGACTGTCACGATGGTCCTGGCTGACGAACCGCCTCCGAGGACCGAGACGGTGTCGCCGGCCGGCTATGGCGATGATGGACGGTGGGAGGTGGGCGTGGAGTACGTGCATGACTATGGCGGTCGCGGAAACCTCCCTTCCAGCGATGACAGTGCCCGTGAACTATACCATATGCTGGGCAGGGGAGGATGGACCAGAAGCTTCATTTATGGCAATCGCTGGGCATGGGAAGAGGATTTCAAGCGCTATTCTAGGGGAGGGACGGAACATCGGTACCTGGACCGCGTTGACCTGGTTTTCTTTCATGGGCATGGTGGCGTTGCGTGGGATTGGACATACTGGCGACGGTTGAACGGTCCTGTGTTCGGAGTTGGTGGCCGCAATCACGATGATCCTTATTTGCTTCCAGGCGATGCGTATCGATCTTGGGGCGAGGGGGATGCCGAGTGGGTTGCGATGAAGGGATGCGAGATCTTGCACGACAACAGCCGCAGATACTGGGCCCGCGCTATGGATGGGCTACACCTGATTCTGGGTTTCAAGACGAACTCCTACTCCACCCGTGGGGGCTGGTTCGGCTGGTGGTTGGGCCGATACATCCGATGGGGATACACGATTCCACAAGCTTGGTTCAAGGCGACAGATCGGACGCAACCTCATCGTAGAGTGACTGCCCGTGTCCTCGCCGACGACTGCTGTCACTTCCGGGATCGCTGGGGACGCTTTGGCTGCGGCGATAGCCCTGACTGGTACTATTGGTGGTGGGATCACACTGCCGGCAGCGAGCAGGCATTGATGGTGGATCCGGCCGACCTGAACTATGAGATGCCAATCCTGAACGTGATTGCCGCGGCACCCGGAGAGGAAGACCTGGATCAACTAGCCTCGGCCTTTGGCTTCAGTCCAGGTGCCCCTGCCTCGTTGGATGATGAGGCACCGCTTCATCGCATCACCGAGGGCTCGCTGGACCTTACCGTGGATCAACAAGGCATGTACGACTTCATCGACCTGGATCAGTTGTGGACGGTGCCGACGGACACGACTACCCTGGCCTTGTCTCCACTATCCCCCCAGGACGCGCGGGATATCGCCGATACCTTCCTCACCACGAACGACTTGATGCCCGCCGACGCGGAATTCTACGAGGTCGTCAGCGACACCCTGACTTCCGCCGAAATGTCTGAGGTGCTTTCGACCACGATGAGCGTGCTCGGGGTGTCGGAGTCCATTACAGACGTACAGGAGACGATCTCATCCACCCTAGCGACGGCTCAGCAGGTTATCTACTCCCGGCACATCACCTATACCCCGTCCGGCGGTGATCCGGTCGCCCTGTCGGTCCAGGGACCCGGCGCTCGGCTCAAGGTCTACGTCAGCAACGCCGGCGAGGTCATCGGGGCGACGGGCGGCTGGCGGGCGGTGGACGATGTGGGTGTGCTAGATACGGTCCACATCTTGACGCCTACCCAGATGATTTCGCTGTACGGGCAGTTGGGCGATGTGCTGAATCTAGCGCCGACGCCGTTCCGGGCTGACGCGGTGTCCGTGACGCGCTCGACCGTCGGCTACTATGAGCAGCCGATGGGCACGGACCAGTCATCGCTTACCCCTGTCTACGTCCTCGACATAGATATGACGGATACCGAGTCCGGTGCCAGTGTGGAATCCACGGCTTTCGTCCCTGCTGCGGCGAGCAGCCTGCCTCCTCTGGCAGCCATCACCTCCGTCACAGGGGAAACCCCAGAGGTGACGCCTGGCCAGGTCATCACGCTCACCGCTGCCGACGCCAGCCAGCCTCTTTCGGCGCTGGGCTACGGCGACAACCTGGACTTTGTCCTGGGCCAGGGGCCGTACACCTATACGTGGAAGCTGGAGACGACGGGGACAGTCATCGGTACCGGGCGCAGCATCACTTATCCGGCCGGCATCGTGGATGATCTTGGCGTGGATAAGGACAACGACGTGCCGATGGTCATCATACTCGAGGTGGTTGGCGCTACAGGGCAGATGAGCAGTGTGTCTCAACCCTTCTATTTCATCGCACCTACACCCACCGTCCAACGCGCGTACTTGCCAAGCGTCTTGAGGAATGAGTAAGCTCATCTTGCAATTTACGATCGGGGACGGGTGCCGCGAGTGCCCGTCCCTGCTGATAGGAGGTTCCACGATGAAGCGGTTTGTTCTCATAGCCATTCTCCTGATCGGTTTGACGCTGACCCTTGCATCTGTCTTGCGTTCTAATGCTTTGGTGACTGCCGCGGCTCTTCCGCACGTAACCCCGACGGCGATGTCAACTCCGGTTCCTGTAAGGGGTCCTGATTCCCCGCTTGCGGACCCCGACTTGGTTGTGGAGAGCATCACCTTCAGCCCTCCCAACCCCCGCGTGGGGGAGAGCACAGACATCACCGTGACGGTTAAGAATCAGGGGGATGCGGCCGCTTCGGGCTTTTACGTCCACCTGTACGTGGATCCGGTGGATGAGCCGCCGACCGACACCACGCCCGACACGGCGCACCCCTATTGGGGCCTCACGCTCAACCCCGGGGCCTCGTTCACATATGCGCGCACTGGTAATACGTTTGCTGCGGCCGGGATCCACACCGTCTACGCCTGGGTGGATCGGAACGACGACGTCGCCGAGTCCAACGAGACGAACAACCTGACCGGGCCGGTCAGCATCCCGGTGGGCAGCACCTGCAGCCCCGATTCGTACGAGGACGATGACCTGTGTAGCCAGGCGAACACCATCCCGACCGATGGGACGGAGCAACAGCACAACCTGTGTACCGCGCCAGACAAGGACTGGGTCAAGTTTGAAGCCACCGGCGGCGTCAGCTATCGGGTGCGGGCCATCGCCGACGGGGCGGACGCGGATCTGGTGGCCGAGTTGCACGCCACGTGCAGCAGCCCGCCTAGCTTTGGCGGTGGGGCTGAATTCACGTTTACTGCACCAGCCGACGGCACCTACTATGTCAAGGTTGAGCACGTCCTGGCCGACTACGGCCCCGACACTGCGTATCGCCTGAGTGTGACTGCCCAGAATACCTGCCACGGTTACCACGAACCCAACAATGCCTGTGCTGCCGCCAGCGATATCATCGTGAACGAGGCTGCGCAGACGCAATCCTTCTGTCAGCAGGGAGACGCAGACTGGGCCGCGTTTCTAGCGGTGGCCGGTTCGACCTACGTCATCTCCGCGACCAACGTGGGCCCCGACGCCGACGTTCAATTGGGTCTGTACCTCGCCTGTTCCGATCCGCCCTCATTTGGGGGAGGGCAGCGCATCCAGTATGAGGCGCAGACCAGCGGGTCGGTGTACGTCAAGGCCGAGAACCTGGATCCGGGTGTGTTTGGGGCCGGCACGGACTACAAGCTCAAAGTGGTGTGCACGAACGCGTGCGCGCCAGACGACTACGAGGAGGACGACACAGCGGCAATGGCTAAAGCGCTGACCGTCGGCGGTGAGGTCCAGACGCACAACGTCTGCCCTGCGGGCGACGTCGACTGGGCCCGTTTCGTCGCTACCGCGGGCGTGACCTACTCGATGGAGACGTTCAACCTGGGTGCAGCCGCGGACACGCGCCTGTGTCTGTACGACGCGAGCGGCGTCACGCAGTTGGCTTGTGACGACGACGGCGGGCCGGGCAGCGGATCCCGCATCGCGTGGCAGGCTCCGGCGGGGGGCACCTACGCCCTGCAGATGACCGACTATGATTCTGGGGTAGCAGGGCCTGACACGTATTACGATCTTCACGTTTTCGAGGGTGAGTGTGCCTCCGACGCGTGGGAGCCGGACGACATGCAGGACGCAGCGCGCCCCATCGCCGCGGACGGCAGCACGCAGGCGCACAGTACCTGTCCGGCCGGCGATGTGGATTGGGTCTCTTTCAATGCCGGCGTGGGCTCCTACGTGATTGAGACGACGGACCTCGGGCCCGAAGCCGATACGTTCATCGAGCTGTACGATGCGTCGGGGCATCAGTTGGCTTTCAACGATGATTACGGGTCTGGCACCGACTCGCGCATCCACTACACGTTCAGCAGCGGGGGCACGTACTACGTCAGGATGCGTCAGTACGATCCGACGAAACTGGGCATCGGCACGGAGTACTCCATGAGGATCAGCGCTGGCAGCCCTCCCCCCCCGACCCCCACGCCTACGCCACCGCCGACGGTCACCCCCAGCCCTACGCCGCCTCCCTCGGACGTACGTACCATCATCTTGGTCAACCGCGCCCGCGTCGCTGCCATCTACGGAGAGGCGGCTGCGGGCCAGTTGATGGGCAAGCTGGATGCGTTGGCTGTCCACGACGATGTGGATGGCGAGGTCATCCGCCTGGATAACAACGCCACTGTCAGCGCTGTCTATGCGGCCTGGACCTCGGACCTCACCGACGTGGACAACGGCAACCATGTCGCTGCAGCTATTCGCGGCGTGATTATGACTTATCTACAACAGCATGATAGCGTGGAACACATCGTTCTCGTCGGCGATGACCGCCTGCTGCCCTTCCGGCGCGTCCCGGACAATACGCCCCGCAGCGATTATCTGGAGCGGGACTACGCCAGCGTGGACAACGATCATTCGACCGGCGCTGCGCTGCGGGCCAACTATTTCCTCAGCGACGACTACTACGCCGACCGCGAGCCCACCTCGTTCCAGGGACGGGAACTGTACATTCCGGATCTGGCTGTCGGTCGCTTGATCGAGACGCCGGACGAAATTGGCGCTATCATCGATGCTTTCCTGGCCGATGCCGATCTCGCTCTGGGCAAAGTGCTGGTGACGGGCTACGATTTCGTCCAAGATACCGCCAGCGGCAACTGCACGGACTGGCAGGCTGATCTAGGCGCAGACAACGTGGACTGCACCTTGATTGGCGATGGTTGGGCGCTTGGCGAGTTCCAAGCCAGGCAGTTGAACGCCGATCCCCCTTTCAAGGTTCACTCCATCAACGGTCATGCGAACCATCACCAGGAAGGTGCGCCTAGCTGGGGACAGCATATCGATGCTGGCGATATCGCTGCGGCTTCCTCGGACCTGGAGCGAGGACTCATCTACACGCTGGGTTGCCACAGCGGCCTGAACGTGCCGCCGGACAACGATGTCGGCCCGCTGGACCTGGCCCAAGCATTCGCTCAGAAGAAGGCCAACTACGTGGCGAACACGGGCTACGGATGGGGGTTGCGAGGCGGTGTCGGCCTCTCCGAGAAGTTGATGCGGCTCTACACAAGTGAGTTAGCTCAGGGTGAAAGCGCCAGTATGGGGCAGGCTCTCGCCACTGCGAAGCGCCGCTACTACCAGGAAGATCAGAGTTTCAACGGCTACGATGAGAAGATATTGGAGGAGTCAACCTTCTACGGGCTGCCGATGTACAATCTGAGCACTGGCAGTGCTCTGGGCCCAACGGATGATCCATTTCCCAGCGTGGACGTCATGTCGGGGCTTCCGGGTGCTTTTGGTGATGATGCCGTCGTCTCGGGCACAGTGAATATCCAGCTTCTTGGCGCGTTGGGTCCTGGCGACATCATGAGCGAGACTGTGACTAGCGACGGGACGTACTATCTGCTCGATGGGCACCTCCATGCTGTGGCCGGTCAACCGGCACAGCCTCTGTTGTACGCAGATGTGACCGCTGCCGGCTGGCCAGCACGGTCTGTGCTGTTCTGGGCAGGGCAATTTGAGACTCTGAGCGATTTCGATCCAGTCGTCGCGTCGCCGGTCAATGACTACCTGACCCAGACGACCGAGGTAGCGTTCGATAAACCAGGCTGGTATCCCCTGGTGCCGGTGGGTCTCCAAGAGCAGGGTGGAGGGACCACCGTGGTGGCTCAGATGGGGCAGTATGACCCGTCTGGACAACGGGCGCGGCTATACAGCGCAATGGATCTAGACCTATACTACAGCCTGAGCACTGACCAGTCTCCGCCGACGGTGACCGTCGTGGGTGGGCTCTACAATCGCTTCACAGAGCGAGTGAACCTCAAGGTAGGCGCGGTTGATCCTGCTGGCGTGCAGCGTGCCGTGGCGACGTACACGCGGGGGGACGGGAACTGGAACAGTGTGGATCTGAGTTTCGATGCCGACCTGCACAAGTGGACAGGAAGCTTCGCTGGCGACACCGATTCGCGGTATTTCGTTCAGGTAGTGGACGGTGCCGGCAACGTGGCGCAGGTCACCAATAAGGGGCTGTATTTCACTCCGACCTTTGATCCTGCTGCGATTGCATATGTGTATCTGCCCCTGGTGTTGCGCGAGTAGCTGACCGCGCGTCTTGTGCCTGAGACGGACGTCAGCAGCAGGGCGCAATTGACGACCATGGTTGAGTAGGATATCTGGCAGGTGGGCTAGATGTGGCGCAAGCGATCTCGCTCATTTGGGCGGGATCGCTTGCGCGCCAGAATCGCGTGATACCGCTCCAGACAGAAGGGTTGCGGCCCACCCGGCGCCAGGTCCCACACCTTGCGGTGCCCGATTGGGCACGTCCCGCTTCGCGCAACGGGAACGTATGTGTGGGGGCAAGAGATCGGCAGGCGCAAGTCGATTACCCTCTTCCCATCCGACGTGCTCATGCTCTTGTTCTCGCAGATGCCCCCACAACCGCGCTGACCACTGCGGAAACTGGGCCTAACTGTGGCCTGACCCGCAAGCCAGGTCTTCTGGTTTCTCCTCCTGCCCGTCCCCTCCGCACCATGCTCGACCCGGCCGCGTTTTGCTACCCCAGACAACATGCGGTATAATAGCGCCACTTCGTCAGTGAGGTCGCGATGGTGAACCAATCTTCCAACGTCATAGTGCCAGGCCAAGACGATATTGTCGCTCTCCGCGAGGGGTTGATCAACATCACCCGGGTTGCAGCGCGCTATCGCAGATCCGACGCCCTGGCGGCGGAGCTCTCTCAACACGTCGTGGCGCTCCAGGAACTGCTGGGCAACCTGGAGCGGAAACTGGCGGACCAGGCGTCTGAGCGGGATGAACTGGAGGCCTTGTCCAGTATCAGCAAGGTCATCGGTTCCTCGCTGGACCTGACCGAGGTCCTGAACGAGGTGATGGATGAGATCATCCGCCTGACGGGGGCCGAGCGTTCCTTCCTGATGCTCGTGGACCCGGAGACGGGCGAATTGGCGTTCCGGGCTGCTCGCAACGTGGACCGCGAGACGATCGGTTCGTCGGCTTTTGAGATCAGCCGCAGCATCGTCAATCAGGTGGCCACCACCGGCGAGCCCATCGTCACGACGAACGCGCAGATGGACCCGCGGTTCAAGTCGCAGGAGAGCGTCATCGGCTATAACCTGCGCTCCATCCTGTGTGTGCCCCTGCGCGTCCGCGGCCACGTCACCGGGGTCGTGTTTGCGGACAATCGGATTCTCACCGGCCTCTTCACGGACCGAGACCGGGATCTGCTCGCTACTTTCGCCAGCCAGGCGGCCATCGCCATCGAGAACGCCCGCCTGTTCGAGAGCGTCTCCAACGCCAAGGCGCTGATGGACAACGTCTTCGCTTCCATCACCAGCGGCGTCATCACCACCGACGTCCAGGACCAGGTCACGCTCTTCAATCGGGCCGCCGAGCGCATACTGCGGACCTCGGTGGCCATTGGCCGGTCGCGCTTCTGCGATGCCGTTCCGGTGCTGGCGGGCGAACTGGGGACGCAGGTGGAGCGAGTCAGGGCGTTGGGGGAGCCGGTCGTCGGGTTTGAGCGGGAGCTCTCGCTCCCGGAGCGCGGCCAGGTCATCCTGCGCACCAGTCTCTCTCCCCTCAAGGACGCTGAAGATGAGATGCAGGGCGTCGCCATCGTGGTGGATGACCTCACGGAGCAGCGCAGGTTGGAGTCGCGCTACCGGATGTTCCAGCGTTTCCTCCCCCCAGCCGTCATCGAGCGGCTGCCGCCCGATCCGGATGAGCTGAAACTGGGGGGGCAGCGGCAAGAGATCACCAGCCTGTTTGCCGACATCCGGGGCTTCACTAACTTCAGCCGCCAACACGACCCTGAGACGCTGGTTGAGGTGCTCAATCGTTATCTGGACGTCGGCGCCATCGCGGTCTTGGACGAGGAGGGGACGCTCGACAAGATCTTGGGCGATTGTGTCGTCGCTCTGTTCAACGCGCCACTTCGGCAGGAGGATCACACCCTGCGGGCGGTGCGGGTGGCGCTCAGGATTCAGGAAGGCGTTGCCCGGCTCCACACGCGCATGCCTGAGGGCTACCACCTGAACTACGGGGTGGGACTGAACGTGGGCGACGCGGTGGTGGGCTACATCGGCACCTCGAAGCAGATGAACTACACCGCCATCGGCTCGAGCGTGAATCTCGCCAGCCGTCTGCAGAGCGCCGCCGCCCCGGGGCAGGTGTTGCTCTCGCCCACGGCCTACGAGCGAGTCGGGGACTACGTCAACGCCCGGCGCCTCCCACCCATAGAGGTGAAGGGGTTCAACGAGCCTATCACGGCATACGAGCTGCTGGGGCTGAAGTGACGTTCCTGGCCTACGTCCAGGCCCTGATTGCGCTCTGGCTGGCGATCTACGGGCTGAATTCCCTCGTCCTCGCCTTCCTCTATCTGCGTCATCGCTATTCGGATGGCGCTAGTCCGATGGCGCACCACTGTGCTTCGGACGGCACCATTCCAATGGCGCACCATTCGGGTTCAGAAGGCGCCATTCCGATGGCGCGCGTGGACCGCTCTGCCCTGCCGCCGGTCACCGTCCAGGTGCCTCTGTACAACGAGCTGCACGTCGTCGAGCGGGTCATAGACCGCGTGGCCGCGCTGGACTACCCGCAGGACCGCCTGCAGATTCAGATCCTGGACGACTCGACCGACGAGACGACCCGCCTGGCTCGCGCGCGGGCGGCGCTCCATCGCGAGCGCGGGCTCGATATCGCGGTCCTGCGCCGGTCCGACCGCGATGGCTTCAAGGCGGGCGCGTTGGCGCGGGGCCTGGCTCAGGTCAGCGGCGAGTACGTCGCCATCTTCGATGCAGATTTCTGTCCCTACCCTGACTTCCTGCTCCGGACGGTGCCGCACTTCCTGGCGCGGCCCCGGTTGGCCATGATCCAGACACGTTGGTCGTACCTCAATGGCGGCTATTCGCCCCTGACGCGCGCCCAGGCGCTGGCACTCGACGGCCATTTCGTCGTCGAGCAGACGGCACGGCATCGCTCGGGGTTGCTGATGAGCTTCAACGGCTCGGGCGGCGTGTGGCGCCGGACAAGCATTGAGGATGCCCATGGATGGCAGGCCGACACCCTGTGTGAGGATCTGGATTTGAGCTACCGGGCCCAGTTGGCCGGTTGGGAGTGCCTCTATCTGCCGGAGGTAAACGCGCCGGCCGAGGTGCCTCCCCAGATCGCGGCTTTCAAGCGCCAGCAATCTCGCTGGGCTCAGGGGTCTGTGCAGGCGCTGCGCAAGCTGGCCGGGCCGATCCTCCGCAGTGGGCGCTTGGGGTGGGGGCAGAAGGTGATGGCGCTGGTGCACCTGAGCAGCTACCTGGCGCACGCGCTGATGGTCGTGCTCTTGCTGCTTTCATTGCCCATGCTGTTCATGCCCGACTCCGCGCTCTTCTCGCTGGGAGGGCTGGGGCTGATGTGCCTGGGGCCGCCGCTGGTCTATGCCATCTCCGAACAGCGCCTGTACCCCGACTGGTTGCGGCGGCTGAGGGCCTTGCCGCTGCTGGCGCTGATGGGGATCGGTATCGCCTGGTGCAACATGCAGGCCGTGTGGCGCGGCCTCACCCGCTGGGGGGGCACCTTCGCCCGCACGCCCAAGTTCCGGCTCGAGGGCAAGGCCGGCCGGTGGGCCGATAGCCACTACCGGCTCCAGGCGGACGGCAGCACCATCGGCGAGATCGTGTTGGCCCTCTACGCGCTGGTCACCGCGGTCCTGGCCTTCGTCACGGGTCGTTATGGGATGATCCCGTTCCTACTGCTGTACGCGGCCGCGTTCGGCACTGTGGCGGGAATGGGACTGGCGCAGACGATCACGCCCCGCCGCAGCCGCCCGCTGTGGCCCGCTCTGACGCGTCACGATCTTGAAAGCAGGTGAGAAACTGGGTTCAGCCGCTCAGCTATCTCCCACGGCGTGTCGCCCTTCCCAGAAAGCCTCCCGGTTCAGCTCGGTGTACTTCGACGGGACGCGGCGCTTGATGACGGAGAGCCACGTCTCCGGCGTTACGTCCAGTCGCGTGGACAGCGCGCCCAGAAGGACCGTGTTGGCCAGCCGGGTGTTGCCCAGCCGCTCGGCGATGGCGAGACCGCCGACCATCATGACGTCGTCCGTGCGCGCGCGCACGGCGGCCAGTATATCCTCGTCGGGCGGGTAGACGGCTCCACCCACCGTGACCGACATCGGGGCGATGTGCTGGAGGTTGACGAATGCTGCGCCACCGGGGCGGAGCCAATCGATCCAGCGGGCTGCCTCCAGCAACTCGGTGGCCACGAGGAAGTCCACGCTGCCCTTTTCGGCCAGTGGGGCGGCGACCTCGTCTCCCCAGCGGACGTGGCTTTCCACCACGCCGCCGCGTTGGGAGAAACCGTGCACCTCCGACTTCTTGGCGTCATACCCGGCCTGCAAGCCCACCTCGGCGGCGATGTCGGATGCGGTCAGGATGCCCTGGCCGCCCACACCGACGAACAGGAAGTTGATCGCTTGTCTCATCTCACGCCTCCTCTCCCGTGGTCTGATGGATCGCCTGGCGGGGACACACCTGCAGGCAGACGGTGCAGCCGGTGCACAGGAGCGGATCGATCTTCGCCTTGGGCCGCTTTGTCTTCTCCCCGATTTCCTCCGACTTGAGAATGGCCGGGCAGCCGACGCGGAAGCAGAAGCCACAGCCGTTGCACACCTCGGGGTCAACCGCGACGACCGGGCGGCGCCGGAATTGGGGGGTGAAGACGCAGGCTCCGTTGACGACGATGACGGTAGGCCGGTCCTCGATGGCCGTGGCCTCCCGGATCGCCTGCTCGACGCCCTTGACGTCCAGCGCGTCCACGACCCACACATCCTCGACGCCCATAGCGCGCACCACAGATTCGATGTCAATCGCCTGCGTGGTCTCGCCCTGCAGCGTGATGCCGGTGGCGGGGTTTTCCTGCCCGCCTGTCATGGCGGTCGTGCCGTTGTCCAGGATCATCGTGCAGGCCGTCCCCCGGTTGTAGATCGCGCTCGCCAATTCCGGGAGTCCGGAGTGGAAGAACGTGGAATCACCGATGGTGGCGACGACCTGTTCGGGGCAGCCCGCCTGCCTGGCCCCGTGGGCCATGCCGATGCTGGCGCCCATCGAGATCAGCATGTCCATCTCCTGGAACGGCGGGAGCACGCCGATGGCATAGCAGCCGATATCGCCCGCGACCAGCTTCTTGAGCTTCCGCAGGTTGAAGTACACGGAGCGGTGCGGGCAGCCGGGGCACAGCGCGGGCGGACGGCGTGGAATCTCCAGTGCAGGCGGCGTCTGGAGATCTGTGTTTGCGCCGGCCACGGCCTTGGGGTCGGGTTCGCGGATGGGCAGGCCGGCGGCCCGCGCCCCGTCGCGGACCCGTGCCAGCGTCAGTTCGCCTGTGGCGGGGAAGAACGCTTTGCCGATGACGTCGAATCCCAGGGCGCGGACCTGCTCCTCAACGAAGGGGTCCAGCTCTTCGACGACGACCAGCGTCTCGACTTCGGCGGCGAAGTCGCGCAGCAGGTTTGCCGGAAGCGGGTAGACCAAACCCAACTTGAGGAACGAGAAGCCGTCGAAGACCTCGCGGGCGTACTGGTAGGCCACGCCGTCGCTGACGACGCCGATGCGCTTGTCGCCCCACGCGACGCGGTTGAGCGGGGTGGTCTCGGCGTACTCGGCCAGCGCTTGCAAGCGCGCCTCGACCGGCGGGTGGCGCAGCCGGGCGTGGGCGGGGATCATCACGTACTTGCCTGGCTTGCGCTCGAATGGAGGCAGGGGACCGTGCTCCTGTGGCCCGGCGGGCATGTCCACCTCGACGGCGCTCTTGGAGTGAGAGAGGCGTGTCGTCGAGCGGAGCATCACCGGCGTGTCGAACTCCTCGCTCAGCTCGAAGGCGAGGGCGGTGAAGTCCTTCGCCTCCTGGCTGTCGGCCGGCTCCAGGCAGGGGAACTTGCCGAAGCGGGCGTAGTGGCGGTTGTCTTGCTCGTTCTGGGAACTGAACGCGCCGGGGTCGTCGGCGCTCACGAGCACCAGCCCTGCCCCTACGCCGGTATAGGAGAGGGTCATGAGACTGTCGGAGGCGACGTTGACGCCGACGTGCTTCATCGCCGCCAGGGCGCGTGCCCCGGCGAAGGATGCCCCAACGGCGGCGTCCAGCGCTACCTTCTCGTTGGAGGCCCATTCTGCCCGTACACCGGCGTACTGAGCCAATGCGGGCATGATCTCTGTGCTGGGTGTGCCCGGATAGGCGGCGGCATATCTGACGCCTGCCTCCCACGCGCCCAGCGCGATGGCCTCGTTACCTGAAAGAAGTCGTTTCATCGCTTAGCTCCTTGGATCACATTGAGGGATTATATCGAGCAGCCAAGGCACGCTCGCGTGAACCCAGAAGCCGCGCGGCAGTGTGCGCGGCTTCCGGAGCGCTCTGTCTTGGTCACGCTCGTGCTGATCCATGCCGTCTGCCAGGTGCAGAGTAGAAACGAGGGATGCCTGTCGTTGGCATCCCTCGTGGGCCTGCACCTGTGCGGTGTAAGTAGTATGATGCAGAAGGCTGCTATCGTGCCCATTTGCTTCTGCTGGGTCATTGCCGATGATGGGTGTGCTGGCCTAGTGGCCCCGCAGGCGGATACGCGCCCCGCGGCAGCGCGGGCACTCAATACCGACGTATTCATCTCCACAGGTATGGCAGATCCTGCGCGGAACAGGACGTTCGTCATCAAACGATGCGACGATGAGTGCGATTTCCTGGCCCGCGTACCTGGCCAGCCATTCGTCCAACCGGGCGTCATCGACCATCCACTGACCATCTTCCTCGTCCTGGTGCAGGTGTCCCTGGACGACGCCCGAGTCCAATTCGTATGCGGCTGAAGTCAATTCCCTGATGTTGGCCCTACGGTGCGCTGGCATAGACTCCTCTTAGCGTTTGAGACGATTATAACCTGCCGACTGGCTTCCTGCAAGTTCTCGCAGGGATACATTGCCGGCGAGAATCCTTGCACAATGAGCGAGGATTCCAACGCAGAGTCGCAGAGGCAGAGAGACGCAGAGATGGAAAAAGAACAATGCTTTGCATCTCTCTGCGTTGAGAGGTTACTCTAGCCCTGCCCAGGCTAGGTGTTGCCCGATGCTTCCCGTGCATCGCGCTCGACGCCCCGGCGAAGTATGCGGAAGTGGTCGAGATCCCGGGCGACGACCGTGGCAGGGAAGATCGCGCGGGCCTCATCCGCGATCTCGGCCTCGCGATAGCGGCGAGAGATGTGGGTCAGCACGAGCCGGTGCACGTCGGCGTCACGGGCCAGTCGCGCTGCCTGCGCGGCCGTCAGATGCGCGAAGCGGCGCGCCATATCCGCCTCGCGGCGCAGGTACGTGGCCTCGATGACCAACATATCGGCGTGGCGCACGGATGCGACCAGGTTGTCGGTCCGGCCTGCGTCGCCCACGTGGGCCAGGCACGCGCCCGGCCTGGGTGGCCCGAGTACGTCGTCGGGGTCGATCACGCGCCCGTCGGACAGCGTCACCGGATTGCCAGCCACCAACTGTCGTCGCTCTGGGCCTTGCGGTACGCCCAGCGCCTCTGCCTTCTCGTTGAGGAACGGACGGCGCGGTTTCTCGCAGAACAGATAGCCCAGAGAGGGGCCGCGGTGGGAAACCGGGAACGCCCTGACTTCAAATGTGTCGTCCTCCAGAATGACGCCGGGACGTACCTCAATGAGGTCGATCTTGATCTGCGGCTCGGCACCTCGCAGCACGACGCCGTAGATCAGATCGTACACGCGCTCGAGCGCCCAACTGCCGCCGTAGATCTCGAGATGCTCGATTGCTTCCCAGCGGGCGAAGGTCGAGACCAGGCCCCCGAGGCCGAGCATATGGTCGAGATGGCCGTGGGTCAGCAGGATCCGGTTGAGCCGCTTGAAGCCCAGGCCGCTGCGCAGGATCTGCCGCTGAGTTCCCTCGCCACAGTCCACCAGGAAGCGATGGTCTTTGTATAGGACGATCTGCGCCGACAGGCCACGGTGGACGGATGGGGCCGACGCGGAAGTACCCAGGAAAACGATCTCAATCATTAGTCTGTTCCTTTGTAGCCAGCAAAGCCTGCCCATCTGGTTGTCGTTCGATGCGCAACTCGCGGACCAGGAATTGCCTGGTGACCCACACGTTGGTCTCCAGGTGCCGGGATATCTCCGAGGTGACTGCCCGGGATTTCCCTTGCGCCAGGGCCATTGGGAGCACCAGTTGGTCGGCCAGGTGCGGATCAACCGGGGCACCCGTGCGATGGTGGGCCAGCAGGTCCGTGCAAGCTGCCTCGGCCACGCGCTCGGCCGGCAGGCCCTTGCGCCCGTAGGCGCTGAAGCCGGCGGTGACGGTCGCGCCGCCCGGCGAGGGCGCGTACGCGGCAAACAGGAATATGCCTGCCCCAGGGCCGGCCCCGCGCAGCCGGCGCGGCTCGATATCGGCCTCAAGACGTGCTTCTGCCAGCACGTTGCGGGCGCGGGCCGACATGCGTTGGGGAATGTGGGCCGGGAGATTCGTCACTGCCGCCACGCCCCAGACCCGCTGCGGCTGCCCGCGCGTGTCCAACGAAATGGGGCGCAACGACCCGGCCTGTCCTCCGATTCGCACCCGCACTTCTCCGCCGCCTGCCGGATAGAAGCCCCAGCGCGCCAGTTCCACCTGTGCCTGGACCCCCATCCGCGCCAGCACAGGCAGGAAGGCGTGCTCCAGGTAGGACACCGGTGGAGCCCAGGGCACGTGCGTTCCGCCGCGCAGCGTCAGGTGTGATTCCCCATCCGCCAATGCCAGCGGCAGCAGCACGGTCTGAAGCACGAGGCTGACTGCCCCGGCGCTGCCTCGCCGGGCCTCCTCGGTCACGTCGAAGGTGTACCGGCCGGGACGCGGTGGGCCACCGGGGGCGAAGGTGAGCGCCTGGGAGCCCAGCGTGTCCCCCTCCACGTGTGCCTGGCAGACGGAAGCGGCCGCACGCACGGCCGTCAGGTGTTGGGGCTGGAGGCCTGGCTTGCTCCGCCCGGCGCGGATGCGTTCGATGCGCGCCGGTTGACCGGTGAGGACCGCCAGTGTCAGCGCGGTGCGCAGCACTTGTCCGCCGCCTTCGCCGTGGGAACCGTCAATCACGATCATTGCTAGTCTCTACCGTGCTAATCTCTACTGTCTGAAGCGTCAAGACGTCGCCTGCACTGGAATCGAGCGATAGGCGCTCCCCACCGCGCACGTACAGGCCGGTTGCCAGCCGGTAGCTGCCTGGGGGCAGGCCGGGCGGCAGCGGGATGGTGTGTCGTTGTATGAACACGTCGTGCGGATGGAGCGTATCCGAAAGCGCCTCAAGCGCGTCGTTCTGCGCAACGAGCTGTCCCTCGCCGTCGAGCAGGTGCAGGAATATCGCCAGATCGCTGGCGGGCGTGGTCAGCACTTGCCACGCCGTGAGCACGTCGAGCTCATTACCCGGTGCAGGGGCGCTGGGCTCCACCTGGTACCCCAGGAGCCGCATGGTCTGCGCAAAGGTCGGTAGGGGGGCGCTTGGGTGGGCCATTTGGGTCAGCCAGGTTTCCAGTTCATCGGCCACATCCAGGCGCACCAGGCGGTTGTGGTCGTTGGGGAACGCGTGCTCGACCTGGGCCTGCCCGGCCCATTCCGCCGGCACGAACGGTGCGAAATCCCCGCCGCCCCCGAACAGGTAGCGGCTCATCTGCCCGCCATGGGGGAGCAATTGTGCCTCCGCGCAGTTGTACCAGCCCACGTCCAGGTCGTCTCGATTCAGCAGGTAGGGCAATGCCTGGCGATCGGTGCGCCAGAAGAAATGCTGCTCGTTCAAGAAGGGGGTGCACGCTGCCGCCGGCGTGGCGTCCGGTGTGCTATCCAGGTAGCGCGCGACCTCGGCCAGGCCCGCGTGGCGGAAGCTGCGCACCTCGGCCAGGCTGGGCCAGCGGTGGAAATAGTCGCGGAGCGTCAGACCGAAATTGACGCACGCCAGGACCGCCAGCGTGGCACCCAAGACGATGCGCTCCGTCGTCGCCAACCGTCTCCGAATCCAATCCGCGGCCAGCCCCGGGAACACGAAGGCTGTGGACAGAGCGCCGGCCGTGCGCACGAAGTGGGGAGCGGGCTGGGTCAGCATGCCCGGCACCAGCGTCACCAGTGTCCAGATCAGCCAGAACGCACTGGCCGGGTCGCGCAGGTTGAGCAGCGCGATCAGCACGCCGCCGACGAACAACGCGCCGCCCAACGGCTCGAAGACCGGCCGCCCCGGCAGGTTGTAGTGTGGCTGTGGATCGCCCTGCCAGACAAACATACCCAGCGTGCGCGCGCTTGAGGCCATCACGGGACGCAGGTCGCCGGCCAGCAGTGCTTGCAGCGGCTCGCTCAACCGCGTGATCCGCTCCTGTTGTGCCCAGTGCCTCCCCACGTAGGTTGCCAGGGGGATGGTGACAATAGCCGCAACGAGCACTAGCACGGTCAGCCCCTGCCAATGCATGGATAAGCGGGGACGGTGGATGACGGCCAGATACGCGATGAACAGCGGCACGAACAGCAGCAGCGTGCGGGCAGCCAGGTACGTGTACTGCGTCAATCCGAGCAGCAGACCTGCCAGCGCAAACCACGCGGTGGCGCGCCTGCCGCGCGCGGGTTGTTCGAGACCGCGCCAGAGCGCGAGCGCCGCGCCGGTTGCCAGCGGCGGCAAGGTCACCACCCGCAGGGCTTCCCGGCCCAGGAATACGGACCAGAAAGCGAGCGCCAACCCACCCGTGGCGACCAGCGCCGTCCACGGCCCGAAGCAACGGCGGGACAGCCAATAGACGAGCAGGATGGTGGACAGGCTGCACACGACCGACGGCAGGCGGTACCAATGGGGCACGCGCGCGGTCAGCGTCCGGCTGACGACGAGCACGGGATGGTACAGTCCCTCCCGTCCTTCGCCTTCCTCGTAGAAGACAGAAAGCGGTGCGCCGGCTCGCAATGCGTCGGCGATTTGGGCGTTGATGACTTCGTCGTCGTGAATGCCCGGCGGCACGTCGGACAGCCTGTACAGGCGCAGGAAAACCGCCAGCGCCAACAGTATAATCAGCACCACGCGTTCCACGGTGGTGCCATCAGCTTTGTAAGGTGCGAAGGGATCAGGCCGGATCTGCGATTCGCTCACTTCTCCATCTCGCGCAGCGCTTCGTACGCCGGACGCACGCGGGTCTCGGGCCAGCTCGGCTCGGTGATGGCCCACCAATACTCCTCGTCCTCCTCAGTCCACCAGGGGTCGGCGATGGAGAGCGCCGTCATGAGCCCGATCCATGGCGACCAGTTCTCCTTTGCGTATCGGTAGGCCCGCACCATGTATTCTGCCTGCTGCTCGGGCGTGACAGCGAACCAGGCGTAGGAGGGATGTACCGGGTCGGTGGTCCACCCCATCTCAAGCACGGCCACCTGCTTGTCGCCATCGCCGTAGTCCAGCATGACGTCGCGCACGTCCTCGACGTGGCGGAAGCAGAAGAAGCGGTGACCGTCGTGTTTGGCTGCGACCTCGTCGGGTGACATCTCAGGCGGATACAGGAATCCCGGGGCGTGCGCTCCCAGCAAGTCGAAGTAGGGGGCGGCGCCGGCCTCGTACATGCCCACGAGGTACTCGATGTCGGGTATTGCGTCCGGCAGGCCGTTGCCCGTGGGCGACATGCCGGCCGAGATGACCAGGGCGTCCGGATCGGCCGTCTTGACGCCGACGTAACACGCGCGCAGCAGTTCGACGTATTCGACCGGGTCGGGGGGCCATCCTCCCCACTCGCGGGCCAGGTTCGGCTCGTTCCATACCTGGTAGGCCTGCACGCGCCCGCGATATCGATCGGCCAGGGCGTGACAGAAATCGCCGAAGTCCTGAGGGTTTTCCGGAGGGCCGTTGTCGGTGCTGGTGTCGCGGGCTGCGACTGCCCACACCGGTTCCCGATCCAGGCGAAACAGCACCTTGAGGCCAAGCTGTTCGGCGTCGGCGACGATGCGGTCGGTGAAGTACCAGTTGTAGTGGCCCTTGGCGATTCCCTCGACCTCCCTCCAGGCCACGTGCTGCTTCACCCAGGTGAAACCGGCGTCCTGGATCAGCTCCAGATCCCGCATTGCTGCCTCTTCGTGCCACCACAGAAATGCCTGCAGGCTGTATTCAGGCGAGGCCAACCGCGCGCGGGGCCAAGACGTGGGCGTGGGAGGAGCGGTGGGTGTCGGTAATGGGACGGGAAAACCACCAAAGCCCAAGCCCCAAAGCCCAAAACCTAGGGCCAGGAGGCCGAGAATCAGAAGTGCGGGGCCTAAGCGTGCCAGCGTGGCCCTCCGCCGGCGCTGCCCGGAGGCGATTGGCGTATCCGTCATCTCGTGCCCGTCACGCGCCATGCCACGTCAGGGCTTCTCCATCGCGCCGACGGCTCCGTAGGCCGGGCGATCGACGCCCTGGAAGTCCAACAGGCTGTATGGTGCGTTGGGGTCGGTCGGCCCCAGGCCGTCCTTCTGGCCGTAGTCCAGATTCCAGAGAAACGCGATGCGCACGAATCCCCACTCGCGCATCAACTGGAAGGCCTCTACGATCCACTGGGCCTGTTCCTCCAGCGTGTTGTCCAGCGCGAACTCGAACCCCGGCGGATGGCCACCCAATCCCTCGGCCGATGCCCAGCCGAACTCCGTCACACAGAGTGGCTTGTCGCTCCCGGCGGCCGCGATGCGCTCGTGATAGCCCCACAACGTGGTCTTGAAGGACCATTCGTGGTCGTCTGGCGTGTCCCAGAAGCCACGGAACTCCGCGTTTGCGTCCTGGTAGGGATCTCCAGTGGCGACGTTGGGGGGGATGTTGTAGCCGTTGTGATGCGCGCCCACGCAATCGCAGTAGTTCAGGAACCCTGCCGCGACCATGCGGTCGAAGTACAGAAAATCGTCCATCCAGATGACGCGATCTCCATCGCTGTGCGAAGAGCCCACGGGCGAGAGCGCGCCGCTGATGACGATGATGTTGGGGTCGCGGCTCTTGATGGCCTGGTACGCCAGGCGCAACATCTCGACGTATTGCTCGGGACTGACCCCCTCGGCCGTGTCCCACTCGCGGTCCAGGTTCTGCTCGTTCCAGACTTCGATGGCGTGGATGCGTCCCTGGTAGCGGTCCACCATCCGGCCCAGGAAATCGGCGAAGAGGGCCAAATCATCCGGGGGGGCACCTTCTACGTTGTCGTCGAAGTACGTGCGCGACCAGTGCGGGGCATCCACCACGCTGAACATGACCTTGATGCCCCGCTTGTTGGCTTCCTCCACGACCCAGTCGAAGCCGCTCCAGTCCATTTGGCCTGGGTTGCCCTCAAAGTGGGCCCATCGCACCTGCTGCTTGACCCAACCCAGGCCGAGGCTCTCAACCTGCCCCATGGTGTATTCTGCGTTGCCCACGACGCCGTGGACAGCGATGCCGTAGCCAAAGGCTTCCTCGGCTGGCGGGGCGGCGGGGGCAGCGGCAGCAGTCGTGGGGACGGGCTGGACGTCGCCTGCCTCGGTGTCCCCGCCAGGGGCGCTAGTCTCTGCCGGTGCATCCGCCGGGGCAGACGTCGCCGTCTCAGGCGCGGTGCTCGAGTCAGCGGCGGCGGGGGTCTCCGTTGCCTGCTCACCGGTCTTGCCACCGGGGCCGAAGAACCCGTACCAGGTGCAGAAACCACCGACGATGACGAGCACGATCCAGGCAGCGACGGCGATGTACAAGCGCTTCTGGCTTGGCCCCTGATTGCCTAAGAAACTCATCGTAACCTCCTTGCGGGCAAAGGCGCGCGCGCCATCAGAATGGCGTTTCAGAATGGCGCCTTTTTGAAAGAGAATTGGGGGGCTCGGCTGTGGCCGAACCCCCGGTCTGTTCGATACGGTATGCTGGGATACGAAACTCAGTCTAGCACAGCGTGCGATTGTGCCTGGATACGCCTCAGCGTGTGCCCAGCAGGTTGTGGAGCGAGTCGCAGGCCGGGCAACCGCCATCCGGGCGGATGATGGCGTAGCCGTCCTGTGGGTCATCCCCGTATCGCACGAAGTCTATGTTCCAGACGATGATACAGCGCACCATCCCGGTGTTGATGCTCAGTTGGACAGCTTCGGCCAGCCAGGCTGCTTGCTCGGCGTTGTCCGTCCCGCGCGCCCAGGCGAACCAATCGGAGAACGTAGGTACGCCCTGCTGCGAAGCGTATCCCATTTCAGTGTAGAACAGCTTACGCGCTCCGCCGAAGGTGTTGTAGTATAACTCCGTCTGAGGCAGGAAGAACCACGAGTGGTGGGGATCTCCTGGGTTGGCAGGGTGTCCGATGCGGGCAGAGGGTGAAGTGGCCCCGGCGTTGTGGTGCGCTCCCAGGTAGTCCATGCACTGAGCAGCGCCCGCGTCGCGCAGTCCCGCCATCCATGGTGCGTCGTCGCATCCGTTGCCGCCGCAACCACCGAAGTAGCCGGTGGGGGACGGCGCGGCGCTGATAACTGCGGTACCTGGGTTGGCCGCCTTGATGGCGTTGTAGGAAGCGCACAGGAGCTTCGTGTACGCCGCCGGGTTGATGTGGCCGATCTGCCACTCGCGGTCAATGTTGGGCTCGTTCCACACTTCAATCGCGTCGGCTCCGGCTGCCGCCAGTCCGGCTACCCAACTGGCGAAGCTCTGTTCGAAGCCCGCCTCGGTGACCATATCCGGCGTGCCGAGAGCGCTCAACTGGACCTTGAAGCCGTTGGCGTGTGCGACCTCGATGATGCCGGATGCATCCTGCCCGTAGTGGACCTGGACCTTGCTCCAGTTCATACCGGCGTAGTGCATCTTGTCGGCGAAGGGGAGGCCGGTATCCCGGACGTGCCCGCCAAGTTCGAACCCGCCGGCACTGACCGGCGCGACTGCCACGGTGGGCTGTTCTGCTACCTCGCCAGCCAGGATCACGACGGAGAGGTTTCCGCCGAAGGATCCGTCGGCCGTCTGCATGCCCCAAACGCCTGTGTACTTGCCCGCCTCGGCGGGGGCTTTCATCTTGACGCTGACGTCTACCTGAGCGCCGGGCTCCAGCGCCCCTACCTCGACCGTGGCCGGTGCGTCCATCTGTGTGCCGCTGGAGAAGGCCAGCACGGTGTCCTCGGGCCAGGCGCACGTGCCGCTGTTCTGTACCCGCCAGGTCTTTTCAAACTCCTCGCCGTTGTCCAGTTGTGTATTGTCGGGGATCGTCACGTCGGCCACGTAGCTGGCGTCGAGGCAGTCGCTGGGCGTCTCTCCCACGGTGCTCCCTGCACCAGCGGTGGTGGTAATCGCGCCCGTGGCCGCCGTCTCTGCACCTGCTTCTTCAGATGTGGTCGTCTCTGTCACAGGCTCTGTGGCCGCCGTCTCTGGTCCGCCGACGGTGACTTGCACCGAGCCGTGATCGAAGCCCGCGATAGACGCTTTGACCGTGTAGGTGCCATCCGTGGCCAGTACCGTCCAGGTGTAGCCGGGCTCTGTGAGAGGTGAGACCTGTTGGTCCACTGTAGCCGCTTCGCTGGCCGCGGTCCACGCGACCTCTACCTGTTGGGCCGCGGGGGGCGCAGCGGAGGCCGTGTAGGATGACGCTGCCTCCACAATGCCTGGGGCGTTGCCAGGGTCGAGCAGGTCGGCCACGGCGACGCCTCCCAGGTGGTAGCGTTGCGCCCATTGCAGCTTGGTGGCGAGATTGGCCGCAGTGCCAAGCCAGACGGTGCGGGTCTCTCCGCTGGCGGCCACGTACTCCAGGCGATAGGTGCCGGCGGAGTCCTGGGGCGTGATGCTGAGCAACTGCCCCGAAAGGCCGAACTCCACCTGACTGCCCGACGCGACGTTTGTGGTTTCGCTCAGAGCGACGACGTTCCCGAAGGGAGCCAGGGCCTCTTCCAGCGAGATCGCTGTGACCGCTTCGCCGCTCCGTTCTGCGCTGAGAGAAGAAACCAGCATCCGCAGCTTGTAGCGTGGTACTTGGGCCGTGGCCCATTCTAGCAGCCGATGTGTCTGGCCCCCCTCGGCGTAGGCGAAGGGGTCTTCGGGGAACGGCACCTTGAACACGTCGGCGCTCGCGCCCAACGTGCGCCAATCGTATCCTCCTGTGTCCCATCCCCCATCGGTTGGCGTCGGTGGTTCGACGGTGACGCTCATCTGTAGACCCTCGCCGTGCAAAGCCTCCGCCAGCGCGCTGATGAAGTCACTGTAGGCATCCCGCTGCTCAGGCGCGACCCCTCGGTAATCTACGTCCACGCCTGCGAGACCTCTTTCGGTACACAGTTGCACAATATTGGTCACGTGAGCCTGCTGGATTTCGGGGATTGTCAGCAAGTCGGAGAGCAGCCCTCGATTGATCGTAGCCCCCGGAGCCCAGTTGCGCAGCGTGGGCTGAACGGTGTACGCGCCCGCCGCATCTTGCTGTGGCAGGCTGTTGGGATCACCGACGAAGCTGCCATCTGTGCCTAGGAGCAACCCGATCGGGTTGAGCTCGGTCAGCACGCCGGCGGCGGTGGCTATCGGGTTGTCACCTGGGTCGTATGAGGCAGAGACGGTGGGGGGAATCGACCCGGACTGGACCACCACGAGCATGTCTGGCATGTCCGTGACCTGCGCACGGATGAACTCGTGTTCAGAAACCTCTGTGTGGAGTTCGCTGCCCACCCATTTCCACTCTTTGCCGGTCCAGGTGTACAAGTCGAGCGTCTCCCACGGCTCCGCGTCGTTGGGCATCACGATGTCAAGCATCACCGGTTGGGAGAAATCACCGCGTGTATTGATCCGGTAGAGCGGACCCTTGACGACGAGGTGCTGGGGCAATGCCTCCACGGCTTTCCGCAGGTCAGCGCCAGCCGAGCCCTCGAGGAACTCCAGGCGTGGCACCGAATCGAGGCGCACGCGCAGGCGGTCGGTGAAGGTCTCCGGATTCACGCTCAACGTCAGGCCATCGGGATGGGACAGGGAGCTGTTTGCTGCATTGAGAGTCGTGTATCCGGTGATGCCCAGGCGCCTTGTGAGCGAGATTGGAGGTAGGAGCAGGATGGCGATGATCACCAGGGCAATCGGGATGACTATCCAAGGCCCCAGGCGCATGCGCTCGCCAGGCTGGGCCAAGGTGGCCCGGAGTCGTTCACCAAGGGACGGCGGCGCGGTTGCGGCACCAGGCACCGGTGTGGGTCTCACTTTGGCCGGTCCGTGTCTCGCCGTCGTTGGTTGCTCCGCAGGCTGTTTGTCAAGCTGGACGTCGGAAGTCGAGTCTGACATGGGATCTCCTTGCACGTGATATCTGCCTATCCCCGAGGAAGTCTGATGCTGGGGCAGGCGTGAAAACGGCGGCTTGCGGCCGCCTCATGCTTGCAGCGCTTTCCACGGAACGGATTATTCTGGGAAAGCAGTGGATATTCTAGCATATGCCGGGGCTTTTGACAACCGTCCTTACCCCTGTGCCGATTTCGCCTATGAAGCCCCTGCCAGACCGAGTTTGCGCATCACTTTCGCGGGTGTCGCGCGGCGAGCCCGTTGCCACTGCCGGAGCCCCCAGCGTTTGAACGCATTGAACGGCTTGCGGCGCTGGCTCTCGACCATCGCCCATTTGAGGAACTCATAGTCCTGCGTCTTGATCTTGGGCTCGGTTGGGTTACGGCGATAGGAGTCGTAATCGGTGATCCGGCTTAGGTCGTGCTCGACCACGTAGTCATACAGATCAGTGCCGGGGTGGGGGGTGAAGAAGGCTGGGCTGTAGTAGTCGGGGTCGATCTCCTTCATCATGTGAACCGTGTCCATGACTTCCTGTTTGGTCTCGGTTGGCAATCCCATCATGTAGTTGGCCCAGATGGCGATGCCATACTTGCGGCAGACACGGGCGGCCTGGAGGTTCTGCTGTGCCGTCGTTGCCTTGCGGATGAACTTGAGCACGCGGTCGTTGCCGCTCTCGAAGCCGATGAAGTAGCCGCGCAGTCCGGCCTTCGCCATTCGGGCTACCATGTCCTCGTGCTTGACGATGATGTCGGCCCGGCTCTGGCAGAAGAAGGGCATGGTGAACCCCTCCGCGATGTACTTATCCGTGAACTCGGACACCCACTCCCGGTCCTCTGTCAAGCAGTCGTCGTGGAACATGAACGAAGCGATCTGGTAGCGGTCAATCAGCATCCGGAGTTCGGCGATGACGTTATCGGCAGAACGACGGCGGGTCCGCTTGCCGAAGAGGTAGTCCTCACCTGGTTTGCAGAAGGCGCAGTTGTAGATGCAGCCGCGTCCGGCGATGATGGTGACGAACGGCGGTGGCAGTTCTTTCACAAACGGCACCTCAGGCGAGTCGAGATCGTAGCCCCACTTCTGCCACTCGTCCAGGAATAAGTCCCGGTCGGCGAAGGGAATGGCATCGAGATCTGGCGTTGCGCCACGCAACACCCGGTTGGGAGGCGGATCGCCTCCCTCGATCAGGCTCAGCAGATGAGGGAACGTGACTTCCCCTTCCCGCGTGATCATGTAGTCCACGTGCGGGATGCGCAGCGAGTCCTCAAGCGCGATGGTGACGTGGGCACCGCCGATGACGGTGACGACCTCAGGCTTGATCTCCTTGGCAATGGCGATAGCCTGGCGCGCCGGGTTGTAGTCAACGCTCATCATCGTCACACCGACGACGTCAGGATCTCGCTCGGCTAGCACCTCTCGGAAGTGGTCCCAACTGGAAAGCGCCCGCAGGTCAATCAAGTCCACTTCGAAACCTTGGGCCTTCGCGGCTGCGCTGAGGGAGGCCAGCCCATGAGATATCCAGCCAGCGTCCATTCCCTGCTTGAGTGAGTTGAAGCCGCGACCGGCAATGCCGGGGTAAATGAGGGTGGTCTTAATTGACATGCTGGTCCTTTTGTCTGCCGGGCTATACGCTGTCGGGATGGATCACGTACGTGCACTCGCGCTCACCCAACGCGGCCCAGGAGATGCGTCGAGGAGGTGTGCCCAGCAGGTGAGTGAGCATTGATTCATCCATTGCGCAGACTTCGTGATGCTCTCGAGCCACTTGCTCGTACGGGCAATTGACGATGTGGAGCAGGTAGGCCCCCGTGGCGTCGTGCTCCCAGTGTGCCATGTAGCCCAGCTCATCCAGGAAACCGACGGCAGCGATAAGCCGGTCCTCAAAGTCACCCTCTCCGGGGCTGGGGGCCTGATCGGCGATACGCTCTCCGATGTCCCTCAGTATCTGCTCCACCTCATCCGCCGACAGGTGGGAGCGCGCTTCGTCCAGCATGAGGCTGGCTAGCTGGGCGTATCCCTTGGGGAAGAGTTTGCTGGCTTTGTCGGCCAGGGTGTAGACGTACTTGGGACGACCTGGTGCCTTGCGGCGGCAGGCGACTGGGTCTGCGACGAGCCCGTCTCCCCGCAGGATGTCCAGGTGATGGCGCACGGTGACCGTGGTCAGGCCGAGTTCTGCGCTCAGTTCGTCAACTGTCGCCTGACCCTGCTCTTTCAGGATGTTCAGGATGCTCTCTCGTGTGGTCTGCATGACTCCGTCTTCTTGTCCGCTGTCTGTGGGAT
The DNA here is from genome assembly GCA_964649415.1 of uncultured Anaerolineales bacterium. Lineage (GTDB taxonomy): Bacteria > Chloroflexota > Anaerolineae > B4-G1 > B4-G1 > CAZYSK01. The sequence goes on from CAZYSK010000034.1 coordinate 26,134, forward strand.
GGTACCCACATTCTAGTACGATCTCCGTTTTTGTCAAATTCCCATCGTTCTAATTCGGATGGAAACCAGGGTGTCCGGGGCGCACGTGTGCCGATTCTGGCGTCTCGGCGGCGGGGGGTAGGGGACTGGCGAGTGTGCACGGTTGCCCAATTCCCAAAGGCGGTGTAAAATGAGTAGGGGATATACAATGAATCAAAGCTCAGACTCCGGTTCAGATGGTAGAGTATGGATTGCAGATGTGCGCTTCCAACCCACGGGTAAGCTCTACTGCTTCGACGCCAGCGACCAGCACGATCTGCAGGCGGGTGATTTCGTCTTGATTGAGACGACGCGAGGGCAGCAGTTGGGGGAAGTGGTCTGCATACGGCCGATGGCTGAGGGCGGGAAAACCGAGGCCCTCAAGCCCATAGAGCGGCGCGCTACAGGGCGTGATCTGGCGCTGCGTCAGCATTGGAAGGTGGAGGAGGCGCGGGTGCTCAGCACGGCGAACGAGCTGGTGAGGCGCTTGCATCTGTCTCTCAAGGTGATCCTTGCCGAGTACACATTTGATGGCCAACGGCTCACGCTGTTGTACACCAGTGAGGAGAAGAAGCTCAATCTTGGCGAACTGGTCAAGGAGTTGCAGCATGAGCTCTCTGTTCGCGTGGATCTGCGCCGGGTTGGCCCGCGTGATCAAGCCAAGTTGATGGGGGGCTATGGCGCTTGTGGCGAGTTGCGCTGCTGCTCACGCTTCATCTCGGACTTCAGGCCCGTCTCGATCAAGATGGCCAAGACGCAGGGTGTGTCACTCAGTCCGTCGGAGATAACGGGAATGTGCGGGCGGCTGCGCTGCTGTCTCTTGTACGAACATGAGCAGTACGTGGAAGCGAGTCGGATGATGCCCCGACGCAAGAAGCGCGTGCGAACCCCCTACGGCGAGGGAAAGGTCGTGGACCTATTGCCGCTGAAGGGCATTGTCGTCGTGAATGTTGAGGACCGCCGTGTGGAGGTGCCGGTCGAAGACGTGGAACTGATCTCGACGTGATGCCGCCGATGGTGTGTAGGGCGAGGTGTGGGAAAGGACCGGTCCCGGGTTTCTGTGACCGGTCCTTCTGACATCAGTATCCCGCGTGGACGGGGGAAGCGGGGCAGTGGGTGCCGTCCCTGTCGGCGCGCGGGTGACGAATTGGACCCGGCAGGTGCAGGGCTCCACAGCATCTTAGTGGCTGGAGGAGGATACTATGGCGAATCGTGGGGATTTCAAGGCCGAGGCGGAGTCGCTCCGAGAGCAGCTGGTTGCCTGGCGACGCGATTTTCACATGCATCCCGAGCTTGGTTTCCAGGAGCACCGCTCGGCCGGCTTGATCGCCGAGCGGTTGCTCGATCTGGGATACCAGGTGCAGACCGGCGTCGCAAATACCGGGCTGCTTGGGTTGCTGGAGGGGGCGCAGCCCGGACCAGTGGCCATGGCGCGCTTCGATATGGACGCCCTGCCCATCAACGAGGAAAACGAGACGGAGTACGCGTCGCGCAATCCAGGGGAGATGCACGCGTGCGGACACGACGCCCACATGGCGATCGGGCTGGGCGTTGCCACGCTGATGGCGCAGCGCCGCAGTCAAATGGCGGGGACGCTCAAACTGATCTTCCAGCCGGGTGAGGAGGGGATGAACGGGGCTGAGGTGATGGTGAGGGAGGGCGTGATGGAGAACCCGCGGCCCGACGTCTTCCTGGCCACTCACGTGTGGAACGAGAAGCCGGTGGGAACCGCGGCCGTCTCGGACGGCGCGCTCATGGCAGCCGCCGACGAATGGACGTGCGTCGTGCGGGGGCGGGGAGGGCACGGCGCGTTGCCGCATCAGACCGTCGATCCCGTCGTCGCCGCGGCGCAGATGGTTACGGCCCTGCAGACCGTCGTCAGCCGGAACGTCAACCCGTTGGAAGCGGCGGTGGTGACGGTCGGCGCAATTCACGGCGGTGACGCGTTCAATGTGATCCCACCTCAGGTTGACATGACGGGCACTGTCCGTACCTTCAGCCCGAAGGTGCGGGAGATGGTGCTGCAGCGGGTGCGCGATGTCGTTGACGGCGTTGCCGCGGCGTGTGGCGTGGAGGCTGAACTGGACATCACGTCCCTCACGCCAGCGGTGATCAACGACGCCGAGGCTACCCAGGTGGTGCGTGCGGCCGCCGAGGCGGTGCTTGGACCGAAGCACGTATTCTCCGATGAGCGCACGATGGGCAGCGAGGATGCGGCCTTCTTCATGCAAGAGTCGCCGGGCTGCTACTTCTTCGTCGGGTCGGCCAATCCGGAGCGCGGGCTGGACGCGCCTCATCACAACCCACGTTTCGACATCGACGAGGACGTGTTGCCCTTGGCGGTAGCTATCCTCGTGCACGCGCTGGCGCACTACCTGTTGTAGCGCGTACCGGTGAGAAAATTGGATGGTGCACTTCGCCCGAGGCGGAGGGGATGGGACTGGGTGGGGTTGAAAGGCGATGGCCTGTTCTAGGCTGCTACTGTGGGGATACTAGCCGCACGCTTTCCATTTTCCATGTATCGTCCTCGCGGCATAGGCTCCATTCCAGGGTTGTCTCCTCAGGGTCCACGTGGCCGTCCGTGTAGTGGCAGCGGATTCCGGCCTGGATGACAGGCCGGTCGGCTTCCTCGCTCCCGCATTGGCGGCAGAACATCCCATCACAGTCCTGCACGACGGTCAGCATGGTGACCTGCACGTGGTCGACCTCGCTCCGTGCCCGCGCGCACCCGCCGCAATTGGGTTCGGAGCATTCCAGTAGATGCCAGTCTTCCGGGGTGAAATACGTCTCGATGGTCTCCTCGTCGGTGTAGTGATGGTAGAACGCCATCACGACTTTCTCTGGGTAGGGAGATAGCACGACTGCTTCTGGCTCTCCCTTGCAGGGGTTGACTTCGTAGTCGGCAGGTGCCACCGGGGCGTTCCCTTCTGTCGACAGGTAATACGTTTGCTGTTTCTCCTCCCCTTGTTCGCCTGTCCGTTCGATCTCATGCGGGTGGTAGGTGAAGCATATCTTCAATTGAGCACGACTGGGTCTCGATTCCTCCACTTTGACTTCATCCAATGCATAGGTGATGCAGTCGCCTGTGAAGTGCCCTAGTGGCAGGTAATCCTGTTTCTCCTCGCGCCAGCGGAATATCGATAGCCGGGTCGTCTTCTTGTCGCACTCGTCGCGCACCACCAGTTCATCGCCTGGGTGCTTGGACAGGACGTCCTCCATAGAGAACTTGCAGCTACACTCACACAAGTAGTCGCGGCCCCGAGGTAGCAGCGGCCGAGGGACGATGGATGGGGGCTTCCCGCTCTCCGGGCGATACACTGAGGCGGTGATGGGGCAGCCGCGCTGGTCCGCCTGGCACGTCAGGTCGAAGCGATAGACGACGATCCACTCGCGGACCCCATCTTTGTCCGTGTCGAGGCCATGCTCGGTATAGATGTACTCCCATTCAGCCGGGAGTATCTCGCGGAAATCCAGTTCTGGGCCGATGAGGTTCTGCCCATACGCGACGTGACCGTTATCCGGGCAGGCGGTGAGCAAGCACAGGGGCAGCATCAGCACGAGGAACCTGGCCCACAGGGGGGCCGGGCTATGTACCTGGCCATCTGTTTGGTGCTGCTGGGTAGTGCCTTGCATTGGCCGGGCCGAGAGATATCCTGAGCTAAGACAGAGTCTGACTTACGTCCGATGACCGGCACGCGGGACGGGCGTGGGTGGAACGAGGCGCGGCGATGCCAACGTGAACGCGTGACGCAGTTGGATCATTATAGCACAGACTACTTGGTCTGTCTGTAGGGAGACTTCCCCTTTTATTGTAGGGAAGATGCTGATTCTTCTGTAGGGAAGACGCTTACGTTGGCGTAGGGAGGGCGTGTGGGGACGAGCCTACCTGTGCGAATCACCGGATAGGCTTGTCAGATCATCGAAGATCGGTTTGGACAGAGCCGCGTGGCGCCGCCGTTACGACCGCCGGGGTCGTTGCGATGGCGTGATTGGTAGCAGTGCCTCGCCGAGCACCTCGTCCATCTGCTCGGCCAGAATGACGTGTATGCCGCGTTTCACACGCTGCGGAATCTCGACGAGGTCCTTCTTGTTGCGCTTGGGGATGATGACTGTCTTCAGGCCGGCTCGGTAGGCCGTCAACATCTTCTCCCTGACGCCGCCGATGGGCAACACGCGTCCGCGCAGCGTGATCTCGCCTGTCATACCCACCTCGTGCCGCACCGGACGGCCGGTGAAGGCGGAGATCAGCGCTGTGGCGATCGTGATCCCAGCGGATGGGCCATCCTTCGGGATGGCTCCCTCCGGCAGATGGATGTGGATGTCGGTTTTGTCGAATACGTCGGGCTTGATGCCCAGGTCCTGGCTCCGTGAGCGCGTGTAGCTCAGTGCCGCTTGTGCCGATTCCTGCAGAACGTCGCCTAGCTGCCCGGTCAGCATCAAGTTGCCCTTGCCCGGCATCAGCAGGACCTCCACAGGCATCAGGTCGCCCCCGGCCTCAGTCCACGCCACACCAGTGGCCACGCCAATGCCGTCTTGGTCTTCGGCCAGGCCACGCACGAACGGCGGCGGCCCAAGCAGGCGGTTGAGCATGCGAGCCGTGATGCGCTGAGGAGGTTCCTTGCCCTCAGCCGTTTGCCGCGCGACCTTGCGACACATAGCGGCGATCTTGCGCTCGAGGTTGCGCACGCCGGCCTCGTAGGTGTACTCCCGGATGAGTGCCTGCAGGACGCCATCGGTGAAGGTGATCGGGGTGTCCTGCAGCCCGTGCTCCTCCAATTGGCGCGGGATCAGGAAGCGGCGCGCGATCTGCATCTTCTCATCGTCGACGTAGCCGGGAAACTCGATCACCTCCATACGGTCTTGAAGGGCTGGCGGAATGGGATCGAGGATGTTGGCCGTGGTGATGAAAAGCACCTTGGATAGATCATAGGGTACTTCCAGGTAGTGGTCGGAGAAAGCGTGGTTCTGTTCGGGATCCAGTACCTCCAAGAGAGCGGAAGCGGGATCGCCACGGAAGTCCAGCCCTAGTTTGTCTACTTCATCAAGCATGAACAGGGGATTGATCGTGCCGGCCCGGCGCATGGTCTGAATGATGCGCCCGGGCATTGAACCGATGTAGGTGCGGCGGTGCCCGCGGATTTCGGCCTCATCCCGCACCCCACCCAGGCTCACACGCACGAACTCGCGCCCCAGGGCGTCGGCGATCGATTGCCCTAGCGACGTCTTGCCGGTCCCGGGGGGGCCGACGAAGCACAGGATCGGGCTGCGCATCTTGTCGGCTGCCAAACGGCGCACCGCGATGTACTCCAGGATTCGCTCCTTCGCCTTGGGAAGCCCATGGTGGCGCGACTCCAAGACCTCTTCCACGTGCTTGGTGTCCAGGTTATCCTCGGTAGTTGCCGACCACGGCAGTTCAACCACCCAGTTCAGGTAGGTGCGGACGATGCCGGTTTCCGGCGACATCGGAGGCATGGAGGCCAGCCGGTCGAGCTCCTTCTCGGCCTGGTCACGCACCTCGTCGGGAAGCTTCACCTCGGAGATCTTGCCACGCAGTTCGTTGATCTCCTTGGTATAGATGTCGCCCTCGCCCAGCTCGCTTTGGATGACTTTCATCTGCTCACGCAGGAAGTACTCGCGCTGGCTCTTGTCCAGTTCCTGTTGCACCTGGGAGTGGATACGATCCTCTAGCTCGAGCACGTCCAGTTCTTTGGCCAGCAGGACGCTCACGCGTTGGAGCCTGGTGGCGATGTCGAGAGTCTCTAGCACATCCTGTCGTGCGGCTACTTCTAGCTCCAATGCCTGCGCCATCAGGTCCGCCAGCCAGCCCGGGTCCTCTATGTTCATCGCGAAGACGTATGCGTCATCGGGCAGGTTTCGGTTCAACTGCACGACTTTCTCGAAGAGCGCCAGCACGGCTCGCATCAACGCCTCAGTGAGCGGGGTTTTCTCCGTGTCTTCGTAGATAGGCAGGGCACGCACGCGGATGTAGGGCTCCACGTGGACGTATTCGATGACCTGGACACGTTGGAGCCCTTGGCTCAAGACGTTGATGGTGCCGTCCGGTATGCGAAGCATACGGCCAATGTCCACCTCGGTGCCAAATGTGAAGAGGTCCTCAAGGCCTGGTTCCAGGATGTCGCCGTCTCGTTGAGCGACGGTAATGAGGGGCTCGCCCTGCTCGTTTGCCACTTCGATGGCAGCTATCGAGCGATCCCGTCCCACAAAGAGCGGCGTGACCATGCGCGGGAACATGACTATGTCGCGCAAGGGCAGGAGCGGCGCCTCGATGACGTCCCCTGGAGCCTCTTGGAGACCTATCTCTTCCTCTTCCTCGTAGCTCCCGAAGTCCACGTTCTCCAGGGAGAACGGGGCGCCTTGAGGCCATCCTAGTTGTGACCACCAATCTTGAAGCGCTCTATCCCACGTCATGCTTTCTTCCTGTTGTCGGCATTAGCTTTCTTCCGCGCCATCGTTGTCTGGCAGCGGGGCGCCGGTGTGGACTGCCCATTGTTCGCGGGCGTCTGCAACGAGAAAGATGGAGCCAGTCACCAGCAAACCGCTGCCCGGCTCCATCATTGCCAGCCCGCGCCGGAGCGCCTTTCTCATATTCACGGTAACCTCCGCGCCGCCGCCCACCGACGCGACGATGTCGGCCAGTTCAATGGGCGATGCGGCCCGAGGGTGATCGGAGCGCGTAACGATGACGTACTCGCTGATTGGCAAGAGCGCCCTCAGCATCCCCGCGATATCCTTATCGGCTGAGGCACCGAATGCCAGCACCCACCGTTGTCCGGGGAACCATTCCTCCAGTGCCTTGCACAGCACCTGCGCCGAATACGGATTATGTGCGCAGTCCACGACGACCAGCGGGTCACGGCTGAGGATTTCCAGCCGTCCGGGCCAGTCGACGGTGCGCAGCCCTTGCTGCATCGCAGTGGATGGAACGTGGAAACCCTGGTGATTCAGGATGTCCATTGCTGCGATGGCAGCGGCGCTGTTCTCCAGTTGATGACGGCCCAGCAGGGGGGTCCAATACTCGCCGTCCAGGTCTGACCCGCCGTCGCTGATACGCTGGGCGGTGAAAGCCTGTCCCTCCAGGTCCGCGGGGCCGGGTTTGTAGTCCCAGTCGCGTCCGATCTCCGTGAGGGGCGCCTCGCGTTCGCGGCTGACCGCTTCGAGTACCTTGATCGCTTGAGCGCGCTGCGGCGCACTCACGACCGGGATCTGGGGCTTGATGATGCCGGCTTTCTCCCACGCGATCTCGGCCAGCGTGTCGCCCAGGAGGTAGGTATGGTCGAGGCTGAGCGAGGTGATGACGGACACATTGGGCGTGATGACGTTCGTGGCGTCGAGCCGGCCTCCCAGCCCTACCTCGACGACGGCCATATCAACCCCGGACCGCGCGAAGTGGAGAAAGCCCATCGCCGTGATGGCTTCGAAAGTGGTCACGCCAGGATTGCGCGCGATCACGGGACGAAGCTCGTCCAGCACCGAGACAACCTCCGCTCGGGAGATTGCGTGACCGTTCACTTGGATGCGCTCGCGGAACGTGTGAAGGTGGGGGGACGTGTAGAAGCCCGTGCGATAGCCGGCGGCCCGCAGGCTCGACTCGCAAATCGCGGCCGTAGACCCCTTGCCCTTGGTGCCGGCCAGATGCACTGCTGGGAAGCGGGTGTGCGGTTTGCCAATTGCCTCCAGCAGGCGCTCGACGCGTGACAGATCGAGCGTCTCAGGTGTATAGCGCTCGATGCGCTTTTTTTCGTAGTCCGTGAGGCTATGGAGATAGACGATTGCCTCTGAATAGTTCATTGCTCCTTCCATTGTACAGGGAAGCGAAGCGGCACCTTCCACGTCAGAGGGCGCTTTGTGCACCCTGATCCACATGCGCTAATTGGCAGCGGATTTTACCCCCTTTTCGCGGGAAGCGCAAGTCGGTGCAAGTCTGCCTATTTGTCAATCCACCGGTTTCCTAATTCCTTGATCTGTGGTAAACTTCCTCTCCGAATCCTTTCCGAAGGGAGGGCTGCGTTGCGAATTTGGCGCATTCTGTTGGCAGGGGGGCTGCTGTGTCTGGCGTTGGCGCTGAGTGCCTGCGGGGAGGAGCCACTGCTGGACCAGGTTTCATTCTCGACTGACCTGATCACGCCCAACGCGGACCACGACGCGGACGTGTTGGTGATCCAGTACAACCTGTCCCGAAGCGCTGACGTCTCGATCTACTTCGAGGGTCAGGATGGAAACCGCTACTACTACCGCGATCGCGTGCACCACGCTCCCTCCGTCGAGGAGCCCTACCAGTTGTACTTCGCGGGCGTGGTGAACGGCTACGTACTGCCGGGTGAGCAGTTTGAAGGGTTCACGGTTGAGAAGCGGGTGCTGCAGGATGGTGTCTATACATGGGTCGTGGCGGCCACCGATTCGGAGGGCATCACTGAGGCGCTTAGCGGCACGGTCACGATCGCCAACGCCGACACTGCCCTGCCGGAGTTGCGCGGTTTCAGCATCTACCCGCCGGTCTTCTCCCCGAACCGCGACAGTATCACGGACCGGGCGACGATCAACGTGGAGCTCAAGAAAGACGTGGAGGAGTTGACTGTCTACCTGGAGGGGCAGGATGGGGTGCGCTACCACGTGATGGAGAATGAGACGGTCACACCGCTCGACGAGGCAGGCTGGCACGAGTTCGACTACGACGCTGGGGTGGATCACGGGGCGGACCCGCCACCTGACGGTACATACACGGTGACCATGCGGGCACGGGACGAGGTGGGCCAGTGGACGCGCGCGACCGGTGAGCTCACGATAGAGAACGGCGGTGTGCCTCGGGCGTATATCCTGAACGCTGAAGTGGAATGGTCGTCGGGCACGCTTCCGTTGGGTGAGACCCTCCATTTCACGCTGACGGTTGAGAACGACAGTGTCGTCCCCATCCGCACCAGCGGCCCCCCGCCCGGCACTGTGTACGACAGCGACCAGAACTACGCCACACTGGGCGAGCACCAGCAATCGGGCGCCTTCCGGGTGGGCATCCACTGCGAAAGCAGCCCGATCGATCATCCCTGGCGATGGGCCATCGGCGGGCCGGACGATCTGGTGGCGGATGAGGACGGGCACCTATACCTGCCAGCCTGGGGGCGGGCGGTGGTTACCGGAGGCATCCGTTTTGTGGATGTGGTGGAGGCACGCAACCCACAGTATTGCTATGCCTCTCTCATCCACGAGGACGTGCAGATCTCGATGGTCAACTACCGGGTGGACCCCGTCTTCCTCTACGTCGAGCAGCCGTAGGGTGTCTGGCAGCAGGGGTGGGTTGTCCTCTACAGTTACAATGCAGCCAGCAGTTCGGCGCAGGTGATCGCCGGTTCCCAGCCGTAGCCGTGGTCTTCGATCATCCACCACGCCGACAACACGGCCTGAGCCAGTGCCCAACCCAGCAGTCGTGAGCGATCCAGCCCCAGTTCTTCCGCCATTTGGCTCACCTGTCGCGCCAGGATCCGTCCTGGCTGTGGCTCCTGCAGGATCTCCGGCATCGGGTTGCGCAACAGTGCGCCGACTTCGTAGGCTGGTTCGCCGATCAGCCCCTTGGGGTCGAGTGCCAGCCAGGGTTGGCGCTCGGCGGCCAGGATATTCTGATGGTGTAGATCGCCGTGCAGGAGCACCGGTTCGGCCATTGAGCCGATGAGGTCGTCGAACAGTGTCTCCGCTTGCTCGACCAACGCGGTGGGAAGCGGGCCGCTCCCCCCGCCGAAGTGGGTGCGCATCCGCTTCATGCCGGCGGCCCAGTCGGCGACCGACGGGAACGAGTGCTCTGGCGGTGGCGGTCTCCACAATTGGCGCATCACCTGGACGGCGATGGACGTTGCCTGCTCGTCATCGGCTAGCTTCGAGAGCGGCGTGCCCGGCTTGAGTCGTTCCACGAGCAGTGCACCCTGGTCGGGGTCGGCTTCCAGCAACCGCGCAGCGCCGTGGCCGTCGTACAGGCGGAGCGCTTCGATCTCGGTCAGCAGTTCGCGGTTTGGCACCCCCACTTTCAAGACCACGTCCGCGCCGTCCGTGCGGACGGCCGGGGCGACGTAGTTGTATGACAGAGGCTCGAACGGGGGCAGCACCGAGAGCGACCACCGCTGCGCGCAGCCAGCGATGATGGATGGCAGACGGCCCAGCCACGCGCGCCCTGCTGCGCCGTGGAGTTCGAGAATCGTGCGGGCAAAGGAAGCGGGAATGTTTGTCGTCATTGCCTGCCTACTCGCGTGTGCAGGTCGCGGTCACGGTGGCTCCATAGAGCACCAGCGCGAGCAGATCCGCGATGACCAGCAGGCCGCCTCCGAGAGAAATGAGTATCTTCGCCCTGGGGCGCTGGGCCAGCGTACGGGTCTTGCTCCTGAGCCCCGCGTGCCCCTCATCCATCGAGATCGCCTGCCACGACCAACTTGTGCACCTCCCACACAGGCTCCCACACGCCATTCTCCATGTTCGAGAGGATGACCACGTTGATGTCACGATCCGGGAAGTGGCGGATGATGCCGCTCACACCGGCGTTGATGCCGTCCTTTTGACAGCAGACGACCTTGCCGGATCTGTCCAGGTAGAACATCAGGCCGTGGCCGTACATCGTCGTACCGTCGTCCCAGTCGCCGTAGTGGACCTGTGGCGTCAGGAAAGCCTTCGTGAGTTCGGGCGACAGCAACTGGCCGGCCTGCACCGCTCGAAGGAAGCGATCCAGGTCACCGGCTGTAACGTGCGCGCCACTGTCGGGCGACCCGACCGGTGGAAATGCGTAGATATTCCTCTGCCAGGCCAGGATATGGCCCTGCTCATCACGGATGGGATCACATCCCTCGGCGACATCCTCGTGTACACGATCCATGCGAAAGAAGTCTGAGCGAGCCATCCCGGCCCGGGCGAAGACGTTTTCTCTCACGTAATCGCGGTAGGGCACGCCTGTGATCTTCTCAATCATGAGACCCAGCAAGACGAAGCTGCAGTTGCAGTATCGACAGCCCTGACCCGGCGGGAAGTTGGGTGCCTTGTGCACGAACTGCGGCAGGAAGTCCGCGGTCTCCGTGACGGAGTAGTTGGCCTTGGTCTTCCACAAGTCCTCGTACCGCTCGCCATCCTCCTCCTCGCAGTCGTCCCCGATGCCAGAGGTATGCGTCAAGAGGTGGAAGACATTCACGTCCTGGGATATCGCGGTATGTTCCAGACCCAGAAAATCGATCACACCCGTGTCGAACGCCAGCAATCCCTGATCAATCAGTTGCAGTGTTGCGACGGCGGTGAACAGCTTGGTGATGGACGCCGTATCGAAGCGTGTGAGCATCGTGTTGCTGACCTTCCAGGAACGACTGGCGTAGCCGTACGCGCCGGCGTACAACTGCGATTGACCCTGGGTGATCAACACAACGCCGGAAAACTTGCCCTGTTGCTCAAGCTCTCCGAAATACTGATTCAGCGTGCGTGTAGGATTCATGGGAAAGGCTCCTTGCGGTTCGCTTGCCCGTGGTCTCATGGTGGAAGCATCCACTCGCGGCACAGGCCATGGGGCATCCGGGGCAGCGGAACGTCCAAACATACGGCATAGGGCGATTGGGCCAGGGGCGGGCGGTAGCTAGACAACGGCGAGCACCAGAACGCGCCGATCTGGAGGCGGGGTATCGTCACCAGGCCTGCACACACGTGCACGCTGGGGCCGCTCAACCCTCCCGATGACACGGACTGGGACACGATCAAGGACAGCACACAACAGCCCAGGCACGTCCCGATCAGGGCGATTGTACCCACCGTAAGCCAGACGGCGCGCCTGGGGCGTTGTCTCTCGGCCGTGTTTGGTTCTTTGCCTGGTTGTTGTCTCAATCTGCCGATTCCAGAATCACGATGATGCCACAGGGTGCGGGACGCGCTGGACCCGCTGGCCCGATTATGCCAGAAAGCGCCGATGTTCGCAAGGATGGGGCGGTGGGCATCACGCCGGGCGGCACGGGGGGAATCGTGCCTGTGCTCAACGACCCAGCACCGTGAAATACGATATGAGCGAGCTGATCGCTACCAGGCCAGTGCCCAGGAGCGTGCCAATCGGCACAGACATGAGGATGTGACGCTTCATCGACTGCCAACCGATGGAGTCAGGCAACTGCAAGAACCCCGGACGCCACAGAGAGAGCACCAGGCCATCGATCACGAGGGTGTCGAACGTGAATAGGATCAGGTAGTGACCGAGATTCAGCAGGAAGAGGGAGGCGAAACTGACTTCGAGCGCTCTGCGCGCCAGCCCGAAGTAGTTGGCCACGAGCTGGAGGCCTATGATGCCCAAGGGAATAGTCAGCATAGTGAGGTAGCCGCCGAACGGGATGCGCTTCTTGAGGGTGCCGTCCTGTTTCCTGGCGACGAAGACGAGCCCGGTCCTGAAAACGACGACGACGAAGACGCTGAAGATCGCACAGCCGATGGCGCTCCAGACGCCCAGGTAGGAAAACACGACCCTTGACGTCATTTGTGAGCCTCCCGTGGGATATCGAAGATTGCAGAATGGTGCCACAATCATATCACGTTTGTGGCACATCTCCAAGTCGAGGGAGCCGGGTCGTCTTAAGCAGCGTCTCTACATTGATGGGGGGGCATCATAGGCTCCTCACTCGGGACAAGTGCCAGCCTACGATGCCCCCCTACCGCCGCCTGGATGACGTCCTGGGACATCGGGACGTTGGGTTTCACTCAAGCGACCCATCCGCGCAACCTGCACGCTTCGGCAACCCGGCTGACAGCGATGAGGTACGCGGCTGTGCGGTTCTGGATGTTGTAGCGCTGGGCGGTCTCGTGCACGGCGTGGAAGGCTGACGTCATCTTCTTGTCCAGCCGTTCGTAGACCAGATCGGCGTCCCAGTAGAAACCATACATATTCTGAACTTGCTCGAAGTAGGAGACGGTGACCCCTCCGGCGTTGCACAGGAAATCTGGGATGACGTATACGCCTTTGCTCAGCAAGATATCGTCGGCCTCTGGCGTGGTGGGACCATCGGCCAGTTCGGCTACCACCCGAGCATGGACGTTGTCTGCATTGTCGGCCCGGATGACGCCTTCCAGGGCGGCAGGGACCAGCACGTCCACGTCCAGCTCAAGCAGTTCAGAGTTGGTGATGTGTTCGCAGGTGTCGCCGCAGGTGTAACCTGCCACGGTGCCGGTGTTTCGTTTGTGAGTGGCGACCTGCTCGAAGTCGAGGCCACCGGGGGAGTAGATGGCACCGCTGGAGTCGGATACGGCAATGACTTTGGCACCTAACATCTCGACGATCAGTTTGTGGGCAAACCGCCCCGCGTTGCCGTAACCCTGTATGGCTACAGTCGCCTCGTCCATGTCTATACCCAGCCACTGCGCCATCTCGCGGATGCATATGACGCCTCCCCGTGCAGTCGCGTCCAACCTGCCCTGGGATCCACCCAACGGAATCGGCTTGCCACTGATCACACCGGGCGCGTGGTGGCCGACCATGGTGCTGTATTCGTCCATCATCCAGGTCATTATCTGCGGTGTGGTGTAGACACCTGGGGCATAGATGTCGGTCTCTGGGCCGATGTAGTGGCCCAGTGCCCGAATGTAACCTCGGCTGAGACGTTCCAACTCGCCGGGCGACAGTTCCTTGGGATTGCATACGATTCCCCCCTTGCCGCCACCCAGGGGGAGGTCCATCAAGGCGCACTTCCAGGTCATCCAGGCCGCCAGCGCACGGATGGTGTCGAACGTCTCTGCCGGGTGGAAGCGGATCCCTCCTTTTGTAGGCCCTCGGGCGTTGTTGTACTGCACGCGAAAGCCTTCGAAGATTCGGGTCGCCCCGTCGTCCATCTGGACCGGGATGCGGGTGTGGAACTCTCGGATGGGCCACTTCAGAAACTCGTGCGTGATTTCGTCAAGGCCCATCACCTTGGCAGCGAGCGCGAGTTGGCGCTGGGCGATCTCGAAGGGATTGATCCCCTGGTTCATCCTTGGTTCCGCGTTCATCGCCACTGTCCTCTATCGCTCGCGATATGTTGGTGTCCACTTCCCTCAAGCACTCGCAGGACCGCCATCGGTTCGCCGAGGGGGATGGGGCCCAATGCCAATTCTAGCCGATCCAGATCCTGCAGGATCTCTTCGGCCTCTTGACGATAGGCGTCCATCACGTACGGGATCCCAGATACCTGGGCGGCTTCCTGCGTCAGAGCCATAAGGTCTCGACGGGAGATGGTGGATAGCCTGAAGTTCCTGCTGCCAGCCATGATCTGTTGCAGCCCCAGTTTCAGCTTCTGGCACAACGTGTAGATGCCCAGCGCGCCCAGCGGGATATCCTTCGAGTCTTCCCCGTACTTCTCCTTCAGCTCCTCGTAGCAGACGAAAATCTCTTCCACTGTGGTGCCGTATCGGGAGACGGTCTTGGGTAACTTGCCCGCTGCCAGCCATTTTCCGATGTTCTTGCCCACCATGCCGGGTATCATGAGCGCGCGTCCCATGCAGACCGCCTTCACGTACGGGCTTCCCATCGCGATGGCCTTGAATACGCCATCCTCGCTGGAAAAGCCACCGGCAACGGCAATGTCAGGGACCCTGATGCCCTCTCTGCTGAGCTGTTCGCAGAACTGGTAGGTGAGGGAGTGGAGGTAGAACGACGGGATGCCCCACTCGTTCATCATCGGCCACGGGCTCATACCCGTGCCCCCCGGCGCTCCGTCTATCGTGATCAGGTCCAGGTTGGCCTCTGCCCCGTAGCGCAACGCCATGGCCAGTTCCACTGCCGAGTACGCACCTGTCTTGAGCGTAATCCTGTTGAAGCCGAGGTCGCGCAGGCGCTCGATCTCCGCCAGAAATGAACTCCGGCTGACGAAGCCCACGCGCGAGTGGCGTTCGAACTCCTTGATTGCCCCCGCTTTGTACGCTTCTTGGATCTCGCGCAGCGTGGGGTCCGGCAGAACGATGTACCCTCTGCGCTTCAGTTCGAGAGCTCGCTCAATTGTCTTGACCTTTATTTCGCCGCCGATGCATTTGGCTCCCTGTCCCCACTTCAGCTCAATCGTGTCCAGCCCATGCTTGTCCAGGACGTACTCTGCAACGCCCAACCTCGTATCCTCTACGTTCATTTGGACCAGGAGTTCGCCGAAACCGTCGGAAAACCGCCTGTAGATTTCGACTCGGCGGTCCATCTCCGGCGATTTCCGGATTTTGCCGTGTCTGTCTAGTTCCAGATCGGGGTCAATGCCGCACACGTTTTCGCCACACACGAGCGTGATGCCCGAGATGGCTGCGCCTACCGCGAAGTGCTTCCAGTTCTTCCGGGCAATCTCGGTGGAGCCCAGTGCCCCCGTGAAAATGGGCAGGCGCATCCTGGCCTTTCGGTTCCAGCCGTATTCTGCTTCTGTGTTGACGTTTGGAAAGATAGCCGTGTCCGAGTTGGCTTCCGTCCCCATCGGCAGGCCCTTTGCCCCGGTGGCGTATCCCTGGATGTTCAGATGGGAATAGTCCAGCGGGTAGTTCTTGTCGGCGCCTGCAGTGATATCCCCGTAGAACCGGGGATAGAGGACCTCGCGTCCCCGGAATGAGGACACGAACAGCTCGCAGCCTCCTGTACACCCGTCGCGGCACGCCGAGCAAATACCCGACATGGGGACGACGCTCTTGGAACGATTGAATGTGCCTGTGGCTTCGTTCGAGTTGGGTCTTCTGAGGTTCATGATCTTCTTTTCCTTTTCCTTTGCTTCCCTGGCCAGAGATTTGCAAATCTCGATGAAACCTTATGACATCTACAAGTATGCGACGCTTACGCACTCCAAGAACGAATGGATATGTCGATTGATTGTGTTGACCTCCCTTCTGGCTCCGTTTGCGACACGCTCGTCGGTCGCGTCTTCGTTGTTCGGGCCGCCTGTGCATGGCGCCTCGGTGTAGGGCAGCACACGTCGAGCGCCCGCATGCCACAGGCACCGGGCGGCGCTTCGATTTCGGCCCGCACTCTGGGTGGTGACTACCCGTCCAGCGCGGCGACGATCGCCTCGCCCATCTCCTGGGTCCCGACGGCCGTGGGATCGTCACGGGTAGGCTTAAGGTCATAGGTCACGCTGCTTCCTTCAGCGATGACCGCTGCCACGGCTGCCTCTACGCGCTCGGCAGCCTCACGTTCGCCCAGGTGATGCAACATCAACGCGCCGCTGAGGATGGTGGCGACTGGATTGGCCTTGTTCTGCCCGGCATACTTGGGAGCGGAGCCGTGCACAGGCTCGAATACCGCCAAGTGCTCGCCGATGTTGGCCCCGGGTACTACGCCGAGTCCTCCAACCAATCCTGAGCAGAGGTCGCTGACGATGTCTCCGAACAGGTTGGGCAGCACCAGCACGTCGTACTCGCGGGGCCGCTGGACGAGTTGCATACACAT
The DNA here is from genome assembly GCA_964649415.1 of uncultured Anaerolineales bacterium. GTDB lineage: Bacteria > Chloroflexota > Anaerolineae > B4-G1 > B4-G1 > CAZYSK01. Next base: position 42,545 of record CAZYSK010000034.1, read on the forward strand.
GTTGTCTACGATGCGGTCCTCGAACTCGATATCCGGGTATTCGTCCGCCACCTGCCGGGCTGCCCGCAAGAAGAGTCCATCGGTGGCTTTGAGGATGTTGGCCTTGTGCACCGCGGTCACTTTGCGGCGGCCGTTGTCGCGGGCATATTCGAAGGCAAAGCGCACGATGCGCTCGCTGCCCTTGCGGGTGATGATGCGGATGGATTCGGCCGCCTCGCCCGGAATCACGTCGTGCTCTATGCCGGCGTACAGTCCCTCGGTGTTCTCGCGCACAATCACCAGATCGACGTCCCGGTAGAGGCTGCGGGTGCCTGCCAGGTGTTTGCTCAGGCGCAGGTTGGCGTACAGGTCCAGCGCTTTGCGGATGGCGACGTTGACGCTGCGGAACCCGCTGCCGACGGGTGTCGTGATAGGCCCTTTCAGGGCGACTTTGTTGACGCGGATAGAATCGAGCACGGCTTCTGGAAGCGGGGTACCGTGTTTGTCCATCACGCCAGCGCCGGCCTGCTGCACGTCCCAGTCGAACTCGACGCCTGTGGCCTCCAGCACCCGGCGCGCAGCGGCGACGATTTCCGGGCCGATGCCATCCCCGGGGATCAGCGTTATGCGATAGGCCATCCTACTGGCCTCCAGTCTTGATGTGGGCCAGCAGCCCACCTGCCAGCAGGATGTCGATCTGACGTGCAGTCAGATCGTACGTGACGTGGAAGGTCTTGGCCTGCGTGAGATTGTGGACGGCCAGCCTGGCCCGTGCCCGGAGCGCGGCGTGGACGCCCGTGATCTCCCACGCATCCCCCGGCTCAACTGCCGCGTAGTCGCTTTCGTGCTCGAAGACGAGGGGCAGGATGCCGACGTTGATCAGGTTGGCGTGATGGATGCGAGAGAAGGATTTGGCGACGACGGCCTTGACGCCCAGGTACATCGGTGCCAGTGTGGCATGCTCTCGGCTCGATCCCTGCCCGTAGTTCGTGCCGCCCACGACGAAGCCCCCTCCCCACGCCTTGGTCCGTCGCACGAAGTCTGGGTCCACGTCGCGGAAGACGTATTCAGAGATGGCCGGAATGTTGGACCGCAACGGAAGCACCTTGGTCCCGGCGGGCATGATGTGGTCGGTGGTGACGTTGTCGCCTACTCGGAGCAGTACCTGACCGCGCAGCGCGTCTGGAACAGGGTGAGATTTGGGTACCGGCTTGATGTTGGGGCCGCGCACGACTTCGACAGTCGCGCCGTCGTCTGAGGGAGGCACGATCATGTTGTCACGGAGCAAGAAGTGGCGTGGGGCCTTGATGTCCAGTGCTTCGCCCAGCCTACGCGGGTCGGTGATGGTGCCGTGCAGCGCTGCGGCTGCGCACGTTGCCGGGCTGGCTAGATAGGTGTGGTCGTCGGGCGTGCCGCTGCGTCCCTTGAAGTTGCGGTTGAAGGATCGTACCGAGACGGCACCTGTGGCAGGCGCCTGGCCCATTCCTATGCAAGGCCCGCACGCCGGCTCCAGAACCCGAGCCCCTGCCGCGATCAGATCGGCCAGCGCCCCGTTCTGCGCCAGCATCGCGCTCACCTGCCTGCTGCCTGGCGCGATGACCAGGCTTACGCGCGGATGCACTGTCTTGCCTGTGAGGATCGCTGCCACGGTCATCAAGTCGGTGTAGGACGAGTTCACACAGGAGCCGATGCACACCTGATCCACGGGCGTTCCCTCGATCTCCTGGACCGTGACCACGTTGTCAGGGCTGGAGGGTTGCGCGATGAGCGGTTCGAGGGCGGTCAAGTCGATCTCCAGGTGCGCGTCGTAGGGGGCGTCTGGATCGGCGGTGAGAGATCTCCAGGCTGCTTCACGCCCCTGGGCCTGCAGGTAGGCTTTCGTCTGTTCGTCGCTGGGGAACAGCGAGCTGGTTGCCCCCAGTTCTGCCCCCATGTTGCATATGGTGGCCCGCTCGTCCACGGTGAGAGTGGCCACTCCAGGGCCGTAGTACTCGACGATCTTGCGCACGCCACCCTTGACCGTCAGACGGCGTAGCAGTTCCAGGACGACGTCCTTCGCGGCCACCCAGGGCCCCAGGTGTCCGGTCAACTTGACGCCTAGCACTTCAGGCATCACCAGGTAGAAAGGGCTCCCCCCCATCGCTGCAGCCACGTCCATTCCGCCGGCGCCGATGGCCAGCATCCCTAACCCGCCGGCGTTTGGCGTGTGACTGTCGGTCCCCAGCAGTGTCTGTCTGGGTGTGCCAAAGCGCTCCAAATGCACCTGGTGGCAGATGCCGTTACCAGGCCGGGAGAAGTACGCGCCGTACCTGGCAGCCACCATCTGCAGATACCGATGATCGTCGGCGTTTCGGAAGTCGCTCTGCAGCATGTTGTGGTCCACGTAGCTGACCGAGCACTCGGTGCGCACTCGGGGCAGCCCCAAGGTCTCGAACTCCAGCCAGGCCATCGTACCCGTGGCATCCTGAGTAAGCGTCTGGTCAATCGAGATGGCGATTGGTTGCCCCGCCACCATGTCTCCCTCGGATAGGTGCTGTGCTATGATCTTGTGTGCCAGCGTTTGACTCATTGGCTGTTCTCCCCGACGAGTTCGGCTACCGGCTGCACTACGTCGCGGCCGACCGGGTCGTGGGTGTTCCGGGAGCGTTCTTCGAGCGGCACGTAGGGTCTATGAGCGCGGCCCACGTAGTTGGAGAGTGGGCGCAGCAGGCGGTTGTTTTCATATTGCTCCATCACGTGGGCTGTCCAGCCCGCAACGCGGCTGGTGGCGAAGACCGGGGTGAAGAGATCCGCTGGAATACCCAGTGTGTGGAGCAGAGGGGCGGCGAAGAAATCCACGTTGGGAAACAGCCGTTTCTTCTCCCACACCGTCTCGGACACGGCGATGGCCAGATGGTATAGATCACCGTCTCCCGACTGTGTGCACAGCTCGCGCAACATCTTGCGCAGGTAGACGGATCGGGGATCCATCGTGTTCCTGTACACGCGATGGCCGAAGCCCATGATGCGTTTCTTGGCCGCCAGAGCAGCCGTGATGTACGGCTCGACGTTGTCTACGTCATCAATTTCCAGCAGCATCTCCATCGCTTTCTGGTTGGCTGCCCCGTGCAACGGCCCCTTGAGCGTGCCGACCGCCGTCGTGATTGCGGAATACATGTCGGAGAGCGTCGATGCCGTGACTCGTGCGGCAAAGGTCGAGGCGTTCAATTCGTGGTCGGCCATCATCATCATCGCCACGTTCATCGCCCGTTCCTCCAGGTCCGTGGGCGTTTCTCCCCGCCACATGTACAGGAAGTTCGCCGCGTGGTCCAGACTGAGGTCTGGATGGACGCGTTCCAGTCCCTCCAGATAGCGATGGTAATAGGCTGCGATAGTCGGTATCTTGGCGGTCAGGCGGATCGCCTTGTTGATGTTGCCTTCAGGGGTATGATCATTGATGTGGGGGTCACAGCAGGATAGCGCTGAGACCATCGTGCGGAGCGCTTCCATGGGCCGCGGACAGCCGGGCAGTGAGGCGAGCGTGTTCCATATCGCCTCATCCAGTTCGCGCTCCGCTGCCAGCTTGGCTTTGAACGCGTCCAGCTCGGCCGAGGTGGGGAGTTCCCCAAACCAGAGCAGGTACACCGTCTCCTCGTAGGACGAGTGCCTGGCCAAGTCGCCGACGTCAATGCCTCGATAACGGATGATTCCCCGCTGGCCATCTATGGAACAGATACTGCTACTGGTTACGACGACGTTCTCCAGGCCCTCTCTCGTCGTTGTATTCATTTCTCCTCTCCTCTCCCTTTCTATTTGGGGGCGTTCCTGGGTCTTATTATGTCACTTGTGTGCTCCTTGCAGGCAGAGCAGAATCTGCGCGAATGTCTCCTGAAACGAAAACCAGCCTGCCGGGGGTTCCGGTAGGCTGGTAGGTTAAACCAAACGGTTGATGGTGCTCGTCCAGCGCTATCCGGACCCCCTGGCAGGCCAGGGGGTGATAGGTCGCTCCTTAATGGCGAGCATGACGCGGCCGCTGTATCTCAAAGCTGATCCTTCCGACGATCTTTCCAAGACGAAAACCAAAACGAAAACCAGCCTCTGGGGGGACCGGAGGCTGGGAATCCTTGCGGGCAACTCGTGCTAGCTACGCGGCACTAACCGGAACCCTCGACGGGAGATAGCTCCGTGTGTCGGCTGATAGGGGTGAGCAATGCCCAATTATCCATCCTGCGGTACTCAAGACCAGATGGGCTGCATTCTAATGCAGAACGATGTCCTTGTCAAGTCCGGTCGCTCTTGCGGCATAGCACGTGATCGGGGAGGATGCCCAGGCTTTCATTGCACTGGGCAGTCTGCGGCGGCGCATTGACACGCTGGAAGTAAGCTAGTATTATTGCACAGACTGGGCGAAGCGTCTGCCCAAATGACTTGCAGGGCGGTCAACAACCACGACCGTGGACTACGCGGGAGGTCTTTGACGTGAAAGCGTTGGTTCTTGAAGCGTACAATCACCTGGAGTACAAGGAGGTGCCAGAACCGCAGATCGGGCCGGAAGACGTGCTCGTCCGGGTCCAGGCCTGCGGCATCTGTGGCAGCGACGTGCATGGCCTGGACGGCAGCACCGGACGACGCATCCCGCCGTTGATCATGGGGCACGAGGCCTCGGGTGTCATCGCGGATGTGGGGGGCAACGTGACTGGATGGGGAAAGGGTGACCGTGTGACGTTCGACTCCACCATCTACTGCGGTGAGTGCTATTTCTGCCGTCGAGGCCGGATCAACCTGTGCGACAACCGCCGCGTGTTGGGCGTATCGTGTGGCGACTACCGCCAGCACGGGGCGTTCGCGGAGTACGTCGCGGTGCCGCAGCACATACTCTATCGCCTGCCGGATGGGCTTTCCTTTGAGCATGCCGCGATGGTCGAGGCAGTGTCCATCGCGTTCCACGCAGTTGAGCGGACGCCGATCTCACTGAACGACACGGCGGTCGTGGTAGGCACAGGCATGATCGGGCTTCTGGTGGTCCAGACACTGAGATTGGCGGGCTGCGGTCACATCGTCGCGGTGGATCTCGATCCGGACCGGCTGGACCTGGCCTGCCGGCTGGGCGCTGACGAGGGCCTGAGACCAGATCGCGACGACGTGCTTGCGCACCTGCACGAGCGCACCGGTGGTCGGGGCGCAGACGTCGCCTTCGAGGTCGTGGGCATCACGCCAACGCTCAATCTGGCGGTTGAGTGTCTCAGAAAGGGCGGCGTGCTCACGCTGGTCGGCAACGTGTCACCTACGACGGAGTTGCTGTTGCAGTCCGTCGTGACGCGCGAGCTGTCGCTGAACGGAACGTGCTCCTCTTGCGGCGAGTACCCGGCCTGCCTGGACATGATTGCCCGGGGTGCGGTCAATGTGGATGCCTTGATCAGCGCGGTCGCGCCGCTGGCGGAAGGCGGCTCGTGGTTTCGCCGCTTGTACGACAAGGAACCCGGCCTCATGAAAGTCGTCTTGACGCCGGGATAGAGTGCCATGCCGGTCCGAGCACGGGAGGCAATCCGATGGACAAGCTGAGAACGGGTGTAGTCGCGTCAAACGTCAAACGTCAGGGGTGATTCGATGGACACGCTGAGAACCGGCCTGATCGGCTATGGCAAGGTCGCCCATACCCACGCCCTCGCGTTGAGCGCGCTGCCGGAGTCGCATCTCGTAGCTGTATGTGGCAGGAACCTCGCCCGCGCACGAGCCTTTGCCGATCAGTATCACATCCAAGCCTACGGCGATGTGCAGGACATGATCGCCGGTGCGGGTGTTGAGGCGGTCGTGGTGTGCACGCCTCACCCGGCCCACGCCGCCCTGGCAGTCCAGGCCGCACGGGCGGGTGCCCACGTTCTGGTCGAGAAACCGCTGGCCGCCTGTCTCACAGATTGCGATGTGATCATTGCCGCCGCCGGGGAGGCGGGTGTGAAACTGGGCGTAGTCAGCCAGCGGCGGCTGTACGAGCCAGTGCAGCGGGTCAAGAGAGCTATCGAAGCCGGCAAGATCGGCGCGCCGGTACTGGGGACGGTGATGATGCTCGGCTGGCGCGACCGGGCCTACTATGCGTCCGATCCCTGGCGCGGGAAATGGGTGGAGGAGGGCGGGGGCGTGCTGGTCAACCAGTCGCCTCACCAGCTCGACCTGCTGCAATGGTTCATGGGGCCGATTGATGAGCTGTTCGGCTACTGGGACAACCTTAACCACCCATACGTCGAGGTGGAGGACACGGCGGTGGCTGTGCTGCGCTTCAAGAACGGCGCGCTGGGGACCGTGGTGGTCAGCAATTCGCAGAAGCCGGGTATCTATGGAAAGGTGCACGTGCACGGCAAGAACGGCGCCTCCGTCGGTGTGCAGACGGACGGCGGGGCTATGTTCATCGCTGGTGTGACTGAGGTGCTGGAGCCACCGATCAACGACCTGTGGACGGTGCCCGGTGAAGAGGAGGGGCTTGCCCGGTGGCAGGCGGAGGATCGGAAGACGTTTGAGGCGGTGGACGCGAGCAAGCACTACCATCGCCTACAGGATCAAGATTTCCTCCAGGCCGTCTTGGAGGATCGCGATCCTATGGCGACAGGGATCGAAGGGCGCAAGACCGTCGAGGTCTTCACGGCCATCTATCGCTCGCAGCGAGACGGCAGGCCGGTGCGGTTTCCGCTCGACGCGGAGAGCGGCTCGGAGCATTTCGACGGTCGGACAAGCCCTCGGGAAGGAGATGCAGAGTGAAGTACAGGGAGCTTGGCTCGACGGGGATATCGGTGTCCGTCGTGGCCATGGGATGCTGGGCGATTGCAGGAGATTGGGTGTGGGGCGAGCAGGATGAGCAAGCGTCCATCGCCACCATCAGGACTGCTCTGGACGTGGGAGTGAACTTCTTCGACACGGCGGAGTTCTACGGGGATGGGTACTCGGAGACCGTGTTGGGTAAGGGGCTAGCTGGCCGGCGGCACGAGGCGGTGATCGCCAGCAAGGTCGGTCCGCAGCACCTGTCGAGCGACGAAGTGATGCGAGCTTGTGAGCGCAGCCTGCAACGCCTGGGCACGGATTACATTGACCTGTACCAGATCCACTGGCCCAATCACGACATCCCGATTGCAGAGACGGTTGGCGCTCTTGAGACGCTGCGCGGCCAGGGCAAGATACGTGCCTTCGGCGTATGCAATTTCGGCGTGAGAGACCTTTCCGAATTCCTGGCTCTCAGTCCCTGTGCGGCAGACCAGTTGCCGTACAGCCTGCTCTGGCGCGGGATCGAGGAGCCGCTTCAGCCTATGTGTGTGGAGCGCGGCGTCGGGATTCTGTGCTACAGCCCGTTGGCCCAGGGGCTTCTGACGGGCAAGTTCGCCTCTGCCGATGACGTGCCGGATGGACGGGCGCGGACAAGGCACTTCTCCAAGAAACGGCCGCTGACCCGCCACGGCGAGGACGGCTGTGAGGCGGAGACGTTCGCCAGCATTGAGCGCATCCGTCGCATCTGCGCTCGGATCGAAGCGCCTATGGCCGAGGTCGCGTTGGCCTGGGCTATTCACCAAGCGGGGGTGACCGCCGTCCTGGCTGGGGCGCGAACGTCCTCCCAGATCACGCAGAACGCGCGAGCGGCTGATCTGGAGTTAGCGCCTGAGATTGTGGTTGAGCTGGCGCAGGCCACGGATGAGGTCAAGCGCATCATGGGCACCAATCTGGATCAGTACGAGTCGGAGTCACGGATGCGATAGCGACGCGCCGCTGGATCCATACGACGAGAGAAGCCCTTGACAAGTTCTCAAGATCATGGTAGAATTTCAGTACATTAGCATATACTAATATATTCAACACGAAGCAGATGGATGACATAGAGAAGCTGGCCGAGGTATTCAAGGCCCTGTCGGATCCCACCCGGTTGAGGCTGATCAGGTTGCTGAACGCGCAGCCGTCGGGCGGGTGCCTGGGGGAGTGCAACGATGGACAACACTTGTGCGTCAACGCGTTGGCGCACAAGTTGGGCGTCACGCAGTCGGCGGTCTCGCAACATCTGCGCGTGCTACGGCAGGTCGGGCTGGTGCACGGCGTGCGCCATGGCCGCTTCGTGCATTACTCTATCGACCGGGAGGGGTTGGCGCGTCACAGATCGGTCCTCGTTGAGACGCTGGGCCAGGACTTCGCTACAGAGTGATTGTGAAAAGCAGTTGCCCAGTGTCTCACAAGAACGATGCCTATGCCAGAAGCCAGTATCCAAAACCCGTCACGTCTTGACTCGTTTTTTGCCGGTATGTATTAGTATATGTTAATATCTTCATATATTGGCGGAAAGGAGGTGATATCATGTGCTGTGGAACTTCATACCATCCCAGTAGTGGGCACCCGGCCCGACACTTCCGTGGGTACCATCACGCCGCAGTGTGCGCTTGTGGTGTGCCCGTTGGCCCCGCGTGCCGTCCTGTGACCAAAGAGGAGCAGGCTGCCCGGCTTGAGCAGTACCTGGAGAGCCTGCGGCAGGAGGCCCAGGCCGTCGAGGCGCGTATCACCGCGCTGAAGGGGGAGGAGTAGACCCCCGTCGCGTCGTGGGGAGGAGCTTGACCGCTCCTCCCCACGACTGCCATGTCAGGGTGGGAAGCAAGACGCAGGAGGCATGTTGTAGGAAGCAGGCGGAGAGGCCGCTTCGATCTGGCCTGTGCCAGTCGGTTTCTCGGGGTGTTCTCTCAGCTTTTTTGCGCGCATCTTAGCCACGTGGCACCGGCAGCAACAAGCAACAGCCCCGCGAGCTTGATGTTGTTCACGGCGAAGAGCGGCGCGTTGGCACAGAACGCGTGCGCCACGCGGGCGAGGTACTCCCACTCGCGATAGCCATGGGTGATGAAGGACGCGCATGCCGACGATCAGTGCCAGTGCCTCGCCAGTGATCACGAGCCCTGTGACTATCGTCGTCGCCTTCAGAGGTGCTGAACCCAGCATCTCGTTTCTCACCTGCGTACCAGGTCGCCGGGGCAGCCGGCGGCGGTGGCTACTGAGGCATGCGCCAGCCGCCGCCGACGTAGAGCTTCTGCCCCGTCAGCCAGCGCGCCTGTTCGGAAGCCAGGAAGACGATCACCTCGGCGACGTCCTCGGCCTTTCCGACGCGCTGGAGGGGAGTGTTTGCAGCGATCTCGGTCTCTTGCTCGGGCGTGATGTAGCCCGTCTGGATTGGTCCCGGCGCAACGATGTTGATCGTGATGCCGTACTTGCCCATCTCGGCAGCGGAGGAGCGGCTGTATGACTCGATGGCAGCTTTGCTGGCAGCGTAGCTCACGTTGGCGATGTGGGCATGGGCGGCGTCGGTACTGAGGTTGATGACACGCCCCCACCGGGCTTCGCGTCGCAGATAGCGCGCTCCTGCGGCGCGTCCGAAGTACTCGGCCATCATGAGCGCGTAGGCGCGGGCGTTGATGGCGAAGTGGGCGTCGATGCCGGCCGCGGAGATGAGGTGGATGCCCAGGCCTTCGTCCGTGGTCAACGCCGGGTCAAAGGTCTCGAGCACGCAGTGGGTGTGGTTGTTGACCAGGATGTCGACCGGGCCGAACTGCTCTTCGCACCAGTCAAACAGGGATGGGATGTTTGCCGGGTCGGCGAGATCGGTCTCGCGGGAGACGGCGATGCCGCCCTGGGAGCGGATCTCGTGCACGAGTGCCTCGGCACTCTGCTGCTGCATAGCACGATACAGCGCGTCGCCGCCTACGCCGGCCCGCCGTGCCTCCTCCAACTCGGATTCCGAGTAGCGACTCTCACCGCGGACGTTGGTCGCGCTTCCGCGGTAGCACGTGATGCACACCCTCGCGCCCTGTGCCGCAAATGCTCTCGCCGTGGCCGCGCCGATGCCGTGATTCGCGCCTGTCACGAGGGCAACCCTGCCCTCAAGGTGTGGATCAATCATGTGCAGGAGCCTACTACTTGGCTTGCCTGCGTTTCTCCAGTGCCAGAAAGATCTTCTCCGCCGAGAGCGGCAGGTCGTTGAAGCGAATGCTCAGCGCGTCGTTGATGGCGTTGGCGATCGCCGGCGCGGTTTGAACCATCACGTGCTCTCCCACGCCGCGTGCTCCCCACGGACCGTCCTCTAGCGGCGTCTCGACGAAGTCGCCGTGGATCTCGCGCGGCACGTCCACGCTCGTCATGATGCGGTAGTCCACCAAGTTGGGGTTGATCGGGCGTCCCTGCTCGTCGAACTGGAGCGCCTCGAAGGCCGAACTCATCCCGTGTACCGCGCCGCCCTCGATCTGTGTCATGATCAGGTCGGGGTTGATGGCCTTGCCTACGTCGTAGGCGCTGGCGATCTTGAGCACCTCGATTTGACCAGTCTCGGTGTCCACCTCCAGGTCCACCGCCTGCGCGCCGACCGTGTAGTGCACCACCGCGCGTCGGCCCTGGCCGGTGTCGGGGTCCAGGTTGGTGACGTACGTGGGCATGAACTTGCCGTGCCCGAGTACCGGGCCACCCTTCCATCCTTCGAAGTTCTCGTTGGGCAGGCCGTAGATCACCAGGTCCTTGAGCGGCTGCTCGCGCTCAGACTTGTACGAGACGACCTGGCCGTCCTTGATGTCCAGATCCTCCACGTCCTCGTCCCAATGGTCGGCCACGGTTTCCAGGATCTGATGCCTGGCGTCCTCGGCAGCGGCCTTGACGGCATTGCCCATGGACCAGGTGATGCGGCTGGCGACCGTCTGCCACTCGTAGGGGCTGTACTTGGTGTCTACCGGGGCCGAGACGCGCACCCACTCGTAGGGCACGCCGAGCGCCTGGGCGGCGACCTGCGCGGCAACGGTGAACGCGCCCTGTCCCAATTCCTGCGCGCCGATCTCGACGTTGACCGTCGCGTCCTCATTGAAGCGCACGATGGCCGAGCTGCCGGGGTTGGGCGGCATGGCCGGGGCCTTCCACATGATGGCGATGCCCGTCCCGCGCTTCTTGTGCGGCGCGGAGGGCGGTCGCTCCTCGCCCCAGCCGATGGCCTCGGTGACCTTGTCGATGCAAGCCACCATGTCGATCGCGGGCATCTCCATGCCGGTGAGGATGGTGTCGCCGGTCTTGACGCAGTTGCACCGCCGGAACTCGGCTGCGTCCATGCCGATCTTCTCGGCGAGCTGGTCCATGATCTGCTCGATGCCCCAGTGGATCTCGGGCATGCCGAAGCCCCGCATGGCGCTGCCGATGGGCAGGTTGGTGTAGACGCAGTAGGAATCGCCCACCACGTTGGGGATGTCGTAGGGGCCGGTGCAGGAATAGCCTCCCGCGCGGGCGATGTTGACACCGTAGTCGTTGTAGGCTCCGCCGCCGAAGAAATACTCGGTCTCCATGGCCAGCAGGTTGCCCTCGGCGTCGCAGCCGATCTTGGTGTTGGCGACCAGGCTCTGGCGCACCGTCGTGCCGACGAATTCCTCCTCGCGCGTCATGCGCAGCTTGACCGGGTGCCCCTGGACTGCCTGTGCCAGCACGACCGCGCACGCCTCCATCGAGACGCCTGCCTTGCCGCCGAACCCGCCGCCGACGTAGGGCGACACCACGCGCAGGTTGCCGTGGGGGATTTCCAGGCTCTTGGCGATCAAGTCGCGTTGAGCGAAGGGCGATTGCGAGCTGGTCCACAGCGTGACCTCGCCGGATTGCTCCCACAGGGAGATCGCCACGTGGGGCTCAATGGGCACGTGCTGGATCTGGGGCAGGCGGAAGGTGTCCTCCACGATCGCGGCGCAGCGGGGCCAGGCGGACTCGACGTCTCCCTTGCGCAGCTTGAAGTGCTCGGAGACGTTGGTGCCCGGCTTGGGGAAGATGAAGTTGACCACCTCATACTCGCCCATGTCGGGGTGGATCAGGGGGGCGTTCGGCTGGGCGGCCTCGACCGGGTCGAAGACGGCGGGTAGTTGTTCGTACGTGACCTCGACGAGCTGCGCAGCCTCTTCGGCGATCTCCTCCGTCGTCGCGACGACCCCGGCGACAGGCTCTCCGACGTAACGCGCACGCTCGCCCGCGAAAATGGGGCGGTCTATCAGGTACAGGCCGATGCGTGTGCGCACCTCCTGCCCGGTGACGACGGCCTTCACGCCGGGCATATCCAGCGCGCGGCTGGCGTCTATCTGTTTGATCAGCGCGTGGGCGTGGGGGCTGCGGACCAGCCGGGCATGGTACAGCCCTGGCCCAAACTGCATGTCGTCGGTGAAGGTGGCCGCCCCGCTCACTTTGTCGGTCATATCCACGCGGCGGACGCTCTTGCCGACGGGCTCGGAGGTATGTGTAGATGACGAACGTCTGGCGCTCATTCTGCCCCTCCCGAGAACGGCACTCCGGCAGGCTTGGGCGCGGTCTTCGCGGACATGGATCGTGTGTCCGCGCTCCTACCACGAGTCCTGTCCGCGGCCGCTTGCACCGCCTGAATGATCCGCAGGTAGCCTGTGCAGCGACATAGATTGCCCACCAGCGCTTCCCGGATCTCGTCCTCGCTCGGGTGGGCGCTGCGCTGCAATAGCGCGTGAGCTGAGATCAGCATCCCTGGGGTGCAGAAACCGCATTGCACGGCGTTGTGCTCGGCGAATGCCTCCTGCAGCGGGCTCAACTCGGCCTCGTCGTCGTATAGGCGGGCCAGCCCTTCCACCGTGGTCACCTCGTGCCCGTCGATCTCCACGGCCAGCATCATGCACGAATTCACCGGCTCCCCGTCTACCAACACCGTGCACGCGCCGCATTCTCCTGCCTCGCAGCCGTTCTTTGTACCGGTTAGCGCGAGTTTGTCGCGCAGCATCTGCAGCAGCGTCATATTCGAGGGAACGGTGAGATACTCTCGGGAGCCGTTCACGGTGACAGTAATTGTGTGCATTGACATGTTTCTCGCCTCCTCACGTCAGGGAATACGCAGCACGGACTACGTGTTTCGTGTTTCGTGAAACGCGGTATGCAACCGACACAAGATATGCTTTGCACTTTATCAACCGAA
>CAZYSK010000035.1:0-8355 GCA_964649415.1 uncultured Anaerolineales bacterium
TATGCGTCGCGCGCGCTACTTGTCGGTTTGAGGCGTAGCTTCGCTAGACGCTTACAAGCAGTCTTCCTCCGTGTGTCTCTGTGTCCCTCCTAGTTCCTTACTGCAACACCGCCTCGACCCGTTCCAGCATCCAGTCCAGCTCCTCCTTCGTGACCACGAGCGGCGGAGCCAGGCGGATCACGTTGCCGTGGGTGTCCTTCGCCAGCACGCCGCGCTCTTTCAGCGCCTCGCAGAAGCGGCGCGCGCCGCCGGCCCGTGGCTTGAGCACGATGCCGGCGAACAGCCCCTTGCCCCGTACCAGCGCCACGTGGGGGCTCTGGATCTCGCGCAGGCGGGCCAGCATGTACGCCCCCAGCTCCGCTGTCCGCTCGCACAGGCCCTCATCCACGATCACCCGGAGCGCCTCCCGCGCGACGGCGCACGCCAGCGGGTTGCCCCCGAACGTCGAGCCGTGATCGCCCGGCCCGAACACGTCCAGCACCTCCTGCCGGGCCAGCACTGCCGAGACCGGGTACATGCCGCCGGAGAGCGCCTTGCCCAGCATCACCGCGTCGGGGCGCACGCCCTCGTGGTCGCAGGCCAGCATCTTGCCCGTGCGCCCCAGCCCGCTCTGGATCTCGTCGGCCAGCATCAGCACGTTGTGGCGCGTGCAGATCTCGCGCGCGTCGCGGATGTAGCCTGCCGGCGGGACGATGACGCCGCCCTCGCCCTGGACCGGCTCGAAGAGAAAGGCTACCGTGTTTGGCTTGATCGCCCGTTCCAGTGCGCCGGCGTCGCCGTAGGGGACCAGCGTGAAGCCGGGTGTGAAGGGCCCGAAGCCGTCGCGGTACTGCTCGTTCGAGGAGGCGGTGATGACCGTGATCGTGCGCCCGTGGAAGTTGCCCGCGCACGTGATGACCTCGGCCTGGTCGTCGGCCACGCCCTTGACCATGTAGCCCCACCTGCGGGCCGCCTTGAGCGCCGTCTCCACCGCCTCTGCGCCCGAGTTCATGGGCAGCATGGTGTCGTAGCCGGTCAGATCGCACAGCTCCTGCGCCAGGAGCGGCAGTTGGTCGTTGCGGAACGCGCGCGACGTCAGCGCCAGCCGCTGCGCCTGCTTCACCATCGCTCCTACGATGCGCGGGTGGCAGTGGCCCTGGTTGAGCGCGGAGTAGGCTGAGAGACAGTCCAGGTATTTGCGCCCCTCCACGTCCCACACCCACACGCCTCTCCCCCGCGTGAGGACGAGGTCCAGAGGCCGATAGTTGTGGGCGTTGTATCGCTCCTCTAGCGCGATGTACTCCTGCGTTTCCATCGTGTCCATTTTGGCTCCTTTGCATGTGAGCATAATGCTCAGGTTGCTGACCGTTCCATACTACCATGATTCAGGGAGATAGGGAAACGCCGTGCCAGGCCGCGTGCAGATCTGCCGATTTGCCGATTTGCTGATTTTACGATTTTTCGCTTTGCCCATTTGCGGGTTTGAGCAGGACGTGCAAATGTGGTACAATATGGTTGTCTTAGTATGGTTCTTGAGGAGGATAGGGTGACTATACGGTGGACGGGTTTCTGGGCGGGGATGATGCGCAGTTCCGTGGGGGGGGATCGCTTGCTGGGTGACGGATGGATCGTCGGCCAGCCGGACGGTGCCTGGCAGCCGCCGACCGACATCTATGAGGACGACACCGGCATCGTGATCCGTATCGAGGCGGCCGGGATGCGCCGCGAGGACTTCTCGATCTCGCTGGCGGGGTGCAATCTGGTCGTCGCCGGTGGGCGCACGGACGCTGTGCCGAAACGCGCGTATCATCAGATGGAGATTCCCTTCGGCGAGTTCCGGGCCGAAATCCGCCTGCCGTGGGTGGTGGAGCCCGAGAGTGTGGAGGCGACCTACGAGGATGGGTTTTTGCTGGTCAGTCTCCCGCGCCCGCCTGCGCAGCGGTTGTCTGTCGTTGAATCAGTGCAAGAGGAGGATGGGTAGAGCGAATGTCAGATCAGGAGAGGAAACACCCGGAAGGATGGCTTAACATATTGGGCCAGACCATGGCTGCCAATGGGCTGGGAGAGTCGGAGGACGTGGGCGCGGACGATGACATTATCCGTCTGCCTGCGGATCTGCCGATTCTGCCGCTGCGGGGCCTGGTTGTCTTTCCGATGACGGCGGTGCCGATTCGCGTCGGGCAGCCGCGTTCTATCCGTCTGATCAACGACGCCGTGGTCGGAAAACGCCTCATCGGCCTGGTGACCAGCCACGACCCCGAGTTGGAGACGCCGGGGCCGGATGAGGTCTACCGCGTCGGCACTGTCGCGGCTGTCCACCGCCTGTTCAAGTCGCCGGACGGGACGATCACGCTGATCATGCAGGGCCTGATGCGCATCCGGGTGGAGGAGTTCATCGCCGAGGAGCCGTATCTCAAGGCCCGCGTCTCCATGGCCCAGGAGATCAGCGAGGATTCTCCCGAGGTCGAGGCGCTGCGGCGCGGCATCGTCGAGGGTTTCCGGCGCCTCCACGAGCTGGCACCCACAGGCCCCGAGGAGATGGGCACGCTGATCGTCAACCTCGAGGACCCGCTCCAGCTTGCCTACGCCGTCGCCAATCAGATGCGCAGCATCGAGCTGGAGGACGCCCAGCAACTGCTGGAGCTGGATCGCGTCACCGACAAGCTGCACCTGCTGCTGGGCCTGCTGCAGAAGGAACTGGAGGTGCTCGAACTCGGGCGCAAGATACAGACCGAGGCCCAATCGGAGATGGAGAAGACGCAGCGCGAGTACTTCTTGCGCGAGCAACTCAAGGCGATCCAGCGCGAGTTGGGCGAGGCCGACGAGCAGCAGATGGAGGTGGAGGAGTTCCGCAGCAAGATGGAGAAGGCCGGCATGCCTGAAGAGGCGGAGAAGGAGGCCCGCCGCGAGATCGATCGCATGAGCAAGCTCCCCACCGCCTCTGCCGAGTACGGCGTCATTCGCACGTACCTGGATTGGCTGACCTCTCTCCCGTGGGACGTCCAGACCCAGGACGACCTGGACATCCGCCACGCCCGCCAGGTGCTCGACGAGGATCACTATGACCTCGACGAGATCAAAGAGCGTATTGTGGAATACCTGGGGGTGCGCAAGCTCCGGCAGGATCGCAAGGAGGAACTCAAGCAGGAGGAACCCGTCGACCACATCCGGCGCGAACGAGAGGGTGTCATCCTCTGCTTCGTCGGGCCTCCCGGTACGGGCAAGACCAGCCTGGGGCAGTCCATCGCCCGTGCCCTGGGGCGCAAGTTCATCCGTCAGTCGCTGGGCGGGGTCCGCGACGAGGCGGAGATCCGCGGTCACCGCCGTACCTACATCGGTGCGCTGCCCGGCCGCGTCATTCAGGCGCTGCGCCGGGTGGAGTCCAAGAACCCGGTGTTCATGCTCGACGAGGTGGACAAGCTCGGCACTGATTTCCGGGGGGATCCGGCGGCTGCCCTCCTGGAGGTGCTCGATCCGGAGCAGAACCGCGAGTTCCGCGATCACTACCTGGACGTGCCCTTCGACCTCTCCCAGGTCATGTTCATCACCACGGCCAACCTCCTCGAACCCATTCCCGCGCCGCTGCGGGATCGCATGGAGATCCTGAGGCTCTCGGGCTATACGGAGACGGAGAAGGTGCACATTGCCCAGAACTATCTGATCCCGCGCCAACTGCGGGAGAATGGGCTGCGCTCCGGGGAGCTGAGCTTCACCGAGGGCGCAGTGCGCCAGATAATCCGCGACTACACGTACGAGGCCGGCGTGCGCAACCTGGAGCGGGAGGTGGGCCGGGTCTGCCGCAAGGTGGTGACCCGCATCGCCGAGGGTAGCGACGGGTCGGTGCGCGTGACCAAGCGTGACGTGCCCAAGTTCCTGAAGAAGCCGCGCTATTTCCCCGAGACGGCGCTGCGCACCCGGGTGCCGGGTGTCGCGACCGGGTTGAGCGTCACCACTGCCGGCGGCGACCTGATATTCTGCGAGGCCACGAAGATGCCCGGCAGCAAGGGCTTCACCGTCACCGGCCAGTTGGGTGAGGTGATGAAGGAGTCCGCGCAGGCGGCGCTCAGCTACGTGCGTTCCAAGGCCCAGGACCTGGACGTCCCGAACGACGTATTCGAGAAGACCGATATCCACCTGCACGTGCCGGCCGGTGCCGTGCCCAAGGACGGCCCCTCAGCCGGTGTGACGATGGCTGTTGCATTGGCCTCGCTGCTGACCGGCCGCCGGGTGCGCGAAGACGTGGGTATGACGGGTGAGATCACGCTGCGCGGCCAGGTGTTGCCCGTGGGTGGCGTCAAGGAGAAGGTGCTGGCCGCCCATCGCGCCGGTCTCAAGATTGTCATCCTGCCCAAGCAGAACGACAAAGACCTGGAGGATATACCTGAGGAGGTGCGCCGCATCCTCAGCTTCGTCCTGGCCGAGCAGGTGGACGACGTATTCAAGGCTGCATTGGTACAGACTGACTAGAAACCGATTAGAAAACGGAGGAACCAGGTCTTTAGCTGTCAAATCGTTGGTCCTGGCAGAACTCGCAACACCTGTGAAGCGTCTGCCCGGTGTAGGGGCGGGTCTTGTACCTTGAGGCACTAGAACGGCGGGTCGAGGCCCTAGAGAGGTGAAGCGTCTGCCCGGTGTAGGGGCGGGTCTTGTACCTGCCCGGTCACAGGACCAAAAAACCTGGTTTCTTGAGCTAAGCAAGTGTAGAAAGGCAAAGAAGTGAACACTGTAATGGTAGTAGACGATGATCAGACCTTCAGTGGTCTGTTGAAGACTGTATTGGAATTGGAAGGATACAAGGTGGCCCTTGTGCCCTCTCCCGAAGATGTGGTGCCGACGGCGCGCCAGGAAAAACCCATGCTCGTGCTGATGGACGTGCACACCGGGCGCGGCGATACGCTCGACGTGTTGCGGGAGCTTAAGTCAGACGAGACGTTGAAGGCCATGCCGGTCGTGATGACCTCGGGGATGGACCGTTCCCCCGAGTGCCTGGCTGCCGGTGCCGACATTTTTCTCCTCAAGCCGTTTCGCCCGGCCGAGTTGTTGGAGGTCGTCGCGGGTCTGGCTACGAAGCAGACTGTGAACGGATGAGGGGGGGGAATGATAAGATGGCTAGAAGAAGAAAGAAAAAAACGGGCCCGCAGTGGAAGCGGGTAGACTTACACATGCATACCCCCGCCTCGGCCGATTACCTGGAGCGGGGTGTATCTTATCTGGACATCCTGCGCCAGGCCGAGGTCAAGGAATTGGACATCATCGCGTTCACCGATCACAACACCGTGGCCGGATATCGGGCGATGATGGAGGAAGTCAATCAGCTCGGCATGCTGGAGCAACTGGACCGGCTGCGCCAGGAAGAGAAGCAGCGCATCCGGGAGTACCGGCGTTTGCTGGGGAAGACTCTGGTGCTGCCCGGATTCGAGTTCACCGCCACGCTGGGATTTCACATCCTGGGCATCTTCTCCCCTGATGTGGACGTGCGAGAGCTGGAGTTTATCCTGCGCGAGCTCAACATCCCCCTGGACAAGCTCGACGCGGGCAGCGGCGAGGTGGGGGCCACGAGCGACGTGTTGACCGCGTACGAGGTCATAGACGAGGCCGGTGGTATCGTCATCGCCGCCCATGCCAACTCCAACCACGGCGTCGCCATGCGCAGGATGGGCTTCGGCGGGCAGACGCGCATCGCCTACACGCAGGACCCCCATCTGCACGCGTTGGAGGTGACCGACCTGGAGCACAAAGGACGGCGCACCACCGCGCGTTTCTTCGACGGCTCGCGCCCGGAGTATCGCCGGCGCATGCGTTGCATTCAGAGCTCCGATGCCCACCGCCTGGTCCACGATCCCAAGGATCCGAAGCACCTGGGCGTCGGCGAGCGGGTGACGGAGGTGCTGTTGCCCGAGGTCAGTTTCAGCGCGCTGCGAGATGTGTTCGTGGGCAACGATTTCGCCCGCACCCGCCCCTACCGCGTGGCCAAAGCGCCTGTGGACTACATCCAGGCGGCGATGGAGGAAGGGGCCACCATCGTGCAGGATTTCCACGTGGGCTACACCCGCCGGGGCGGGCGGCTGTATGCCGTTCTGGCCGATATATGCGCCTTCGCCAACACCAACGGTGGCACCCTCTACGTCGGCGTCAGCGGCGATCCCAAGCAGGAGTCTCCTGGGGTGGCGCAACCTGCGCGCGCGGTCAAGACGCTCCAGGAGGAGGTCGAGCGCCGCATCACGCCGCCGCTCAGCGTCACCGTGGACGTGCAGGGGACGCGCGGATTGAAGGTCGTGCGCGTGGTCGTGCCTCGGGGCGACGATCCACCCTACGCTATTGACGACAACAAGATCTACGTCCGCAGCGAGGCAGAGACGGGGCTGGCCGTGCGCGATGAGATCGTGAACATGGTGCTGCGGACCCAGGGCGTGTCGACCGCTCAGGCTCACCCTGCGGTTGGGTCTCGAGAGGAGCCCACAGGGCGCATCGACCCACCTCGGACCGGCGTCGAGATCACGGAGTCGCAGGAGCGCAAAGGCACGCTCTACCACACCATGCGCGACCTGCGCAACGGCAACGTGGTCAAGAACGTCACCCGCAAGTCGGCCCGTCGCCTGTGGCACTACGCCATCACGCAGGCCGAGGAGCACCCGGTGGACGCGCGCCAGGTTGATTGGCACGGGGACATCGCCATGCTCAAGCGGCGGGGGCGCAGCGGTCAGTACCGCTACGATCTGGTGCAACGGGAGAACGGCAAGGTGCGCGTCTACTACGGTGTGACGGAGGACGGCATTCACGGGGAGTGGGCGCGCGTGGTCGGGTTGGAGGCGGACCTGGATCAATGAAGCTTCATCGCACCGGCAAACACTATCGCTGGTTCGTCGTGTTCGTGTTCTTCCTGTTCATGCTCCTGCACCAGTCGGACAAGCTGCTGATTGGGCCACTGACCACGCCCATCATGGAGACGTTCGGCATCGACGAGGCGCAGATGGGCGCGGTGTTCACCGGCGCGCTCATCGTCTCGGCCGTGTTCTATCCCCTGTGGGGCTATCTCTACGACCGCTACGCGCGGGCGAAGTTGCTGGCCCTGGCGTCGTTCATCTGGGGTTCGACGACCTGGCTCAGTGCCATCGTGCCCACTTACCCGGCGTTTCTCGCCACGCGCGCCTCGACCGGCATCGACGACTCCAGCTATCCCGGTCTCTACAGCCTGATCTCCGATTACTTCGGCCCGGCGGTGCGGGGCAAGGTGTATGGCCTGCTGCAGCTCACGCAGCCGCTGGGCTACATGATGGGCCTGGTGGTCGCCACGCTGCTCAGCGGTGTCGTGGGGTGGCGCGGCGTGTTCTACATCACCGGCTCGCTCGGCGTCCTGCTCGCTGTGCTGATCTTCTTCGGCGTGCGCGAGGCCCCGCGGGGCAAGAGCGAGCCCGAGCTGGCGGACCTGGAGCAGATCGGTATCTATCGCTTCGACAAGAAGATTGCCCTGGGCCTGTTCCGCAAGCGCAGCCTGCTCTTGCTGTTCGCCCAGGGCTTCGCCGGCGTCTTCCCCTGGAACGTGATCACCTACTGGTTCTTCCGCTACCTGGAGACGGAGCGGGGCTACTCGTCGGACGCCGTGTTGATGACCATGGCGCCGGTCGTGCTCATCCTGGCCGCGGGCTACTTCGTCGGCGGCGCGGCGGGCGATTTCTTCTTCAAGCGAACGCCCCGAGGGCGGCTGCTCGTCTCCATGGTGGCCGTCCTCCTGGGCGCGGTCTTCCTGACGATCACCATGAACGTGCCGGTGGAGAACCAGTTTCTGTTCCTGGTGATGCTCGCCCTCACGGCCCTGTTCATCCCCTTCGCCTCGGCCAACGTGATCTCCACGGTCTACGACGTGACGCTGCCAGAGGTGCGCAGCACGGCACTGGCGGTCCAGTACTTCATCGAGAACGCCGGCGCGGCTGTCGCGCCTTTGCTGGCCGGCCTGATCGCCGTGCGCTCCTCCCTCCACGACGCCATCCTGATCATCTGCGTCTCCACCTGGGTCATCTGCTCCGTCCTGCTCGCCTTCGCCGCCCACCTGGTGCCCCGCGACATCGAGACCCTGCGCCAGGCCTTGCGCGAGCGGGCGGAGTTCGAGCGGGCGAGGGCTGGTTCGTAGGCGCGATTTCCCAATCGCGTGCTTGTCTGGGCGGATCCCTTGGGGCTTCGGGGGGCATGCGGGCAGGATGCCCGCGGTCCGGTGCAGGCTCGAAACCGGGTTTTTTCTGGAAAACCTGGTTTCTTGGGCCGCTTGTCTGAGCGGGTCCCTTGGGGCTTCGGGGGCATGCGGGCAGGATGCCCGCGGTCCGATGGCAGGCTCGAAACCGGGTTTTTTCTGGAAAACCTGGTTTCTTGGGCCGCTTGTCT
>CAZYSK010000035.1:8455-23806 GCA_964649415.1 uncultured Anaerolineales bacterium
GAAAACCTGGTTTCTTGGGCCGCTTGTCTGAGCGGGTCCCTTGGGGCTTCGGGGGGCATGCGGGCAGGATGCCCGCGGTCCGGTGCAGGCTCGAAACCGGGTTTTTTCTGGAAAACCTGGTTTCTTGGGCCGCTTGTCTGAGCGGGTCCCTTGGGGCTTCGGGGGGCATGCGGGCAGGATGCCCGCGGTCCGGTGCAGGCTCGAAACCGGGTTTTTTCTGGAAAACCTGGTTTCTTGGGCCGCTTGTCTGAGCGGGTCCCTTGGGGCTTCGGGGGCATGCGGGCAGGATGCCCGCGGTCCGATGGCAGGCTCGAAACCGGGTTTTTTCATGCGATGTACCATCGCCGCGATGGCACATCGCCAAGACCTGGTTTCTTGTCCGGTTGATTTGGGCTTTGGAACTTGGGATTTGGGATTTGAGACTCCGGCGTGACCTGGCTGCCCTGCTGATCCTCCTGCTCGTCGTCCTCGCCTTCTTCTGGCCGCTCCTCATCGGGGGCCAGTGGATTCCGCGTGGCGGCGGCGACCTGGTCTCCTTCATCTGGCCCATGTACCGCTACGCCGCTCGCAGCCTGCGCGCGGGCGTCGTGCCCCTGTGGAACCCCCACCTGCACAGCGGCGTGCCCTTCGTGGCCGACAACCAGTCCGGCGTCTTCTACCCCGTCAACCTGCTTGTCTTCGCCGTGTTCGGCGAGCCCTCCTACGCGCTGATGGAGGCACTCGTCGTCTTTCACGTCTGGCTCGCCGGCGCGGGCCTGTTCGCGCTGGCGCGTGGATTGGGCCTGCGCCGCTCCGCTGCGCTGGTGGGCGCGCTCGCCTTTGCCCTCTCCGATCTGTTCGTCACCCACATCGGCAACCTGAACCTCAACGCCACGGCCGCCTGGCTGCCGCTGCTCCTGCTGCTGACCCACCGGGCGCTGACGCGGCGCAGGATCGGCTGGGCGGCCGGCGCGGGGGCCGTGCTGGCGACGGCGGCGCTGGCCGGCCACGGCCAGATGTTGCTCTTCCTTGCCCTGACGCTCGTGCTGTATTTCCTGTATCGCCTGGCCGCCGACTGGCGCCGCGGCTGGCTCCACGCGCTGGGCAGTCTGGGCCTGGCGGCCCTCATCGTCGCCGTCGGGGTGGGGGGGGCGGCGCTGACGCTGCTCCCGGCCCAGGAGATGGCCGGGCACACCGGGCGGGGCCACCTGCCCTACGATGAGGCCACCCGCTATTCGCTCCCCCCCCGCGCGCTGATCGGCTTCCTGGCCCCCGACTTCTACGGGCGCGGCCCGGCTGGCTTCTGGGGCCCCTGGGACCGCGTCGAGGTCGGCTACGCCGGCGTCGCCACCCTCGTCCTCGCCGCCCTCGGCGCACTCACCGCCCTCAAAGCCCAACGCACGTCTCCGACACCCGGCACCCCACATCCGTCGTCCGACGTTTCACGTTTGACGTTTGACGTTTCACGCACCACGCATCACGCATCACGCAGCACGCAACACGCAGTACGTGTCACGCCCCACCCATCACTCTCCCCATTCCCCACCCCCTTCTTCATCCTCCTCGTGATCCTCGGCCTGCTCCTCGCTATGGGCCGCCACACGCCCGTCTACCGGCTCCTGTACCGTTTCGCGCCCACCTTCGACCAGGTGCGCGCCCCCGCGCGGCTGATCCTGCTCGTCGATCTGGGCCTGGCCATGCTCGCCGCCCGCGGCCTGGACCGGCTTCTCAGCCCCGCACCGGACCGCGGGCATCCTGCCCGCACACCCATGGACCGCGGGCATCCTGCCCGCATGCCTGTGGACCGCGGGCATCTTGCCCGCATGCCCCTTGCAGCCTGGACCGCCCTCGCTGCACTGCTCTGCGCCGCGGTGCTGCTGGCCGTCGGGCTCCCACGCGCGCAGGCCGTGCCGCCCCCGGATCGCGTGCCACAGGCGACGGCCAGCGTCGTCATCGCCGCCGTGCTGCTCGCGCTCAGCGGGCTCCTCGTGTGGTTGGCCCGCTCCGAGCGCTGGCGGCGCTGGCTCGGCGGGCTGTTCCTGGCGCTGCTGGCGCTCGACCTGATCGGGCTGGGCTTGCACTTGGAGGTCGAGCCCAACGATCCCACGCTGGGCTTCCGCCACGAGGACGTGGCCGCCTTCCTGCGCCAGGCCACACAACGCCATCCCTTCCGCATCGAGGTCGCCACCGGTGCGTGGCAGCCCGACGCGGCGCTCGTGCACGGCCTGTACGACGTCGGCGGCGTCTACAATCCCCTCGGCCTGGCGCCGTACCAGGCCTATCGCTGGGCCGTGGGGGAGCGGGGGTCACCCCTTTATAACCTGCTGGGCGTCAAGTACGTCCTGGCCGACAAAGGCGCGCCCCCTGGGCCCCCTGGGGATGAGCGCTTCGTGCCCGTCTACACGGCCAGCGCATCCCTGGACGTCTATGAGAACACGGCCGCGCTGCCCCGGGCGCTCGTGGTCCACTGCGCCCAGGTCGTGCCCGAGCACGCGGCGGCCTGGGAGGCGATCCACGCGCCCGACTTCGACCCCGCGCAAACGGTCGTGCTGGAGGAGACCTGGGTCGCCGGCCGCGATCTGCCGGGCGCGGATTGCGGCACGGCGGCGGAAGACGGGGCCGTGACATTCGTGCGCTACGGATCGAACCGCGTCGAGCTGTCGGTGCGCGCGTCCGCGGGCGGATTCCTCGTCCTCAGTGACGTGTACTACCCCGGCTGGCGGGCGACCGTGGACGGCGTGCCCGTTGAGGTCCTGCGGGCCAACTACGTCTTCCGCGCAGTTCCGCTCCCGGCGGGCGAGCACACGGTCGAGATGCTGTTCGTTCCGTGGACCTGGCGCGCCGGCCTGGCGGTGACCCTCGTCACGTGGGGAGCGTTGGGGATCTGGGTCGCGCTGCGGGTCTTGATTTGCCCGCGGAAAGCGGCTATCCAGAACTTCAACGCAGAGTCGCCGAGGCGGAGAGACGCAGAGATGGGGCCAGGATGATGCTCTGCTTACCTGTGCCGAGAAGCCGTTCCCGCTTGTCTGGGCTAGGCGATGTATCTGTAGACACCAACAGGAGCTGCATACTATGACACTCCTACTGGAAGACGTGATCAAACTCGTGATAGCGCTCGTCGTCGGCGGGATGATTGGCCTGGAGCGGGAGTTCCGCGACAAGGCGGCCGGCTTCCGCACGATTATGTTGATCTGCGTCGGCGCGACTCTCTTCACCATCTTCTCCCTCAAGCTTGGCGCCGAAAGCGAGCCCGCTCGCATCGCGGCCAACGTCGTCACGGGCGTTGGCTTCCTGGGCGCGGGGGCGATCCTGCGCGACGGTGGCCGCGTGATGGGCCTGACGACGGCGTCCACCATCTGGCTCGCTGCGGCGCTGGGCATGGGGATCGGCGAAGGGGAGTATCTGTTCTCCGCACTCGTGGCCGCGCTCGTCCTGATCATCCTTTGGGCGTTCCCCCCCATCGAGGCGTGGATCAGCAGTGTCCTGGAGACGCGCACCTACGAGATGATCTGCCCCGCCAGTCACGAGAAGCGCGACCAATTGGCGGCCGTGTTCCGCGAGTGCGGCTTGCGCGTGCGGACCCACAAGCAGGTCAAGCGCGGGGACGAGATGGTGTGCACCTGGCAGGCGGTCGGGGCGCTGGAGAAACACGAGCGGCTGGTCGAGGCGCTCTTCGCCGATCCCGAGGTGCGGGAGTTCCTGTTCTAGTCTGCACAAGAGTTGAGAGAGCGTTCGTAGTGAGCTACGGAGTCTGTGGAGCAGCGTCCCCGTTCGTAGTGAGCTACGGAGCGCAGCGGAGTAGCGTCCCGACGGCACTCCGGCAGACCTACGTGCCTCACTACGAACCCGGAAGTAGCGTCCCACGGCACTCCGGCGGACCTGCGGACGGATGTCTGCATCCGCCGGATGTCTGCATCCGCCCTTACTACGAACCAAGCTGCCCAGCGCAGCAGCGTCCCCGTTCGTAGTGAGCTACGGAGCGCAGCGGAGTAGCGTCCCGACGGCACTCCGGCAGACCTACGTGCCTCACTACGAACCCGGAAGTAGCGTCCCACGGCACTCCGGCGGACCTGCGGACGGATGTCTGCATCCGCCGGATGTCTGCATCCGCCCTTACTACGAACCAAGCTGCCCAGCGCAGCAGCGTCCCCGTTCGTAGTGAGCTACGGAGCGCAGCGGAGTAGCGTCCCGACGGCACTCCGGCGGGCCTGCGGACGGATGTCTGCATCCGCCGGATGTCTGCATCCGCCGGATGTGTGCATCCGCCCTCACTACGAACGGATGCCACACCTATGTGTGCAGAAGAGCCGAGAGCGGGACGCCATCTGGCGTCCCGCTCTTATTCGGGCGTGCTTCGGGCCGGGCCTCAGCGGCCCAGGAACTGCCGCGCGATGACTAGCCGCTGGATCTCGTTGGTCCCCTCGCCGATGGCACACAGCCGCTGGTCGCGATACATGCGCTCGACCTCGTACTCCCGCACGTACCCGTAGCCGCCGTGGATCTGGATCGCCGCCCGGCAGGCGTGCTCCGAGCTCTCCGTGGCGAACAGCTTGGCCATCGCGGCCTCTTTGGTGAACCGTTTCCCCTGCTCCCTGAGCCACGCCGCGCGCTGCACCAGCAGGCGCGCCGCCTCGATCTCCGTCGCCATGTCGGCGATCATCCACTGGACGGCCTGGAACTTCGCGATCCGCCGGCCGAACTGCGTCCGCTCCTGCGCGTACGCGACGGCCCGCTCGAACGCGCCCTGCGCCAGTCCCGTCGCCATCGCCGCGATGG
This sequence comes from uncultured Anaerolineales bacterium, assembly GCA_964649415.1. GTDB lineage: Bacteria > Chloroflexota > Anaerolineae > B4-G1 > B4-G1 > CAZYSK01. The sequence continues at coordinate 13,211 of CAZYSK010000035.1, forward strand.
CCACCCGCCCGGCGTCCAGCGTGATCAGGAACTGCTTGAAGCCCTCGTTCTCCGTCCCCAGCAGGTTCTCCGCCGGGATGCGGCAATCCTCGAAGAACAGCTCTGAGGTCACCGAGCCCTTCAGGCCCATCTTCTTCTCATCCCGCCCCGGCTGGAAGCCCGGGGTGCCCTTCTCGACGATGAAGGAGGATATCCCGCGGGTACGTTTCTCCGGGTCGGGATCCGTTCGGGCGGTGATGACGACGACGTCCGCGATCGAGCCGTTGGTGATGAATATCTTTTGGCCGTTGATCACCCATTCATCGCCGTCACGGACCGCGCGGGTGCGGGTCGCGCCGGCGTCGGAGCCGGCCTGCGGCTCCGTCAGGCCGAAGGCGCCGATCTGCTCCCCGCGTGCCAGCGGCACCAGGTACTTCTGCTTCTGCGCCTCTGTGCCGAAGAGAAAGATAGGCTCACTGCACAGGGACGTGTGCGCATCGAGCGTGATGGCCATGGAGCCCGAGACGCGGGCGATCTCCTCCAGCGCGATGACCAGGCTGGTGTAGCCGCCGCCGGACCCGCCATACGCTTCAGGAAAAGGCAATCCCAGGATGCCCAGCGCGCCCATGCGGCGAAAGATGTCGTCTGGAAAGCAGTCTGTCTCGTCTATCTCCTCGGCACGGGGCGCGATCTCCTTCTCCGCGAACTCCCGCACCATGCGCCGTATCATCCGGTGTTCCTCGCTCGCCTGGAAGTCCATTGCTAGTCCTTTCCTCGCTTTGCATTGCGGGCGTTCCACGTTCGACGTCCGCGCCTATGACTGTTGGCCGGAGAAGCGGGCGCGGGTGTTCCAATCGGACGATGCCCGCGGTTCGGAACGCCGGCAGTCCGCAGTGCCGGCAGGATGCCGGCGGTCCGAATGGTCGCCGTGTGGTCGCGTGCCCGACGTTTGACGTTTGACGCATGACGTTTGACGTTTCACGTTCCACGCCTGCCAGGCAGTCCCACCTGCCCACACAACCGCCAGTTCTATGCCCATCAGGACCGCAGGAACAGCCCCTCAGGGTCGATAGTGTGCCTCAGCAGGTCGATCTCCTCGACCGTTGGAGGCTCCGTCTCCGTCGTTCTCGAGGTGTCCATGGCGAACTCCGTGTTCTCCAGGATCTGCTGAACGGAGATGCCGGGGTGGTGTGAGGCCAGATACATCTCCCGTGTCTCCTCGTCGAACAGCATCACCCCCAGGTTCGTGATCACCGACGCCGGCCCGCCCCGGATCAGCCCGGCCTTCTCGCGGCCCTGGGGTCCATCCACCCATCCGGGGCTGGTCAGGTAGTGCACCTGCTCGGGGAAGCGCCGTTTTTCGTGCAGCATGATGATCACGGTCCGCTTGGAAAGACAGGCGATGTCGCCAGCGCCGCCACTGCCCGGGAGACGTACCCTGGGGTGGTGGTAGTCGCCGATGACGGTCGAGTTCAGGTTGCCGTACCGGTCCACCTGCGCGCCGCCCAGGAAGCCCACGTCGATGAATCCTCGCTGCAGCACCGTGGCGAAGATGTCGAACAACCCCCGGCACGTGGATGCCCCGTGCACGCAGCGTGAGTCGCCCACGCTGGCGGGGAGATGCAGGAGGGCGCTGTCAACCGTTCCGGCCTCGAATACGATCACGCTGTCCGGTGCCTGCGTGTACTTGGCCAGCATGGATGCGATCATCGGCAGCCCGGTTCCCACGAACACGATTTCGCCGTCGCCGATCTCCTTCGCGGCTCGGGTGACCATCAGCTCCGCGGTGGAGTAATCCTTGGCGTATTCTTTTCCCATCTCCTCATCTCCTGACCACGTTCGCGCTGTATCCCAGGGCCGGGTCTGCCTTCAGGAAGGACAGCCGCTCGATGCCCCCGATGCGGTCCAGATAGTCCCAGTGGTCCGCCGCGCCGTACACGTACGTCTCCAGATACTCCCGGAACGCGTCCGCGCCCCCCTTGGCTGCCTGCGCGTACAGGGCGTAGTGTTGGGGATCGTAGTCGTAGCACCCATGGCAGGCGGTCGGGTGCGCGCCGTAGGGCACGTGGACGATGGCGTCCACGCGGATAAACGGGATGCAGTTCCGCTCCGGGTCCCGGCGGATGAATTCCTCGGAGACGATCTCCTCGGCCGTCACGATGACCTTCTTGGCCGCCCGGGCGACGAAATCGTCGGCGTAGCTCTGGCCCAGGATGCGCACCGTGCCCTGTTGGCCCACCATCTGCGCGTGGATCACGGCCACGTCAGGGTTCACCGCCGGCAGCAGCACCACCTTGTCCCCGGTGAAGGGGCAGTCCATCAGCACCAGCTTCTTGTTGGCGGCCTTGGGGTCGCGCTGGCGTTGCTCGGCCTCGAAGCCGGACTGCGTGATCATGTCCGAACCGAGCATCGTCCTGGCCGGGATGAAGGGCAGCCCCAGCGCCCCTGCGACCAGCCTCAGGGTCGCGCCGAAGTTGCTGTAGTCCTCCCACTGGATGGATCCTTCCTCGATCGCGCGCCTGAAGTTCGGGCTGGGACTGACGAACAGCTCGTCGCCGATGTAGGCGACCTCCACGCGCTTGACGGCGCCTGCTCCGATGAGTATATCCGCGTCCATCCCCGGGGAGTGGCCGTAGATGACCAGTTCCCGTCTCTCCTGGCGCAGCATCTCGCGGATAAACGCCATCGGGTGGCGCTGCATGGTGAAACCGCCGAAGGTGATGTGGTCCCCGTCGTGGATGAACTCCTTGACGGCCTCCTGCAAAGAGATGATCTTATTCGTCTGCGACACCTCTGGTACTCCTTTGCTTTGACGTTTGACGTTTCACGCTTGACGTTTGACGTTTGACGCTTGACGTTTCACGTCTCACGTCTCACGTTCGATGCCGACAACGACTCCGTCGCCGGTGGCGATATACGCATGTGCGATGTAGGGCGTGTTGTGGGCGATGCCGATCTGGCCCGCGCGATCCAGCACGATGAGCTCACCCTCACCGGTGGTGCGTCTGGCCAGCAGCGCGATGGCTGCGTCGGCCGCCTGCTGAGCCGACATCCCCTGGGCGATGAAGTCGCACGCGGTCTTGCTGATGACCACCCGCATCAGCGCCTCGCCGAAGCCCGTTGCGGAGACCGCTCCGGTCTCGTTGTCGGCGTAGGCCCCGCAGCCCACCAGCGGCGAGTCGCCCACGCGACCGGGCAGCTTGTTGAAGGTCCCGCCCGTGGAGGTGGCGGCCGCCAGGTTCCCGGCCACGTCCAGTGCCACAGCGCCGACCGTGTCCGAGGCCGCGCCATCGGAATGGCGCGTTTGTAGGGACGGTGGTGCGCCATCGGAATGGCGCCTTTGTAGGGACGGCGGTGCGCCATCGGAATGGCGCCTTTTTTCGGATGGCGGCGCGCCATCGGAATCGACGCCGAAGGGCTCCAGATCGTGCAGTTTACCTTCGGCCTGGGCGGTCCGCCAGCGTGCCAGTTCGCGCTCGGCCAGCAACTCCTCGACCGGGCAGACGGGCACGTCCATCTGCCGGGCGAAGGCCTCCGCCCCCGCGCCGGCGAGCAGGGCGTGTTCGCTTTCCGTCATGACCAGCCGCGCCAGCGTGACCGGATGGCGCACCCGCTGGACGGCGGCGACCGCGCCGAAGTTGAGGTCGCGCCCATCCATGATGATCGCGTCCAGTTCGACCTCGGCCGCGGCGTTGAGAAACGAGCCGTAGCCCGCGTCGAACGTGGGATCATCCTCCAGGGCACGCACCGCAGCCTCGACTGCCTCCAGCGCCGACCCGCCTCGGGTGAGGATCGTCCAGCCGATTTCCGCCGCCTGGCGGGAGCCGTCCATGTGGGCCTGGTGGGTCTCCAATGGGATATCGTAGGCCCCGCCGTGAGTGATGATGATAGGGGATGTCTGCTTCATTTGTCTCATTGTCTGTGGCTGTGCTATGCCGGATAGAAATAGATGTCCGTTGGCTTGAGTTTGGAGTTGCGCAGGAACCGTCCCTTGACCGGCATCCCAACCCAGTCGATACTAGCCTCGTGGGGGTCAACGCCGACCAGCCGTGCCAGGAAGAGCGTATCTACCCCCTCGAACTCGACCAGCACCAGCACGTAGGGACACTGGGGCAGGAATTCCTCCGATCCGAAGTGACATACGGTGAAGGCGTGGACCGTGCCGACCGGCTCGATCTCGACCCACTCCGTCTCCTGGCCGGTGTACATGTCGTGTCCCCGTGGGGTGGCGTAGGTGTAGCCGCTCTCTGGCTCGCGGCTGACGATGAAGCGCCGGTTGGCCAGCGCGGCGAAGAAGGGGGAATCCTGGCCGTAGGAGTAGTTGTACTCGATCGCGTATGGCTGCTTGATGACGATAGCGCCCATGTCCTTCAGGGCAGAGAGATCGTCGCCGGTGGGGAAGGGCACGTTGAAGACGACCGTCCCCTCCATCGTCTCGTCCATCTTGTTGGGCAGTGCTTTCTTGGGCTTCTGTTCGCTCATTGGGCTCCCTCCGCTTCCTCCCGTTCCAGGATACTGACGGTGACGTAGGTGCCGGTGCCGGCGTGCGAGTGGATCGCGCCCCGGTGGGCGTCGGGCACCTGCAGCGCCGGGTCGCCGAAGTGTTGCTCAATCGTGTGCTGTAACTGCCAGATGGCGAACACCGCCTGCATCAGCCCGGTCGCGCCGACCGGGTGACCACAGGCGATGAGGCCGCCCGAGGGGTTGACCGGGCAGGCCGGCTCATCCGCCAGATTGAGCCCGTAGTCGATACCCGGCATGAACGCCTTGCCGCTGGCGGCGAAGGTGCCGCCCTCGCCGTACCGGCACAGTCCCATGTCCTCGTAGGTCTGGATCTCCGAGGAGGTGTAGGCGTCGTGCAGCTCGATGAAGTCAATCTCGTTGAGCGGGTCGGTGATACCGGCGTTCTTGTAAGCCTCCCTGCTCCCCATGCGGCCGGCTCGGAAGGAGTGCACGCCGGGATAGCGGAACCCATGCGCCCACAGCTCCTTGTAGTAGGCGCGGGAATCGGCTTCCATCTCGTTGGGCAGCGCGTTGTACTTGTAGAAGTCCTCGTAGGACTGATGGGGCCGGTCGGAGAGACGCATAGCGTCGGTGCCCCGGCCAATGGCCGTGACGCGCACCTTGGGGAAGTCGCGCCCGGCGGCTTTCTCCAGCTTGGTCAACCCATCCTCCGAGCACAGCACCGCGCAGGCCGCGCCATCGCTCATCACACAGATGTCGTGCCGGGTGAGGGGCCAGGCCACCATCGGGGCCGCCCGTACGTCCTCGATGGACAGCCGCATGCGCTTCTGGGCGTAGGGGTTGTGGTAGGCGTTGATGTGGTTCTTGACGGAGACGTGGGCCAGTTGTTCGACGGTGGTGCCGAACTCGCGCATGTGGCGCGTGACCATCATCGCGTAGTAGCCCGAGTAGAAGCCGCCCACCGGATAGTCGAAGGACACGTCGGAGGCCAGCGCGATGAACTCATTCCCCTTCCACGTCTCTACGTGGGACATCATCTCGAAGCCGTAGCAGAGCACGACGTCGGCGTAGCCGGAGGCGATGGCTTTCCAGCCCTCCTGGAAGCAGATGCCCCCGGTGGCTCCGCCCCCCTCGACGCGGTGAGATGGCTTCGGTAGCATGCCGATGTAATCCTGGGCCATGATGGCGGCCATTAGCTGGCGCTCGAAGTGGTCTGAGAAGTACGATGCCACCGTGGCGTCCACCAGTTCCCAGAACCTGGGGTGCTCGATCCCCAGATCGGCGAGGGCGTAGTCATAGGCCTCCTTGACCAACGCCGGGAAGGTCTTGTCGGGTCGAGCCTTGGCGAACTTGGAGACCCCACCCGAGACAGCGTATACGGGACGCATAGAGTACCTCCTTCGTGACTTGTGGCTTGACTTGTGCGTGTTCCAACATCCGTCGGATCGCGGCCATTATGGTCACCTGGATTGGATCGCGGCCAGGATGGCCGCCTGGGTTCGTGTGGTCTGCATCACCTCCTTGACGTTCCTACCCGCTGCCGGTCTACCAGGCCGTCCTGAGGACGCCCCTGCCTGCAGGGTATTCGATTCACAACGACGACAGTTCGTCGGTTAGTCATCTGTGTCTATCCCGATTCAGCGGGATCGTGGGGCGGAAGGATGGTGGTTCTGGAGGGGTGTGAGGGAGGCAGGGTGAAGAGGAGACATGGGGATGCCACTGTTTGGCGTGAGCTATGCGGTGTATATCATTCACAGCGTTGCTTCCAGAGAGAACCGTTCACGGCCACGGCTGGCCGTCTCGCTGGGCGGTGTTCGTCTGTGCGTCAAGCCTGTGTGCGTCAGGCCTGTCCCCTGCTCTGGCGTGGATGGGGGCAGGATCAGCGATCGAAATAGATGGACTTGCCGGTGACTGACAGCGGAATGCCCATCACGAAGTCTGCGTCGATCAGGCCGATCTCGCGCGCCACGACGCCCGCGCGATACATGATGCGGTTGTCTACGTTCAGCAGGCTGGCCGTCTTCGCCGCCGAGCCGATGGCGATTCCCATATCCAGCAACCGAAAGGCGCAGTTGGGGCCCCTGAACTCTCCTTCGACCGTGTTGGGCTCGATGCATGTCTCGCTCCCGCAGGCCGCACAGTCCAGCCCCAGTGCATCGGCGTCTTTCAGCCCGATCAGCACCACCGCCTCCGAATCGATGACGTTCTGCCCGTCCCGGTCGAAGTTGCGTTTGCCCGTTCGCTCCCCGTAGGCGATCATGGCCTTGCCCAGCCGCTGCAACGCGTCTCCCTCGACGATGCTCAATACGACGAAGTCCTGCCCCGCTGCCTTGGGCGCGGTCCGGGCGGAGATGGCCATTAGTTCGGCTACCGTGTGTATGCTCATGTTTTCTCTATAGGATTGGGAATGGCTTGTGTGCCGGTCATCGTATACCAAACGCGCCAGGATGAGAAGTCCGGCAATATGGCTCAACCGAGACCTGACAGGTTCAAAATGCCCAGAACCTGTCAGGCCTTACCTTGCCACCCTCCGTGTAGGCGGCCCTCAGGCCAAGTACAGCGATGCATAGATTCGTTCCGCGATTCCAGCGACCTCACCGCCGTAGGACAGGTGGTGCTAGGCGCATGAATGAGCGGAGAATCACCCCAACACCGGATCTTCCAGGCCGGTGCGAGCCAGCAAGCCCGACGCGGATTTGCGAAACCGCCTACTAAGCCCACCGAGGGCGCGGTTTCCGCGCCCGCACAGGAGCGGCCTAGTCGAATCGTCCCGCCAGGACTTCCTCCAGCGTGGGCTGGCCGATGACCTGGAGCTCATAGCGCACCCGATCCATCGGGTGCTGCACGTTGATCAGCCGCCGCAGGTCTATAGGCGTGGCGGTCAGGACCAGGTCGCACTCGGTCTGGTTGATGGTTTCCTCCAGATCGCGCACCTGCTCGTCGCCGTACCCCATCGCCGGCAGGAGCGGGCCGGTCCCCGGGTATTTCCTGAACGTGTCTGCGATGGACCGGACCGCGTAGGGACGCGGGTCCACCAACTCCGCCGCACCGAAGCGCCGGGCCGCGACCACGCCGGCCCCGTACGCCATCTCGCCATGCGTCAGTGTCGGCCCGTCCTCGATCACCAGGACGCGTTTGCCCCGGATGGCCGCCGGGTCCTCCACGAAGATGGGGGATGCGGCCTCGACCAGTGTCGCCTGCGGGTTGACCGCGTAGATGCTCTTTCGTACCGTGGCGACTCCCTCGGGCTCGGCGGTGTCCACCTTGTTGATCAGCACCACGTGGGCCGCGCGCAGGTTCGCCTCTCCGGGATGGTAGCGCAGTTCGTGCCCTGCCCGGTGAGGGTCCACGACGACGATGTGCAGGTCGGGCCGGTAGAAGGGCAGGTCGTTGTTCCCGCCATCCCACACGACCACGTCTGCCTCCTCCTCCGCCTGGCGCAGAATCGCCTCGTAGTCCACTCCGGCATACACCACGACGCCCCGGTCTATGTGGGGCTCGTACTCCTCTCGCTCCTCGATGGTGCACTTGTGGTGATCGAGGTCCGCGTACGTGGCGAAGCGCTGCACGGCCTGGGCGGCCAGGTCCCCGTAGGGCATCGGGTGCCGGATGACCACCACGTCTTTGCCCATCTGCTGGAGCACGTCGCAGACGCGGCGCGTCGTCTGGCTCTTGCCCGATCCGGTGCGCACGGCGCAGACCGTCACCACCGGCTTGCGGCTGTCCAGCAGCGTCGAGCCGGTTCCCATCAGGCGAAAGTCGGCACCAGCCGCCAGAACCTGCGACGCCTTGTGCATCACGTACTCGTGGGGCACGTCGGAATAGGCAAACACCACCTGGTCCACCTGATGCCGGTGGATCAGGTCATCCAGGTCCGTCTCAGGATAGATGGGGATGCCCTCGGGATACAGGCTTCCGGCCAGTTCGGGCGGGTATCGGCGTCCCTCGATGTTGGGGATCTGTGTCGCGGTGAAAGCGGCCACCTCATACGCGGGGTTGTCGCGGAAGTAGACGTTGAAATTGTGGAAATCGCGCCCGGCGGCGCCCATGACAACGGTGACAATGCGTTTCTGGTTCATACTGTGAAGTCTTCTTCTGTTGGGATTGGGCTGTCCTCCTTGCCACGCACCAGGAAGACCCACAGCAGCACAGGGATGATCAGCACCAGGATGCTCAGACAGCATGGTGCGATGCCGTATGCGGGGGCAATCTCCCCGGTCTGTGTGCTTGGACCGAATTCGCTGCTCCACTCCCCTGCGCCGGCGAATACCGCAATGCCCCCGGCGATCAGCGGCAGCGTGCAGCACAGCAGCGTGAGGGCTGCCACGACGATAGTGATGATCGTACCCGTCTGTTTGGACATGAGCTCTCTCCTTTTGCTAGTGATCGGATCACGCGGACGCCTGTGTCCGCGAACGCGCGACCGATGTTAGCGGACGCACGACCAACGTCCGCGAATGCATGACCAACGTTCGCGAACGCATGATCAATGTTCGCGAACGCACGACCAATGTCCGCGAACACATGATCAATGTTCGCGAACGCACGATCAGTGTTCGCGAACGCACGATCAATGTTCGCGCGATCCTGCCTGCCTGCCTGGTCACGCCAACCGTGACAGCAGGATTCCCAGCTCATACAGCAGCATGAACGGTACCATGACCAACAGCATGTTGACTGGGTCCGTGGTGGGTGTGACAATCGCCGCCCCGGCGGCGGCTCCGACGATAACCAGTCTCCGCCCCTTGGCAAACGCCTCAGGCGTGGCGACGCCCAACTTGGCCAGGAAGTACATCACCAGCGGTGTCTCGAAGACGAGCCCGGCCCATAGCAGCATGTTGCCGACGAAGCTGATATACCGCTCAATGGAGTAGCGTTGCTCGACGATTTCGGACAAGAACCCCTTGAGAAAAGGGATCGCGGCTGGGAGCAACACCATCGCCGCGAAGACCACCCCGGTGGCGAAGCTCAGCGAGGCCGCCGGAGCGCCGATGAAAATGTAGCGTCGTTCATTGACCTCCAGGCCCGGCGCTGCAAACTTGAACAGCTCATACATGATGACCGGCATGGCGATCGTGATCCCGATGATGAGCGCCACCTTGAAAAAGACGGTGGGGGCTTCGGTGGGCGAGATGGCCAGCGGCACTTGATCTCCAAGTGGGCTGACCAGCGTCTTAAGGGCGGTAGGAGCGACCAGCATGCCCAGGAGTGTGCCGATGAGCAACGCGATAACGGCCCTGACCAGGCGTTGGCGTAGTTCATTCAGGTGATCGAGAAGGCCCATCTCGGCCTGCAGGTTTCCCTCTCGCTGCTTCGGTTTGTCTGTGCGACGCTTCATTCTGTACCCTTCGCTGTACCCTTCGACTTCGGCTCTCCCGTGGCTGCGTCCTCCAGGGCCTGGCTGGCCTCCTGCACGGCGGTCTTCAGTTCAGCCCGCGCGTCGGCGATTTCCTCTGCGCCTTCCTGCGCAGACTTCTCCACGGCCTGGCTGGCTTCCTGTGCGGCGGATTGGAACTCGGCCTGCAGGTCCGCAATCGGCTGTATGCCTTCCTGGATGGATTCCTCCAGCGTCTGGCGCGTCTGCTGCACTGCGGCCTGAAGATCGTCCTGGACGCCTGTGACGGACCCGACGATATCATCTTCGACCAGGCCCTCCAGGCTCTGCCGCGTTTCCTGCACGGCGCTCTGAAGCTCACTCCGGATCTCGACGATGGGCGCGATCCCCTCCCTGACGATGTCCTTCAGCTCTCCAATTGTGTCACCGCGGGTCTCGCCAGGTTGCCCCTCGTCGCCGTCCGTGGCCTCGGGCGTGCCCTCGCGTGTCTCATCGCCCTCTTCCTCGCTTGCCTGAGCCTCGGTATGAAGCAAGGACGTGAACTCGCCCGACATGCCGCGCAGCTTAGTGGCGAGGCGGCGGATAGACTGGATGACTTCCAGCACGCGCTTAGGGCCGACCAGCAGGATAGCGATGATCAGGATGACTGTTAGTTCCCAGGGGCCTACGTTCAGGAAATTCACTACTGCTCCTTCAGTTTCACACCGTCCCACTCTGAGAAAGCGGACGCAGACGTCCGCCTCTAGAAGGCTGTGCGGACGCGGACGTCCGCCTCTAGAAGGCTGTGCGGACGCGGACGTCCGCCTCTAGAAGGCTGT
>CAZYSK010000035.1:23906-30237 GCA_964649415.1 uncultured Anaerolineales bacterium
GCGGACGCGGACGTCCGCCTCTAGAGGGTTGTGCGTTCGCCTTCGCTATCCCTCGCGTCGGACGCAGCCGACCGCGGACGGTCGGGGTCAACGCCCGCCGAATCCTTGACGGCTTCGACGATGGCTTCTTTGTGCTCCACCAACGTGCCCAGCACGCCGTTGATGAATCGCGGGGCGCTGTCGGAGGCAAATGCCTTGGCCAGTTCGACCGCCTCGTTGATGGCTACTTTCACGGGCGTCCCGCCGTCCACGGCGAACTCGAAGATCGCCATGCGCAGGATGTTTCGGTCAATGTAGGCCATCTGGTCCAGCGGCCATTCAGGGGCGTAGCGATGGATGAATACGTCAAGCACCGCATGGTGTTCGAGCACGCCTCTCAGGAGGTGACGGCTGAAGTCTGCTGCCGCCTTCGGCAGGTCGGCAGCCACGAGACTTCGCTCTAGCACAGCGCCAGGCGGGTGATGTGCGCAGTCAATCTCGTACAATGCCTGTAGTGTTGCGATGCGGGCTTGATGGCGGCCCTTCACGTTTCTGTGTCTCCGTCTCGGCCTTGCTATGCCCTCTCGGAAGGATAAGCCACGTCCTCAATGTGTACGTCAATGGACAGGACTTCCATGCCGATCATGTCCCGGATGACCCGAGCAACCTCGGCCTGGATCTGGCGGCCGACGCTCAACATGCTCGTGTCCGGCTCAGCCACGACATGGAGTGTCACCCGCACGCGGTTTTCGACAATCTCGATCCCCACCCCGTTCTGGCGCAGGAGTCGAGGCACGCCGGTCAGTGGAGCCATACGTGCTACACCGGGTACAGCCAGGGTGGTCAGTCGGGCTGTGGTCTCCAGCACCTCGGGGGCGATGGTGATCTTGCCGATCGTGGGTTGTGTGTCCATTCGTGTCCTCTTCTCGCACCCCATAGGGGCGCAGTCACGGCGGCCTTCTGCGGTTGCCTATCCCTGTGTCACCAGGCCACCGTCTACTGTCAGTACCTCACCCGTGATGAACGATGCCTCATCCGAGGCCAGGAACGCGACTGCGTAGGCGACTTCCTCAGGTTGCCCCACGCGTCTCAGCGGTGTCATTTCAACCAGACGCTGTTTCCATTCCTCCGCCAGGTCGGCGGTCAGGTCGGTGGGGATGACGCCCGGCGCGACGCAGTTCACGGTGATGCTGCGCGGCCCCAATTCCTTGGCCAGGCTCTTCGTGAACGCGATGACGCCCGCTTTGGAGGCGGCATAGTTGGTCTGGCCCGCCTGCCCTGCGATGCCCGCGATGGAGCTGATACTGATGATACGCCCTCGTCGCTTCCGGACCATCGGGCGCGCGGCCGCCTTGCAGCAGTTAAACACCCCCTTGAGATTGGTGCGCAACACGTCGTCCCAGTCTTCTTCCTTCGCCAGCATCAGCAGTTGGTCGCGGGTGGTGCCGGCGTTGTTGACCAGGATGTCTATCCGGCCAAATGCATCCAGCGCGGCTTGGATCAACGCGCTGGCCTGTTCGAAATCGCCGACGTCGGCCTGGACCGCGATAGCCGTCCCGCCCGTTGCCTCGATGGCGCGCACCACCTCGGCGGCGGCCGCTTCGTTGTGTTGGTAGTTCACCACCACGCTTGCCCCCCGGCGTGCCAGTTCCAGCGCGATGGCCCGCCCGATGCCGCGCGACGCCCCCGTCACCACCGAAATCTTGTCGTTCAGCGATCTGTCCATAGTCTCTGATCCATCAAGAGGTTACATCAAGCCGTTCCATCAGGCCACGCGCAGGGAGGCCTCATGATGCCTGGCAGGCCAAGACCTGAGCGGTGCTCACCCTCTCCATCGTCGCGTCGATACGCCGCAGGAGACCGGTCAGCACCTCCTTGGGCCCCACCTCCACGAAGCGGGTCACCCCATGCGCGATCATCCAGCGCACGGACTCGGTCCAGCGCACGGGCGAGGTCAGTTGCTGCCCCACGGCGTCGCGGATGGCGACCGGGTCGGTGAGCGGACGGGCGCTGGCGTTCATCACGATCGGCACGTCTGGCTCGCGAAACGGCGTTGCCTTGAGGATGCGGCGAAACTGGACAGCGGCTCTGGACATCAATGGGGAGTGGGCCGCGATACTGACAGCCAGACGGATTGCCCGTCTGGCTCCCTGTGCCTTTGCCAGTTCCACTGCCTGCTCCAGCGCGCCCGTCGTGCCGGAGATGACAACCTGGCCGGGACAGTTGTCGTTGGCGATGCCGACATAGTCGCCGCTCTGTTCTCGCACTGTGGCGCAGATCGCTTCGACAGAGTCGCGATCCAGCCCAAGCACGGCCACCAGGCCGCCGGCGTCCTGCTCGCCAGCCTGCTGCATCAACCGGCCCCGCTCGCGTACCAGTCTCAGTCCGTCTTCGAATGAGAGAACGCCTGCCGCTACGAGTGCGCTGAACTCCCCCATGCTATGCCCGGCGACATAGGCCGGTTTTCTCACCTCGCATCCATCGAGCGCACGCAGCGCAGCGATACTGATGGTGAGCACTGCCGGCTGTGTGTTCAGCGTGTCGTTCAACGACTCAGCCGGGCCGTGAAAGCACAGGCTCGACAAATCGATGTCCAGGATGCGGTTGGCTCGGGACAACACCTCACGGGCCGCGGGGAACGTGGCGCAGAGATCACGCCCCATCCCTACGTATTGGGAACCCTGTCCAGGAAACAGGTAGGCGAACAGCGGCTTGAACACCCTAGGTATTTCCCTGTTGTCCTCTGCTCCTGGCCCCTCGCCGGTGCTTACTCCTCTACCTCGATAACTTGAACACCGCGGTACGTACCGCAGGATAGGCAGACATGGTGTGGTCGCACGGGTGCGCCGCACTGCGGGCAGGTCACCAGTGGCGACCGCTTCATCTTCCAGTGACTACGTCGGTTCCTCCGACGTCTGCTAGATATTCTTCTCTTGGGCACTGCGCCCATAGCTTACTCACGCTCCTTTCTTCCAGTCGATCTCTCCCCCGGACAGGGTGGGGCACGGTGTCCGCTCCCTACCCGTCGCGCCTCGGCGCGATTCTGTCCAAGGGGACGTATTATAGAGGCGAGCCGTGAACCTGTCAAGGCGTCTCGCCGTCACCGTCAGGGCTAGGCCGCTCCTTGACGGGCGATTGGCTCTGGCTCTTCGCCTGATCAGCCTGGATCGTGCGGATGCCGTTCTCAATCACGGTCAGCGCCCGCTTCATGTCCTGCTCCAGCTTGCACAGGACCTCGAACGCGTACTGATCGGCGCCAGCACGAATGCTCTCCGCCTCCTGCTCGGCCTGCTTCTGGGTCAGGGTAGCTTGGGCCTTGGCGGATTTGGCGACAGCATGTTCTGCAGTGACTTGGGCTGCCTCGGTGCGGGCCAGTGCGATGATACGTTCGGCCTCTTCCTGCGATTGGGCCATCACACGCTCCTTCTCGCGGATGATCCGCTCGGCGCGCCGCACTTCATCGGGAATCGAGATGCGCATCTGGTCGAGCAGAGGCCAGATGTGGCGCTCGTCCACCAGGCGCATGCTGCTGAAGGGCATTGATCTGCTCTCCTTGACGATTTCCTCTAGCCGGTCCACCAGGTGCAGAATATCCATGCTCGGCCTCCATCGTTCAGTCGCGCAGTGAGAACAGCGGCACGGGCTCGTTGGTCTTCTCTCGCTGGCGTCGCTTGGCCTCCAGCGCGGAGGCCACGTGTGGTGAGACCATTCCTGTCACGTCACCGCCCAGCAGTGCGATCTCCTTGACGATGCTGGAACTCAGGAACGCGTGAGGTTGGCGTGTGATCAGACACACGGACTCGATCTCTGGTGCCAGTTGACGGTTAGTGAGTGCCATCTGGTACTCCAGTTCGAAGTCCCAGGCGACCCGCAGGCCACGCACGATGGCCTGTGCCCCGACCTGGCGCGCAAACTCGACTGTCAGGCCGCCGTAGGGCGTCACGCGCGTGTTTGACAGATGGGCCAGGGCGTGACACGTCAGCGAGACCCGCTCCTCGACGGTGAACAGCAGGTCCTTCGTTGGTTGATCGTACACGGCGACAACCAACTCATCGAAAATGTGAGCTGCGCGCACGGCGATGTCTATGTGCCCACAGTGGATCGGATCGAATGCGCCTGGGTAGATGGCAATGTGGTTCAACTGAACTCTCCCGTTTCCTTCCAGAATTGTGCTACTCGGCGTGCCAGCAGACGGTTGTCTGGATCGATCAGTTCTGGATCGGTCTCGAAGAAGCGCCGGGCGGCCTCGCGGGCAGCCTCGACGAGTTGTAAGTCCATCACGTTGGCCAGCTGCAGGTCTGGAAAGCCCGATTGACGGGTGCCGATGAAGTCCCCCGGCCCACGCAGCTCCAGGTCCTTCTGGGCCAGCGCAAAGCCGTCGTTCGTGGCTTCGATTGCCTCAAGCCGCTCCTGTGCCGCGGGCGACGTGGATGATGATACCAGGATACAGTAGGAGTCGTGCTCGCCACGCCCCACGCGTCCCCGGAACTGGTGAAGTTGGGCCAGGCCAAACCGATCGGCTCCTTCAATGAGCATTACGGTGGCGTTGGGCACGTCAATCCCCACCTCAACGACGGAGGTAGCGACCAGTATGTCCAGTTCCCCGTTGGCGAAGCGAACCATCGTCGCTTCTTTCTCCTCCCCCTTCATCCGACCGTGCAGGAGCCCCAGACGCAGGTCGGGAAAGATCTCCTCCTGAAGGCGTGCATGTTCTTCGACAGCCGCCTTTGCCTCGATCTTCTCCGATTCCTCGACCAGCGGGCAGATGATGAACGCCTGGTGCCCCGCCGTGACCTGGCCGTGCACGAAGCTGTAGGCTCGTTCTCGCTCCGTGGGCAGAACCAGGCGCGTCGCGATTGGCTTGCGCCCGGGCGGCATCTCGTCGATGATCGAGACGTCCATGTGTCCCCAAACTGTCAGTTCGAGAGAGCGCGGGATGGGCGTGGCTGTCATCACCAGCAGGTGGGGGTTGTATCCCTTCTGCCGCAGCGCAGCCCGCTGGCGTACTCCGAAGCGATGCTGCTCGTCGATCACGGCCAGCGCCAGGTTCTCGAACTGGACGCCTTCCTGGATGAGTGCGTGAGTGCCCACGACGATGTCCACGCTCCCGTCAGCGAGCCCCGCGTAGGTGTCTTCCCTCTCCTGCCCCTGCACACCGCCTGTGAGCAGGCGGATATTGAGCGGCATCCCGGACGGGGTTGTGGAAGACTGCCCGATGAGTTGAGACAGCGTCTTGTGGTGCTGCTCTGCCAGGATCGCGGTGGGCGCCATGATGGCTGCCTGTGCGCCGGCGGTCACAGCCAGTACCATCGCTGCCGTCGCCACGACTGTCTTGCCTGAGCCCACGTCTCCCTGCAACAGCCGATTCATCGGCCGCTCCGAGCGTAGGTCGGAGACGATCTGACCGAGTGCCTGCTGCTGGGCGTGGGTCAGGTCGAACGGCAGGCTGTGGACGAAGCTCTCGAGAGCGGCGTGTTCCACAGGCAGCGCTCTGCCCGCTTCCGAGCGCCACAGGTAACGCTGGCGCAGCAGGCCGATCTGTAGCACGAACAACTCGTCGAACGCCAGCCGGTAGCGCGCTCGTTTCAGCAAGGCCGGGCCGTCCGGGAAGTGGGCCTGGACCACGGCGGTCTCCAGGTCCAGCAATCCGGCCTCCTCGCGCACCGAGGTCGGCAGATGATCGGGCAACCGTTTTGACCAGTAGTCCACCGTGCGCTTGATCAGGCCGCGCAGCCACTTGATCCGGACACCCTCGGTGAGGGGATAGACCGGCACGAGGCGCGCTGTGTGCAGCAACTCCTCCTCCAGGGCCTCCCACTCGGGCGAAGTGAAGCACAGCCGGCCAAGGTACTCATCTACCTTCCCGCTTATGACGATCTGCTGGCCGGGTGTGATCCTGTCGCGCAGGTATGGTTGGTTGAACCAGGTGGCCTGGATCACGCCCGTGCCGTCGGAGAGATTGGCCTGGAATATGCTGCCTCCGCGCCGGGTGTCTCGTGCGTTACTATTCACGACCCGGGCGATAATGGTGACCTCTTCCCCGTATTCGAGCCGGTTGATGGGCTTAAGCTGGGAGTAGTCGTCGTGGCGGCGTGGGAAGAGGTAGAGCATATCTCGGATGGTGTGGATACCGAGTTTCGCCAGCCGCTTGGCCTGTCGGGGACCTACTCCCCGCAGGGCGGTGACTGCAGAGTCCAGGCCGGTGCGCGTGCTGCCCGCCGCAGGAGTGGCATCCGTGGGACCGCGGCCATCTTGGCCGCCTGCCGGGGTCTGTTGTGGCGCGGGAGTGGCATCCGCGGGACCGCGGCCATCCTGGCCGCTTGCCGGAGTCTGCCGTGGCGCGGGAGTGGCA
>CAZYSK010000035.1:30337-52206 GCA_964649415.1 uncultured Anaerolineales bacterium
GGGACCGCGGCCATCCTGGCCGCTTGCCGGAGTCTGCCGTGGCGCGGGAGTGGCATCCGTGGGACCGCGGCCATCCTGGCCGCTTGCCGGAGTCTGCCGTGGCGCGGGAGTGGCATCCGCGGGACCGCGGCCATCTTGGCCGCCTGCCGGGGTCTGCCGTGGCGCGGGAGTGGCATCCGTGGGACCGCGGCCATCCTGGCCGCCTGCCGGGGTCTGCTGTGGCGCGGGAGTGGCATCCATGGGACCGCGGCCATCCTGGCCGCTTGCCGGTTCTCCACCTGCCGCGCTCAGCGTTCCTTCCGGCTCCCCTGGTCCCTGATCACGGGCAGGCGGGCCGGCTGCGAGGATTTCGGATAGCGCGGTCAAAGCCTCTTTGCGGGTGTTTATCTCCGACAGCCTGCTGTAGGCGCGCAATCGGTCAGCTACCTGCTCGATCCAATCGCTCACACCAAGAGAGGGGACGTCCGCGTCCACTTCCTCGGGGCTGAACGTGGCCCTGGCCTCGCGTGACCACGTGTCGGCGTAGCGGGACAGTCCTCCGACGATGGCCCGATCTTGGTATTTCTCTGCCTCCAGACGGAGGATCTTGGATAGTTTGTCTATGGGCGTAGTCATATATCCTATCTTGCGCTAACGGCGGCTATGCCCAGGCAGCGTGGTCCTACGTGGGCGCCGACGATGGTTGTGACCGCCACAGTGAGAGGATGCCCAGGCGGGCATAGGTCGGTCAGTCGATGGCGGAAGCCCTCTACTTCCGGTGCATACGTATGGAGAATGGCCAGTCTTTCCAGTGGTCCCAGAGCGCGTGTGAGTTCGACAAGGCGCTCGATGGCCCTGCGTCTGGTCCTTGTCCGGCCCAGATCTCTGACTTCGCCCAGGAGTACCTCTACGATTGGCTTGATGCGCAGAATCTGAGCCGCTCTAGCCTGTGCCCAACTCACCCGTCCGCTCCGGCGCAGGTATTCCAACGTATCCAGGATGGCGAGCACGTGTACCCGGGCCTTCATGTCCTCGACCAGGGCCAGGATCTCTCGTGCGCTCTTGCCATCTGCCGCTGCCTCGGCCGCCGCGATGACCAGCCACCCCAGTCCCATTGTCACCTGCGCCGAATCCACGACGCGTATCTTCGAGTGCGGGATCTCGAGTGCGCCCAGTTGGGCGACGCTGTACATCCCACTGAGCTGGCTCGAGATCATGATGGCGATCACCTCGTCCGCCTCGGCGAGCAGGCCGCGATACGCCGCGGTGAACTCATCGGCTGGCGGCACAGCGGTGGTTGGCATGGACGGCATTCTGGGGAGCTGGGCGTAGAATGCCTCGCGGCTGAGGCCCTCGGGAGGTGGTCCGTCTCGATAGCTGCGATTGCCGATCTGGACGTAGGCTGGTACGACGGTGATGTGCAGGCGTGTCGCTAGGTCAGCAGGAATGTCGGATGTGCTATCGGTGAGAACGCGCACACGACTCATCAGAGTATCGTTTCCCCGGCGGACCCCTCGTATACGATGAGCCCCATGCCATCTGGCCCGATGTGAGAAGCCAGCAGCGGGCCGTAGAGCATGATGGGATGTTCCTTCCCCGGCGCGACGAGTTCCAGTCGCTCCTGAAGCATCCGTGTCTCCTCCGTGGGATAGAGAGTGCTTTGTAGGATGATCATCTGTTCGATTGCTGAGAACTCGTTCGCGAAGTCGGCCAGCTTGTCAATGGCCCGTTCTCGGCTGCGTACCTTCTCCATGGGGATGATCGCACCCTCTTCCAAGTCCAGGAAGGGCTTGATGCCCAACATGCTGCCCAGGATCGCCTGAGCCGGGCTGATGAGGCCGCTATGCTCCAGATAGTCCAGTGTATCGGTGATGAGCACGATGTAGATGTGCGGGATGATTCCCCGGATGCGGCGCAGAATGCTGGGCAGCGGAATGGATTCATCGGCCATTCGTGCAGCCTCCTGCACGAGAATGCCCAGGCCCAAGGAGAGCGTCTCTGAATCCACCACCACGATATCGCAGCGCCCCAGGAAGCTGCTGGCCGCGCTCTCAGCCTCCCGGCACACGAGGCTGAGGCTGGCCGAGGAGTGTAGCGAGATGATTTGATCCGTGCGGCGTGCCAGGCGACTGTACACGTCCTGGAACTCGTCGGCCGTTGGGCCGACGATGCGGGGGTGGATGCGCTCGCGCGCCATGCGGAGCAGCAGTTCCTCGTGATCCAAATCGTTGCCGTCCACGTACTTCTCCTCGCCAATCTGGACGGTGAGAGGCACGACGGTGACATCGAGCCGTTTGACGACGCTGGGCTCAATGGTGGCTGCACTGTCGGTGACGATGGTAACTTTGGACACGGAACCTCCAAGCTGAAGAGCACCAGGACGCAGATAAGTGCTGATAAACGCTGATCCCTCTGTTCGTCTGCGCAGATCTGCGTTCATCTGCGTCCAAAGAAGAGCAGTTTGTCTAACCTCGGGATCATTCTACAGAAAGAATATAGTGATAATGTGGTTGTCCACCGGCGACCACTTCGATTTCCTGTTCGGACCATATCTGCTGCAATCGGTCGGCCAATGCCTGAGCATCATCTTCGCTTGCAGAATCGCCGTAGTACAGGGTGATGATCTCACGCTCGCCTGTGTCCATTTTTTCCAGCAGCTCTTGCACAACTTCCTCGACCGTCGAGCCGGTCACTTCCAGTGCTCCGTTGTGCATGCCAATAATCTGTCCGGTGGCGATGTCCAGGCCGTTGATCTGTACGGAGCGAGTCGCGGTGGTGACCTCGCCGGTCTCGATCTCCGCCATCGCTTCCGTCATCATCTCCACGTTCGTCTCGAAATCAGCCTGGTAGTTGATCGCCAGCAGGGCCGCGACGCCCTGCGGAACGGACCAGCTGCGGATGACGGCCACCGTCTTGTCGCTCAGTTCCCGGGCTTGTTCGGCGGCCATGATGACGTTCCCGTTGTTGGGCAGCACGATGACCTGTTCGGCAGGCAACGTATCGATGGCATCCAGTAGGTCCTGGGTGCTGGGGTTCATCGTCTGACCGCCGTGCACGATGGCGCTCACGCCAAGGCTCTCGAAAACGCGGCTCAGCCCATCCCCCATGACGACGGTCACGACCCCGATATCCTGGGAGGGCGGGGCTGTGGTGGACGTCTCAGGTTCACGGCCAGCGATGAAGTCCTGGTACTGAGCCTGCATGTCTTCCACAACGACGTCGCGCAGTGAACCCAGGCTCGCGCCGTAGCTGATGGGAACGCCCGGGTCGGGCACGTGTACGTGCACCTTGATCGTCGCCGGATCGCCCACCACGATGGGGCACTCGCCCATCGCGGTGATTCTTTGGCGGATCGTGTCCACCTCCAGCTCTTGCCCGACGATGAGGAATTGCACGTCGTAGCCATAGCCGACCTCCCCGGCTCCTGGTCCCGGCGCCATCAGATCCACTGTTCCCGCCAATTGCACATCCTCCGCGATGGGTTCCCCGCGCATGTAGCGCAGCATACCCTCCAGAATGACGAACAGGCCCTGACCGCCTGCATCCACCACGCCGGCCTCCTTGAGCACGGGAAGGAGTGACGGGGTGAGCACGACGGCCTCGTGAGCGGCAAAGACCATGTGCTCGAGAACGTGCACCAGGTCATCCGTCTCCTTTGATGCGTGGGTTGCGGCGTCGGCCACAGCGCGGGCGACCGTGAGAATCGTGCCCTCAACCGGCTTGACCACCCCTCTGTAAGCGGTCGTTGCCGCTTCGTGACAGGCGGCTGCCAGATCCTGTGCCTGATAGACCTCTTTCTTGTCCAGGCTGCGCGCGAAACCGCGCCAGATCTGGGACAGGATAACCCCCGAGTTTCCCCGAGCGCCCATGAGCGCGCCGTGAGCCATGAGATGTGCGATTCGTCCGACGTTGCGCTCCGGGGAGTCCGCGATCTCGGCCCACGCAGACTGCATGGTCAAGACCATGTTGGTCCCCGTGTCTCCATCGGGGACCGGGTAGACGTTGAGCGCGTTGATCGCGGCCTGATGATACTGCAGCCAGGCCAAAGCGGCTTCGACCAAGCGTTTGAAACCTGGTCCGTCCGTCGAGATACGTGCAGACGGCGGTCCGGTCTGTAGACTTTCCTTGTCCGTCACTCTATGGCTTCCCTTCAGTCGATGCTGCTGATGCGCAGTCCCTGGACGTGCACGTTAACCTCGCCAACGGGCACGCCCAACGCCCGCTCGACAGTGAATTTCACAACATTCATAACACTGCGAGCCACGGCAGCGATACGGGTGCCATATTCCACGATCACGTAGACGTCAATGATGATCTTCCCATCCTTGACTCGCACGTCGATCCCACGCTTGCTGTCTTGGGACAGGGCGTTGGCGATGCCGGTGACCAAGTCCTTGGCCGCGACACCGACGACGCCGTAGCAGCTCAACACGGCCTCGTTCACAATGCTGGCGATGGCCGTGGGCGAGACTTCAATCCGACTGTGATACTGGCGTTCTGGCATGCTCCCCCCTATGGTCCGCCGGTTGCACGAAAGGCCACATTATGGTATGATACGCATCGCTCTTACATGGTACTGAGGTGATCAAAATGGCTAAATGTGAAATGTGTGGCAAGAGCCCCCAGTTTGGGCACAACGTCAGTCACTCCAAGCGGGCAACCAATCGTCAGTTCAAACCCAACATCCAGCGCGTGCGGGTGGAGGTCGACGGGCGAATGCGTCGGATGTATTTGTGCACTCGTTGCCTGCGGACGCTGAACAAGGCCCGTTAACCCACGTCCTCCGGCTCCGCTTCTTGCCGCCCCCCTGCACCGGCTTGACCGATCTTGCCAAGGTCTGGGGGGTTTCCCTTACCTGGTGACAGCCTGCGCCCGCTGACCTCTTCGTGCTGCATCGCGGAGCGTCTCGATCGCCGCTGCCACTCCCCCCGCTGCACCGAACACGGCGGTCCCTGCCACCAGCACGTTTGCCCCGGCGGCCACGATTCCCTCTGTGGTCTGCGGCCCGACACCCCCGTCCACTTCCAATTCCGCCTCACTCCCAGCCTGGCCCAACATCTGCCGCACCTGCGTGACCTTGTGCATCGTGCGTTCGATCAGTTTCTGCCCTCCGAAGCCGGGATTGACGGTCATCACCAACACCAGACTCACGTCGTTCAGCACTTCGTCGATGGCCGTGGCCGGCGTGGCCGGGTTCAAGGCGACGCCAGGGCGCACGCCCAGCGAGCGAATCTGCTGCAGCACGCGGTGCAGGTGCGCTGTAGCCTCGACGTGCACGGTGAGCACGTCCGCCCCTGCCTCCGCGAAGGCGGCGACGTAGCGCATCGGGTCGCTGATCATCAGGTGCACGTCGAGCGGCAGTTGTGTGATGCGCCGCACGGCCTGCACGACGGGCGGGCCGACGGTGATATTCGGTACGAAGTGCCCATCCATCACGTCCACGTGAATGTAGTCGGCGCCGGCCGCCTCCGCGCTTTCGACCTCCTCGGCCAGCCGGGCGAAGTCGGCGGCGAGTATGGAGGGGGCAATTCTGATTGTTTGCGCCATCGAGTTGATATGATACAACGAGTTGAAAGATTTGGCAACTGGGTGCGGAGGTCCGCTGTCGGAGCTGTGGGGACCGGCCCTGCGCCTACCCAGTAGGGGCGAGTCTTGTACCCGCCCGGTGTGGGCGAGTCTTGTACCCGCCCGGTGTGGGCGGGTCTTGTACCCGCCCGGTGTGGGCGGGTCTTGTACCCGCCCGGTGGGGACCGGCCCTGCGCCTACCCAGTAGGGGCGGGTCTTGTACCCGCCCGGTGTGGGCGGGTCTTGTACCCGCCCGGTGTGGGCGGGTCTTGTGCCCGCCCAGTAGGGGCGGGTCTTGTGCCCGCCCAGTAGGGGCGGGTCTTGTACCCGCCCGGTATGGGCCGATCCTGTACCCGCCCAATGGCGTCCGGTGACCACCCTCCGCTAGCGTGTGCTGCGCTGGCGTAACTGCCCGCAGCCGGCCTGGATGTCCATCCCCCGGCGCACGCGCAGCGTGTACGGGATGCGGTGGCGCTTCAACATAGCGGTGAACGCGTCCAGCCCTTCCCGTCTGGGTGAGCGGCCCTCGTAGGCCCGCGTGGGGTTGAGCGGAATCAGGTTCACGTGGGCCAGGAGACCCGTCAGGCGGGCAGCCAGCGCCCCCGCTTGCTCCGGCGTGTCGTTCACCCCCTCTATGAGCGCCCACTCGAAGCTGACCCGCCGCCTCGTGCGCTCGACGTAGTGATAGCAGGCCTCGAACAGCGCGTCGAGCCCGTAGCGACGGGCGATGGGGATGATCTGCTCGCGTACCGGGTCCGTGGCTGCGTGTAGGGAGACGGCCAGCGTGACCTGCAGCCCCTCCCCGGCCAGTCTCTCGATGCCCGGCACGATCCCGACTGTCGAGAGCGTGATGTGCCGCTGGCCCAGGTTGAACCCCTCGGGGTGGATCAGGCGGCGGATCGCGTCCAGCGAGTTCTCGTAGTTGAGGAGCGGCTCCCCCATACCCATCAGGACCACGTTGCTCAGCCGCTTGCCCTCGTCTTTGAGGATACGGGCGAAGTGGAGCGCCTGGGCGACGATCTCGCCCGACGACAGGTCGCGCCGGAAGCCCATCTGCCCGGTGGCACAGAAGGCGCAGCCCACCGCGCACCCGACCTGGGTGGAGATGCAGGCCGTGAAGCGACGCTCGTAGCGCATCAGCACCGCCTCGACCGTCTCCCCGTCCGCCAGCCGGAGCAGGTCCTTACGCGTCTGCCCATCGGCTGACTCTACCGTGTCCACCACCTCCGGCACGCCGATGGTGGCCTCGGCCGCCAGGCGCTCCCGCAGGGAACGAGGCATATTGCTCATCTGGGCGTAGTCGGTCGCCAGGTGGACGTAGAGCCAGTCCCAGACCTGGCGGGTGCGATAGGCCGGCTCGCCCCAGGCAGTCAGGAGGGACTTGAGGGCGGGCAGCGACAGGTCGTATAGGTGTGGCGCGGACGCATCGGCCGTTGGCATGCATTCATTCTATCACGCCCACGGTGTGAAGGCAAGCGCGCGACGAACCGACCCAGGAGCCAGGATCTTAGCGCCTGAGGCCTTTAGGGTTTTGATTGACACGCTGTGCAGCACGTCATTTTGCTTGCGCTGAAGCCATTGCGGGGGGCTTTGATACGCTGCACGCAAACCCTAAAGGTCTAGAACACGTGCTCCTGCGAACCGACTATCTCTTGCCACATTTGTGCTAGTTCACCAATGTCTGCGCACACGACGTCCGGCTTGATGGCCGACGCAGTCAGTTCGGCCTCGCTCGTGATGCCCGACAGGACGAGCACTGTGGTCAGCCCGAGGCGCACGCCACCGGCGATGTCGGTGCCCAGGCGGTCGCCGAGGATGGCGGTGGTATTGGGGCGAGCGCCCATTCGCCGCATGGCTTCCTCGTACATGCGGGGCTCCGGCTTGCCGACGACCATCGGCGTGACGCCGGTGGTGGCTTGCAGCGCTGCCAACTGCGCGCCCGTGCCGGGCACCAGTCCCCGCTCTGTCGGGAAATTGCGGTCCGGGTTGCTGCCGATGAAGCCGGCTCCGCCGTGGATGAGCAGCGCCGCCGTCGCCAGCTTGTCCCAGGTCAGGTGGCGGTCCCAACTGACGGCCACGTACTCGGCTCCCTCGTCGGTGAGCACGAACCCCTGTTGTTCCAGCGCCCGCCGGATCCCATCCTCGCCGATGAGATAGACGCGGGTCCCGGGCGGGGCAACGGTCGCCAGGTGCGCGGCCGCCACCATGCCGGAGGTCAGGATCCGCTCGGCCGGCACCTCGACCCCAAAGCGGGCCAGCCTGTGCACGTATTGCTCGGGTGTCTTGCTGGCGTTGTTGGTCGCCAGGATGAAGCCGATGTTCGCCTGGTCCAGGAAAGCGAAGAACGCCTGCAAGGCGGGCATCGGCGTGTCGCCCCGCCACAGCACGCCGTCCATGTCCACGATCAGGTGGCGGACGCCGGCCAGCGCGGCCTCAGGCCTCGCGCCTGACCCGCTGCCCTGCAGCCGCTCGTAGTCGGCAGGCGTGTCCACGTCGGCCAGCACGTCCGCATCGGCCACCTCGACGGTAGCGACCGCCTCCGCATGGCGGGCGATCACGCCCCGGCCCCCCTCGTCGCCCTCGACGGCCGCCAGCTCGGGGAACAGACGCCGGGCGAACAGGACCGGCGTGCCCCTTTGCCCGGCGTGCGAGGGGTGGACGATGGCAGCGCCGCTTTCCTCGAAGCGGGCCACCAGCGTCCGCAGCAGGTCGGCCGTGACGAGCGGTTGATCGCACTGCAGGAATATCGCGCCCTCCGTCTCGGGGGGCAGCGCGGCGAGCCCCATCTGCACCGACGTGCTCAGTCCCTCCTCCCAGCGCCAGTTCATCGCCATTTGCACGAAGGTCCGTCGCCGCTCGTCTGCGTCGATGTCCAGTGCCGCGCGTGTGGCCTGGGCCTGGCAACCCAGGACGACGATCACCGGATTGAAGCCGGCCGACAGTGCCCGATCGGTGACGTGGGTCACCAGCGGCATGCCGTCCCAATCCAGCAGTTGTTTCGGTTGGCCAAAGCGGGTGGAGCCACCCGCCGCGAGAATCACCGCAGCAATTTGCTTCAAGAGTCACCTCAGACTGTCGAATACACGATCAAGTTAGCGTCCACAAGGGTTCCCATTCTAGCGGAGTTCCGCCGTTTGTCCACCTTGGATGCTGTAGTGTCCTAGACCTTTAGGGTTTGCCAAAACCCTAAAGGTCTCAGTCGCCAACCCCCTTGCTTCTGCGCTTTATCGCTTGCCACGTGTACGGCCCTGGGCTATAATGCGCGCATTGCGCAAACGGGGGGGAATGCATGAAGCTTTCAGTGATTATGCCTGTCTACAACGAGGTAGGAACCATTGCCGAGATCCTGCACCACGTGCGGGCCGTGGAACTGACGGTGCCGGTGGGCTACGGCCCGGACGACGGCAAGGTCGTCGAGTTTGAGCGGGAGATCGTGCTGGTGGACGACGGCTCGACGGACGGCACGCGCGAGATCCTGCGTACGCTCGTGGATCAGCCGGACATGGTCATCGTGTATCACGAGCGCAACCAGGGAAAGGGTGGGGCCGTGTGCACCGCCCTGCAGCACGCCAGCGGCGACGTGATGATCATCCAGGATGCCGATCTGGAGTACGATCCGCGCGACTACCCGGCGCTCTTGAAGCCCATCGTCGAGGGTCGTTCACAGGTGGTCTATGGCTCGCGCTTTCGCGGGGGGCCGACCCGGGCGATGTTCTTCTGGCATATGGTGGGCAATCATTTCCTCACCCTTGTGACCAATCTTCTGTACAACACCATCCTCAGTGATATGGAGACCGGCTACAAGGTCTTCACCCGGGAGGTTGCCGACAAGCTCCATCTCCAGGCGTCTGGCTGGGGCTTCGATCCCGAGATCACTGCGCAGATCATCAAGGCCGGCTATCGCATATACGAGGTGCCCATCTCCTACACCGGCCGGGAGTTCGAAGAGGGCAAGAAGATCAGTTGGCTGGACGGTTTGACCGTGCTTTGGACTCTGGTCAGGTGCCGCTTAACGCGCTGATTTCCTGCCGGTGGCGGTCTCGCCATCGGCGGCGACATCGTTGGGGGCTGGATCGCTGGGTGCTCGTGCCCCTTCTGCTGCTGGCCTGGACGTTGCGCCTGCTCCCTATCCTGGACAACCGCTTCCACCCCGACGAGGCCCTCTATGGCTACTGGGGGCTCCTCATCGGGCGGGGGATAGACCCCTGGCTGACGACGGTGCCGGCCGACAAGCCCCCGTTGCTGCCCTACCTGGTGGCTGGGGCTCAGGCGCTCTTTGGCAATTCTGAGTTCTCCGTGCGGTCTGTGGGATTGGCGGCCGGGCTGGTGACGGTCCCGTTGGTCGCAGCGCTGTCTCGGTCTCTGTATCGCGATCGGTGGGCCGCGGCGGCGGCGATCTGTGTGGCGCTCTCGCCCTTCGCCATCCTGTTCTCCGCCACGGCGTTCACGGACCCGTTGATGGTGGCACTGGGTGTGGCAGCTTGCGCGGCGGCGGCGCGGGGCCGGGCTGCGTGGGCCGGGCTTCTGGCCGGATTGGCCGTTGCGACGAAGCAGACCGGCCTGGTCTGGGTGCCGTTGGTGGTGGTCATTCAAAGCCCAAAGCCCAAAGCCCAAAGCCGAAGGGTTTCGCGCGAGTTGCCCGTTCTTAGTTGTCTGATAGTTGTCCTTCTGGTCCTAATGTTGGTCTTTGCCTGGGACGCGGTGCGGGTGGCGCGCGGGGCCGAGGGGTTCTGGCGCGCGGGCGTCAGCGATTTCGGCGGGCTGCGCCTCATCTGGCCCCACGAACTGGCGGCACGGCTGCGCGGGTGGCTTGGGCTGGCGCGCTATCTCTTTGACTCGCCTGTCGTCACCGCCGTGTGTTTGATCGGCCTGGAGCTCTTGCTGTGGCGCGCGCTGGCGCGTCACCCCCGTGCGCGGGAGTCGTTCGTGGACCTGTGTCTCGTGTCTTTTCTCGTCATCTACTGCTTGCTCCATTGGCTGTGGGCCTTCCCCGTCTGGGATCGCTACCTGCTGCCCCTGGTGCCCGTGCTGGCCGTCCTGTTGGGCCGTATCCTGTCCCTCTTCACCTCCCTCCTCTGCTCCAACCCATCCCCCGCCCCGATTGCCCCCCCCCCGAACCCCCCAATTCATCGGCTACCCCTCGCCCGCTGTCCGTCGCTTCCCCGTTGTCATTTGTCATTTATCATTTATCATTTGTCATTTGTCATTTGTCATTTATCCTTGCTTCTTCTCCTCTTCCTGCCCGCCCTCAACGCCGCCCGCAGCCTCTACCCTGTCGGCGGCGACCACGGCGCTTACGACGGCATGGACGCCGTGGTCGCGTTCCTCCACGGCCTGCCCGAGGGCACCGTGGTCTACCACCACTGGTTGGGCTGGCATTACCGCTACCACCTGTTCGATGCCCCCGTCTATCTGGCCTACTGGCCGACCCCCGCCTGGTTGGCGCGGGACGTCCAGGCGTTTGGCGCGGCCGAGCCGCGCTACCTGACCGTCCCTGCCTTCGATGCAACCGCGCGGGTGGATCGGGCACTGGCCGGCGTTGGCTATGGGCTGGATCCGGTGTTGGCCACGACCCGTCGCGACGGCACGCCCTCGTTCACCGTCTATCGCGTTCTGCCACTGGCGGTCCCATGAGCGATTCCGCCGACACCCGGCCTGCGGAACCACGGAGAGCCGCCCGCCTGCGCGAAGCGCTCGGCGTGGCCCTGCTCGTCGCGCTGGTAGTCGCCCTTTTCTGGCGCATTGCCCTGGCGGGGCGGGTGCTGGCCGGTGGCGACGTCTTTACCTACTTCTACCCCTACTGGGCCGACGCGACGCGCGCAATCCAGGCCGGACGCTTGCCGCTGTGGAATCCCTATCTGTTCATGGGAGCGCCCTTGCTGGCCAACAGCCAGGTCGGCGTCTTCTATCCCCTGAACTGGCCGCTATGGCTGCTTCTGCCCGCGCACCAGTCGATTCATCTGTCCATCGTGCTGCACGTGTGCCTGGCGGCGCTGAGCGCGTATCTCTGGGGCCGCGTCTCCATGCGGCTGGGGCGTGCCGGTGCCTGGACGGTTGGCGCTGTTTATGCCCTGGGCGGTTACCTGGGCGCTCAGGTAGAGCACGTCAACCAGTTGCAGGGGCTGGCCTGGCTACCGCTGATGCTGCTGCTGTATGACGTGACGCTTGTGCAGGCCGGAACGCAGCGCCCAAGCAGGGCGCGGCTCGGAGCCGCGTTTGCCGGGCTGGTGCTCGTCGTGGCGCTGGTGCTGCTGGCGGGCCATACGCAGACGGCCTTCATCTCGTTGGCCGGCCTGGCGGCCTACGGCCTGGGGCCGGCGCTGCCTGGAACCCTGCGCGGCATATGCCGGCGACTCCGGCGTGAGCGGGAGAGCGCCGATCAGGCGCAACCGCGTGGCGCAGACCGCTCGCCTGCCCCCCGAAGGTGGCTGGAGCCACTGGCCCGGCGGACCGCGCTCCTGGTCGCGGTATCGGCCCTGGGGGCCGTATTGGCCGCGGTGCAACTCGTCCCCACCTGGGAGCTCTCGCGCCTCTCGGTTCGCGCTGGAGGGCTGCCGTTCAACGAGCGAGTCTCCTTTTCCCTCTCGCCCTTCTACCTGGCCCGCGCCTTCCTGCCCGCCTTCGGCCATCCCGTGAGCCCCGACCACATCGAGTACGTCGCCTACACCGGCGTCGCCGCCCTCGCCCTCGCCACCCTCGCCATCCTTCACCCCCGCACCCCCGCCCCCCCACACCCCCACACCCCCACACTCCCACCCTCCCACCCTCCCCTCTCCATCCTCCATTCTCCATTCTCCAACCTTCAACCTGAAACCTCCAACCCCCAACTCCTTCTCCTCTTCGGCCTCTTCCTCTCCCTGGGCCTCTACAACCCGGTCTACCTCCTGCTGGCCCGTTTCGTCCCGGGTTTCGCCCATTTCCGCGCGCCCGCGCGCTGGTTGGTGCTCAGCGTGCTGGGCCTGGCGGCCCTGGCGGGACGGGGCGCTGACCTGCTGTGGTGCCGTCGTGGACGGGTTGGCTGGCGACGGCTGCTGGTTATCGCGCTGGTGCTGCTCGTGCTGGCGGGATGGGGCGTGCTGGGTGTGGGGGCATGCCGGCAGGATGCCGGCGGTCCGACGGTGGATGGGCTGACCGTCTCCGGCTGGGCGGCGGCAGCCTTCCTGGCGCTGGGCCTGCTCTGGGCGGCCCGGCGCGTGCCCCGGTTGGCGGTCGTGGGCTTGCTGGCCCTGCTCGTCGTCGAATGCCTCGCGGCATCGTCCGCCCTGCCGCACAGCCGGGCGACTGCGCCCCAGGCCTTCACCAGCTTGCGCCCCGCCATCGCCCACCTGGTCTCCGCGCGCGATGGGAGTGGGGCACCCGCGGGCCGTTTCATCAGCATGTCGGACATCACCTTCGATCCGGGCGACCTGCCGGAGATCGAGCTGATCTACGGGCCACAACTGGCCGCCGACGCGCTCTACGACTACGTCGTCGCCGCCAAACACAAGGAGGTCCTCAGCCCCAATCTGCCGCTGGCCTTCGGCGTCCCGGCTGTGGACGGCTACGGCGGCGGCGTGCTGCCTCTGGCGCGCTACGTCGCGCTGCAGGAGCTATTTCTGCCCGCGCCCGCGCGCTCCATAGACGGCCGGCTGCGCGAGAACATGACCGCCATCCCGGAGGGCCGCTGGCTGAACCTGTTCAACGTCCGGCACGTGGTCACGGACAAGCTCCACGATGCCTGGCTCGACGACGTGTTCTACGACCTCCAGTTCGGGGCCAGCCTGGCCCGCGGGGAGGCCGCCGAGGTCGCGCACGTGCCTCAGTTTGAGGCGACGGCGCTGGGCGTGGTCTCGTACCTGCACGGGGGGGCGGCGCTGCCCGAAGGGTCGCTCGTGGGCGTTGTGGAGATAGGC
The DNA here is from genome assembly GCA_964649415.1 of uncultured Anaerolineales bacterium. Taxonomy (GTDB): domain Bacteria; phylum Chloroflexota; class Anaerolineae; order B4-G1; family B4-G1; genus CAZYSK01. The sequence goes on from CAZYSK010000035.1 coordinate 43,774, forward strand.
TTTGGCGGTGGTGTCACGCGCACCTTCGATCTGCGCGCGGGGGAGCACACCGCAGAGGGGCTGCACGGCCCGCACGTGGCCCACGCGCAGGCGGCGGTCGGCGGGCACTTCTGGCCTGGGGAGCCGGAGGGCAACGACTACGTGGCGCGCTTGCTATGGCCGGAGCCCGCCGTGCCGGCCTCGGTCCGCGTGCGCTCCCTGTTGCCCGAGGGCGAGCTGGTCGTGCGCGGTGTGAGCCTGATAGACGAGCGCACGGGCGGTTTCCAGGCCCTGGTGCTGTCCGATCAGGGGCACTTCCGGCTGGCGCATTCTGGCGACGTCAAGATCTACGAGAACCTGGACCTGTTGCCGAGGGCGTTTCTCGTCCACAGGGCCGTGCAGGCCGCGGACGACGGGCAGGCGCTGAACCTGATGCGGGAACCGGAATTCGACCCCGCGAGCGTGTGCGTGCTCAGTGTAGACCGCGCGGCCGCGGCTTCGGGGCCTGGCGCGAGCTCGGGTGAGGCTCTGGGGTCGCCGTCCGGCGCTGAGCTGGTGCGCGTGCGCAGGTACGCGCCGGAGCACGTCGAGATCGCGCTCCAGGCCGAGGCACCCGGCTACCTCGTCCTCACCGATGCCTGGTACCCCGGCTGGGTCGCGACGGTGGACGGTGCCCCGGTGCCGGTTCAGCGCGCCGATCTGTACTTCCGGGCCGTGGCCGTGGAGGCGGGCGACCATCACGTCGAATTCGACTTCCGCCCGCTCAGCCTGCGCGTCGGGGCCGGGCTGAGCCTGGCGGGACTGCTCGTGCTGGCGGCCAGCGTCGCGCTGCTCGTGCGTTGTCCAAAGCGGGGGGCAATGCTATAATGGGACGCGCCCAGACGTCCTTGCTATTGTGGGGGGCGCGGTGTCCGCCCCCGCGTTCATTGGTCTTGTAGGGGCACGCCGTTCTGATAGCGCGGTTTCCGCGCCCTTGGGGGGAAAACATGAATACACTCAACCGTGTGGTCTTGGTCGTCCTGCTGTTGGTCGTTATGGTGTTGTGCACCACTGCCCTGGTGGTGCCCGTGTGGCTTTTTGACGCGCTCGCCCGGCAATTCGCTGCGATGGAGGACCTTCTCGTCCAGATCCGACCGGTTGTGCGTCTGCCTTTGGGCATCCTGTGTGCCCTGATCTTGGACGTGATCCTCATCGTCCTGATCGTCTTGGAGGTGCGCCGGCCCGTCCAAAAGGCCATCCGCGTGGAAAAAGCCGGGGGTGGGGAGGTGTCGGTCGGCGTCGGCTCTATCTCCGACCGGTTGAGATTCGAGGTGGACCAGCTTCCCAGTGTGCTGCGCAGCAAGCCCCACGTCTCCGGCAAGCGCGGTGCTGTCACCGTCGAGCTGGAGGTGGAGACCGCGGCGGGCATCAACGTGCCGGACAAGGCCGCGGAGATCGTGGAGACGGCCCGGGGCGTGATCGAGGACAAGATGGGGCTCAAGCTGTCCCGGCCTCCCAAGGTCAACCTGCGCTCCGTGGCGTACCCCAAAGTGCCCCAGGTGCCCGAAGCGCCTCGCACCAGGCCGCCTGCGCCACCCGAGCCCACGCCATCCGTGAAACCCCAACCCGGACCGGCTGAGGAGTGGGACCTGGACTTGCCCGCTTTCCCGGAGCATCCCGGGCCCGAGCAGGGGTAGGGAGACGACAGGTCGGGAGACCTGGCAGGTCTTCAACGGATGTCGGATGTACCCATCCGCCTCATCCGCCCTGTCGGGTCTGCGGGCGGTGGAGGACATAACCCTTGGACTTTGACGCGAACGCTGGTGCCGGTGGCAGCGCCCTGGACCTGATGGCCGGGGTGGAGAGCCTGCTCTTCGTGGCCGACGAGCCGGTGTCCGTCGCCCGCCTGGCCGAGGCGCTGGAGACCACGCCTGCCCGGGTCGAGCGGGCGCTGGAGGACTTGCAGACTGCCTATACTGGGCACGGCTTGCGCCTCCAGCGGGTCGGCAGCCGCGTGCAGCTCGTGACCGCGCCCGAGGCGGCCCTCCACATCGAGCGCTTCCTCGGTTTGGAGGCACGCACGCGCCTTTCGCGGGCTGCGCTGGAGACGCTGGCCATCGTCGCTTTCCGCCAGCCCGTAACCCGCCCCGAGATCGAGGCTGTGCGGGGCGTCAGCTCCGACAGCGTCCTGCGCACGCTCGTCGGTGTGGGGTTGATCGAGGAGGTCGGCAGAGCGCCCACGGTGGGCCGTCCCATCCTCTATGGCACGACCTTCGAGTTTCTGCAGCACTTCGGCCTGTCCAGCCTGGACGATCTGCCGCCCCTGGACGCCGTCCCATCCGACGCAGACGTAGGGGCAGGTGCGGATCGTTCCAATCCGGCGGATTGTTCCAACCCGGCGGATTGGAACGATCCGTCTGTACCTGCCCAAACGGATCTTGTGCCTGACCCGCCCGGTGAAGAGGCCGGACCATGAGAGAGCGGCACAGACCGCCGGCTTGCATCGTTGCCTCCGCCTTGGGGCTGGCGGGGGCGCTGCTGTGCCTGCTTGGCTTCATGCGCCCCGTCAGTGCGGAGGACGTGCGCACGTTGCAGGTCTGGCCTGACCGCAGCGTCGGCGTCAGCACCGGGCTGCTGGCTGGCCCAGCGCCATATACCGCGACCCAGGTCTTTCCCATGGGCGTCTCCAATGCCTCCGGCGGCGACGTGGTGCGTGCGCGCACCTACCTGCACTTCCCTCTCGACGTCTTCCCCCCCGGCACCGAGATCATCCGCGCGACGTTGCACGTGTACGTGGACAGTGGCTCGGGCACCGAGGACGCGAAGCTGGGGGCGTATCGCGTCCTCGCCCCATGGGAGGAGGGGGATCTGGGCCAGGAGCCGAGCGCCTGGCCCCGGCTCCTCGATACGCCCCTCGCCGTCACGGTGGCCCGCCTCGACGACGTGAGCCTTCTCCGCTCGGTGCTTCCCGCTTCTGCGCCGGACCTGGCTGCCACCGCGACCGTGGCCGCGACGCCGGTGAAGGAGACGTCTCGCTCGCTCTCCCGGCCGGCCGGCCACGCGCGGATGGACCAGGGGTCGAGCGTGACGCTGGACCCCCAGAGCAGTGAGGTGGAGGCGGGGGACACGCGCACGGTGGACGTCCGCGTCGAGAACGTGGAGAACCTGTACGACGTCGGGCTGTACATCACCTTCGACCCGGCCTTGCTGGAGGTCGTGGACGCGACGCCCGACGTGGACACCGACCCGGACACGGAGGGCGTGCAGATTGAGATTGGGACGTTCTTAGGCGCGGGCGAGGTTGGGATCAACGATGTCGACAACGATGATGGCGTCATTGACTTCAGCTACTGGCCGGACGACGCGGTCGACGGCAGCGGGACGCTGGCCACAATCACCTTTCGAGGAAAAGCCGCCGGTGAATCGGCGATCGCGATCAGCGACGAGGACAGCTATCTCCTCGACGACAATGACGACATCATCGACGCCGACTTCACGGGCGGCAGCATGACGGTCACCGGGGAAGCGTCGGAGTCCACTGACACGCCCACGCCCAGCGCGACGCCCACGTCCTCTGCCTCCCCACTCGAGACGCCTGAACCCACCGCCACTCCCTCCCCTGGGCCATCGCCGACCGCGACGCCCACGCCCAGCGCGACGCCCACGTCTTCGGCCTCGCCGCTGCCCACACCCACGCCCACGCTCACACCTTCCCCTACTCCCGGCGTCCCCGCTGCCACGGCGGTTCTGGCGCTCGGAGAGGTGGAGGGCACCTGGCTGACGTGGGACGTGAGCGCTCTGGTGCGCGCCTGGCTGGCGTGGGAGGTGGCCGGATATGGCGTGGCCGTGGGTCCCGGACCTGCCCCCGACGCGGGGCCGGATACCGCCGGGGACCTGCTCGTCGCGCGCTGGTTCACCGCCGACGACCCCAGGACGAGACCGTACATCATCGCTGAGTTCCGGGTGCATCCGACCACGCCTACCCCGACCGCGGCCTACGGACCGGTGCTTCCGCCCGCCGGCGGATCCGGGGGAGTGTGGGGCCTGGGCGTGCTGCTCATCGGGGCCGCGTTCGTGATGCTGGGACTTCTGAGACGGAAGATGTGATATGGGAGGTGCGGGAGCATGTACCTGTATAACATCCACGACATTGAGGATTTGCTGGAGCTGCGGGATGAGTTGCGCGTCTCCCCGCACGCGCTGTGGGAGGTCTACAAAGAGGGCCTGCGGGGCAAGGACATCATCTGCGCCATCTTCCGGGGCCGCGTCATCGAGCGCTATCCGGACCGTCGCCGGGTGCTGATCGTGGGGCCGGCGGCCCAGTCGGATCTCCTGTTGCACGTCGTCTGTGACTACACAGACCTGGAGCAGATCGTCGCCGTGACGGCCTACATCCCCAGCCGCTCCGAGTGGGCGGCCGACATGGTGCGCAGAGCTTGAGACGCCAATAGGACGCGGATAAACACGGATAAACGCTGCTCTTTGTTTTATCCGTGGCAATCAGCGTTTATCCGCGTCCAAGGATATGTACGCGATCAGCCCATCCTCGCCGTCGTAGAACGGCTCGTAGTCTTGCCCCTCCCAGCCGGGCACCGGCCCCAGCGTGAACGGCCCGAAGCCCAGGACGTAGTCGTCCACCCCGATCTGGGCATCGTACCACCGCATGCGTTCTACCACGTCGGCCTTGTTCGCCGGGTCGTAGCCGCCCCCGGCGTAGAACTCGCTCACGAACAGCGGCACGACCTCGCCGCGCGCCTCCAGCAGGTGGTACAGGAAGCGATAGCGCAGACAGAGAGCGCCCGCGCCCTCGAGGACCGGCCCGCCGGGGATCCACCCGCCGGGTGCGGTGACCCCGGTGTTTTCGGTGGTGGGGTTGCCGTCGGCGTCCACGAAATGGACGTTCCACCACGTGTCTATCGGGTCGTCGCCGAAGACTCCTTCGTGTAGTGCGACGATGTGCCCGCCGGCCTTGGCCCGCGCGAACACGCCCGTCTCGACGATGGCTGCCCATTCCTCCCACTCGGGCGTGCCGGCGCTGAAGCCGAACAGGGCCAGCTTCAGGTCGTTGGCCTCGGCCACGTCTATGCACGTGATCATCAGCCGGGCCAGGCGCACGTAGGCGTCCAGCGCCACGCCGCTGCCCAGGGGCTCGTTCGTCACCTCCCAGTAGTCCACCCCCTGCCTGAGCGCGGGATCGTCCCACACCCGCGCCAGGATTGGCTCCATCAGCACGCCCGCATACCAATCCAGGTCCGTCGCCGGGTCGTTGGTCAGTGCAGCGCCCTCGTGGCCGTGCGTCAGGCGGCCCACGGTGACCGTCTGCGGGCTGATGCGCTTGATCTCCTTCAGCCAGCCCACGTCGTCCACGGCCTTGACTACCCTGAACGGCGCGCCGGCGTCCGCCAGCGCCTGGGCGAACTCCGGGATGCGGTTCGACCAGATGCCGTGGACGCCGACCTTGCTCCCGCCGCCCGCGGGGGGCGGGGGAGGAGACGGGAGCGGCTGCGCGGTCGGGGTGGGCTCGGGCGGCTGTGTGGGGCTCGCGGTCGGCGGCGCGCTGGTGGGCGTGGGGGTGTCTGTCGGTTGGGTGGGCCGCGCAGTGGGCGTGGTTGTGGCCTGGGGGCTAGCCGTGGGCTGGGTGGGGATGAGGGAGACCGGGCAGCACGCGGCGAGCGCGATCAGCGCCGCCAGGATAGGGGCGGCGATAAGAGTGGGTCCAGTAGCATCTCGGTGTCGCTTCAGCATCATATCCTGCCTCCCCCCCTGGGACCGCGAGCATCCCTGCTCGCTCTTCATGCGGCCAGGATGCCCCCAGTCCGCAGCTGGGACCGCGAGCATCCCTGCTCGCTCCCCATGCGGCCAGGATGGCCGCGATCCGTGGCTGGGACCGCGAGCATCCCTGCTCGCTCCCCATGCGGCCAAGATGGCCGCGATCCGCAGCTGGGACCGCGAGCATCCCTGCTCGCTCTTCATGCGGCCAAGATGGCCCCAGTCCGCAGCTGGGACCGCGAGCATCCCTGCTCGCTCCCCATGCGGCCAAGATGGCCGCGGTCCGAAGTTGGGACCGCGAGCATCCCTGCTCGCTCTTCATGCGGCCAAGATGGCCGCGATCCGCAGCTGGGACCGCGAGCATCCCTGCTCGCTCTTCATGCGGCCAAGATGGCCCCAGTCCGAAGTTGGGATCGCGAGCATCCCTGCTCGCTCCCCATGCGGCCAGGATGGCCGCGATCCGAAATTGGGACCGCGAGCAACCCTGCTCGCTCCCCATGCGGCCAAGATGACCGCGGTCCGAAGTTGGGACCGCGAGCAACCCTGCTCGCTCCCCATGCGGTCAGGATGGCCGCGGTCCGCAGCTGGGACCGCGAGCAACCCTGCTCGCTCTTCATGCGGTCAGGATGACCGCGGTCCGAAGTTGGGACCGCGAGCATCCCTGCTCGCTCCGTCAGTCCTTCAGAAACCTCGCACTGCTGAAGGGCCAATCCTCCGGTTGTCCAACCAGGCCAGCTTTGACCGGGTTGTCGTGAATGTAGTGCACTGCGTTGTCGAAATGGCGCTCGTTCCGAATGTAGCGGTCGAAGTACTCGGGAAACCAGAATCTGCCGCTGCGCCCCAAGATTCGATTTGCTTCGCTCGCGGTATACGATTTCCACGAATGCAGAATGGTGTGTAGAGGGTGGTCTTCGAGCGTTTCAATCAGCGTATGCACGTGGTTGGGCATCACGACCCAAGCGATCATACGGTAGCGCTGCCCGTCGAAGTGGAGCAAGGCGTCTTCGACCAGGCGACCAATGCGCGGGTCGCGCAGGTAGCAAGCTCCGTAGCCGGCGTTGAGGTAGGACTCCATCCGCGCGCGTTTGGCGGCATCGGTGGACTTCTTGAACTCCAGGGCCAGCGATTCAGCGAGGTGCGCTGGCAAAGAGTCCCACAGGCGAAAGGTGATGCCCTGGAGCAGTCCTGGATGATCGAAGTGGGGGAGGTAGCCACGCGAGCGCCAGCCTTTGTGGGGCTGCAGGCTGGAAGCCTGCGCTCCGGGTTGGGGGTCATAGGTTGGCCGCGTTGATTGCGGGCTGGAAGCCCGCGGTCCGGGTTGCTGCGGTGTGTTGGATGTTGGGGTCATTGGTTCTCAGTGTCTAGCGTTTGTATGAATCCAGTCGGGGAGTGGATAGGAATACCGGTGACTGGTGGGAGCACAGGCAGGTCTTCGTGTCCACCCAGCGGATCTGTTCATTCCCCAATCGCCTGTCTGATCCAGTTTCGGGCAATCTCTTGTTGCGACGAGTAAGCCTCCCAGACCTCCTCGGCCCATTCGTGCACGCGCGAGGTAAACTCTGCCTCGGTCTCTGCATCATAGACATATCGAATCGTCAGCGTTCCCCGGTAATCAGGTTCCGTGGGCCTGCTAATGCCTATGGCCTCTGCGGGGCCATTCAGCCATCTTTGGAGCGCGGCATTGACCGATTTGGCGCCGTTATACTCCACGCCGCAGCACAGACCGGTGAGATGAGCGGCGTAAGACTTGGCCGATTTGCAGCTACGTTTCGGGTGCTGCATTCCAAAGGTATCGACGATCAACCGGTGCAGTATGGCTATGTCTGGAGACTCTGCCCATCTCAACCCCAGCGGAGTCAGGATTGACATGAAGAGTTCGTCACAACTGCTGAACTCATCCGGCACTTCGGCGCCGCATTCGGTGCATTTGGAATCTACGAGATCAGGAGCGATGAATCTGCTGAGGTCGCGGGGCATAACCACCCCCTCAAGTGAATCGGCCCTTACGTCAGTTTCTGGACCGGACCATGCCCGGGATACGCCACGTGTGCGTTGTGAGCGCGGATCTGTGCCCAACTTTGCTGGACGGGAGGTGCCATATACTCTGCAACGGATTCGGGCGGTAGATCACCGGTGAACGCGACTCCGGTATCAAGAATCAAGGTGATGCTGTCATCGGAGTGTCCCGCAGTGATGATAATCTCACCATCAATACCAAGCCCGCGTAAGAACAGTCGACTCTCGCTTGTTTGGACGTGGATGTTGTCTTCAGGCGTGATGTCGACGTAGTTGCTTTCGGGTTTCATATACTGCTTGAGCGCCGGAATAGCGGCGACCTGGTTGTCAAGAACAATGAGCTTGACACCCTTTTGCTTCAGTTCCTGGGCCAGGCCGGCGTGGTCGGGATGATAATGAGTGACGAGCAGATGTGTGATGCCGGAGAGCGGTATTCCTATACGCCTGAGCGCGTGGAGCAGCTTGGGCAGCGTGCCCGGCCATCCTACATCGATGAGCAATTTCGCTTTGTCCGTTTCTATCACGTAGTAATTGGTTGAATCATAGCCGACGTTCACGATATTCAGCATCCCTGCTATATTCCTCCGAGAGTGGCATTATACACGATCTTGGCTGATTGTCTCGTCCACCTTCTCGCGACCGTCACACATTGGGGACAAGCTCCTGAAAAGCCAGGCTGGGCCACTGGAG
>CAZYSK010000036.1:0-2139 GCA_964649415.1 uncultured Anaerolineales bacterium
TTCAATGCTCCTCTCCGCTTCGGCGCGGGTGTAGTAATCCATCGGCGCGCCTTGCTCAAACCCGTTGGGATAGCGGGTGGGGATGTAATGCTTGTCTAGCGCCTTGGCGCGCTCTATCAACGTTTCCGACAGATGACAGGTCTCGGGCAGGTTCGTCAACAACATCGTCACCGAGTGTCCCCATGCGACGGCTCCCAGCCGTTGGTAGACGGCTTTGACCGCCTTCTCAGCTCCCTGCTGGGCGGCAAAGCAACTCCATTCGTAGTCTCCATCCTCCGCGGCGCGACGGGCGTGTGCCAGGTCTCGTTTGGCCTGTCGCAGCCAATCGGCGTGTCGTTCCGGCATTCTGGATGCCTCCTGCAGGTTTATCTTGAACGTGTGACGAAAGCTGGATCCCCAGTCCCAGGCGCGATTGCGAAATCGCGGCTACGGGTTCTGTCCCCCTGTCCCCTGGTCCCCCACGACCGTCTGCGGTCGGCGTCCCCTTGTCTCTCCATCCTCCCTATCCGTCTTCCACCATTCAAGTGCGAAAGCGCCGAACACGCCCACCATCAGGCCGAGCGCGCCGGCCACGGCGGTGTTGAGCATCTTGCGCGGGCTCACCGGTTGTTGGGGCACGGCGGCCCGGCTGGCGAGCTGTACCTCGCCGCTGGTGTCGTCCGCCGCGATGCGCACCTCCTCGACCTTGCGGGCCATGGTCAGGTAGGTCTCCTGCGCCACGTCTCGGGCACGGTCCAGGCGATCCTCTTCCGTCTGGCTTTCCTGGAGTTGCCGCTGCAGGTCCAGGATTTGGGGCTCCAATGCTGCGGCCTGTGCCGCGACCTCCTCCTGCCTGGCTTCCAGCATCGTCACCAGGTCGTCCAGGAAGGCCGCCAACTCGCCGGCTGTCTGTTCTGACGACAGCAGGGTCTCGTCGGAGATCTGGAGCCAGACCGAGGAGCCCGCCTCTAGCTGCGCATCGGAAGATGCTGTCTGCCCGGCGAAGGCGCGCATCTGCAGGAGCAACGCGGTCAGGCCGTCCCCCGGATTCACGGGCTTGTCCGCCGGCTGGCCTGCGACGCTCTCCCGCAATGCCCGAGCGTTACGCACGGCCCGCTCGATCTCCCGTTGCTCGACGAGGTAGTCCTGGAGATCCTGCTTGGCCGATGCCAGTTGTGCTTCCAAGACCTCTCCCTGGTTGCGGGCCTGAAAAGCCACGAGCGCCTGTTCGGCGTCCCCGAGTTCCGCCTGCGCCCGCTCCAACTGGTCCTCGAAGAACCCGACCTGGTCCTCGCTATGAGCGCCGTAGATCTCGTTGGCCCCAGTCACAAATAGGTCCGCCCAAACGTTGGCAATGCGCGCCGCTTCCGCCGGGTCCTGGGACGTGATCGCCAGCCGCACCATGCTGGGGTCCGCGCCCAATTGGGCATCCACTATCCCGCGCAGATCCTGCAGGCTCTCGACGTGCTCAGGAAGCGGATCGAGGGCATCCAGAAGAGCCTGGAGCAGATCGTCACTGGTGGCCAGCTCGGGGTACGCCTTGTAGGCCGGCTGGATGCCGTTCACCGTCTCGAAGCGCGTGTCGAAACGCATGATGTAGCGCGGTTCGGTGACCGCCACCAGTGCCATGGCCTCGTAGGCAGGGGGAATGACAAAGAAGCTCACCACCAGTGCGACGGCCGCCGCTGCCAGTGCCAGCCCTGCGATCCACTTGCAGTGACGAAACAGCACTTCGACGTATTGACGCAGGTCGATCTCTTCTTCCAAGGCATCCTCCCAATCTGTGAAGCTGGGGAGCTCTGCTCACGCCAACTCCCGCAGCGTGTTCAGCGTGTTAACCCAATATGTAGGGGCGAATCCTTGTGGTCGCCCGCTTGGGCAGGTACAAGACCTGCCCCTACGCCGATTCATTGAGAAGGCACATCGCGCACGCTGTGCCGCGTAAAGCGCCCGGCGCGATTGCGAAACTGCACGGTATCGACCCAACGCGTAGGGGCGCACCCTTGTGGGCGCCCGCTTGGGCAGGTACAAGACCTGCCCCTACCCCGATTCATCGAGATGACGCATCGCGCCCGTTGTGCCACGTCAAGCGCCCGGCGCGATTGCGAAACTGCACGGTATCGACCCAACGCGTAGGGGCGCACCCTTGTGGGCGCCCGC
>CAZYSK010000036.1:2239-6785 GCA_964649415.1 uncultured Anaerolineales bacterium
CGAAACTGCACGGTATCGACCCAACGCGTAGGGGCGCACCCTTGTGGGCGCCCGCCTGTGGTCGCCCGCTTGGGCAGGTACAAGACCTGCCCCTACCCCGATTCATCGAGATGACGCATCGCGCCCGTTGTGCCACGTCAAGCGCCCGGCGCGATGGCGAAACTTCACGGTATCGACCCAACGTGTAGGGACGCACCCTTGCGGTCGCCCGCTTGGGCAGGTACAAGACCTGCCCCTACGCCGGTTCATCGAGAACACGCACCGCGCACGCTGTGCCGCGTAAAGCGCCCGGCGCGATGGCGAAACTGCACGGTATCGACCCAACGTGTAGGGACGCACCCTTGCGGTCGCCCGCTTGGGCAGGTACAAGACCTGCCCCTACGCCGGTTCATCGAGAACACGCACCGCGCACGCTGTGCCGCGTATGGCTGGCGCGATGGCGAAATTGCACGGTACCGACCCAACGTGTAGGGGCGCACCCTTGTGGTCGCCCGCTTGGGCAGGTACAAGACCTGCCCCTACGCCGATTCATTGAGAAGGCACATCGCGCACGCTGTGCCGCGTAAAGCGCCCGGCGCGATGGCGAAACTGCACGGTATCGACCCAACGTGTAGGGACGCACCCTTGCGGTCGCCCGCTTGGGCAGGTACAAGACCTGCCCCTACGCCGGTTCATCGAGAACACGCACCGCGCACGTTGTGCCGCACACAGCCCGGCGCGATTGCGAAATCGCGGCTACTAGTCTTGGATTGGTGAGGAACTGACACACAGGAAGGGGGCACAGCGCGGTAGAATGCACACGTCACGCCTTATCCTCCGCCCCCCACTTCGCTTCCCGCCCCATACCCCCTGATCAGGTGGCTGCGGTATTATAAGGCCACAGACTTGCCCTGTCAAGCGCACGTTTTCCCCACAGTGTATGGCCGACTGGGCGTATGCAAGACCTGGGGGAGTACGGGCTCAAGACTTTGGAAGTCTGTCCTTCCCCAACTTTCGGATGCGCCCTGGCCGACTCCGGAGCGGGCTATCGGCCCGACGGCCTGCAACGGGCATCGAAGGAGTTGATATCGCTCCTCGGTGCGCTGGCCTGAGTCGCCGTTTAGTCCTCGGTATGCGGCCCAGCCTCGGCCAGGCGCTGCTTGAGGAAGGCGATGGCCCCAACCGGCGTCGGGTCTGCCTCGTTGAGCATAGCCAGGTAGTAGCTCACGTAGTCGCCGAAGTGAACCAGGGAGAGCAGGTGAGCCAGGCGGCTCTCACCCCGCCCCTCCACCACTTCGTGCGCCACTCCCTCGCGCTGCAGCACTTCGCCGGTCACATCCCAACGCACCTGCACGCGCGGCTTGTCCAGGCTCGACCGGAGCATGAGCACGATGCATCGATCGCGCACGGCCTGGGGAATGCCGAGGCCCACGACGGCGTTGTGGTTGAGTTCCGGCAGGGTCTCGAAGAAGGCCCAGTGCTTGCTGTTCTCGTTGAACTGCGTCTTCCAGCGGTTGGCGACGGCGGCCAGAAACCCGGCCCCGTACGTGACCGGCAGGCGATCCACGAGCTTCCCGGCCAGTAGCTTGGCTGCGTTGTGCGCTGTGGGCACCTCAGGGCCGATCTCGCTCTGCCACCTGTCCATCGCACGAACGGCCTCCTCCAGGTCGGCGGTGTGATCGCGCACTAGCCCTAGTTGGCAGAAAAGCCCGAGCAGCAGGGTGAACGAGAAGCCCAGCGCAGCCCGCGGCTGGGATGCATAATCGAAGCGGAGCAGGGGTGCCCCTGCGTCCTGGGCCAGGGCAGCCAGCTTTCCCCCCGTGGCGACCGCTGCCGGCAAGACCCCCCGGTCCAGCGCCTGCCGAAAAGCAGACAGTGTCTCCTCGGTGTTGCCCGAATAGCTGCAACCCAGGACCAGATAGTCGGGGCCACGGACGAAACGGGGAAGCGCATAGCCGCGCACGATGGTCACGGGGACGTCGCACTCCTCGGCCACCAGTCCTTGCAGCAGCGCTCCTCCGATGGCGGAGCCTCCCATGCCAAGGACGACGACGTGTCGAACCTCTTGGTAGACAGATGGCCAATCGAGTTGTTGGGTCAGTTCCCAGGCCGCCACACATTGGCGCGGTAACCGGCTGACGTGATCCAACATGCCGCCGGGGTCGAGTTCGCCAAAACGCGTGTGTTGATCCAGATTCATCAGGTTCTCCTCCCGTTCTTGGGTGTCAATCATCACGGCGGTGATGATACCAGCAGCAAGCTTGGTTGTCAACCTTGCGCGAACGGGTACTAGGCGTTATAATGAGACCCTGCGCGGGGAAGTGTCGGAATGGGCAGACGAGCGTGACTTAGGATCACGTGGGGCAACCCGTGCGGGTTCGAGTCCCGCCTTCCCCACCTGTGGAGGACTTGGGAGGCAGAAGATCACTGCGGGCGTCGCGGACATCATGCCGGCAAGATGCCGGCGGTCCGGTCACCGATAACAGGAGGCACTTTCGCTTGAAGATCACTACTGAACCTTTGGAAAATTGCCAACTTCGCTTATCCATCGAACTGGATGAGGAACGGACACAGCAGGCCATGCGGCGAGCAGCGCGGCAAATCGCCAGGCAGGTGAATATCCCCGGCTTTCGCAAGGGGAAGGCACCTTATAGCCTCATTGTGCAGCGTTTCGGGGAGGATACCATCCGTCAGGAGGCGGCTGAGTTGATGGCCGAGGAGGCATACGGCGAAGCCCTGGAGCAGGAGGAGATCGTCCCCTATGCTCCGGCAGCGCTGGAGGATGTCGAACTGGAGCCAATCGGTTACAAGTTCACCGTGTCTCTGCCGCCGACGGTGGAACTCGGCGACTATCGCGCCTTCCGCCTCAAGCCCAAGAAGGTCAGAGTGTACAAGAAAGACGTACAACAGGCACTCGAAGGGATTCGGGAGGAGAACGCGATTCTCGAACCTGTCGAGCGTCCGGCCGCTCTGGGCGACGGCGTGTCGTTTGGCCTCGTGGGGCTGACAGCCGAAGGTGAGGAGGTTTTCAAGGGGGATGACGTCCACATAATGCTCGAGGCCGAGAGCACGAATCCGGCCCCGGGATTCGCCGAGGCCGTCGTGGGGATGGAAGCGGGCGAGGAGCGCAGCTTCACGCTGGCGCTAGGGGACGACTTCCCGCGCCAGGAGTTTCGAGGACAGGCGGTGGATTTCACGGTCAAGTTGGTGGATGTCTATCAGAGCATCCTGCCAGCACTGGACGACGATCTGGCGCGCACCGTCGGCAAATTCGATTCCCTCAAGGAGTTGGAGGAGCACATTCGAGAGCAGTTGCGGCAGGCCGCGCAGAGGCAAAGCGACGCGGAGTACGAGGCGCAGGTGATGGAGACCATCCTCGAGCAGGCTGAGGTTGAGTACCCGCCCGTGATGCTGGAAGAGGAGCTGGGTAGCGTGGTCGGCGAGGTTGAGCAGGCGATCAAGCGCGATTTCAAGCTATCTTTGGAGGACTACCTGCACGTTCGCAGTATGAGTATGGAAGAACTCCGAGAGGAGCTGGAGCCTCGCGCTGTCGCCCACCTCAAGCGGGCTCTGGTCCTGGGCGAGGTTGTGAGGCAGGAAGGCCTTGACGTAGATGGAGAAGAAATCGGCGCCCACATCGAGAAGATGAGTGCGCCCTGGGGGGCCCGGGCCGAAGAAGTGCGCTCGTCCCTCAGTTCCGATCGCGGCCAGCGGGCCGTGCGTAGCCGTCTGCTGGCTGATAAGGCGGTGCAGCGGCTGCTCGCCATCGCCAGGGGAGAGGCCCCAGAACCCACATCCGCCGACGAGGTGGAAGGGCAAGCGGGTGAGGAAGCAGGGAGCGAGGAGCAATGATGAGTGTTCCGCCTCAGGCGTTGATTCCAAGGATAGTCGAGACAACAGGGCGCGGTGAGTACGTCTACGACATATACTCGCTGTTGTTCAAAGAGCGCATCATATTCGTGGGCATGCCTATTGACGATCAGGTCGCTAACCTGGTGGTGGCGCAACTGCTCTATTTGACGAGCGAGGACCCCGAGAGACCGATTTCAATGTACATCAACTGCCCTGGTGGCATCATCTACCACGGCCTGGCGATCTACGATACTATGCAGATGGTACAGGCCCCGGTCGCAACGTACGCCGTGGGGGTGACGGCCAGCATGGGCACGGTGCTGTTGGCGGCGGGCACCAAGGGCTATCGTTATGCGCTGCCCCACGCGACCATCCACATGCACCCGGCCGGTGGCAGTGCGCAGGGGTACGCTCCTGACGTCGAAATCCAATATAAGGAGCTGAAGCGCGTCGAGGACTTGCTACATAACCTGCTGGCGTCCCACACCGGCCAGCCGGTGGAACAGATCGCGGCCGATTTCGACCGTGACCGGTTCATGAGCGCTGAAGAGGCGGTCAAGTATGGGCTGGTGGACGAGGTGCTAAGCGGGACGGAGAAGGAGAAGGCGCAGTAGCCAGCGCAGTCTGCGCGCTCAACCTTCAATTGCAGGCGGTGCGTCCTCGCGCTCAATCGTCAGTTTCAGGCGGCGCGTCTTCGCGCTCAATCGTCAGTTTC
>CAZYSK010000036.1:6885-32697 GCA_964649415.1 uncultured Anaerolineales bacterium
TCGCGCTCAATCGTCAGTTTCAGGCGGCGCGTCTTCGCGCTCAATCGTCAGTTTCGGGCGGCGCGTCCTCGCGCGTCACCCGCGCCAGAGTCGTGCCCTTGCTGGTGTGGAGTTGATAGACGGCTCCAAGGGGCACGACAGCGAGTTCTCCTGGATGGAGGTGGAGCATGCTCTGGGCCGTGCGCAAAGTTGCCGTGCCATCCAGGACAAAGAACATCACATCGTGGGAGGCTGGAATCTCGACCTGCCACGTCCCCTCTCCCCGCGCTACCTGCACCACAGAATCCTCGATCCTGGTGGCGGTCTGGAACTTGAGCGGCACAGGGAGTGTCCGCGCCACATCGCGGAGGCTGATGCGCTCCAGGCTTTGGTCACCGGCGGTGGTGTAGAGCCGCCGGTGACCGTTCTTGCGCTCGGGAATGGAACCACAGCGCAGAAGCAATACGCTGGCGCGCATGTCTGCGGTTGACCGGTGACCGATTCCCTTTGGCACGACGGACAACTCACCCGGACGCAGCCGCACCGAGCCCCAATCGCTTTCCAACAGGATGGAGCCTTCGCAGACCCAGAACATCTCGTCGTTGTCCAGGTGCCTGTGCCACTGCAGCATGCCCTGGCAGATGTAGACACTGGCGACGATATCGCTGACGTGGGCGACACGCATCACCATGAAGGGTTGATCCAGCTTCTTGGCTGCCTGGGAGACGTTCACTTTTTTCAGCTTGGTCATCTGCGCTATTATACTTCCTCACGGGTGCGGGGGCAAGCAACGTTGCTCCGGGCGCGATCGGGGAATCGGCTACGAAGCGGTGACGTTGATCTGAGCGGCTACTCCACCACCTCGATAATCACGCGGTTCCCCGCGATCTCGTTGCCCTCGAAGTCCTCTCCGAGGCTCGCAATCGCGTGGGTTCCGGCCTCCATCGGCCACATGGCCTGATAGGGTGGCTGCGTCAGCGTCACCAGCGGGCGACCGTCCAGCAGCAGCGTCACCTGGCGCAGTGAGATGCCATCGGCGGGGCGGGCGGCTATGAGGATCTGCTGCACCGACTCCGGCACGTCTGAGGAGAGGCGGTAGCGTGCCCCATGATCGGGATTGGTCAAAGTCAAGGCATAGGGCGCGCGTGAGGAGTCGGAAGCGGGCTTTTCGCCCGCAGATTGGCCACCGTCCGCGGTTTGCGTGCCGGGGCACAGGGGCGAGTATGTATCGGGTGGCTGAGGAATGCCTTGCTCGCGGGCCCAATCCTGCGCCTCGGCCAGGTAGAGGGTGTAGAGCCTGCGCCTGGTGAATTCGGCCGGGCAATCGGGGCCGGCGAGCAGACCATTGCGCGTATCTAGAGTGAACAGCCAATGCCAGTCATCGGCGCGCGTAGGTTCGGTGCCCTCGATGAAGAGCTCGGTGATGGTGTGGGGGCAGCGCGCCGGTTGTCGTGCCGCTATGTACTCCGGCGTGCCTTTCGCCTGGGGGGCGTCGGCCGCTGACGCCTGGCCGTTGATGAGCGCCGGCCTTTGTCCACTATCGGCGCAGACCTCCGCGTGCACCATTCCCGGCGGCTCCACGAACTGGCGCGCCGGTCGGCCTTTGAGCAATGTCTCCATCACGTCGTGCCAGATGGGAGCTGCACCGGTCACGCCGCTCACGTGGTGCATCGGCTCGTTGTCCGCATTGCCGGTCCACACACCCACGACCAGATCTGGGGTGTAGCCCACCGTCCAATTGTCGCGCCAGTCGGTGGTGGTACCGGTCTTGGCAGCGGCCGGGCGTGAGAGCCGCAGCGCGCTTCCCTCACCAAAGGTAGACACGCGAGCAAGGTCGTCGCTCAGGATGTCCGTGATCAGGTAAGCCACCCGCTCGTCCATCACGCGCGGGCTACGTGTGGTGTCCCAGGCTCGTAGGACGCGCCCGTGGCTGTCCTCCACACGGGTGATGGTCACTGGTTCTAGCTTGTAGCCACCGCTGGCGAAAGCGCCGTACGCAGCCGTCAATTCGAGCAGACGCACTTCTCCCCCACCCAGTGTCAGCGCCAGGCCGAAGCGATCCACGTCGTCGAAGGTAGTGATACCCATCGAGCGAGCCAGCGCTGCCATCTCCTCTACGCCTACTTCCTCCAGGACTTTGACGGCGATCAGGTTGTAGCTGGACGCCAATGCCTGCCTCAGCAGCACCGGCCCCCGCCAGCGCCGGTCGTAGTTCTGCGGGACGTACGGGTCCCCTTCACGGGTGACGAAGGCGGTGCGTACGTCCATCATCACCGTGGCTGCGGTCAGAGGGTTGGGGCGGTCGGGATCGAAGGCGGCGGCATAGGTGATGGGCTTGATGGATGAGCCTGGCTGGCGCGTGGCAACGGCATTGTTGACAGCGCCGTCAATGCTGGGGTCGAAATAGTCGGGACTGCCGACCAGGGCCAGCACTTCACCGCTGTGAGGCTCCATGACCACGGCAGCGGCGTTGTGCACGTTGCGCGGTGGGGAACCCTCACGCGGGGCGGCCAGTTGTTCTAGGCGGTAGCGAACGATGCGCTGCACGGCATCCTGCACATCCAGATCCAGCGTGGTGTAGACCTGCAGCCCCTGCGTATGCATCGCCTCCGGCCCGAATTCCTGTTCCAACTGACCCCGCACAAGCATCACGAAATGCGGGGCCTCGATGGGAAAGGGAACCGAGGCGAATCCGAGTTCCTCTGCCGCTGCCTGGGCGGCCTCTCTCTTGGGGATCAGGCCGTGTTTGACCATGAGGCTCAGCACCACCTCTTGCCGTGCACGGGCAGCACCGGGATTCTCCAGGGGGTTGTATTGGGCCGGAGACTGCGGCAGCCCGGCCAACAGCGCGCACTCCGCCAGGTCGAGTTCAGCAGCGCTCTTGGCGAAGTAGGTGCGGGCAGCCGCCTCAATGCCGTAAGCTAGATTACCGTAGTAGGTTTCGTTCAGGTAGAGCGCCAGTATCTCGTCTTTGCTGAAGGTGCGCGCGAGCCGCCAGGCCAGGATGGCCTCGCGCAGCTTGCGTCTCAGGCTGATCTCTGTGCGTTCCTCTGGGGAAAGCAGCAGGTTGCGGGCAAGTTGCTGCGTGATCGTACTGCCGCCGGATAGGACTTCGCCGCCGCGCAGGTTGACCCACAGCGCGCGCACGATGGCCCAGGCATCCACGCCGGGGTTGTTGTAGAAGTGGGCGTCTTCGGTCGCGATCGTGGCCTCGGTGCAAGCCGGTGGCACGTCGGCCAGTGGTACAGGAACGTGTGCGCCGCCGTGCGGGTCGAGAATCTCGTAGAGGAGATGCCCGTGGCGGTCATAGATGCGCGTAGAAGGGGCAGCAGCGTGCTCGTACAGGCGGTCGGGAGAGGGAAGATCAACGGTCAGCCAGCGGACGACGCCCACGAGCGCTGCCATCAGCACGACGGCGATGGCCAGCGGCCAATACATTCTCCAGTTGCGCATAGCGTACCGCTCAAGGCGTGTAGTCCCGCAGGATGGAGCCGCCGACGAACTCGCGTAGGATGGAATTGTCCGGGATCAGGTCGGGACCGCAGGGCTCGAACCACTTCAGGAAAGCCAGCAAGCGCTTGGCCTCCACGTGCCGGGGGCTGGTATGCTCGACTTGGAGCAGCAGGGGTTCGGCGAAGGACTTGAGCACTGCCAACTCGTAGACCAGTGCCGAATTGAACATCACGTCGGCATGCTCTTGATAGGGAAAGATGTGGCGCTTCTCGCCACGCCGTACGCTCTCCCAGCGGTTCAGTGTCTGCTCGGCGGTGTAGCCTCGGTAGGTGGCGTCTCGCACGATGCGGCGAACCAGGCGGGTGTCCGTCGTGGGCACCCGATTGTGGCGGTCTGTGTTAAGTTGGGTTAGGGCCGAGATGAACACGCGGATGGTGCGCTGACGCGGTACAGAGGGCACCAGACGGGGGTTCAGGCCGTGGATGCCCTCGACGAGGACGACGTGGTCGGGGCCGAGTTGGATAGTCTTGCCCTTCTCGCGCTGACCTGTCTTGAAGTTGAAGTGGGGAAGCTGCACCGTCTCTCCGCGCATCAGGGCCACAAGGTGCTGGTTAAACAGCGCAATGTCAAGCGCCTCGATGGACTCGAAGTCGTAATTGCCCTGCTCGTCCCGGGGCGTCTTTTCCCGTTCCACGAAGTAGTTGTCCAGTTCCAGCGGGAAGGGCCGGATGCCGTGGGCCAGCAACTGGATGGAGAGACGCTTGGAGAACGTAGTCTTGCCGGCAGCGGACGGGCCGGCGATCAGCACCAGGCGCACCTCGTCCCGGCAGCGGGCGATCAAGTCCGCGATCTGCGCGATGCGCTGTTCGTGCAACGCCTCTGAGACGAGGATGATCTCGCGAATACGGCCATTGGCGACCGCCTCGTTCAGTACGCCCACCGAATCAACGCCGAGCAAGCGCAGCCACTCCCCATACTCGCGGAAAATGGCTGTCAGTTGGGGGTAGTCGGCCACCGGCAGGAGTTCGGTTGGACGGTGACGGCGTGGGTACTGAAGCACAAACCCCGAGGGCCAGGGGTGTACGGCGAAGTGGCGCAAATAGCCGGTCGAGGGCACCATGTAGCCGTGGAAGTAGTCGCGCTGTCCGCGCAGGTGGTAGAGCGAAAGGTAGTCCTTCTTGCGTCGTTCCAGCAGTTTAACCTTCTCCAACTCCCCGCGCTCACGGAACAAGTCGACAACCTCGTCAAGCGGCACCGGCTTGCGCGCAATCGGGACGTCCGCAGTGATGATCTCATGCATCCGTGCCTCGATCTGAGCTAACTCCTCCGTGCTGAAAGGCTCCCGTCCCTCAAGGCGGCAGAAGAAGGCACCGAAGGGGAGCGTGTGATCCACGAAGACCGAGGCGTCGGGGAACAGCTCGCGCACAGCGGTAACCAGCAGGAACGCCAGCGAACGGCGGTAGATACGCACCCCGTCAGAGTCGGACAGGAACACGGGGTCTACCCGGGCGTCAGACCACACCTGGTAGGTCAGTTCACGCAGTTCGCCGTTCACCAACGCCGCGATGACAGGTACCGGGCTGTCGTTCAGCGCCGCTTGGGTATACTGTTCCAGAGGTGTCCCTACGGCCGCCTCGAAGGTTTGACCGTCAGGGAGGCGTACTTGAGCCGTGTCGCGGGGCTTCGTGCTCCTCACGCGTAAGCGCTGTTGGCTACCCATCGCAAGCCGTCTAGAATGGGAGACCCACCCGCCCAGCCATCACCAGCGCCATGCAGCCGCACAGCGCCACGTCCAGGAAGAGCAAGATGGCCAATACCAGTCGTTGCCAAGGCTCGAAGCCCAGGCTCTCGAGCATGCGGGTCAGGGGGCCCTGCTCCTCGGCGCCGAGTTCCTCGTCCGCCGTGATTATGTGGGCCCGCAGGTCGTCCACCATATCTGTCTGTGTCATGGGCTCGCCTGTATTCTCAGCCGGATCCTGTTGCTGCTCGTCGAGTAGGTCGGCAATCCAGGCAGGTTCCTGTTGGTCTTCCACCATAGTGCAGCCTCCTCCCTTCGATCTGCAATCCATTACGGGGTAAGACTGAGACTCGGATCCGGTAGTAAGATACCGCCAAACGGGCCAAAAGTCAAACGGCACTGAGGCAAGAACTGGGGACAGAAAAGCCCCGGGGCTTCGCACCACCGGGGCTGGAGAGGCACATTGAAAACTGATGCTAGAAGCTTGCTTCTGCGGGCTCACCCTCCGCTGTGTCAAGGCCAACGACATCCACGGCCTGAGGTCCCTTGTCGGAGTCTTCTAGCGTGAACTCCACCCGCTGGCCCTCATTCAGGTTGCGGTAGCCCTCACCGTTGATGGCAGAGTAGTGAACAAAGACGTCTTCTTCCTGCCCGTCGGGGCGGATGAATCCATATCCCTTTACACGGCTGAACCATTGAACTGTTCCAAAGGTACGAGCATTGTCATCCATTGTCCGTTTTCATTCCTCCTACTAGCTAGCTTACTTCGCTGACGTTTTGGCGGTTTCAATCAGGTCGCCCGTTGCCCTCTCCATACATCAGGGACTGCCCTGGTGACCACCCAGCGAACGGAGGACAACATACCACACTTTCGGCAACTTGTCAAGAATGCCAACGTGCACATCCCGTTGCACGTGCAGGGCCGTTCTATGGGTGGCCCGGTCGAGCACGAAGACATTCGGAAGAGCCCCAGACGTCGGGATGCGGAGTGGGGAGAGGCGGCGTGTCTGCGGCATCTGAGACTTGCGTGCCCCGGAACCCATGGTATAATAGCGCCACTTAAGCGGGTGTAGTTCAGCCGGTAGAACACCTCCTTGCCAAGGAGAAGGTCACGGGTTCGAATCCCGTCGCCCGCTCTTTTCGACCGTCGTGACCAGGGGGCAAAGCATCTTCGAGTCCCCTGGTTTTTTGTTGCTCGGGATCCGGACGTACCCGCTCACGCACGGCGGATGGCGAGTCGCCGCACCTCCACGTCCTGACCGCCGAGCTGGTACTTGTAACGCTCGTCTCCCTGCATGAAGTCAACCACGTCGCGGCCCTGTTCGATGGCGTGGCGGATGCAGTAGGCGGCGAGCACAATGCCGGCACTGAGCTTAGGGAACGTCCGCCAGTCGAGGCCTGAATTGTAGACCAACACGCGGTCGTTGTAGACGAAGTTGAAGTACGCCGCCGCCTTGTGCCCCCCGACTTCCAGGAATGCCAGTTGAAGCCAGCCTGCATCGTAGGCTATGCGCGCCAGTTGGCGAAAGAAGTCGCGCATGCGCGGGGTGAGGAAGGTTGCCTTGTCGGGCGTGCTGGCAGCCATCAGGCGCAGAAACTCCTCGACCTCGGTTTCCAGGTTATGCTCGGGACCGACGACGTACCACCCGAGGGCTGTCTGGGCATCGGCTCGGCGAAGTTTGCGCCGCAGTTCGCGCCGCTGTTTGCTGTCCAGCATGTGCAAATAGGCCTCCCACGTGTCGGGCAACGGGATGATTGGACAGACATCATCTCTCCCCGTCGAGACGGTCCAACCGCGCGCCTCGGCTATGGCAGGCAGGAGGTCGAGCGTGGGTGAATCTTCGTGCGTGTTGCACAGGTCGAGTATATCCCACGCGGGTGCGTGGGGGGCGGCCAAGTAGTCCAGCATTGCACCGTAAACCGCCTCTTCGCAGCCCCTCGCCACGATCAGATCGAGGTAGTCGGAGACTTCGACACAGCCGACGGTGGATAGTACCCTTTCTCCCTTCGGGCTTTCGGTCGCAAAGAGCGGCGCTATGCCGACCAGTTTCCCCTCTACCTCACCTTCTCGCACGGCCAGAATGAGCAATTCGCCTTCGCCCAGGTGATGCCACCAGGTCCGCTGATACTCGAGCGTCAGGAAAATGGCATCGCTGGCAGAACGGTGGAGCAGGGCATCCCATTCCGCTGACAGTGCCTCGAAGCCAGTGGTGTCATGGTAGGAGCTTACAGACAGAGCCATGTGGGAACCTCCGGGTGAACAGCATAACGTCGGAAGAAAAACGTCGGGAGAGGGACCAGACAGTCCCTCTCCCGGTGGTAAGCAAGCTAGTCGTCCAGGAGCCAAGCACTTGGCACGGGAAATCCTGAGCTACTTGGGATCCACGTAGTAGTAGTCAAACTGGCCGATGGATGGCTTGTATTCGTTGGCCGAGGTGTAGACCCCGAAGTAGGGTTCGTTGACATATTGGCTATCGCTTATGGAGCCAAATAGGCCGCCGTCGTAGTAGATGTCAATCCCGTCGGCCTTGACCTCGAACTTCCAGGTATGCCAGCCAATTGAGTCTCCCTCGACGTATCGGTACCCGATGATCTCCGTGCCCTGGCCTTTGCCTTTCTCCGATTCGTGCCGGTCAATGCGTTTGAAGCCAGCCTTTAGCCTGCCGTCCCAGATGACCTCGAGGCGATAGTAGTGGTAGAAGCAACCACTGTCCCGATAGGCTGGACACGGCGAGCCGTCGTTGGCACCGAAGATGATGCCATAGGCTACCAGGTTGGCCTCGTCGCGGACCCTCACCCGCGTCTGGATGGTGTAGGGCGGTGCCGGGGCCTCCTCCATTGGACTGGCGATGGCGAAATCGAATTTGTCGTTCATGACGGCGAACAGATTGCCCTCTTGCTCCTCCGTCCAGGTCCCGCCCCAGACATCGCCCTCGTAGAGCGAGGTGCGACGGATTGGCCAGGGATCGTGGATGATCGTTGGGCTGCTGAAGTCATAGTGGTAGGTGTATGAGCGGACCGTGGTTGACTTGACGTTGCTCCATTCACCCGGCCCGTACGCGTTGACGCCTCGGACCCGGTAGTAGTACGTTCCGGCATCTTTGTCGGTGAACTGCTTCTGTGTACCGGAGACAGTGTACTCGGTCGGGTTTGTGAAGTCAGTGTCGGTCGCCTCCTGCACCGTGTAGGAAGTTGGATCGGGGACATCTGGGTCGTTGTCGTCATAGGACCAGGTGACGGTATAGGTATCCCTCTGGGCAGCATTGTCTATGTCACTTAAGACAGGCTCATAGGGGATGGGGGGCCAACGATAGAACACGTAGGGGAAGTAACGGTTGTATTGCTTGTTATCCACCGTGACGGTAACGGTGTCCGGCGTGCCCCAGGTGCCGTCTTCACCGCTTGCGCGGGTGCTGATGGTGTGCTGGGTCTCGTGCTCTTCGGGCAGCGACCAGACGTAGGACCAATCCCATCCGCTCCAGCCCGTCGCCGCCGTCGTCGTGGCATTCTGCCAGTCGCCGTCATCAATGCGCACCTGCACCGTGAGGGCGCTGTTGGTGGCTATACCCGCGGACAGCCCTGATCCCAGAGATGGGCCGGAGGTGACCGTCCACGGTACGTTGACTTCCTCCACGTTGCTCCAACGGCTGGGCTGCTTATCGAGGCAGGATGCCTGGACCCGGTAGTAGTAGACGCCGTCGTCGCTGGTGCTCTTGCTGATGAGCTGGCTGGTAGTGGGCGCGGCCACCACAGTGGATTCGTAGGTGCTGAAGTCAGGCTGCTGGGCTTCCTGGAGGGTGTAGTTCTGCGCCGAGACCACGTCGGTCCAGCTTACGTAGTAACTTCTGTCGCCCTGCCTCTGAACGGTCAGCACCGGATCATCCACCAGATACGGCGGGTCCGTGCCCTCACTCCACGCTATGCCCGAGATGGTGAGGTTACCTTTCTGCGTGATCACCTCATCCTTATTCGGCGAGCGAGTCTGTGAGTTGGGGGGTTGGCCGGTCAGCATGGTCGTCACTACCGAATCCGTGATCAGTTCGCCCGTGCCGGTTACTCGTACTGTGTTCTCAATCTCGCTGGCTGTGGTTCCAGCGAGGATCTCGGCACTGAACCATACTCTTGCAGTCTGCTCGACTCCAACCGAATTGTTCCAGGTGATCACCCCGCCCGCTATGATCGGAGTCCCGTAGTTGCTGTCGAGGCTGCCGGGTACGCATAGCAGGTCTGAGGATAGCTCATCAGTGATCCAGACGCTCGCTGACGCGTCACCACTGTTGCGGACGGTTATGGTGTAGAGCACGGTGTCGCCTGGTGCCGCGAAGCCCTTGCTCACGTACTTATTCACCTCCAGACTTGCGTCTGCGGCGTCCAATACTGGCTGAGCCAGAACTGGCGAGTGAGAGAGTAGCAATGACAGGCCTATCACGAGCAGCAGAGCTGAGCTTGCTGCCAGCAATGCCCATGTTAAGCGATGTACCGACTTTCCACTGGTATTCACACCGAGGCTCCTTTCGCTGGGTCACGACGCGTCAAGCGCGATGGCTGACCCGTCCAGAGAAGATATGCTCCAGGCCATGCGGTAGTAGTGGCCGGAACAATTTGATTCTACTATGGGGGATAGCTTTTGTCAATCCTATGCTCATTGCACGAGCATCTCGTGCAGCAACAGGCGGTTGCCGATGGGAGCGCCTGTGTCGTCAACGGCTTGCAGCCGATCCATCGTCTGGGGATCGTACAGGCCGACCTCAAGCCAGTAGCGACCGGGTGGGGCATCCGCAGAGACGGATAGGGTGTGAAGCTGCACGATGACGTCGCCCGGATACCAGCCTTCCACGGGCACCTCCAGGCCGTCATACTGTCCCCAAATCTGGCTGTGGTCGTCCAGCAGATGGACGAATACCTTGAGTGAGCGATCAGGTTGCTTCAGGGCGCGCCAGTAGGTCAACAGGGCCATCTCCTGGCCTGGGACAGGGGGCGGAGAGAGGTACTCGTAGCCCAGAAGAGCGACGTCTCCGCCAAACGAGGCGGGAAGAGAGACGGGCAGGCGAACGTCGGGCGCATCGCCCGGTGCGAACTCGATCTCGGGACTTTGCATGACCGGGGCGGCGGCAACAGCCGTCAGTCGGTCGTTGACAGTGGTGGCATCCGGGCAGGGCCACAGGGAGATTCCTGCCTCCTCAGCCAGCGGCTTCACGTTGCCGAAGAAGCGCGCTGCCAGCGGTTCGGCCAGGCGATGGCGCTCGTCAAGCGCGTAGCAGGCAGATGGCCCGTGGGGCATCAGGATCAGGCTTGTAGACGGCTCAAACCAGCGGAGGCGCAGGTCGTTCGTGGCCAGGTGCGCGTCCAGTGTGGATGCGGGGATCTGGTCCATGCGGATAGCGCCCAGGGCCAGGTTGGCCGGTGGACCGGTTGGCGGTACCTCGTAGACGAAGATGGAATAGCCGATCTGGGCGATGGGTTGCTGAGCCTGGAATACGGCAAACGTGTCCGGGTCGTCCAGCAGCACGCCCTGCAGATTGGTGGCGCTGATCGCGTACACGCCTGGCAGCGGGCGCTGTGGATGGTAGACGCGAAGCGCCGGATCCTCGAAGGGCGGCCAGCCAGGCAGGTAACGGTAGCGTACACCATAGTGTTCTGGCGGCGCGATGCCAAACCAGCTCAAGTACACCTGCTCGGCGCCGTGCTCATCCATCCAGAGACGCAAGCTAGGGAGGTCCTGCCCCCAGTCCAGGTTCGAATCCACGAGCACCTTGTAACCGTTGCGTGGGCCGACGAGTTCGTTGAAGTAGGCCAGGTAGTGGGGATACACGCGTGCCGTGCCCAGCACCAGCCAGACGATAAGGGCGAGTGTCAGCAGGCGGGGAGCACGGCGGCGCGAAGCGGGAGCGTGCCACGGACGGGAGAAATCCTCGATGGCGGGGCCGAGGCGGGCGATGTGGACGGCCAAGAAGGGCAGAATGGGCAGGATGAGCCTGTAGCCGGTGTTCAGGCTGCTGACTACGCCGGAGGCGAAATACGCCGCGGCGGGGAGAAGGAACGGCGCGTCGCGGAGCAGCCAACGATTTATACGCTTCTGCAGGGAGGAGGAACGGCGTATCGTGTGGACGGTCGCCCAGGCGATCAGGGCCAGCGTGGGAAGTGGCGTCTTGACGCCGAGAACGACGAAGAAGTAGGGCCACCATCCGCCCCCATAGATGCGTCCCATCAGGAATGCGGGGTCGATGCGGTCCAGGCGATGGATCAGGGAAAGGAGCTCGCCCCAATGGTCGGGGGCCGGCAGCGAGGGCTCTGTCCCATCGACCGGTCCCCAGGTGAAGCCGTACACAGCCCAGATGGTCAACAGGCTGATCGCAGCGATTGCCGAGAGAATCCCGGCCGCCTGGGCCAATCTGCGCCACCACGGATCCTTGTCCGCGGTAGATCGGTGCGTCCGCAACGACGTGCCATCGCGACGACTTGCATCGCGGCGACTTGCGTCGCAGGGAGAACGTGGCTTGTCTCTTCGGAGAGCTACCAGCAGGGCCTCCAGGCCGAAGATGGGGAAGAGCGCCAGGGCCGTGAAGCGCGTGGTCTGCGCCAGCCCGCAAGCCACCCCGGCCAACAGCAGTCGCCACCAACACGGGCGTCGCATGTATTCCCAGAACGCATACGCGGCGATGAATATGAAGGCCGTCGCGCCGATGTCGGTATTGGCCAACCGGCCATGAGCGATGATGTTGGGATCGAAGGCGAACACCGCCAGGGCCAGCAAAGCGCCGGTGCGGCCAAACAGCGCCCGTGCCCAGCGATAGACGAATGCGGCCAAGACGAGCGTCAGGAGCATCATGGACCAGCGAGAGAGATAGACGATTTGATCGGCCCACTCGCGGTTGGTAGCCCACACGAACTGGCCGGAGAATTCGTGGAATTCGGCATTGATCCAGGAGCCATGGTCGGTGGGGAGCTCGAGATCGGGGAGGAGCAGCAGGGGCGCGGCGCTGATCAGGTTGGTCAGCAGCGGGTGCCGCAGCCGCAGGCGCATGTCGCCGGTCTTCAGGACGGCGTAGCCGCGGGCGTAGTAGGTCTGCTCGTCGTAGGTGGCCGACTTGAGCCGCACGCTGCCCATCATCTGGCCGTACAGCGCCAAGAGGAGGAGAATGACAAGGGATAGATGGAGCGCCATCGGAATGGCGCCTTTCCAGGAGTGATGGAGGATGGTGGATGGTAGATTGGTAGACTGGTAGACTGGTAGACTGGTGGGTTGGGGAGTTGGGCGGCTCATGGGGCGTCTCCCACGCGGATGGGCTCGAGGAGTATGCGGTCGGCGATGGGTGTCCTGTCCGCCAGTACCGGCAGGCGCTGCATGGTGTCGGGGTCGTAGACGCCAGTCTGCAGCCAGTACTGGCCGGGGGGCAGGTCCGCCGGGAGGTCAAACGAGGCCACCTGGAGGATGGTGTTCCCCTCCCGCCAGCCCTCGACCGGGACGTCCAGCCCGTCCCATTGCGCTGCGACCTGCCCATCGGGCGCGAGCAGGTGCACGAAGATGGCGCGTTGGCCGTCGGGCGGGGCGCTCACGCGCCAGGCGGTCAGGAACGCCACGGACCGGTCCGAGGAGGGAGAAACCAGGTTGCTGGGGGTGTAGCCCAGGAACTGGATGGATGGTAGGTTGGTGGATTGGTGTTTGGTCGTGGGTGCGCCCAGGTTGACCGGGAGACTGAGGGGGGAGGCGTCGGAGACGGAGGGTACCGGTGTGTCGCTGTGCCAGACGTCGCAGGTGGCCTGCAGATCCTGCACCCACGCCATGGCGGCGGCGTGAGATGGCGGGTCGGGCGGATAGAGGGCGCACGCCGTCCCTGTGCTCGTGTTGCACGGCTGAGGGGCGGGCCACGCCTGTGTTTTAAGGTCCTCCAGCGTGGCCCAGGCGGGTTGTGCCAGTTCTGCGGTACCAGCATGGGCCTCGTCGCCGGCGATGACGGTCCAGCCGGGCTGGGAGGGAATGACAAGGCTGGTACGGGCGTCAAACCAGCGGAGGCGCACGTCGTTGCTGCCGAAGGCGGCGAAGGTGTCTGGGGTGAGTTCATCTATCTGCACGCCGGACAGGGCGACGTCGACGGGCGGCCCGGTGGGCTCGACCCGGTAGAGGAAGATGGAGTAGCCGGCCTTGGCGAAGGGGACCTTGTCGCGGAACCAGGCATAGGTGTCCCATTGGTCGGGGTCCAGGACCACGCCCTGCAAGTGCGTGGCGCTGATGGCGTAGACGCCGGGCGATGGGTCGTCCGGGTAGTAGGTGCGGGTAAAGGGATTGCCCTGCTCTGGAGTCTGCTCCCACGTCGGGAGTGGCTCGAAATCGATGCCGTAGTAGCTCG
Source organism: uncultured Anaerolineales bacterium (assembly GCA_964649415.1). Lineage (GTDB taxonomy): Bacteria > Chloroflexota > Anaerolineae > B4-G1 > B4-G1 > CAZYSK01. The sequence continues at coordinate 20,404 of CAZYSK010000036.1, forward strand.
GATGTGAGGTGCCGAAGTAGCTGAGCTTGATCCGGCCCAGGTTGTAGCGCTCGACGAGGTCGCGGAGCGCGGGCAGGTCCTGGCCCCAGTCTATGTTGGAGTCCACCAGGTAGCGCCAGCCGTTGTCGGGGCCGCCGGCGAGCAGGTTGAAGTAGGCCAGATAGTGGGGATGGATGTTCACGGCGACAATCGCGCTGCATATCAACGCGCCGGTCAGCAGGAGACGCGGGAGCTTCCCCGGCAGGGTCGCCAGACGGCCGGTCAGGACGTAGAGATAGGGAAGCACCGGGATGAAGTAGCGATAGCCGGTATTGAGAGGGCTGTTCACCGTGGCGACCAGGTAGACGCACGCGGGCAGTAACAGCGATGCGATGCGCCCCCCCCCGGAGCGGGACACCCCTCTGTTCACGCCCTGGCCCAGGCGAACCAGGCTGACCAGCGTCGTGCCGATCAGCGCGAGCGCGGGCAGCGGCGACTTGAGGAGGAAGGCGACGGGAAGGTAGTACCACCAGCCGGTGTCGGAGATCTCACCACATAGAAAGGCGTAATTCTCGCCCTCGAAATACTCCATTTCCCAGATGATATCCTCAAAGTAGGCCGTCGCCGGCACCGGGAAGGGCCAGCCGGGGAGCGGGCGGAAGTCGAAGCGATAGATCGCCCAGAGTATGAGCCCTCCCACGGCGAAGATGACCAACAAGGCAAGAGTGTGCTTGAGTATGTCGCGGATGGGGGCAGAACGGCTCTCCGGCGGACCTGGCGGATGCAGACATCGCGGATGCAGACATCTGGGCCTTACTGCGAACCGGGGATGGCGCAGGAAGGCCCACAGACCCACGGTGACAATGAAGGCGGGGATGAGCATCAGCGCCGAGAACTTGCAGCCCTGGGCCAGGCCGAAGGCGACCCCGGTCAGCAGCAAGTCGCGTGTGCGATCTGACTCCAGGTAGCGCCACAGGCCGTAGGCGGCGGCGAAGCAGAACAGGCTCACAGCAATGTCATCGGTGGTGTACCGGCTGTGAGCCACGATGGTTGGGTCGAAGACGAAGAGCGTGAGAGCGATCAGGCCTCCCCACCTGCCCCAGAGTTGGCGTGCCCACCGGAAGACCAGCGCACCGAAGAGCGTGCCCAGGAAGACGGTCATCAGTCGGCTGAGGAAGAATATGAGCGCCACGTCGTTGCCCGGCCGCAAGAGGAAACGCTCGGAGAAGGCCCCCCAGCGTTGATCCTCCCACGAGGGATCGTCGGTGGGCAAGCTCAGGTCGGCCAGCGTCCAGATGGGGATGGCGCTCAGCACGTGCCCCAGAATGGGATGGCCCATCTTGAAGCGCGTGTCGCCTAGTTCCAGGTAGAGGTATCCGCGCGTGAGATCAACCCGCTCATCCACGGTCGGTGACTCGACCGCCATGCTGGTGACAGCCTGGGCGAAGAACGCCCACAGGAGGAGAATGGCAAGGGACAGGTGGAGGATGGAGGATGGAGATTGGAGATTGAAGGTTGGAGGATGGAGGATGGAGGATGGAGGTTGGGTGGTTGGGTGGCTCATGGGGCGTCTCCCACGCGGATGGGCTCAAGGAGTATGCGGTCGGCGATGGGTGTCCCGTCCGCCAGTACCGGCAGGCGCTGCATGGTGTCGGGGTCGTAAACGCCGGTCTGCAGCCAGTACTGACCGGGGGGCAGGTCCGTCGGGAGGTCAAACGAGGCCACCTGGAGGATGGTGTCCCCCTCCCGCCAGCCCTCGACCGGGACGTCCAGCCCGTCCCATTGCGCTGCCACCTGCCCATCGGGCGCGAGCAGGTGCACGAAGATGGCGCGTTGGCCGTCGGGCGGGGCGCTCACGCGCCAGGCGGTCAGGAACGCCACGGACCGGTCCGAGGAGGGAGAAACCAGGTTGCTGGGGGTGTAGCCCAGGAACTGGATGGATGGTAGGTTGGTGGATTGGTGTTTGGTCGTGGGTGCGCCCAGGTTGACCGGGAGACTGAGGGGGGAGGCGTCGGAGACGGAGGGTACCGGTGTGTCGCTGTGCCAGACGTCGCAGGTGGCCTGCAGATCCTGCACCCACGCCATGGCGGCGGCGTGAGATGGCGGGTCGGGCGGATAGAGGGCGCACGCCGTCCCTGTGCTCGTGTTGCACGGCTGAGGGGCGGGCCACGCCTGTGTTTTAAGGTCCTCCAGCGTGGCCCAGGCGGGTTGTGCCAGTTCTGCGGTACCAGCATGGGCCTCGTCGCCGGCGATGACGGTCCAGCCGGGCTGGGAGGGAATGACAAGGCTGGTACGGGCGTCAAACCAGCGGAGGCGCACGTCGTTGCTGCCGAAGGCGGCGAAGGTGTCTGGGGTGAGTTCATCTATCTGCACGCCGGACAGGGCGACGTCGACGGGCGGCCCGGTGGGCTCGACCCGGTAGAGGAAGATGGAGTAGCCGGCCTTGGCGAAGGGGACCTTGTCGCGGAACCAGGCATAGGTGTCCCATTGGTCGGGGTCCAGGACCACGCCCTGCAAGTGCGTGGCGCTGATGGCGTAGACGCCGGGCGATGGGTCGTCCGGGTAGTAGGTGCGGGTAAAGGGATTGCCCTGCTCTGGAGTCTGCTCCCACGTCGGGAGTGGCTCGAAATCGATGCCGTAGTAGCTCGGATGTGAGGTGCCGAAGTAGCTGAGCTTGATCCGGCCCAGGTTGTAGCGCTCGACGAGGTCGCGGAGCGCGGGCAGGTCCTGGCCCCAGTCTATGTTGGAGTCCACCAGGTAGCGCCAGCCGTTGTCGGGGCCGCCGGCGAGCGTGTTGAAGTAGGCCAGGTAATGGGGATGAACGCCCAGAGCGATCACCGCGCTCCAGACGAGCACGCCGGCCAATAGGAAGCGCTGAACCCGCTTTGCCCGGGCCGCCAGACGACCGGCCAGCACGTAGAGGTATGGCAGCACCGGGATGAAGAATCGATAGCCGATGTCGAGCGAGACGACCATCGTGGCCAGGAGATAGAAGAACGCCGGGAGCAAGAGCGCCGCAAGCCGGGGCCAGTTGGCCCGCCGATACAGGCTGGCCAGCGCCACGGCGAGCAGCAGCAACGCGGGCAGCGGCGATTTGAGCAGGAAGGCCACGAGGAAGTAATACCACCAGCCGGTGGACGACATTTCGCCACCCAAGAAGACGTACCCCTCACGTCCGAAGTACCGAGTCTCCCATAGCAGATCCTCAAGATAGGCAGTCGCAGGCAGCGGGAATGGCCAGCCGGGAAGCGCACGCAGCTCAAAGCGATAGCCGGCCCAGAGCGTCAGCCCGCCAATCGCGAAGATCGCCAGCAGGCCGCCGGCGTGGCGCAGGAGCCACCGGCGGCGGTCCGCCCCGGTCCCAGGGCGCAGGAAAGGCCACACAGCCACAACGGCGACGAACACAGGTGCTAGCACCAGAGCCGAGAATTTGGACCCCTGGGCCAGGCCAAAAGCAACGCCACTCAGCACCAGGTTACCAGGCCGGTCCGTCTCCAGGTAGCGCCACAGGCCATACGTGGCTGCGAAGTAGAAGAAGCTTACCGTTACGTCGTCGGTGGTGAGCCCGCTGTGAGCCACGATGTTCGGGTCGAAGACGAAGAGAGCCAGAGCGACCAACCCTGCCCAGGCCCCCCAGAGCTGGCGGCCCCAACGGTAGACCAGCGCCGCGAAGAGTGTCCCCAGTGCCACCGTCACCAGCCGGCTGATGAAGAAGGTCAGGTCTACGTTGAGGAATTGCCCATCCGCGCCGGGTGGCTGCCACAGCAGGTGGTCGGCAAAGAACCCCCAGAGATTGTCCCGCCACGCCACGTCTTTGGATGGGTCGGCAGGAAACTCCAAATCAGCCAACGCCCACACAGGGAAGGCGTTCAACGTGTTCGCCAGGATAGGATGGCCCAACCTGAAGTGCACATCGCCCAATTCCAGGTAGACGTAGCCCCGCATCACGTAGTTCTGCTCATCCACGGTCGGTGACTTGACGACCATGCTGGTGACGGTCTGGACGAAGAATGCCCACAGGAGGAGGACGACGAGTGACAGTTGGAGGATGGAGGTTGGAGATTGGAGGTTGGAGGTTGGAGGTTGGAGGTTGGTAGACTGGTGGATTGGTAGATTGGTAGACTGGTAGACTGGTAGATTGGTGAGTTTGGGGGTTGGGTGGCTCATGGGTTGTCTCCCACAAGGATGGGCTCGAGGAGTATGCGGTCGGCGATGGGGGTCCCGTCCGCCAGTGCCGGCAGGCGCTGCATGGTGTCGGGGTCGTAGACGCCGGTCTGCAGCCAGTACTGGCCTGGTAACGCTTCCTCTTCGATGGCAAAGCGATGGACTAGCAGCACCACGTCACCTGCACGCAGGCTGTACGGATCCACTCCCAGCCCGTCGTGCTGGCCGCTGATCCGCCCCTCCGAATTCAGCAGATGGACGAAGATCGCCAGCGGCAAATCAGACTCTCTCTCGACTTGCCAGGCGGTGATGAGCCCCAGTTCGTCGCCGCGAGATACCTGGCTTCTGCCCCCCGTCTCAGCGGGGCTTCCGGTCGTCTGGGGAAGCAGTTCGTATCCCATCAGGGCAAGCCGCCCCCCGAAGTCGACCGGAAGGGGCATCTTTTCCTCCGGCTCCTTCCCGGCAGAGGGGAGTGAGGCCCCGACGGAGATGCCCCACGCAGACGTCACCATTTGCCCGCGATACGTCTCCCACATCGGCCACAGATCCGTGTAGCACGCTATGTTGCCTCCCCGGACCAGGCCGCTTCGTTCGGCCAGCGCCGGGTCGAGCGGCTGGCCTGGGTCTATGAAGAGCCACGTCGGCCCTCGGGGGATGACCAGGCAGGAGCGGGCGTCGAACCAGCGCTTGTCCACGCGGCGCGTGGCGAAGGTGTCGAGCAAGTCTGGCTCGATCTCCTCAAAGACGACCCCTGAGAGCGCCATGTCCACCGGCTCCCTCTGTACCGACGGTGTGTATGCCACGTGCAACACGGGAGCGATGGCGCGCCAAGGGTTGAGCGCTCCCTGATAGCTGTTGGCGAACGAGAGCCCGGCGAGTGCCAGGAACAGCGTGAGTCCGGCCCATGCACCTGGTCTGTCGAATCGGTTTGGGCTTGTCCAGGTCGTGGCGACGAAGAGAAAGACCAGAGGTGTGAACACGGTGTACCAGCGCGGGCCACAGGCAGCTCCGCCGAAGTTGTCGGTGAACAGGATGAAGTAGAGGGCGAACAGGCTGGCGGTCAGGCCGATCATGGCTGCAGTCCCCCGCAGCCAGCTTGGGCGACGGACAGAGGGCGCGGAAACCGCCCCCTTGCCGCTAGGGACGTCGCGCCAGGCCTGCACCAGCGCGCCCACGGCCCACAGCAACACCGGACTGAAGGCGAATAGGCCGTGGTCCCCGATGAGCAGGCGCAGGCCGTAGCTCAGGACGTTCTCGGGGCTGCGGTTGCCGGCGATCGTCTGAGGAAAGCGGGAACCAGGGTAGTCATAGCCCTGCGTGTGCATATACGGCGGCAGCGGGCTGCCGACGATCTGGTAGTCCAGCACGGCCATCAAGGCGATGGGAAGCAACCCCCCGAGGAGGAAGAGCCACGGCACATACCCCAGCACGCTCCCGAGTGTGACGGGACCCGCTGGCAAGGCGGACATTGCGGACATTGCGGACATTGATCGTGCGTCCGTCCGTGCGCCCGTCATGCCGGCAGGATGCCGGCGGTCCCTTGATCGTGCGTCTGTCATGCCGGCAGGATCGCCGTCGCCGACCGCGGACGGTCGGGCCGTTGTGTCCGGCGCAGTCTGGGGCGGGTGCCTGTGCCTTCGGCCCAGCACCGGGCCATCTGCCCGCACGAGGTTCTCCCATGCCATGTAAACGAAAAAGGCGAGTAAGAAGAGGCCAACCCCCAGGTCACACGTGCAAGCCAGCGCCGTCATGAGCCCGGAGACGAACTGCCAGCGATACGCACCCGACTTGTTGCCTGCGACGCCTTGCCATCTTAGCAGGGCGTAGAAGCCGGCCAAGAGGCAGGCCGCAGCGGGCAGGTGGCTGTTGAACACAGTGCTGTACGGGAAAACCTGCGTCGCGAGCCCCAGTGTGCCTGTCAGCAGGAGCGCCGCCGGGTTGTCCAGGCCGAAGAGGCTGGTCATGTGATAGAAAAGCGCCAGCATCAGCGCCGAGGGAAGCCCGATCAGCGTCAGCGTGAGCACGTAGTACGCCCAATCTGGATCCTCGTCGCAGAGGGCGCGGCAGTGGCACGGCCCTACGTCAAGATCGCACGGGCCGGCGTCCAGCGACAGGCCGAAACCGTCGTGGAGAACGGCATACACTCCAGAGGCCAGGAACGAGAGAACGGGGGGCTTGTCGGAGTAGAAATGCCCGTCCACGTAGATGCGGTCTACCGTGCGCCTGAATGGTGACTCGTCGATGATCCAGGTGCCCCGCGTTACCCGCGATTCGATGGCCGCCATGCGGGAACGGTCGTTGAAAGAACCGACGTGGGAGTGGGTGAACAGGATCCATACGAGGAGGAAAAACAGGGCGACCCAGACCGTGAGGTCACGCCGTGTCTTTCCACTGAGCTGCCCCACGGGTTTGGCGGATTGAGGGCGGGAGAGGTTCAATATGCCCTCCTGCCGCCTACTTGGTCTCAATCTGTGCTAGCATAGTCCCTCTCATCCCTGAAGACTGGCCCGGAATGGGAATTGTAAACTGCGAGATGCGAATTGTCAATAGCCTCCACGCACCGGGAACCATGGTCTCCTGATCGGCGCCCACACGGTGCGCGGGATGTTCATCGCCCTAGCACCTCGATCTGTGCCAGCGCTAGGAGGTCCGTCTCCTGGCCGGTCACCGGCAGCCGAAGCATCGTCTCCAGGTCATAGAAGCCGGTGGTCAGGGTGTACGTGCCGGGTGGCGCATGGGCAGGCACTTGCAGATGGAACGCGTCCATCACAACCTCGCCCGAGAACCAGCGGTCGGTGGTGTAGGTCGCCTGGCCCGGCTCGTGGTCGTCCTGCGCCCAAAGGGGCGAACCGGACGCTGGGTTGTCAGGTCCGAGCAGGTGCACGAAGGCGGTGTAGTGGCGATCTGTCTCTGCCATTGCCTGCCAGGTAAGCCGTACTGACAGGGTATCGCCGGGGTGCACCTCCGGCGTGTGCAGGTCGAAACCTAGCAACTGGGCCACGCCGGCGAACTCGGCCTGCACGAGGTTCTGAGAGCGCACGCGCTGGGTCGTCGCAGGGACGCGGTAGGCGGCGAAATCCGCCCCTTGGACGTCCCAGTATCCCTCGGGAAAGGTCTCTTCCAGCAGGCCGGCACTCGTCTCGTCGCCCTCGAGGATGAGATAGACGGTTTCACGTCCAGGCTGACCGGCCGGCAGGAGCCCGGCCGGTCCGTAGAAGTCGCGGGGCCGCTCGGGTGCACGCGCGCCTGGAAGATGCGGATGCAGACATCCGGGTGACTGCATGGCCAGCAGGAGCGTGGCGTAGTACTTCTGCGTCGGTGTCGCGTAGACCACCGCGTCGCCCGGCAGTGCGCCGATGTAGCGGCCGATCACGGCCATCTCCTCGTGGAAGATGTGCGGCAGGTCGGGGAGCCTGGCCCAAACGCAGAAGTAGTCATAGCCTGTCAGGCCGATGCTGAAGGCCAGAGCGGCTAGAACGACGCCGGTGGCCAGCGTGCGAAGGCGTGGCCGGCTGGCTCCGCTTGCCCCCCAGGTCGCCTCGATCCCCGTAGCGACGATGATGGCCACCGGCAACATACCGCCGATGGAGCGGCCGAACGTCGGGGCCACGCCAGCAACCAGGGAGGGGGTGTGCATCAGTGCTGCCCAGATCAAGAGGAACGCATACGGGAGCTTCTTCACCCGGCGCAGGCAGGTGACGAGGCCGGCGACGAAGAAGACGGCCTGGACGGCGTCGAGCGCCGGGCGATGGGGCAGATTCAGGATCGGATTGGGGTCGCCGCGCCACACCAGGCCCTGGAATACGCGCCACAGATTGGCAGCCATCATGGCCGATCCGCTCTCTGGCGCGTCGGCGAGGATGACATCGGCGCGCAACGTCAGGTAGTCGGGGTAGCGCGCGAAGAAGACCACAAGCGGTGTCATCACGATCAGAGCGACCAGCAAGCCCAGCAGCGTGCCCCGCTCCAACCGGGCGCGCTGGCCCGGGCGGCGCGCCATCGGAATGGCGCCTTTGTAGGGGTGGCGGTGCGCCATCGGAATGTCGCCTTTGTAGGGGTGGCAGCGCACGATCCCTACCAGCGCGGGACATGGGGCGATCAGCAGCAGAAGGCGAGCGGGGATGTAGGTATACTGCGACAGACCAAGCAACAACCCCGCCAGCAGCCACCAGCGCAGCCTGCCGTCGCGACTGGCGCGCCACCATAGCGCTATCGTGAGCCCCTCCATCGTGACCAGCAGGATGATGCGCAGACCCAGCCGGCTGAACGCCAGCAGGTTGTATGTCCCCACGGATACGGCAGCCGCCAGGAGCGCGATGCGTGCAGCCCGTTCAGCGGCGAAGAGCTCGCGGGCGAGCGGCCAGGTGGTCGCCACGGCCATAACCCCGGCGAAGGCAGAAACCAGGCGCAGCGCCCATAGCCTCGGACCGACCATCGCGACGAAGAGAGCACCCAAGTAGTGAAACAGCGCCTCGCGGCCGTAGTTGCCCTCGAGAAAGACGGGGAAGCGGGTCGTGGGGGGCGGCCAGGTATCATGCACGGTGCGGGAGTAGACCTCCCAACTGTCGTAGAAGCGAGGGTGGGGTAGCCCCTCGGCCAGGGCTTGTGCATCTAGTGTGTTGTACGCCTCGTCGTGGAACAGGCCCGGCGGCACGTCGGCCAGGCGGTAGAGGCGCATGCCAAACGCCACGAGCAACAGGAAGGCGAGTGCAATCAGTCTCGTGGTAGGTTGGAGGTTGGAGGTTGGAGGATGGAGGTTGGTAGATTGGTGGATTGGTAGATTGGTAGATTGGTAGACTGGTAGATTGGTGGGTTTGGGGGTTGGGCGGCTCATGGGGCGTCTCCTACGCGGAGGGGATCGAGCAATATGCGGTCGGCGATGGGTGTCCCGTCCACCAGCACCGGCAGCCGAACTCCATCGGCGCGGAAGTAGACGCCCACCTGAGCCATAGCGCCTGGCTTCTCTCCCGTGGGACAGGGAAGCTCGGTGTTCAGCGGAATAGGATGCAGTTGCGCCACGACGTCGCCCCGCCGCAGCGCGGCAGTCCAGACGTCAAAGCCGTCATGTTGGCCGATCAGGTTGCCGTCCTGGTCCAGGAGATGCACGAAAACCACGATCGGCTCGGGGCTATCGCGCAGGATACGCCAGACGGTGATGAGCCGCAGTTCGTCACCGCCGGCCCCCTGGTTCGTGCTCTCCGTCGAAGTCGCTGCGTTACCCGCATGTAGGGATGATTGGGCGGGGCATCCGTCCGGTCCGGGGAGCAATTCGTAGCCCAAGAGGGAGACCTGATCGCCGAAGTCGGCTGGCAGGCGTACGGTCTGCGTGCCGTCCGGCACGCTTGCCGGCGCGCCATCGGAATGGCGCCTTTGTAGGGACGATAGTGCGCCGGAGGTCCGCGCCAGATAGTCGGAGAGGATCGGTTGGCTTTCGATGGCGTAGAAGGTGACGCCCGGGCGACCGTCTGGCATGCGATAGGCACTGGTGGACACCACGGGTGGGTCGCCAGAGAACAAGCGCCACACGTCGGGATCGGCCGACGAGAAGATCGGCATGGCGAGCGTGAAGCGATCTGCGTCGACAGGCCAGATAAAGGAGCGGCCAGCCTGTGCCCAGCGGGGCTGGAGATCGTCGTGGACCAGATTGCGTCGCAGGCCATCCACGTCTACGGGATCCACCCACTCCTCGAAGACCACCGCAGGGTGGGGGGACGGTTGGCCGTCGAGGAAGGCGGCGACGTCGGCGAAATGGGCCTTGTAGCGCCAGTACACCTCGGGGTCGCCCGCCCATATCCCAAACCCGTCCCTGACCGTCCACGCAAGATGGGCCGCGCCCACGAGGCACAATAGGATGGCCAAGCGGATCGCAGACGGTCCGGCAAACTCGACAGGGCGACGACGGCGTGTATACCACTCCCAGATCCACGCCGCGCCCAGGCCAACCAGGCCGTACACTGCCGGCAACGCGCCGATGGCACGGATAGTGCTGGGAGCATCGGGCGTGACCATGCTGGGCACAAGAGCGATGATGAGCCACGGTCCGAGCAGGCCACAGATGGGGCGTTTGGGCTGCACGATGCATCGAGTCAGCCCGGCGTAGAACAGAAACCCGCTCAGTGGCCCCAGGACAGCGCGACCGGGGATGCCATAGGTCCAACGGGCCTCGCCACTGTAGCTGAACATACCCAACGTGGCCAGCGTAGCCTCCAAGAGGACCCGCGGGTCCCCCGCTCGCAGTGCCGCCAGGGGGCCTTCGAGTTGCTGCACGCGTTCCTGGATCTCCGGGTGCGCGTAGAGGTAGAGGATAAGAGGGAGCGCCACAATGACGGCAATGAGTCCGGCGCTGGCCAGTGCCCGCCAGTGACGCTGCAGCGCTGCCCGCTGGAAGAGAGCCGCGTAGGCCACCCAGGCCAGCGCCAGCGCAGGCAGGACGCGGGCTGCGGTGTACGTATAGACTGTCAGGCCGAAACCGAAGCCCGAGAAGAGGACCAACAGACGGCGGCGGCGCTTGAGGCCGCGCCAGAGCAGGATCACGGCCAACGTGAGCAGCAGCGGGAAAGCGATTGCCCGGATCCCAACCCGGCTGAAGATGATCGGCCACCAGGAAACGGCCAGGCCGCCCGCTGTCACCGTCGCCGCCAGGCCGGCGGAGGCGCGCACCCCGCGCCCGTCCCCTGCGGTTCCCCGCTGCGTCGAGGTACACGCCCGCATCATCGCGCTGCTGGCGCTGACGAGAAGCATCCCCAGCATCACGGCCGGCATGCGGATCCCCACGACGTTGTCGCCGAACAGGATCAGCGTGACGGCCTGGAGGTAGTGGAAAAGCGGCTCGTGGCCATATCCGCCGGAAAGAAACGGGGCTCCCTCACCGGCCAGCACGCTCAACGAGGTGTCGGCGTTGACCACCTCGTCCTGCGACAGCCCCCAGGGCATCGTGCGCAGCCGGTACAGGCGGAGAAATGCTGCCAGCAACAGGATACCGGCGAGCAGAACCCACCTCTGTGTCCGCGGCCTAGCCATCGCTCAACACCTCGTAGACAAACAGCGAGTAGCCGATCTTCGCGTCAGGCGGACGGGCGCGGAACCAGCCGTATAGGTCATGGTTGGGGAAGTGCACGCCGATCAGGTTGGTGACGCTGATGACGTAGATGCCTGGCTCAGGGCTCTCGCGATCGAAGGGAGGCTGCTCCCACGTCAAGAAGCCGTGGGGCAGGCCAGGTAGCAGATCGTGGGGGATGCCGTATGCCTCAGGATGGGCGCTGCCGAACCAGCTCAGCCGCACGTGATCTATGCCCTCCTGTGCTATCCACGCTTTGAGTCCCTTCATGTCCTGTCCCCAGTCAATGTTGGAGTCCACTATGATGTGCCAGCCGTTCTCCGGCCCCCCTCCGATGGGATTGAAGAAAGCCAGGAAGTGCGGGTAGATGGACGCGCTGGCAAGGGCGAGCCAAAGCGCAAGGACGACGGGCACCAGGCGATGGGCCAGGGTCTTCGGCCGGCCGGAATTGGAGGTTGGGGGTTGGAGGGTGGAGGGTGGAATGCCGGCAGGATGCCGGCGGTCCGTTGGATGCTGGAGTGGGGCGCCATCGGAATGGCGCCTTTCTAGGAGTGTTGGGGCGGCCAGGCGGCCGACGTGGACGGCCAAGAACGGGAGCATAGGCAGCAGGTGGCGGTAGCCGATGTTGAGGCTGCTGGTCATCGTCGCCAGGAAATAGACCACCGGCGGGGTCAGGAGCCACACCTCGTCGGCCAGCGCTGGACGAGGGCGACGCGCGGTTCTTGCGCTCGGCCCTGCAGCGGGCTGCGGGCTGGAGTCGGGGCGCTGTCTCCGCGCCCGGCGGTTGCCGCGCCCGAGGGCTTTGCCAGTGGCCAGGAGCAGTGCTACCAGGGTCGCCAGCGGTGTCTTGACGGCAAAGGCCACCGGGAAGTAGTACCACCAGCCCTCACCATATTGGCCCAGCAGGTAGGCTGGCCGCCCGGCGGAGGAAGAACTGAGAATAGCGAGAATTCCCCGGAGATAGGGCGGCGCTGGAACGAGCGGGCCGCCTGGATCCAGCCGGCCGAGCTGAAAGCCATAGCATGCCCAGACGGTGAGCAGGCCGATGACGGTGGCGAACGCTAGCAGCGCCAGGTTGCGCCCCAACCGCCGGA
>CAZYSK010000036.1:32797-34786 GCA_964649415.1 uncultured Anaerolineales bacterium
CGGAATGGCGCCTTTGTAGGGAAAATGGTGCGCGCCTGTCGGCCAGGGCGTCGATTAGTATGGTCAGGGCCAGTATGGGCAGCAAGAGCAGGTTGGAGAGCTTCGCGCTGAGCGCCAGCCCCAGCGCCAGACCGCTTGCGCAGGCCCGCGCCCAGGAGCGACGCCACACCATCTCAACAATGGCGCTATTCTGATGGCGCCCCGATTTAGCGACGGCGCCATTCCGATGGCGCGTCGCCCACCACATGGCATAGACGGCCAGGAAGGCCAAACACGCCCCCCCGACGTCCGTCGTGGAAAAACGGGTGTGGGCCAGGACATTGGGGTCCAACGCGCAAAACGCAGTGGCCAAGAGCCCCGCCCCTGGTCCCCACATGGATTCGGCCCACCGGAAGGCCAGCGCTGCCAGAACCAACCCCATCCCGATGATCGGGAGGCGGGCCAGGAAGACGATGCGGTCTGGGTCGCTGTTCACCTGCCAGAGGAAGCTCTCGGCGAAATGATACCACTCGCTGGCGTCCCACCATTCATCCAGCGGCAGGTGCAGGTCGAGCAACAGGTGGGCAGGGAGCGCGCTGAGCACGTTGACCAGGGGAGGGTGCTCGATGCTCAGGCGGGGGTCGCCTGTGCCCAGATAGGCCGCGCCCCGGGCGATGTGATTCTGCTCGTCCATCGTCGGTGATTTCTGCACCGCGCTGGTCAGCGCCAGCGCGAAGGCCAGCGCCAACAGGCCGACGGCGAGAAGACGGGAACGCAGCGCTACGGACGCAGCCGACGGCAGGCCGTCGGGGTCGGAGGGCAACCAGGCTTTTTCCAAAAGACCTGGTTCCTTGTGATCGGGCCTACGATCCGTGTCCGCCCTCACCGCACCGCCACCGTAGTCAAGGGGATTGCGTCGCCGACGGGCGACCCGTCCGAGGCCCGAACCGGCAGCCGGTCCCCGGTGTCCAGCCTGTACATGCCGACCAGCAGGGGCATGTCACCCACGGGCGTCTTGGGGTCAATCGGGATGACGTACTCGTCTCGCACGATCCGGCCGGGTTCCCAGAGCATAGTGGGCCGGAGCGCGCACCCCGGCGTGCTGTCCTGCTGCCCCCACATCGTGCCGTCGTAGAGGTGGGTGAAGACCTGGTAGCTTTCCTGGACCGGTTGGGGGGCCACCCAGTAGAGCACCAGGGATACGGTCCCGCCGGGACGCGCGTCGGCGGCATCCAGCCGGTAGCCCACCAGCTTGATCTGCTCGCCCAACGTGTAGCTCAGTGGCGTATAGCTCGCGGGAGGTGCCGCCAGCACGGTGGCCGGGGTCGTCCGGGCGTCGAAACGGGAGACATAGTCCTCGACGCGATAGACAGCAGGCGAGCCCACCGGCGGTTCCCGGTGGTAGACGCGCAGTTTGAGCTTCCCGGCGCTCCAGATCTCCCCCCACAGGTGATAGGTCGATTCGAGGTCCGCCTGATCGATCGGCACCTCGTCCTGCACATCCTCGGCCAGGAAGTACCATTCAGGGTCGGGGCAGTACGTGCGCTCTGCCCCCCGCGCGTACCAGTCTGTGACTTCCTGTTCCTCGTTACTTGCGTAGACGCCGCTCAGCACGCCCCTGTCCACGAGCGATCCGAGTACCTTCCAGCCAGCGCGGTAGGGGAAGCCGAAATAGCCAAAGAGGGGCACGTCCTGGGGTCTCCAGTAGAGTGTTGGTTGATGGGCAGGCCAGGTGCGCTTGATCTCGGGGTCGTGTTGCACGAACATCAGATACGGATAATACGCGAGAAACGCGAAAACTGCAAGCAGTGCGAACCAGAGCGGGGTGGCTAGATCGTGCGGACGCTGACGCGATCTGGCGCGTGAAATAGGACGCGTGATGCGGTGGATTGTTCCAATCCATGGCGGACGAGGCTGCCTGGCGGCGCGCCATCGGAATGGCGCCTTTGTAAGGGTGGCGGCGCGCCATCGGAATGGCGCCTTTGTAAGGGTGGCGGCGCGCCATCGGAA
>CAZYSK010000036.1:34886-52031 GCA_964649415.1 uncultured Anaerolineales bacterium
TGGCGCCTTTGTAGGGGTGGCGGCTGCTTCGAGACAGCGATCCAGCGCGAACGCGACCAGGAGGACGGCACCGGGGAACGCGTTGAGCACGTGGGTGCGAGGGTCCCATACCAGGAAGTAGTAGAACAGGAACGGGACGCCAAACCACAGCCAGGCGGTACGTGCCCCTGGTGAGGAATGCCTCGACGCCAAGACGCCGACAGCCAGGGCCGCCAACACAGGCCCGACCCCAATCGGGCCAACCGCCCCGACTGCCCCCGATCTGATGGCGGCCACTGCGAATTGGACCCCGACGAGCGAGTAGCACGTGGCGGGGATCAACAGGCCCCGGCGGCGGAATGATAGAAGGGAGGCGACGACCAGCAAGCAGGCTAACCCGATCAGGTAGTACGTGGAGTTGTAGAAGGTCGCCAGCGGGAGTGAGGAGAGCAGGTTGTTGTACAGGGGGCCACCGGTGCCGATACGCGCCCCGCTGAGATAGTCCAGGGTCTTGGCGAAGTTAGGATTGCAGGCAAAGGGGACGTAGAAGAGCGCCAGGACGCCGACAGCCAGCGCCCCGGCGATCAAGAGCCTCAACGTTGTAGCGCGTAAAGGTCGGGGCGAACCCGCAGGCGCTGAGACAGCCCGCAGCCGCCGGGCGAGTACGTATGCAGCGGCGGGCAGCGCCAGCGCGGCGTCGTAGTGGGCCAGGAGGCCCAACGCCAGGAGCGCCGCGCCTGCGATCAACCAGCGCGATCCCTCCCCCTCCGCCCAGCGCCAGAGCGCCAGCAGCCCCAGCGTCGTCATAGCCAGCACCAGGCTCTGGTACTGCACGATGCGGCCAAAGCCGATGAAGTAACCGTTGATCGCCAGGAGCAGGGCGGCGATCAGCGCGACGCGCCGGTTCATCAACCGGCGGCCCAGCAAGTAGAGGGCCACGAGGCCCAGGAGACCGGCCACCGCGAAGGGCAGACGCGCCTGCCATTCGTTGATCGTACCGGAGAGCGTCCAGGTCGCCAGCGGCAGCAGCACCTCGGCCGGGCCTTTCTGGTGGTAGAACAGTTGCGCTTCGTCGCCCGAGATAGCGCGCGCGGCTCGCATCATCACGATGCCCTCGTCGCCCTGGAACTCGCTGTATCCCAGGTTCAGCAGGCGGAAGAGCGCGCCCACGAGGACCACGCATAGCAGGTATCCCAGGGAGACAAGGTCACCCGGCGATCTGGGGACGCGGCTGCCGCGCCCGGCGTCCGAGAGAAACCGGGTTGTTGGCGATGTGCCATCTTGGCGACTCACGTCGTACGAAAAACCTGGTTTCCTATGGGCGAGCCAGGCCAGGGTGAGGATGAGCAGATTGGTGGCGAGCAGGAGCCCGGGAAACGACAGCGGGCCGGGCACGTAGTGGCACAGCAGCGTGAGCAACATCGTTGTGCCCATCCCCAGCGCGAGGCCGATCGAGAGTTCCTCCGCCGCCAGCCGGCGGTGCTGGCCGGTCAGGTATCCGCTCCAGGCGAGGCCGGGTAGGAGCCACAGCAGCGCGAAAGCTGCCCCGTAGCGCGTCGCGGACAGTGCCAGCCCGACGTCGGCCAGGGCAGTGAGGGCTACCAGCAGCGCCGGCCCACGCTTGCAGGTGCGGTCGAGGTTATGCATCCCTCCAATCTCCATCCTCTATTCTCCAGCCCCGATCACCTCGACGCACGGCAGCAGCAAGCGATCTTCCCCGGCCACGGATAGGCGTGGCCCGTCCGGCGCATCGTACAGGCCGACCTGCAGTGTGCAGGAGCCTGGGGACGTACCATCAGAGACGACCAGCGGATGGTGTAGGACGACGACGTCCCCGGGCTCCAGGCCGCCTGACGCGACCGGCCATCCGTCCCATTGCGACACGACGTTTCCGCCAGCGTCGAGCAGGTGGACGAAGGCGGCCAACGACGGCCTGACGGTCTCGCCAACCTGCCAGTACGTAACCAGGTCGACGGTGTCGCCCGGCGCAACGGCGGTCCCGGACAACTCGTAGCCCGCCAACGCAGGACCGCCGTCGAAGGGTGCCGGCAGCGGCACGGGCACTTGGCCAGGCGTAAGCGGCAAGGGATCGCCAGGCAGGGCCTCGATCAGCGGGCGGGCGTCGGCCAGTGGGTTCTCTTCGCGCAGCAGTGTCCCGACCGCCGACGAGGCGGGCATCGCCACCTCGCCGAGATAGCGCGCGGGGCCACCTGCGGCCAGCACCAATGCGCCTGGAGCGGCCCACTTGGCGATCAGAGGCCGGCCGGGCTGTACGCCCAGCGTCTCCGGGGGCAGGTCGGCCACGGCCGGACCAACGACGACTGCGCGGGTGGGCGACATGGCGGATTGTGCGCCATCAGAATGGCGCCTTTCTAGAGTTGATTGTGCGCCATCAGAATGGCGCCTTTCTAGGGTTGGTTGTTCTACTCCCTCGGGCGGATAGGCCACTTCGTAGATGTGAATGGAGTATCCAATCCGCGCCTCCGGTTCCCGGTCACGGAAGATGGCGTAGAGATCGTGCTTCTGATAGAGCAGTCCCAGTTGCAGGCTTGTCGTGCTGATAGCGTACGTCCCGGCGGCAGGCGTGTAGGGATTATAGCCGAAGAAGTCAGGCCCGGTGAGCGCGCGCCGGAAGCCAGGCAGCGGCCGAAAAGACAGGCCGTAGGCACTTGGGTCCGCGCTGCCGAAGTAACTCAGGTGAACGCTGTCCAAGCCTTCTGCCGCCATATACTCCCGCAGGCCAATCAGGTCTTGCCCCCAGTCCGCGTCGGAGAACACGAAGCAGGCGTTCTCGGGGCTGCCGCCCAGCACGTTCACGTAGGACAGGTGGTGCGGGTAGATGCGTGCCGCCGTGAGCGCGGCCCAGGCCACCGCCATCGGCAGCATTGCCTGCCACACCCGGCGGAGACGAGCGCGCGGCGGCACGAGCGAGACGGCCATGGAGGAACCGAACGCGATGACAAACGGCAGGGCCGGCAGGATGTAGCGGTAGCTCATCTTGAGAGGACTGGCCATCGTAGCGGCAAACACGACGGCAGGAGGCACCAGCCACAGGACTGCCTGCTGCGAACCGGAGGTTACGTCTCTATCCGGGCGCGGGGACCGTGCCCCTATTGGCCGTCGGGTGCAGTCAGGGTTTCTCCGTGCGTCTCGTTCCGATGGTGCGCCATCAGAATGGCGCCTTTGTAGGGGGGGAGGCAAGAGGCCGGCAGGATGCCGGCGGTCCCAGGAATGGCGCCTTTCTAGAGCTGATGGAGTGGGGGAGAGGATGCGCGCCAGGCCCAGTCCCAGCAGGATCAACGTCGGGAGCGGGGTCTTCAGGGTGAAGATGGCAGGGAAGTAGTACCACGGCCCCGCGTCGTAGGACTGGCCCAGGAAGTACGTGGGCGTGCTGGCCTGGACGCGCTGGTACACGGCTATCATTCCTCGCCAGTAGGTGGGTGACGGGACCGGCAGTCCAGTCTCGCCGACCGGCCCGAACTCGAAGCCATAGGCGGCCCACAGCACAAGCAACGCCAGCGCCCCCATACCGGCGAGCGCCGCCGCCCGCCGCGCTAGCGAGAGCTGTCGCCCATCGGGTGGCCGGTAGAGCAGGGCGACCAGCAGGAACACGGGCGCGACCAGTATACCCGAGAACTTGGCGCACAGCGCCAGCCCTGCGGCCAGGCCTGTCAGGATCAGGTTCGTGCTCGTTGGACGGTTGAGATAGGCCCCCAGCCGCCACACAGCGATGAAGAAGAAACAGGTCAGTCCCAGGTCAGTCGTGATGATCCGGCCATTGCCGGCGATATTGGGGTCGAGCGCAAATAGAGCCAACCCCAGCCAGGCCGCCGGCTCCCCGGAGAAGTAGAGCAGGGCCAGGAACAGGGCCAGCCCCAGGAACACGGTCAGGCACATCACGGGCCAGCGCCCGGCGATGACCAACTCGGGGGCGCGGGCGAAGTTGGCTTCCCAGAGGAAGTGGTCGGAGAAATTGACGATGTCAGCTTGATCCCAGGTGGGATGGTCGAGCGGGAGAACCACGTCGTGCCGCAGAAGCAGGGGCAGCGCGGCCAGCGTGTCCACCAGCGGCGGATGCTCCCAGCTCAGGCGCGGGTCGCCGGTGCGCAGGTAGGCGTAGCCGGCGCCCAGATGATACGGCTCGTCGAAGGTGGCCGACTTGTGGACGCTGCTGAAGGCCATCTGGGCCAGCAGCAGGCCGAGCAAGGCCGGTATCCCGATCCAGCGCAGCCGCCGGACGCAGTCTGTCCACCCTCGCCTCGATGTCACGGCGACGTTACCTCCAGCGGCGCAAGGGCCAGGTGGTCGGCGTCGTCCGGCCAGAGCATCAGCCGGGTTCCAGGGCCTTGCGCCTCATACAGGCCGATGACCGGCGTGTGGGGGCCGGCGGGCCGGTCGGCGGGGAGAGATAGCGTGTGCCGCTGGACGATCAGGTCGCCGGTTCTCCATCTCTCCGGAGGGCTACCCAGACCGTCGTGCTGGGCCACCATCTCGCCCGCACTGTCCAGCAGATGTACGAAGACCTTGAGCCTGGCGGTTGGAGGGGCTTCGACGCGCCAGTAGGTCAGCAGGGGCACGGCATCACCTGGATGGGGAGTTTCCTCCAGCCACTCGTATCCCAGGAAGGCCAACTGCCCGGCGAAGGAAGTGGGCAGCGCCACCGGTGCGCCGTCGGGGAGGGTGGCCGCGGTCTCCAGGTATTGCAGTTGGGCAGCGCCCGCGCCTCCGACCAGGTGGTAGGCAGTGAATGAAGATCGGGAATCCGGCTCAACTACCGCTCCCCAGCCGAGCAGCCGCGCGCGGAGGTCGTCGTCGAACGGGACTACCTGTGGAACGTAGAGCCACACGTCGCTCCCGCCGGGAACGAGCAGTGTCTCCCGGGTATCGCACAGCCGCACGTCCTGGACGTCGCGCCGGGCGGACAGTTCCAGCCCCGGGCCGTCCATCGTGTGCACGGAGAGGCCGGCGACCACGGCGGCTTCATCGGGCGCTGTCTCGTCCAGGCGATGCGAGACCGCGGTCAGGTCTGCCTGATAGTCAAAGCGCACCACGCTATCCTGGGGCCACACGAGGAAGTAATCGCGCACCGTGAGGAACAGGCAGGGGACAAGAAGCAAGATGCAAGATGCACGACGCAGGACGCAGGATGCCGCTACGTGCTCCGTAGGGGTAAGCCTTGTGGTCACCCTGGGCAGGACACAGGAGGCAGCGTGCTTGATCCAACGGCCGGCCGCGACGAGCGCGAGCGCGGGGAAGACGAAGGTGGTCACCACGGCGAGGATGTCGCGGATGGAGCTGGGGGCATCGGAGGTGACAATGCTGGGCGCGAGCGCGCCGGCCAGCCAGATGAGCAGGAAACCGTGCCGCGGGTCGCGCCAACGCCAGAGCGCGATCAGCACACCCGCCCAGAAGAGCACGCCCCCGATCGGGTCAGCGAAGACGGGACGGCCGGGGATGTTCTGCCGCGACCAGGGATCGCCGCTGCACGTGAAGAACTTGAGATTGGCGACAAGGTTCTGCCATAACAGAGATGGGTCTCCCGCGAGCAGCCGGTCCAGGGGCGCTCGCACCTCCGAAATGCGATACTCCGCGCCGGGGTTCGTCGCCAGCCAAAGCACGAGAGGGGCGGACACGACGGCGGCGACGAGAAGGAACACGGCGACGCGGGACCAGGGGAACGCATGCGAGCGGACGAAAAGGAGATAGACAAGGAAGGCCACCAGGATGGCGGGCAGGATGCGGGATGCCATGTACGTGTACGTGCTCAGGCCGAGGAAAAACCCGGCCAGCAGCCAGTCGTCTACTCCCGACCGTCTGCAGTCAGCGCTGCCTGGGGTCGGCTCCGCCTGCCCCCGACCGTCTGCCGTCGGCAGTTCGAGCATCACCCCGCGCAGCAGGAAGTAGGCGGAAAGGGCGGCCGTGAACGGCAACGTGATGGCGCGCAGGGCGACGCGGGCGTAGAACAGGGGCCAGAACGACACGGCCATCCACGCGCTGCTCAGCAGGGCGGCGGACGGACCGAGGAGACGGCGCACGAGCACGTAGGTCGCCGCCAGGCCCAGCAAGCCGAAGGCCGCCGAGGGATAGCGTAGCCCCAGCCAATGGTCGCCGATCAGCGCGATGGTCGCTGCCTGGACGTAGTGGTACAGTGGCTCGTGGCCATAGGCGGCGGTGAAATAGATGGCGTGGCGACCGGCCAAGATGTCGCTCCCGATGAGCCAGTTGGCCACCTCGTCGTGGGCCAACCCGGGCGGCACCTCGCCCAACGCCCAGAACCGCAGCACAGCGGCCAGCAGCAGGATCAGCGTGATCGCGATCCATTCCACGTGGCGCTGCTGGCGTCTGCGGGCGGTGTCACTCCACATCATCATCCACCACCTGGATCTTGCTCAACAACACGCGGTCGTGGATCAAGTGCCCGTCCTCTGCCACGACCGGGAGGCGGCCCACGTCGAACCCGTACACGCCGACCTCGACGTCGTAGAAGTCGGGCGGCGTCGTCGCTCCCACTGTCAGTTCGCGGGTCTCCTCGACGATGTCACCTGGCTCCCATTGGCTGGTGCGATTGGCTCCGCGCACCAGTTCACTGTCGCTGTTGGCCCACACCTGATCCTGGACGCCGAGGACGTGGGCGAAGACCCGGTAGTCCACCTCCATCGGGGCCATTGCTTGCCAGTAGAGCGTCAGGCCGACGGTGTCGCCGGGCTGCACCACCCGCCGATCGAGCGCGTAGCCCACCAGCATCATCTGATCGCCGAACCGGACGGCCAGCGGGTTAGGAAGTTCCCCGGCGCGGGGCCGCACCTCGACGGTTTCCAGGCGCACCGCGTCGCGGCCATCGGACGTGGTGAGGCGTGGGCCGTCGGGGAAGTACATACCGACCTGAACGTAGCCCACGTCCGGCGCGTAGGCCGTGTCCGGTACGTGCACCCGGTACGTGTCGGCGAACGCGGCCCCCGGTTCCCAGGCGGAGGTTGGATAGCGCCCCAGGCCCGGGTAGGTATCGCGCTGCGCCACCATGGTGCCTATTCGGCTCAGCAGGTGGACGAAGACGGCGTAGTCCTGGTCCGTGCGATCCAACGCCTGCCAGTAGAGCGTGACCTCCACGACTCCCCCCGGCTCGACGGTGACCGGCGACACCTGATAGCCCAGCAGCCGCGCCAGACCGCCGAACTCGACTTCGGTGGGATTAGGCAGCGACTCCATCTCGGACGCGGTCAGCGGGCGGGGGCGGGCGAAAGCCGGTGCCAGCACGCCCAGCAAGGCGTAAGTGGCCAGCGCTACCATGCCGATGATCACGGCCAGGCTCACCGCCTGGGTCACGCCGTCATAGTCTTGAGGGCGTGGTTTTCGCGTCCCCAGAATCCTACTGCGAACGTAGCGGAAGAGGCGGCTCAGCCCGTGGACGAGGATGAGCGCAAGCGCCGGCAAGCCGGGAAACAAGAAGCGGCCCATCGCCCCGGCCGGCTGGATCACCATGTAGTAGAGGACCACGGCGACGAAAGTGAGGCCGGTCGCCCCCAGGAGCGCCAGGGATTGGCGGTTGGCGGTTGGGGGTTGGGGGTTGGAGGTTGGAGGTTGGAGATTGGAGGTTGGAGGTTGGAGGTTGGCAGATTGGGAGTTGCTAGGATGGCGGACCGCAGACGGTCGGGGGACCAGATAGCCGGCGAGGGACACCAGGCAGAAAGCCAGCAGCGCCTGATAGATGGGTTGGGGCAGGGGCACCTGGCCGTAGCCGAAGCGCCCCCACAGGCTGCTCCAGAGGTAGGGCAGGCTCTGCTCGATGACCCACCAGTTGCCGGTCGCCGGGCGGCCGGCCCAGAGCTCGTTGAGTTGCTTCATGCCGGTGGGATCGCCGTACAGCCGCCAGTTGCGCAGGAACCACCAGCCCGATATCAACGCTGCCAATCCGGCGACGCGTGCAGCGCTGCGCAACACAGCCTGCCAATCGCGCGCCATCGGAATGGCGCCTTTGTAAAGGTGGTGACTGTGCGCCATCGGAATGGCGCCTCTGTGGAGATTGTGCGCCATCGGAATGGCGCCTCTGTGGAGATTGTGCGCCATCGGAATGGCGCCTTTGTAGAGGTGGTGGCGGCTCGGCCACGCGGCAAGCAGGTAGGCCAGCCCGATGGGGGCCAACAGAGCCAGCAGGTTGAACTTGGTGAGCAGCGCCAGGCCGTAGAGCACGCCGAGGATCACGTCGTTGCGCAGATTGGGGCCGCTGCGCACCAGCCGCACGCACGCCCACAGCACTGCCACGCTGCACAGCGCGGCCGGGATGTCGTTGTTGATGGCGCCGCTCAGGTAGAGGAACTGCGGGTTGAAGGCGACCAGCGCGGCCCCGCCGAGCGCCAGCGCGTGCGCGGATCGCGCGCCATCAGAATGGCGCCTTTGTAAAGGTGATGATGGCGCGCCATCAGAATGGCGCCTCTGTAAGGGTGATGGTGTTCCGTCCGCTTCGAAGACCTCGCAGCCGACGCGGTAGGTGAGCCAGACAACGCCGGCCCCGATCAGGATCGTCATCCAGCGTACCACATAGACCGCCAGTGTGACGTTGTGCCCGGGGCTGGTCTGGAAGAGCCCATCGCCCCGGTGCAGGTATTGGTTCTTGTTGTCGGTGCTGACCTCCCAGTAGCGGTAGCCCCAGAACGGGTTCTCGGGCGGCTCGTAATAGACGTCCTCCTCCAGGGGTACCCACGCACTGACCAGCGCGCCCAGCGCGTAGTACAGAGGCGGATGATGGCTCTGGGCCCGCGGCGCGTCGATCCGCTGGACGGGCAGGCTGCGGTGGACAACGAGATGCCGCACGTAGCGAAAATGGCGCAGTTCGTCCGTGGACTCGTACACCGGGTCGGCCAGGCTGTAGCCCACGGCCAGCACCAGGTAGGTGAGGAGAAGCGCGACGAAGGCCACGCGCGGAGACCGAGTCAGCTTGCTCACCGTGCCTCCTCGACCGAGAAGGTGACGTAGTCGGGGCCAGTCTGAGCCTGGGCCTCCAGGACAGGCCACCGTTCCCCCGTCATCGGGTCGTATAGTCCCAGCTCCACTGTGTACGGTCCCGGAGTGGCGTCGGATGGCAACGCAAAGCGGTGGATCTGGAAGAAGCGATCTCCCGGTTGGAGCGTGAGCGGATCCACCCATAGGCCATCGTCCGCCAGCATGAACGCGCCCTCGGCGGTGAGTAGGTGAGCGAAAACGGCCAGCCGCCGGCCGGAATAGACGCCCGGCGGGGGTGGGTTGGCCACAATGGGCATCGGCGGCAGGTCAAGCTGCTGCGAGACGTCCCAGGCGGTGAGCAATGGGGTGGTGCGGCCCGGCCCGGGCGTCCCTTCGGGCCAACTCCACCCCAAGAGCGACATCCCGTTGGCGAAGGGCTGGAGCGGGATCTGCGAAACCCAGTGCTGGGTCTGGTGGGGCCACCACTCGCGTTGGCCCGAAAACGCGATGACCGCAATGCGTTCGTAGTTGCTCACGTGGCGCAGTGGCGCGCCGTCACGCTCGAGCGCTGCCTCCACCAACGGGTCTGCCTCGTGCGTGAGCGTCAGGATCGCGTGGGCGGTTTCGCCGGCCGGATAGAGCAGCGCCCGCTGTGGGTCGAACAGGCGCGCGCTCACGTCCCCCCGGCGGGTGTCCACCTCCAGGGCCAGGCGATCCCAGGGACCCATGAGACTGCTGGAGACGGCCACGTCGGTGATCGCGGGGGTGGCGTTCAGGTAGCGGGCGGTGGTGCGGTAGTCGGCGCGATAGAGGAAGCCCACCATGCCGCGCTCGGGCCAGTTGAAGAAGTAGTCGCGCAGGTCGCGCACGGCGTTTGTGACCAGGAACAGGACGATCAACAGGCCCAAACTCCAACTAAGAAACCAGGTCTTCTTCAAGAAACCCGGTTTCTCACCCCGCTGGCGCAGCCAGTGGAAGCCCTCGGTCAGGGCCAGGGCGGGCAGAATGTATGCCACCGGCATAGCCATGATGGTGTGGCTCAGGCTGGCCGGTGGGACGCTGACGAAGGCCGGGAGCAAGCCGAACGCCAGCCAGAGGAGGAGGAAGAAGTAGCGCGGCTGCCGCCAGCGGCAGAGGCAGATCCCAACGCCGACCCACAACAGCACCCCGCCGAGGAGGTTGAACACCGGGCGCTCGGGCACGTTGTACAGCCATTCAGAGTCGCCGGTGGCGTGGAACATCCCCAGCGTCTGCCACACGTTCTCCAGCAGCGGGCGGGGGTTGCCGGCCTTGAGCTCGTGCCACGGCACGGCCAGTTCGTCCAGCCGCGCGTCGGCGCCGATTCCCTGCGCGGCGGCGGCGCTGCGCCCCTGGACGATGGCGACGCCCATCGGTACAGCCAGCAAGGCCGCCACGGCCAGTGCGACGGCGAGCGCAAGGACGAGCTCGCGCCGGTGGTACCTGGACTCGCCAGCGTGAAAGAGTGCCACGTAGACCGCGAATAGAATCAGCAACGCGGGCAGCAGCCGAGCCGCCGGGTAGGTGTAGAGCGACGCCCCCAGGGCCAGGCCCACGAGGATGGTGCGCCATCGGAATGGCGCCTTTGTAGGGGCGTCGGTGCGCCATCGGAATGGCGCCTTTCTGGGAGTGATGGTGCGCCATCGGAATGGCGCCTTTCTGGGGGTGATGGTGCGCCCGGTGGCCCTGAGCCGGTGGGCAGCCGCGGCCCTGTCCGGGGCGGCATGCGCCTCCAGGGTGCGCCAGAAGAGGTACAAGGTGAGCAGCACACAGGGAGGCACGATGATGTGGCGGATCGCCGTCCGGCTGTACATCAGCGACCAGAAGGAGGTCGCCTGGGCTAGCGACGCGACAGCGGCAGTCGTGCGCCCGAAGAGACGGGCGGTGAGGACGTAGGTCAGGGCGACCGCGCACATTCCGCACGCGACCGACAGCACGTGCCCGCTCAGCACGTTGAAGCCCAGCACGGCGTGCACCGCGGCGTGCAGGTAGTGATACAGCGGCTCGTGACCGGAGGCCCCGGTGAAGTAGAGCGGGAAGCGTCCCGCCAGTACCTCGCCGGACAGCGCGTGGATGTTGATCAACTCATCGTCGCGCCAGCCTGGGGGCACGGTGTCCAGGCAACAGAGGCGCAGCGCCCACGCCAGCAGGAGCAGTATCAGCACGGGGATATGGATTCGGGATTTATGTGTAAGGGTCTTGTTCATAGCAGACTGGCGTGAATGCCGCGTCAAACGACTTGCGTCATCCGTCATTCGTCGGGTAAGGGCCTTGTCCGTGGCAAACTGGCGCGGAGGCCAGAAGCGGACGATCCGACCTGCAGCGGGGGCAGCAGGATGTGGTCGCTGACGGCCTCGCCGTCCACGTACAGAGCCAATCGCGTGGCCGGAGGAATTGGGTTGACCGGCGAGGGTGTGGCGCGCGTGTAGGCGCCCACTTCCAGCGGATACAGCCCGTGGGGCACGTCTTCGGCGACGTACAGGCGATGCACCTGCGCGATGACCTCGCCCGGGTGCCAGTTCCAGCACGGCGCGTCCAGCCGGTCCTGTTGCGCGGTGATCGGCGGATCCCCGCCCGGGTTCAGGAGGTGCGTGAACAACACGGTTTCCAGTTCGCTCCCCGCCCTTTCGGAGCCCGGCAGGGACAGTACGCGCCAATAGGTGACGAGCGTGACCAGTTCCCCTGGCGCGACAACCTGGGACGACAGATCGTAGCCCAGCAGGGCGATGACGTGTCCCATGTCAGCCGGTAGCGTCAGCGGGCGGTAGGCGGCCTCTGGATCGTCGGCGGGCAACGAAGCGCTGCTGCTCCAAGCCACGGGGTTCGTGGCGGCCTGGGGGAGCAGCGCTTCCAGCGCGGCGGCGCTGTCCCACTCGTATACGTCGAAGCGTGGGTTGAGATCGTCGGGACGCAAGACGTGCGACTCCAGCAGGCGAGCGTGCGGCGGTGCGAGTGCACGCTCCAAGGCCGGATCAATCGGGGCCAGCGCCTTGACGATCAGGCGCACACGGTCCGCGGCATCGTCCTCGTCGGTCGCCGGGTTCGGGAAAACCAGCGCCCCGCGCCCGTCCACCCAGCGCAGCGATAGATCGTCCCGTGACGTGATCAAAGGCAGCGCATAGGGGTCGTGGTAGCGTCCAGGGTAGATCGAGGATATGAGTACCACCGTGTCCGGCGCGATGTCCGCCCGGTCCAGATCGCGCCCGACCTCGACCAGCGTCGTGTGATAGTTGACGCGCACGTCGACGGCGTTGCCCCATACGTCGAAATAGTCGTGGTAGGTCCGCGCGGCGGCACATCCGAGCAGGAGTATCGTCACGATCACCGACGTCCAGCGCGCCATCAGAATAGCGCCTTTGTAGGGGGGGAGGCAAGAGGCCGGCAGGATGCCGGCGGTCCCAGGAATGGCGCCTTTGTAGGGGCGGGGGGGCGTCGAACTCTGAGGCGCAGGGACGGGCGCGGCCTCCGCGCCCCCTCGGGCCTCGACTCGGGAGGCAACCCAGCGGCCGATGCTGCTCAGGGCGATGGCCGGGAAGATGTACATGGGGGGCAAGGCCGCCACGGCGCGCGTCGCACTGGCCGACACGCCGGTGATCACGCTGGGCAGGATGCCGAGGAACAGCCACGCCAGCGCCAGCGCGTACTGGGGACGCCGCCAGCGCCACAGGGCCAAGGCCACGCCCGCGTAGAACAGCGCGCCTTCTGCCGCGCCTAGCCATGGACGGCCCGGTACGTTGTACACCCACAGATCGTCGGCCCGCACGGTGAACATCCTGAGAGCTTCCAAGGCGTTGTCCCAGAGTTGCTGCATGTCGCCGGATGCCAGCATGCGCAGTGGCCGGTCAAGCTGGCTGAAGCGCTGTTCCGCGCCGGGGTGCTGGTGCAGCCAGATGAACATCGGTGCGGCCACTGCGCCCGCCACCAGCAGGGTCAACAGCATGCCGCGCCAGTGGCGCACGAAGCGGGCGCGATCGGTCACGAGCAGGAAGAGCGGGAGGAACAGGAACAGTGCCCACGTCACGCGCGCGGCCATATAGTTCCACATCGTGGCGGCCACGAACAGACCGCTGAGCGCAAACCAGATCCCCGGTCTGTAGTCGTGCGTTTCCCGTCCTTGCCCGCGCGGTGGTCTGGAGCCGGCGGGCGGTCGCTCGTCGGGATCGAACGCTCCGCGCCACCAGGCGTAGATCGCGCCCGCCAGCAAAGCCGGCAACATCGACGAGCGCAGGGCCTGCCGGCTGGTGGAGACCGCCCAGAACGACCCGGCCAGCCATCCGCAGGTGAGGATCGCCTCCCATGGGCCGAAGGCTCGCCGTGCCCAGAGATAGGTGGCGACAATCGCGAGCAGGCCGAACGTGGCCGACACGCCTCGCAGGACCAGGTAGTCCGTCCGCCCGAGGACGGCAAAACCGAGTGCCGTGACGTAGTCGTACAGCGGCTCCCGACCGTAGCCGATGGTCTCGTACAGGGGGCGTGCGCCGTGCAGAATGGCGAGCGCGTCCTGACCGTGCCCGGCCTCGTCGTGCGTCAAGCCGGGCGGCACGCTATCCAGCCGCCACAGCCGCAGCCCTGCTGCCAGGCAGAGGATGAGGGCGAACACGACCCATTCCCAGGCAGGAGAAACGGGAAATACACGTCGCTCAGATTGGGGTTTGGGGTTTAGGGTCTGGGATTTGGGATTTGAGATTCGGGATTTGACCAAGCCGACCTCCCAGGGGAGTGCACCAATCATACCCTAACCTGGCGCAGTTGACAAGTGGGACTCAGACAGGGGTTGTGCTATAATTGAGCAATGGGGCATGGGGTGTTGGTAGGTTGGTGGACTGGTAGACTGGTAGATTGGTAGGTTGGTGGTCTGCGCGGATAGGGCCGGTGCAGACGATGACCATAGGCGGTCCTGACTGCGGGTGGTTGGAGCGTCAAGCGTCGGGGGCGGTCGGGGGCTGTCGCCTGACCATCCGCGACAGGTGCATCGACGGAGGCTTCATGCGAGCTCACGTAGTTGATCCGGGCAATGGCAGGGCAACCAGGTCTTTCGCGCGGCGGCACATGGCCCGATGGCACGTCGCCAGGAACCTGGCTTCGGTGGCTGTCGGTTTAGTGCTGCTTGTGATGCTGGTCGCGGGCTGTGCGGGGCGGACGCCAGGGCCTGCCACGGACGCACAAGCGACGTCCGTGTCGCCTCTCGCCTCGATTCCCGCGGATGCGGTCTATTCGACGCCGCTGCCCACTGTCACCCTCACGCCGACCCAGGAGGCGCAGCCGATGATCGTCACCATCGGGCTGTGGCTGCCCGAGGAGCTGGATCCCTACGGCGCGGGAGCGGGTGCAGATGTCTTGGCACGGCAATTGAACGATTTCAGCGAGGCCTACCCCGACGTCCAGGTCGAGGTGACGGTGAAGAAGGTCCATGGCCGTGGCGGTCTGTTCGATTTCCTGCGCACGGCCAAGGACGCCGCTCCTTCGGTCCTGCCTGACCTGGTGGTGATGGACGCAAACGACCTGGCGACCACAGCCAGCTCGGGCCTGATCCAACCGCTGGACGAGCTCGTCTCGCCACCTGAATTGAACGGGCGGTTCCCCTTTGCCACCGAATTGGGTGCCGTCGCCGTGCCGGACACGGACGAGACGGCCACGATGGGTTTTGTCATCGGTGTTGACATGCAGCAGGTGGCCTACCGCACCGAGTTGTTCGATTCGCGCCCCATCTCGTGGACTCAGGTGGTCTCTCCGCCTGTTCCCATGCTCTTCGCCGCCAGTGGCCGCGACCGGGAAGTCAACGATGCGACGCTGATCCAGTACCTGGCCGCCGGCGGCAAGCTGACTGACCCGGAGGGCCGTCCCTACCTGGACGCGGACGTGATGGTCAGCGTGCTTGACTTCTACAGCGACTGCATGGGCACCGGCACGATCTCACCGACGGTTGCCCTGAGTATCGCGGATGCTGACCAGGCATGGGAACGGTTCCAGGCGGGTGAGGGTGGGATGGCCGTGGTGAGTGCCGGCCAGTACTGGTCGTGGGCGCAGGCGGAGGCGGACGTCGCGGACGTCGAACCTGCGCCCGGGGATGAGCTCATCGCTGCCACGTCAATACCCACCCGCGACGGACACGCCTTCAGCATCGCGCGGGGCTGGGCTGTCGCCATGGTGACGGATGATCCGGCTCGACAGGCCCTGGCGACGATGCTTCTTGAATGGCTGATTGCCCCCGCTCGCAACGGAGAGTGGACGCAGGCGGCTGGCTATCTGCCCGGCACGCGGGATGCGTTGCGTATGTGGAACCTGTCCAACGCTGACCGGGCGATGTTGCGCGGCATGATGGAGGCCGCCGTTCCAGAACCTTCGCAAGACGCGATGGCGACCGCCGGCCGGGTGATGCAGGAAGCGCTGGTGGCGGTCCTGCGGAGGCGGGCCACGCCTGAGGAGGCGGTCGAGGCCGCCGTGGAGAGCCTGGGACCATGAGCCGTTCGGGGTGGATGGGCTAAGGCTGTGCATGCGGCCAGGATGGCCGCGGTCCGAGTGGCGTTGGGGGTAGGGCTGAGCGTGGGCGAGGTGCGGGTGCGGGGCATGCGGCCAGGATGGCCGCGGTCCGAGTGCTGTTGGGGGTAGGGCTGAGCGTGGGCGAGGTGTGGGTGCGGAGCATGCGGCCAGGATGGCCGCGGTCCGAGTGGCGTTGGGGGTAGGGCTGAGCGTGGGCGAGGTGCGGGTGCGGGGCATGCGGCCAGGATGGCCGCGGTCCGAGTGGCGTTGGGGGTAGGGCTGTGGGTGAGCAAGATCTGCGCGTCGTAGCAGCGGAGTTGCAGCAGGCGGCGCTGGCTGCCGTCGAGCCCGCGGCTGCCGTGCGCCGCCACGTCCGCCGGGAGGGTGACACGCTCAACGTCGCCGGCCGCCGCTATGACCTGCGCGCATACGAGCGTGTGTTTGTCATCGGGGGTGGAAAGGCCGCCGTGCCCATGGCCGGCGCCGTCGCGGGTATCCTGGGCGCGCGGCTGACCGAGGGCGTACTTGTCACGAAATACGGCCATGCCCGGTATCCGGTCCCCGGTGTCCAGATACTCGAGGCCGGGCATCCCGTCCCCGATCAGAACGCCGTGCGCGGTGCGCAGGCGCTCGCCGATCTGGCGCGCCGGGCGGGGGAGCGGGACCTGGTTATCTGCCTCATCTCCGGCGGGGGCTCGGCGTTGCTGACGTTGCCTGTGCCGGGCCTGGCCCTGGCCGACCTGCAGGCGCTCACCGGCGCGCTTCTGCACGTCGGCGCGACGATCAACGAGATGAACACCGTGCGCAGGCACTGGTCGCGCATCAAGGGCGGCAACCTGGCCCGCCTGGTCGCCCCGGCCACGCTGATCACCCTCATTCTCTCCGACGTCGTCGGCGATCCCCTCGACGTCATCGCCTCGGGCCCCACCGTGCCCGACACCACGTCGGTGGCAGATGCGCGGGCCGTGCTGGCGCGCTACGGAATCCAGTCGCCGGACGCGAGACCGACGTCTGCATCGCGCCTGGCGGGGCGCGACGTGGCAGGGTTACTGCGGGAGACTCCCAAGCCGGGCGATCCGGCCTTCGGGGGCGTGCAACACGTCGTGGTCGGTTCCAACCGGCTGGCCGCGTGTGCGGCGGTGGATAGGGCACACGAGCTAGGCTTCAACGCGCTGCTGTTGAGCACCTACGTCGAGGGCGAGGCGCGGGAGGTGGCGTGGGTGGCGGCTGCGCTGGCCAAGGGGGTACGCGCCCACGGCGACCCACTGTCGCCACCGGCCTGTCTGGTGTGGGGCGGTGAGACGACGGTCACGATTCGCGGCCGGGGAAAAGGGGGCCGCAACCAGGAATTGGCGCTCGCCGCGGCGCTGGCGCTGGAGGGCTGGCCGGGTGTGCTGGTGATGGCGCTGGCCACCGACGGCACCGATGGCCCGACCGACGGCGCGGGCGCGGTTGTCACCGGCGAGACCGTGGCCCGCGCGCGGGCGATGGGCCTCGACCCTTGGGCGGCGCTGGAGGACAACGACAGCTATCCGTTCTTCGACGCGCTGGGCGATCTGCTGCGCACCGGACCGACCGGGACGAACGTGAACGATCTGCTGTTCGTCCTGGTTGGAGGAAATTGACCTGGAGGTTAGAGGCGGATTCGAATGAATTGCGTCTGAGGAAGCGTCGGCTATGGAAGACTCTGTCGAAAAACTAGCGCAGCAACTTGACTTGCGAGACAAAATA
>CAZYSK010000037.1:0-51342 GCA_964649415.1 uncultured Anaerolineales bacterium
TGCTAAGGTTCGTTTCCCACCCTGAATTCGGGTTTGACTTTTACCGCACTCTATATGCAGCTATCGGGAACCCATGCCTCTTATCCTTTCGTACCCCCAGTACCAACGAGGGCCAAGCCACTGATGAAGTATTTCTGGGCGATGAGGAATACGACTATCGGCAAAACCATGGCGATGACCGATGCTGCCATGAACAGGTTCCATTCTGGGAAATAGTCCGCCTGGTACGTATAGAGACCAAGAGGGAGAGTGTAGTTTTCTTCCGAGCTCAGGTAGATCAACGGGCCGGTAAAGTCCCGCCAGGATGACATGAATTGGAAGATCGCAACGGCGCCCAGTGCCGGCTTGGCCAACGGCAAAATGATGCGCAAAAAGGTCTGAAGGTATCCGGCTCCATCGATTTTGGCGGCGTCATCCAGGTCCAGCGGTATGGTCATAAAGTACTGGCGTAGTAGGAAGATAGAAAACGCGCTGCCAAAGAAAGCCGGTATGGTCATCGGCCGGAACGTGTTCAGCCAGCCAAACACTTTGAACATGACGAACCTGGGTACGATCAGCAAGTGGAAAGGGATCATCATGGTGCTCAAGAGAACAAAGAATAGAACATTGCGTCCTTTGAAGCGCAGCCGCGCGAATCCATAAGCCACGATGGCCGAACTTAGCACCTCACCAAACAAGCACACCGCAGCGACAAAGAGGCTGTTCTTGTACCACACAAGAAATGGCCGCGCCTCGAAAATCTCGACATAGTTGTACCAGATCGGCGGGCTCGGAATCCAGGACGGGGGGAACTCGAGAACCTGTTTGTCGGACTTGAGCGACGTGCTGAGGGTCCAGGCAAAGGGTACCAAGACCAGAATAGTGCCCAAAACCAGGAGCGTATGGATCAGCACGCGTTCGGCGACGCGTTCGACTTTGGCCTTCAATACAGATCTATCGCGCGAAATTACCAGGTTGGTCATTGTTCCTTTCTCCCCTTTAATTCTCCTTCATAGTACACCCAAGCCGACGACGAGCGAAAGACCAGCACAGTGAGGATCATGATGAGGATGAATACGAACAGAGACATTGCTGCGGCATAGCCGACCTGAAAGCGCTCGGAGATGTAACGGAACATATAGTAGTAAAAGAACAGGGATGCATTGCGCGGACCGCCCTCGGTCATGATGAAAGGCTGAGAGAAAAGCTTGAATACGTCGATCATGCCAGTTATTAGGTTGAAAAAGATGACAGGCGACAGCATCGGCAAGGTGATGTAGAAGAACTTGGCGAGTGACTTCGCACCGTCCACGTCCGCCGCATTGTACAGTTCTTTGGAAATGCTTTGCAGTCCCGACAGGTAAATCAGCATGTTGCGGCCCATGGCTCCCCAGACGGCCATCACCATGAACGATGGCAGCACCAGCCTCTGGTCCTGCAGCCAGGCCGGACCCTGGATGTGAAAGACACTCAAGAGAAAATTGTTGATGACCCCGTAACGCGGGTTATAGATCCACATCCACATGAGCGTGGTAGCTACCGGTGGAAGGATGACCGGCAGATAGTAGATGACACGCCACAAGCCGAGCAGCTTGACACGTTGATTGAGTAGGATTGCGGCTCCGATTCCCACAATGATCCCCATCGGCACGCGCATCAAGCCATAACTCACCGTTACCTTCAGCGACTGCCAGAACAGCTTATCGCCGAACATACGCTCAAAGTTCCTGAGACCGATGAATTTGGGATCCTGGATGAAGTCCCATTGGTAAAAGCTCAGAACGATAGCGTAGAGGAGAGGCCCCAGGGTAAAGATAATGAAACCGATAATCCACGGGGAGATAAACAGCCATCCGGCGATGCTCTCTTTTTTCCTTTCTGTCAGTCTTGGTCGTTTTGCTTTTGCACTGATTGCCATGTTCTTGCTCCTTATAGTGTCCACAGCGGGTGAACGAGTTATAATCGGAAGTTGTGGATTGCTAAAGTAAGAAATGCGGCGTATCCTTGGGGTTACCCAACGCCCAAGAGCGGCTGTACGGGCCGTGGAAAGGATGCGCCATGTTCAAGCTTGCCACAGATGACATCGAAGGAAAAGCTCCGGAAATCACGGATTCGTTGGATGAACTGGCTCGTCAAGGGGCCCGTCGGATGATCCTGGCTGCCCTGGAACTGGAAGTAGCGCAGTATGTGCAAGAGCTGCGCCATCTACGTGACGAACTGGATCACGCGAAGGCACTCCTGGGACCGGAAGCGGCCGGTTTCTCGGCCTCAACGGTCACCCGTCTGCTCCACGTGTGGCAAGATGAGTATCAGGTCTGGCGCAAGCGCTCCCTGGAAGGCCGAGACTACGTCTACATCTGGGCCGACGGCGTCTACTTCAACGTGCGGCTCGAAGAGGATCGTCTGGCATGTTTGGTGATCATTGGCGTGCTCCCAGATGGCCGGAAAGAGGTCATCGCCATCGAAGATGGGTATCGGGAGTCGACCGAGTCGTGGGCCAGTCTGCTCAGAGACCTGAAACGCCGCGGTATGTCGGCTCCCGTGCTGGCTATTGGAGACGGTGGACTAGGCTTCTGGGCTGCTCTACGAGAAGTGTATCCCGAGACACGAGCACAGCGCTGCTGGAAGCACAAGATTGCCAACGTCCTGGACAAGCTGCCCAAACGACTGCAACCCAGGGCGAAGGCCATGCTGCACGAGATCATGAGAGCGCCGGATTACGAAACCGCACTGGAAAGCATCGACCGGTTCTCCCAGGCGTATGGGGCACGCTATCCCAAAGCTGTCGAGACGTTGACCAAGGACCAGGATCAACTGTTAACGTGCTTCGACTTCCCGGCGGAACACTGGATCCATCTGCGGACGACGAATCCCATCGAATCGCCGTTTGCCACCGTCAAAGCCCGGACGAAGAAGACCCAAGGTGCTGGCTCGCGGAACGCCGGTTTGACGATGGCCTTCAAGCTGTTGTTATCTGCTAAGAAACGCTGGCGCAGAGTCAATGCACCTCACCTGGCGGCACTGGTCAGAGCCGGCGTCGAGTTCCCAGATGGAGAGGCTCAGATGCTACGGGTGGATGATCCCTCAGAGGACCGTTTATTCGCTCAGACCCCATCGGTCTACGCCGCCACTGAGGTGTGATCCACAGCATCTGACAATATCTCTAAGAAGTTAAACCCAACTGCTGGTCGCGACTCCGGCGCTGGGCTAGTTGAACCAGCTACCGCCGTTGATGTCGGTGACCTCGCCAGTGATGAACGAAGCCATATCGGAAACCAAGAACAGAATCGCGTTTGCTGTGTCTTCAGGTGTGCCAGCGCGCTTCAGTGGAATGTTTGAGATTACGATCTCTTGCTTTTCGGGTGGGGTAAAGGTAGCGTGAAATGGGGTTCCCAGGATGAAACCCGGTGCCACCGCATTGACGGTGATTCCCTTGGGGGCTACCTCTTTCGACAAGCCGCGGGTGAAGCCAATAACGCCGGCCTTGGCCGCGCCATAAGCCACCGCACCTCCGCCGCCGCCATTGTGAGCCGCGAGAGAGGAGACATTCACGATCCGGCCCCAACCGGTATTCATATGAGACAGAGCCGCTCGCGTGCAATACAGGGCGCTGGTCAGATTCACGTCGATGACTCTGTGCCAATGCTCGTCGCTCATCTCTTCGACGAGAACCCGGCCGACCAGGGAGCCCGCGTTGTTGACCAAGATGTCGATATGGCCACCCAGCTCGTCCGCCGCCTGGGCAAAGACCTGGTTGACCATGGCACTGTCGGTAGCATCCAGGTGCAGCAGCGGCGACTTGCGCCCCATGGTGCGGATCTCTTTCGAGACCTCTTTCCCCTCATCAGAGTGGGTGAAGTAGGTGATGGCCACGTCTGCACCGGCCCGAGCCAGCGTCAGAGAGACAGCGCCCCCGATACCAATGTTGCCGCCTGTTACTACTGCCGTCCTGCCAGAGAGATCGATGTTCATACTGTGCCTCCCAAGGTAATATTGAGATATTGTGCGGGTCGCTGTTCACACGGGCACTAGTATGGTATAATCTCTGTGCTGGTGAATAGCGGTGCCCAAACGTCAATCGTTGGGTGTCAAGCCTATTCACTATGTTCCTTGAGGGGATACCGCTTTCCGCCAAGTCAGCCGGTATCTCCTCATTTTCTTGCCTTCAGTCTCTTGTTTCAGTATGCACGAGGCAGGTAACCCATATCACGCGAGATAGCCTTTGCCGCTTCTATGGCTTTCTCTCCAAAGGATGGGACTTTTTCCTCTGGGAACCGCATCAACGGTGCGGAAATGCTCACCGCCGCGACGGGTTGACCGGTGTGATCGAAGATCGGGGCCGCCACACAACGTCCCCCCAACTCATATTCTTGGTAGTCTATCGCATACCCCCGCTCTCGGGTTTTGCGCAGCTCTTCAAAGAACTGTTCCTCATCAGTGATCGTGTGTGCTGTAATAGCAGGCAAGCCATATTCTGCGATGATCCGTTCTACTTCCGGGAGAGGCCAGCAGGATAGAATTGCCTTGCCCAAGGCCGTGCAGTGCATAGGTGCTCGCTTGCCCACTACGGTGCGCATACCCAAAGCCTGGGTACCCTCTAGCCGCTCGATGTACACCACCTGCCCAGAGTCTGGAATTGCCAAGTTGATGCTTTCGTTGCACCACTTGATCAGCCTTTCGAGATGCGGCATAGCAAAGTCACGCACGTTGATCTGATCAAGAATTGTAAAGGCACGCTCCACCAGCTTGAGGCCCAGGCGGTACTTGCGAGTAGTTGGCGATTGTTGCAGATAACCGTTGTGTTCCAACGTGTAAATCAACCCTGCGGTTGTGCTCTTGTGTAGACCAAGCGCTTCGGCAATCTCGGTGATACCGAGTTCGATTGTGTTGTCATCAAACAGGTTCAAGATATCAATGGATCGTTGAACTGAGCCAATTACTTTGCGTTCTTTTGATGAACCAGGCATTGTCACTCCGTGGTTGTCATTGTCGGACACTGTGCTCACTGAAGAAAAACGAGGTGTGCTGTACTATAATACAGAACACTTTCCTACATTATAGTACAAACGTGGTGTTTTGTCAAGAAGGTCAGACCTCAAATTCCACACCGCACACACATCCCTATCCCAAGGATCTCTTGCTGCGCAATCACGCGTGATACCCGGCAGGATCCAGTGCAAGACGGGTGGTCAAGACGAATGACGTTTGTCCATTGTGACCATTACAACAAGATGGACTAACCAGCCAGAGCGACCCGCGAGAGATAACCTACACCGGCTGTTCTAGAGCGCGTACTGAGACTAGCTGCGGGCCTCGTATGCCGTCGACCTTCATCTCGCGAACGGAGCCCTGTTCCAGCAGTGCCTCGATGCTGCGCTCCAACTCCCTCGATGTCCACTTCAACACGTGGAACACCTTGGCAATCATCTTGCGGTCCGCGGCGACGACGTTGTCGAGATAGCGCTGCACAACCACCCGCCGCGCCTCGCTGCGCTTGATGGCACGGGCCTGCTCGGGAATCTCGGGGAACCAGCGCTGGAACAGCTCGTAGGTGAAAGCATAGTTCCAGGCACCGGTGCGGGCCACGCCGGTGGGCAGGACCTTGAGCCCGACTTGTAGCTCCGTCAGCGCCCGGTCGAATCGGCTCTTAGCGCTGTCGGCGCTCATGCGCGCCTCGC
The DNA here is from genome assembly GCA_964649415.1 of uncultured Anaerolineales bacterium. Taxonomy (GTDB): domain Bacteria; phylum Chloroflexota; class Anaerolineae; order B4-G1; family B4-G1; genus CAZYSK01. The sequence continues at coordinate 5,658 of CAZYSK010000037.1, forward strand.
GGCGCAGGCGGACTGTGTCGAGGTGCCCGTTCTCGAGAATCGCCTCGTATATCGCCTTGGCCTCGGCAGTCAGCTTGCCGTCCTCGTATTCCTGGCGGTAGTCGGTCAACTCGCCGAAGTTCTCGCTGAGGGCGTAGAAATACGGGAGGTAGTCCAGAGATACCAGCGTGGCCCGGCGGCGCAGGAGCTTTCCGTAGTACCACCACTGCTTGTCCAGCGCGTCGTCCTTCCAGCCCCAGCATTTGCTGAGGTCTGGGTCGTCGTGCGCCATGGGTACGGGGCGCACCCGCCCGGCGATGGCGTGGAACAGGTTGGGCGTCTCGATGCCCTTGATGGGCCAGAAATGGCAGAACCCCACCTCCTCGACGAATGCCCGCGCGTCCTCGACCGTGTGCAGCCGCCGCTCGGGGGTACGGCGGTAGTTGAGCGCGCGCTGATGTTGGATCTCCTCAGCGTTCACAAACCCTCCTTGGCTTGAGGTTGCGAGGCCGATTATACCATGGAGGGGGTGAGGTGGTCCATTGACCATGCGTCCGGGGACATCGCGGACACTGAATCCGTGCCGGCAGGGATGCTGCCGACCGCAGACGGTCGGACATCCAGACGGTCCGTCAGTCGTGCGTCCGCGGACATTGATGTAGAGATGCAACTTGCTTGAGGTCTGTGCTAATAGGTGAGGCCGTGCCCAAATGGGAAGAGCGGATTCTCTGAATCGTACGGCATGTCCTCTTTCTGCTTCCTGACCGCCTCCATTGAAGATGGCATCTCAAAGGGCAGCTTTCCACACGGGTGGAAGCGCCCGAAGATCACGTCGAGTACGGCAGCGTCGCTGGCCCCGAAGTTCGCCAACAGTGCGGCGCTTTTCTCCGCGACCTCTGGAATCACCGCCGGACGCTCCAGGAAAACGTCCACGATGGTAGGGACGCTTTCGAGCAGATTCAAGATGCGCTCTTTCTCTGCTCCTTTGAAGTCCAGGTCTCCGGCGTGGAAGAAGCTGTCCAGGAACCCCTCTCGGGGCTCAAAGGGCGTGTTGAGCCGGAGTATGGCTATCTCGGCCTCTTCAACGCTCGACACCACCTGCCCGTACTCGCCGGCTATCTCTGGGTCTATGCCTTCAACGTAGACCTTTGCCCTATCGGAGATCGGCAAGGCCTTCCCCTCCGGCGTTTCGGCGTTTTTCAGGAGCACGATTGATTTCCGCTGGGCGATCTCTCCGGCTCTGCAGAATTCCGGGTTGCCCACGATGCGCTCTGCGGCATCGGGATCCAAGTAGGGATTGTCTAACAGCCCCAATCTGAACTTGTCTCTCAGCAGGCGGCGGACCGATTCGTCAATACGGGCTTCGGAAACCAGGCCGCTCCCTACTATGTCCACGATGACTTCCGGGCAGGCTTCACCGCCGAACTGATCCACGCCTGCGTCGAGGGCTTTTCTGGCCCGTTCTTCCACGCTTAAGTGCTCTACTCCCCAGCATTTTGCTTCGATGATCTCTTGCCCTCCCGCGGTAACCGGGTTTAGGAGCATCCAATCCGTACAGACGACACCGTCAAACCCGTATCGTTCCCGCAGGAGCCCGGTGATGACGTCTCTGTTGAACCCGAATCCGACCTCTTCGATGGGGAGCCCGACCGGCTTACCATAATAGGGCATTATCTGGGCTGTCCCGGCTTTGAAGGCTGTTTCAAATGGAAGCAGGTGGTATTCGAAGTTGTTGCCCGGGTAGGCCTGCGCTTTCCCGTAGGAGAAATGGGGGTCCTCGCCATCCTTCTGCGGGCCTCCGCCCGGGAAATGCTTGGTCATACAGGCGACGCTCTGCGGGCCAAGTGTGTCACCCTGAAAGCCCTTGATGTAAGCGAAGACCATGCGAGAGGCAAGTTCGGCATCTTCGCCAAAGGTGCCGTTGATGCGTGCCCAACGGGGCTCTGTGGCCAGATCGGCCATGGGATGTAGGGCCGTGTGAATGCCCACCGCCAGATACTCCTGCCTGGCGATGTCGCCGAACTCCTGCACCAGGATGGGATCGCCAGTGGCGGCCAGTCCGATGGGCTCGGGCCACTGGGAGAACCCGCCGGACGTAAACTCCGCCGCCGGGTTGGCGGAGAAAGCGTGGCGCGGGTCAGACGAGATCGTCACCGGAATGCCCAGGCGGGTGCGTGCGGCCAGCTCTTGGAGCCGGTTGTACCACTCGGCCATTTGTCTGGGACGCGCGACCGCGTACACGTTGAAGTGGTTTATCGACTGCCTGGCGACCAGGTCGGAGGTTTGGACGGGGCCGAACTCGCTGGCTCCCTCTAGCAGGGTGCCATCCTGGTTCATCCCAATCATGGTGTGGAACATCATCCCTGCTTTCTCTTCCAGGGACATCCGGGAGAGCAGGTCCTCGACCCGCTCCTCGATAGGACGGCGGCTATCCTCATACGGGTCTAGCCGGCCGTTCTTGTTCAAGTCGCGAAAGGTCACGCCGTCTACGGTGAGGGTAGGGGCTTCTGGCCCGAAGCTGGACGTATTCATAGGATTGCCTCCTGAGCATTGTGGTTCCACATGATTCGTCTGGCCAATGCGTCGCGAGAGGAGTCCACTTCCTGCTTGCCTAGGACCGATAGCGTACGCGACAAGTGGGGTTAACGGTTGCGCCTTCCCCCGCCGCGCCGGATGGGCAGAGTATACACCCAAGAGCGACCAGCGCCAAGTCCAGGCTTCGTTCTGTTCGCCTCAGTGCCCTCTGGGTTTCGGCGGAGAACCATGTTGCCCGATGTGCCTGTTGTTGCCTTAGCCTGCTCCCTCGGTGACAGAGGACACGATTGGTGGAGCGCTTCTCTCTTTGAGCAAACAGAGCCCACAGAGGCCCATTGCCGCGAGAGCTGCCCAGAGGGCGAACGGTAAGCTCGGCACAACGTTCGCCAGGCTATTGCCCACGGGGGGTGCAACCAAGCGCCCTAGCCCTGAGAAAACCAGCGGCAGGCCGATTGCCGTGCCCGCATAGGTGTCCCCTACCCCCTCGGTCTCCATGACCGTAGTCATGAAGACGGCCATGAAGCCGTCGCGCACCAGGCCGGCTATGCCTACTGCAACCCAAACCAGCATACCGTCGACGATTGACAACAGCCCCACGCCTGTAATGACCATCAAGGCAGCGGCCAGCAACACTGGCTTTCTGGAGTTCAGTCTATCGGACCACAAGCCGATGGGGATGACGAAGACCATGCTAACCGCGTGAAAGGTGGCCAGGGCACCGTCGGCAGTGGCCCCCGGCCAGCCAAGCCCGCGCAAGTACAGGGGCAGATAACCCAGCGTGCCCTCGACACAGCCGCCGATCCCCAGGAGGGTGAATCCAAGCAGCCACACATTTCGGATCCGAAGCACGTGCGACATGGTCTGGCGCAGGGTCCTCGGGCTCGTCTGGCTGGCCGATACCTCAACGTCATTCGGCGCGGGCCGCGACAGATACCAGGGGATGCTGATGGCCATGGCAATGGCTCCGTATAGGAACAGGACGTTCCGCCAGCCACCCAGCCAGGGCGACAGCAGCGTGGCACTGATCATTGAGCCCGTCATGAACCCCAGCGCCATGCCCATAGAAACGACCCCCGTCGCCAGCCCCAGTTGCCGCCGCGGGAACCAAGCGCCACAGGTCTTGGTGACGTTGATCGGGATGACCGCAGACAACAAGCCAAAAAGACAGACAGTCGCTGCCAGAGTAAAGAGGCTGGTTGAGAGCCCTCGCAGTGCGCCGGCCAGGCCAACCAGCAGGCAGGCCACACTGAGCGTTCGTCTGGCCCCAAACCGGTCACCGATAGCTCCCCCCACCAAGCTGGAGAATATGCTGGGCAGGGCTCCGATGCCCCAGATTATGCCAATCTGCACCAGGCTTAAGCCCAGATCCTCAGCGATCTCTTCGAACAGCACCGGCAGGCACATGGTGGGCATAGCCACCGTCAGAGTGCTGGTCAGTGCTGCCAGGGCCAGGACATACCATCTGTAGTTTGTCTCGCTGTGGCGGGTTGTTTCAATCTGTTCGTTATTCATGACTCTCTCAGGAGTTTGTCATCGGTGATGATCAGGGGACAGGCAGGCGTTGATCGTGCGTCCGCGGCAGACCCTAAAGGTCTTCCGAAACCTTTAGGGTCTGATGGCGACATTGATCGTGCGTTCGATGTCTTCCAGGTGGACAGACTCCAGGCTGGGGAAGACGGCATGGGCTGCGCCGACCCGCTCCTCCGGCCCCAGCCCCACGGTCCAGAACCCGCCCGCCAGCGCTGCCTGCACGCCTGACGCGGCATCCTCGACGACGATTGCCTCGGGCGGATCCACGCCGAGCTGGCGCGCGCAATGGAGGAACAGATCCGGTGCGGGTTTGTGCCGCTCGACGCTGTAGCCGTCGGACACGGCGTCCACGTAGTCCCCAAGGTGCAATCGGTCCAGGACGGTGCGGGCATTCTTGCTGGCCGAGCCGATGCCGATCTGGATGCCCGCCTGGCGTAGCTCTCGCAGCAGCTCCAGCACGCCGGGCAGGATGTCGGCGGGGCTCATCTGTTGGATGAACTCCACGTAGTAGCCGTTCTTGCGCGCCATCCACTCCTGCATTTGTTCCTCGGTGGCGGCCCGGCCATCCAGTAGCAGTTCCAGTGACTGGCGGCGGGGCACGCCGCGCAGCGGCTCGTTGCGCGCCCGGTCGAACGGGACGCCCAGTTCGTCGGCCAGCCGTTTCCAGGCGCGATAGTGGTATTCCGCGGTGTCTGTCAGTACCCCGTCGAGGTCGAAGATGATTGCCTTGATGGCTGATGTCGGATGGATGGACATGCTACCTCCAGCAGTTCAAGGTTCCGCTGACGTTCCTCACGGGATGGCGAGTGTGCGACCTGGCCTCGGGTCACGGCTGCACGTCAAGCAGTTCGACGTTCCAGAGCTCGGAGGCCTGAGTTGGGTCGGGTGCCAGGCCGATGACGGACGCGCGGGCAAGGGTGGTCTTGGTGTGCTGAAAGAGTGGCAGGACCGGCAGACGCTCCGAGAAGATGCGTTGGGCCTCGACGTGACCGGTGGCGTAGCGCTCGTCGCCCGGTAGGGCCTCCAGGGCCGAAAGGCAGGCGTCGTCATACGCGTCGTCCAGGAAGCCGGCCACGTTGGGCCTATCCCACCGGCCCGTGTCGGGGATCTGCTCGCTCAGAAACAGGTCGCACAGTGGATCGAAGGTCGCGCGCCAGGAGAACTGCGCCAGGTCGAACCGCCGGCCGAAGAGCACGCCCTCCGGCCCTGGAGCGAATAGCGCATCCGGTAAGACCTCCACTGTGACCTGGATACCACACTCGGCCAGATAGCCCTGCACGAGCTGGGCTGTCTGGACGCGCTCAGGCTCGTCGCTCGTGTGGTATGTGGCGCGGAATGGCGTGCCTTCCGCGATGCCGGCGATGCCGTGAGCCTCGCGCACGCCGTCCCCATCCTCGTCATACCAGCCGGCACCCGCCAGCAGTGTCTGGCCGGCCGCCGGGGCGTATCCCCACGTGGTCAGAGCGTCACCGGCGTATAGGGGATGCTCTGGGGGAAGGAAGCTGTGCAAGACCCGGCCAGAAGGCCCCATAACCTGATCCGCGACGGCCTGCCGGTCTATGCACAGGGCGATCGCCTGCCGCACCTGCACGTTCTCGAAGAAATCGGGCCGGTCGTAGCCTGGGCCGGGACTGATGCCGAAGGCCAGGGCCTCCCAGCGGGCGTCATAGGAGGAGAACGCCTCGATTTCTTCGCCATCCGGGTCGTCCGTAGGAGGGGGAGGAGACTCCGCGCTGCCTGTAGGGGCGGGGTTTCCCCGCCCTCCACCGTCCGGATCGTGCACGGCCACGTCGCAGCGGCCGGCCAGGAGTTCCTGCTCCAGGACGCTCGGGTCGGGTACGAACCGGAAGACGAGTTCGTCCACGCGGGGCAGCCCTTCCGGTTCGCGGAAGTAGATGCGATTGCGTACCAGTTCGATGTGGTCACCCGGCACCCATTCCCGTAGCACGAAAGGCCCCCAGCCCAGGGGCTGGCGCGTCGAGGTGTCCGCGCTGAGCAGTGCGGCGGCGGAGAGGTGTCCCCAAAGGTGGCGTGGCAGCGGGTGCCAGAAGTTGAGGAAGAAGGCGCGGTCCATAAATCCGGGGATGCCGCGCCAGACGACGGTGCGATTATCTGCCGCCCGGTAGTCGGCCGTGCGCTCGACGACGTGCTTGTCGGTGGGAGTGGCCGGATCGGCGGCGAGTTCGAAGGAGAACACCGAGTCGTCGGCGGTGAGCACGATGCCGTCGGACCAGTATAGGTCCGATTGGAGTGTGAAGGTCACGATCATCTGCGGCATCAGGAGCGGGCTGCCGTCGAAGGTCTGAGCCTGTCCGGCATCGTCAGCGACCGTCACCCCGGGTGCCAGTTCGGTCACCTCCCCATTCGCCGCGAGCACCCGGTCTCCGGCCTGGACGGTGACGGCCTCAACGGCAGCGTTGCCGTTATCCAGGCCGGGGAGGTTGGTGAGGATCACCGGCTGGTAGCCGTAGCCGCGGCTGTCGAGCGGTCCGTCGTAGATGGCCTGCCAGACGTGATGGGAGGCCAGGCTGTCGGTGCCATACAGGTACAAGCTGTCGGGTTCGTTGGGCATGCAGATGGTGAGCGTCTTGGGCTCTGGGGTGGGGGAGGGCGTGGGTGGGGGAGCGGTAGGAGTGGGGGGCACGGTCGGCTCGGTGCACGCGGCGCACATGACGAGCGCGGCCAGGACAGTCAGCGTCCTGACCATTCGTGGCCTGTCTGTCAGGGCGCGGTTTCCGCGCCCTCCGCGCCGTCGCGCTCGTAGGGGCGCGGTTTCCGCGCCCGTCGTGCTCTGGAAGTGATGTGTCTGTCTCAATCCTTGTCCCCCGTTCCCATCGGGCCGGAAAGTTGAGGGCATTCTACTTTTGGCCGTGTCCCTTGTCAAGTGGGCGCGGGAGACAACTGTGTGCACTCCGGCGGTTTTGTCGAGGGGGTTGGGGGGTAAACAACCTGTCCTTGCGGGCGGGCGCGCCTGCGCGTTGACACGCGGCGCACCTGCACCTATAATGGCGGCGCTATGCCTGAGTTGCCCGAAGTCGAGATGGTTGCCCGGGGGTTGCGAGCGTCCTTGATCGGGTGCACGGTTACGCGCGTCGATGTGCGGTGGCCGCGCAGCGTCGTGCCGGCCGATCCGGCAGCGTTTGCGCGGCGACTGGCGGGCCAGACGATCACCGGCGTGGGACGCCGCGGGAAGTGGGTGCTGATTGCACTGGAGGGCGGTGACGTGTTGCTGGTGCACCTCCGCATGACCGGGCGGCTGTTGGTGGAGTCCGCCCAATGCCTGGACGAGCGTCATCTGCGCGTGTTGTTCTTCCTGGACGATGGGCGGCCGCACGGACGGACGTGGCTGCAGTTCGTTGATCAGCGCAAGTTCGGGCGGATGGTGTTGACGAACGAGCCCCAGCAGGTGGTGGGCGACCTTGGGCCGGAGCCGTTGGACGATGGCTTCACGCCGGAGCGCTTCGGGGAAATGCTGGCGCGCCGGCGTGGACGCATCAAGCCGTTGCTGCTCAACCAGCGATTCCTGGCCGGGCTGGGTAACATATATACCGACGAGTCCCTCTGGCGCTCCCGGATCCATCCGCTACGCCGGGCCGATACGCTGTCGCCGCTTGAAGTGCAGCGCCTGCATGGGGCGATACGCTCTGTGCTCCGGGAGGCCATCGCCTCGGGAGGTACAACGCTCTCTGACGGGACGTATCAGCAGGCGGATGGCGAGCCAGGGCAGTTTGCCGGCCGGCTGGCGGTCTACGGCCAGGCAGAGCAGCCATGCCCGCGCTGTGGCGCGACCATCGAGCGCATCCGGGTCAGTCAGCGGGGCACGCATTTCTGCCCAGGTTGCCAGCTCCTGGCAAGAGAAAACTTTAAGGTTGGGGCTATTGACAGTGGGGGGATTCTGGCGTAGAATAATGGTACAGACTGGGTAAACTGTCCCGGGGCCTCCTGGCGTCGCCTAAAGAAAGCGTTTCTTGCCAAAGAGTTGGTGAAGAGCGGAGGTTAGACGGAGCATCCGTCCCAAAGAGGCGAATGCGCTGGGAGAAAGGCACGGGGCAATTGGGGGCGGTGGCCTTGCGATAGCGGGCCATCGCTCTTTTTGGTTTCAGGCGCGGACACTGCGCCCCTACATCGTCGCCGGGGCAGATGGTCCCGCTGCGCTGGCGCTACCTCTCCTCCGTCCCCCAAATCCACTGCTCGTAGAGAGCACGGTGCTCGTCGCCGGTGACGGCCTCCACAGCCGCCAGCCAGTCCTCCGGTGTGGCGACGCCGTAGCGGTTGAGCGTGAAGTACGTCTGCAGGATGGCCCAGAAGTCCTCCTCTCCCACCTCCTGGCGCAGGGCGTGGAAGTAGAGCGGCCCTTTCTGGTACACCACTGGCCCGTAGTCCTCCCCGCTGTAGGCAGCGACCGGCAGTCCCACCGATGCATCACGACCGGACGTTATCAGGTCCTCGTGAGCTTGCTCAAAGACCCCCTCCAGCAACTCGGCTGCCAGCTCTGTTCCATAGCGATTCTCGTAGTAGAGTAGCGTGCTATACTGGACCAGCGCCTCATCCAGCCAGGGTTCGTCTACCTGGTCGTTCCCCACCAGGCTGTACCACCACTGATGGCCGACCTCGTGCACCACGACCCACTCCATCCGGTCGCTGAGCGTCTCGTAGTACCCGCTGTTGATGACCACCAGTCCGGGGTATTCGATCCCGCCGGCGCGGGTCGGGGTCTCCACCACGTCCAGCTCGGTGAAGGGGTAGAGACCGAAACGGGCGCTGAACAGGCGCGCTGCCTCGCTTGCGTAGTCCAGTGCCCGTGCGCCACCCTCGGTATTGCGGGGGGGCTTGGCGTAGAAAGCGCTGTTGACGGTTACGCCTTCCACTGTGTGGCTTGCTACCTGGTACTCCGGCCCGAGGACGGCGACGAAATCTCGCATAGGGCCCGTGACGCAGGTCCACGTGACGCCCGCGCCGGGGTTGGGCTCGGGTGCGGAGCACGTACCGGAGGCGAGGAGTGTCATTTCCTCGGGGGCGCTGAGGTGCACGGTGTAGAACGCCGTCTCGGAATAGACGGCGTCCCCGTGGGTAGGCGCAACTTCGACGTTCCACCCTTCGTCGTCGTAGACCGGGACCAGCGGGTAGGCATTGGCCAGGGCGAGGTATCCGTCGTAGTAGCCCAACTGCCTGTAGCCTAAGTCCCCCTCTGTGGGGACCTCGAGGGTGAAGTCGAGCACCAGGTCGAGGCTCGCGCCGGGCTCGAGCGGTGGGTCGAGGGGAATGCGCACTGCGGAGCCGCCCAGCTCATCCACGGGTACAGTCGGCTCTCCATCCACCGAGACGTTGTGCGCCGTCATCGCACCTCCATAGCCGGGGGTGTTGGGGAAGAGGCGCAGATAGAGGTCAGCGAGCGGTACATCCTCGGTGTTCGTATATGCCACGCGCTCGTGGCCCGTGATGACCGTCATACTGGGATCAACGGTCAGTTCGATCTCGTAGCGCGTCGCGTCGGGGAACAGCTCCAGGTCAGCGAGGAAATCGCCGCGCAGGGCTGGCGCGTGATCGGAGAAAGGAGAATCACTCGTCGCGGATGCCGTCGCCACATCGTCGGGCTGCGGTGTGGGGGTGGGCGCCGGCGTATCGGTCTCAGAAAGGGTAGGTGTTGGGGTGTGGACGGGCGTGAGGGTGCATGGCGGTGTAGGGGTGGGGGGCATGGCAGGGCAACAGGCGACGGTGAGTACCAGGCAGAGGAGGAGAGGGAAGATGGAGGAGGCAAGAGGCGCTGAAACCAGGTTTCTGGCGATGTACCATCGCATGGAAAACCTGGTTTCTTGGGATGCGAGACGCAGAACGCGGGATGCAGGATGCGAGGTGTGGGGCAGATCGCTGGTTAGCTTGTGCATTATGCGGTCTCCTGTTCTGGTGGTTCGGGAGATGGGCAGGTCCGCATCACGAACTTGTCGCCATCCGCGTGGGGAAAGATAAGCGTCGTCGCTCATCACGTGCCACGCGTCACGTCTACCCACCACCCACGTGGGGGAAGATGCCCACCTCATCACCGTTGTTGAGCACGTAATCTCCCTTGCGTACGACGTGGTTGACGAACACGATCTTGACGTCGTCGGCGGGCGGGCGCAGGTGCGCGATGAGTTGATCCACAGTGGCCTCTCGCGGCAGTTCCACCGGCATCGGTTCGCCGATCCCCAGGTGAGGATAGTGGCGGCGAAGTGTGGCGAACAGCTTCACGCGTACGATCATATCGTCTGCCTCACCCTGGCCATAGTCCTGCATGCGCCGTCAGATTGGTTCTTCCGTGACGTGTCGCACCAGCTCGTCCACGCTCAACCTGTCGATTCCCAGCCTGTCCGGCGTGCGCCCGCGTCGCCAATAGTCGGTCTTGTGGACGATGCACGCCATGCGGATGATGCTGTCCATTCCCCGCACGCGCACTCCAAACCGCTGCCCCAGCGCGGCGATGGGTACCAGGCTCATCGGCACGTCTTCTGTGATGTAGCGGTGGTTCAGCGAGGCCGGGGCCTTGATGCCCCGGTAGCCCGGCTGGTTGTGGATCGCCTCGTACAGCGTCGCGCCGGTGGCTTCGTAGGCCATCTTCAGCCACTCCATCCCCGTGCGTGCGCGGATGCCCAGCGCGGCCGCTACCGTCACGCGTTCTCTGTCCAGCGCCTCCAGGACGTGGCCTACCGATGGGGTCACGCCGTCGATGTAGAACTGGAACTCACCGCCGGTGGATTCAATACGCCCGGCGTTGAGCATGGTGAGCGCCGGGTGGAAAATGGCCCCCATATTGTCCAGACTGGTGTGCAGTACGCTCACCCCGTCAATGAAGCGCGGAAAGGCTGGTGCCAGCGCTTCCAGTACCCTGGTTGTTCGGGTGGCTGGGAGCGCAGCCAGTGGCACGGCGTCTTTTATGCGGAAGATGCGGGCCTGCGTCGGGCCTTCGGAGCGGCAGGCGTAGAGCAATGTCTCTGCCTCGGCCACAGTGACATCGGCCGTGCAGCCGCTCTCGCGGAGCACGTGTGCAAACTCAAGCGCGCCGCCGGTGCGCCCGGGGTTGAGGAGGATGATCTGCTTGTCGCGCAGGTGACGGGCGGTGGCCTTGGCGACGTCAGTGTGGCCTGTGGCGGGCACAACGACCATGATGACCTTGGCGTCCACCACTGCCTCGCCAATCTCCGAGGTGACCAGTGCCAGCCGGCCGAAACCGCGAGGTCCGCCTTCGAAGCTTTCCAGCTCGATCCCGCCTCTTTCCTTGATCGCTGCAATATGCTCACGCGTGCGGTTGTACAATGTGACGCTGAAGTCCATCAGCGCCAGGTGTGCTGCCATGGACTTGCCGCCGTTGCCTGCGCCGATAACTGTGTAGCGCGTCTTTTTAGCCATGCATTTCCTCCTTAACTGAACAGAAGCGAGTGCTAAGATGACTAAGGGTGGTCTGGTTGATCTGTGAGTCGAACGCGCACAAGAGCGCGTCCATGCAGGCGCGGTTTGCTACGCGTCGAACCGGATGCCCAGACTGGCAAGTCTTTCTTCCTCCGAAAGCGCCTGTCCCGTGGCCGGATCCACGGCTACGCACGCGCCACGCGCGTCTACGCGTGCAACGATCTCCCCCTGCGCGAACGGGTTGTTGCGCAGGTGTGGGGCATCCAGCACGCCCCCTGTTACCGCCCGCGTCAGCGTGGCCGGATCGGTGAGTGGGTCCTCTACGTTGGGTTCTGCCAGGGCGCGAATGGCCCGCAGGGTCACCTGTGCTTCCCGGATCAGTTCCGCCTTGCGCCGCTGGACGGCGGGGTCAGCACTCATATCTGGCTGACCACGAAGCGCGTTTTCGATGCTCCGCCGGGCCAGTTTGCAGGCCGCGATCACGTCGTCGGCGGAGGCGGCGTGGTGCGCCTCGGTATGGCCAACCACATGCAGGATGTGAGGCCGCAGCGCCATCTGCAGGTAGACGCTGGCAGCCAGGTGGGCGCGGGCCGCCTCTGGATCCAAAGGGTAGCTGAGCAGCCCCGTGCGCGTCTGACGCCAGATGCGGAAGGGACTGCCACCGGACGCGGCGGGCGTTGATCGCGCGTCTGGATCAGCTTGTGCTATGTCTGCCCCGGTCTCTTCCTTTTCCAGGGAGAGAGAAGCGGTGATTTCCAAGCAGGCCAGCATCTTCGCCAGGTCCATCGCATCCGAGGTGCCGGGCGGGCTGTTGAACATCATCTGCGCGATGTAGTCGTGCACGCCAAAGGCGCGCGCGTTGTAGGCCGACAGGTAGGCCGAGACCACGAAGATCACGTCGGGCGCGTCACGCATGCCCCAGTGGTGGGGCTCGTTCAATTCGACCGGGATGTCTCGTTCCCCATACCAGGCCATTACGCGCTGGTGTTCACGGATGGAGCTCTGGAGATCACATGGGCCACGCCCGTCCATCTGGTTGAACCAGAAGATAGGGATGGCACACCAGGCGATGTGGATCGTGTCCACGTACATCTGGGCCAGGCGGATGAAATCGTCGCTGCCGGAGTAGGTGCGCAGGAGGGGGAAGTTGCCGCGCCGGCTGGCGGCATGGAGCGCCCGGTAGTCATCAGCGCTGCGCACCGGTACCCCACCTGCACCCCGGCTGCGGGGGTTCTGTCGCTCCGGGTGAAAGAAGTTGGCTTGCGCGTCCTGGTCAATCCCCAGCGAGACGATGTCCAACGCCTGGGTCTCGGCGATGCCTGCGATCCCCTCTCTGGTGGCCGCCACCGTCGGCAGGCCGAAGTGGTGCCGGATGATGGGGTAGGGGGCTTTCCATGCGATGCGCTCCACCGTGGTCTGGGGAAAGGATTCCTCGGTTCGCTCGGCCTGTGACTGGCCCTTGACGTAGGCCAATACGGTCTCCGATGGTTCGCTGCCGTCGAACACACGCTCGAAGAAACCGATGGCGCGCGCCCGTTCGGCCACGGGCGGCGTCCCGCCGAAGGCAAAGCGCACGCCGGCCGTGCGCAACTCGTCTGCGCCTTCGGCGAATTCGGCCAGCAACTGCTCACCGGTCTCGGGAGTCAGCCGGTAGGAGACGCCCACCAATTCCGCGTGCTCACGCCGGGCGCTCTGCAGCACTTCCTCGATGGACACCGCCGGCCCCAGGAACACGGTGCGCCAGCCCGCAGCCTCGGCCAGTCTCAGGAAGTTCAGCACGCCCGCGACGTGCGCGCACTCGCCCAACGCGGCCCCGATGACCGTCTTCGGACGCCCGGTCAATGTCCGCATCACCTTACCTCCATTTCTACATTCGCCTGTCTAGAAGTATATGAGGAAGCCTCTATATGTCAAGAGGTGTGTTTTGCGTGTTGTGCAGAGGATCTCGCGGAGCGTCCTGATCCGTCCTGAAGCGGGATGTCCGCCTACGGTCTGTTGGGGGTGGGGGAAGAAACCGGGTTTTTGGCGATGTGCCATCGGGCGATGTGCCATCGCGTGAAAAACCCGGTTTCTGAGGGCCGGTGGATGGCCCTTGTGGGCAATCTAGGGACAGGCAGCGAGCGCGCCGTACGTACGAATGGCGAGAGGGAGATACACATATTCGTTCAAGAGGTCTCTTAGTGGTGACGGCACGACCAATTGGCCGGGTGGTTCGCTGTCCACCGGCACGATGGGCAGCTCTCGCGGTGTCTTGGTGCCAGACTCGCCGTAGACCTTATGCTCGGAATGCCCTGACCTGGTCGCTGGGTTAGCGGGACAGGAGTCGCTGATCTCCACGGCGATCTCGTAATCGGATTCTGTGATCCCTTCCACCTCGATCTGGTAGTTACCGTCTTCCGGTATCTGGAACTGCACGTATTCCACCTCACCCGGACCGTTGATGCTGTACCAGTAGCTGCCTCCGCTCTGGTATCGGGGCGGCCAGACGTACAGGTCGGGGTCCCCATAGGCCGGGGTGACCCGTGCCCGGAAGCACTGCCCGGCCTCTGCCAGCCAACGGTAGGCCCTCGTCTCACCGGTTGCCACGTGGTCCGATGCGGGCGTGTAGTTGATCTGAGCGCGCAGGGAGGCACGGGATACGTTCCCGGCCGCGTCGGCTGCCCAGGCTTGCAGGTAGCGCAGCCCTGTGCCGGGATGCAGTGTCCACAAGTGGGGCTGGTGCGCGTACGGCAGCCAGCCTGTCCATTGCACCGGCACCCAGGTCCGAGCGCCGGCGTTGTAGTGCTGCTCCACGTAGTAGACCTGAGCCGGTCCCGTGTCGTCGGTCGCGCTGGCGGTGAGCGTCACGCCGCGTGTCATCGTGTGGCCCGCACCGCCGTTGACCAGAAGACTCGTCAGTACCGGCGGGGTCGTGTCTACCAGAGGTGCCTGGATGGTCACGGTACGGCTGACCACGTTGTTCGTCTCATTCGTCTCCGCCACGATGTCGTCGGGGTCAATTTCGGCGAAGATGGTGTAGCGCCCGGCTGGCTGTGTGCCCCAGGCAAGCGCGCTCGTGCTGGCTGTGTCGTTCGCCCCGATGCCGGCCAGGTATGCGTCGCCGATCCGTGCTGTCTGGTCGAAGTCGCCCAGGTAGAACCGGACTGGGATCTGGATCAGCCCTTGCGTACCGCCCACGCGCTCCACCACCAATCCCAGGGACACGCCTTCGCCCTCCAGCGGTGTCTCAGGGTCTGTCCATAGGTAGTAGGACTGAGCACGCAGGTCATCCGCCGGTTGGGTGGCGTCGAGAACGATGTACGCTTTCGCCAGCGTGCTGCTGTAAGCTTCACCTGCTACGCCTAGATCGTAGTCGCCGGGCGGCAGACCGGCGGGCACCTTTGCCACGAGATGTGTGTGGTCGATGTAGATCGTGGATAGCCCAGTCGGGGGAGACGTGCCGAGGCTGACCTGGGCGTCTGGTGGAAAGTTGAAGCCGAACACGTCGATGCTGACCACAACGTCGTTGAACCCTTCGACAGGGCGTACCTCAGTGATTGTAGACACAGGGGGCGTGGGCGTCGGAGTGGGTGTATTCGTGGGTGTCGGCATCGGTGTGCTTGTGGGCGTCGGAGTTGCTGTGGGCGTAGGCGTGTCCGTGTTCGTTGGTGTAGGTGTGGAGGTATGGGTGGGTGTGGGCGTGGGTATAACCTCTACCGCGTCGGAAGTGCGCAAGCGGATGGCGACGTCATCCGCTTGGTTCATCCCCAAGTCATACCAGGTCCCATCCGTTCCGCCATGGCTGATGTACGTGCGCTGGGTCTCGTGGGGGCCTATGGCATCGGCCGCGATAGGGAATCCATAGCTGGCGTTCGTGATCTTGACGACTGCGATCACCTCGTCCCCGCTCGTGAGCGGCACGGGTGAGCTCAGTTGCAGCGAGTGGTAGCCCGCCTCGGCGAAGTGCTCGTTCAACTCCTGCGCCAACAGGTTGCTCGGCCCTGCCCCGTCGAAGTCGTCGTAGAGATACACATCTACGTCGCTCGTCTCGTCGCTGGTCCACAACTCCACCCGCGTGGCGTATGTGTCGCTGGATGGGATGAACGTAGTCAGGCCCCATGCGGTCGTGTCGCCATATCCCCAGGCGGTCGTCCACCCGGCCTCGTCATAATACAGAATGCTGCCGTTGGCATCGTAGTCCTGCCAGTGATACGCGAATGAGGAGTACATGCCGATGTTGGCCGAGCCATAGGCGATGGTGAAATACCCGTCGTCTCCCCAGTCGGTGCCCCAACTGTTCTTGACGATCCATCCGCCGCTCCCCCCGGCGTGGGTGAGACCGTCGTCCCAGCCGACGATCAGCACGGCGTGATTGGGCGTCTGCGTTCCGGCATAGTACAGCGTGTGGGAGCCATCATAGGTGCTGAAGCCGGGGAAGGAGGCGTACATCGTGGTGTAGACGGGGCCATAGTTCAGGACGTAATCCTTGAGCACATCTGTGTCGGGCATGGCGTTGCCCGAGATGATGTGCCAGTCGAGCAGTGTCTTCTGGTAGGCACAGGTGGTGTTACAGGCCACGTCGGCGGCCACGTATGGGTCACACGTCTCCAGCGTGGTCCCCCTCTGTGAGAACAGGTTGGCGAGCAGGTGGTAGTTCCCGCCGCTGCAGCTGGTGCCGCCGTAGAAATCGTGGAGTTCGTACCAGTTGCACTCCTTGGCGCTGTTCTCCGATAAATCGTAGGCCGGTGATCCGGCGATGAGCAGCCTGGACTCGATGTCCGCGAGGGCCGCAAAGGCGTAGCACGAGCCACACGCTCCCTGGTCCCTCACCGGGGTGACCTTATCCTGAATGCGCCAGTCCCAGTCGGAGGGGAGTGACCCAAGGGTGTCCATTCCCTGGAGACGGTGTGCCTTTCCTTCCACTCGCTGCCCTGTCAGGTGTGAGATGTCCACGGGTGGGGGGACGAAACCTGAAACTGGGGAGGAGCCTGTCGTAACTGTGGAGCGTGTCGGTGCTTCACACGTTTCGCCGATCTCCGGCTTTCCCGTCAGGGCAAACGGTGCGAGTATAGGGTCAAGATCCACCCTCCGGGCCGCCAGCGCAGCCTCTAGACGTGGGGGTTGTCTTTGGGGCTTGGGATTTGGAATTTGGGCTTTGACAACGGGCGTGGGGGTGATCGGCAGCAGAGAAACGCCGATCGCCATAATGAGCAGCGCGGTGGAAAGCTTGCCAGGTTCCGCGGATTGTCCCAATCCGTTGGACAACGTGCACCTCTAATGGATGACCCAGTGCTTGAGCCACGGATTGGAACAATCCGCCGGATTGGAACAATCCACCGGATTGGAGCAATCCGCGATGCCTATCCTATGCTAACAGCGGGTCGTTTCGCGGGGTGTTGCACGGAGCGTGTCCAACGGTGTGTCAAGGGTATCGCGGATAGCGCACCATCGCGATAGCGGCTCCGGTGGTGCGAAGGGAGATATACTTGAGCAAGTAAGATGGTGTGGTTGATCACGCGGTGGAGGAGTCCGAAAACACGAAGCTGCCGGACTCTCGTAAGCGCGGCAGCTTTGCAGTCACAGATAGCCTGGATCGATCTGTGTCAGGTCGTATCAAGGGCCTGGCGGATTGCGTCTGCCAGGACTTCGATGTCAAATGGCTTCTGGATGATAGCCAGGATTCCTTCTTCTTTCAATTCGCCGAGGTCCTCCTCCAGCGCGTAGCCGGTGATGACCACAGCTTTGAGATCTGGACTCGTCAGTCGCATTTCCTGCACCAATTCCCTGCCCCCCATTTCCGGCATCACCATGTCCGTCACGACCAGATCCACGGGGTCCGCCGACCGGTACAGGTCCAGTGCTTCCCTGCCGTCCGCTGCAGTTAACACCCGGTAGCCAAATGTCTCCAGAAACCTGCGCCCTGCTTCCCGTATGGTCTCGTTGTCCTCCACCAGCAGGATGACCTCTCCGTGCCCGCGTGGAGCTGCCAGTGGTGGTGGTTCAACACGCGTTTCTTCAATGCGTTCCCTGTGAGCGGGCAGATACACGCGGAACGTTGTCCCGTGCCCCGCCTCCGTTTCGACCCCGATGTGTCCCCCGTGCTGCATGACGATGCCGTACACCTGGGCCAGCCCCAGTCCTGTCCCCTGGCCACGTTGCTTGGTCGTGAAAAACGGCTCAAAGATGTGGGGCAGCACCTCCGGCGCGATCCCCGTCCCCGTGTCGCTCACTGCCAGGCACACCCATTCACCGGGCACCATGTCCGCGAGCGGCGGTTTCTCACCCGGCGCGACGTGGACCTTCGATAGCTTGATGTGCAGTTCCCCCCCCTTCGGCATGGCGTCCCTGGCGTTGATGGCCAGATTCATGACCACCTGCTGAATCCGGGTGGGGTCGGCGCAGACCGTGTGTGCTTCCTCTCCTGCTTCCAGGTGGAGGGAGATGCTCTCTGGGATCGTACGCTGCAGCATACGCATGCTCTCGTCGATGAACGGGTTGAGGTCCAGGGGGTGGGTTTCGATGGGCGCGCGCCGGCTGAAGTCCAGGACCTGCCCCACCAACCGTGACGCTTGCCGTGCCTCCCCGACGATGGTGTTCAGCCCTGAGGTAACGGGTTTGGGCAGATCGTGCCCGCGGAGCAACAACTGCGCGTGGAGCATAATGGTGGTCAGGAGGTTGTTGAAGTCGTGGGCAATGCCTCCGGCCAGTTGCCCCACCGCCGCCAGACGTTCCTGGTGTTGGATCCGCTGCTGGGCATGCCGTTCCTCGGTGGTGTCCCGCATCAGGAGCACCCACCCGTGTGTGTCCTGCGATGCGCGGCTAGACGCGGACATTGAACCTGCGTCCGTCCGTGCGTCCGCGGACATTGCGGACATTGACCCCGACCGTCTGCGGTCGGCTGCGTCCGCGGCCTCCGTCTTCACCGGCCGTGCTGCTATCTCGAAGATCCGGTGCGGCGGCCCGGGGGTCTCCACTGTGTGCCACAATCCCCTGGGCGGGGGCTGCAACAGCTCCTCTGCTGGGCGGTTCGCCAGATGGGTCAGCACATCGTCGACGGCGGCGTCTGTGAGGGCGGGCAGGATGCTCTCGGCCGCCGCGTTGGCCAACAGGATACGCCGCTCGCGGTCCAGTAGGAGGACGCCCTCGGGTAGGTGCTTCACGAGCGCATCGAGCCGCTTCTGCTCGGCTTCCAGGGCCGCGCGCAGGTGGGCCTGGTGTAGCGCCACAGCAAGTTGGTCAGCGACCTCTTTGGCGATGTCCATGTGTTCCGGGGCCAAAGCGTCGGGGCTTTCTAGCGCCAGGCGCAGAGCGCCGATCAGTTCGTCTCGTGCAATGAGCGGCACGGCGACGTGGGTGGACAATCCCGCGGCTTGCAGCGCCTGGATCGCCGACGGCGGCCGCGGGATGGCAGATGAGTTCTCCTCAACGAGAACCTGGCCCTGTCGAAGCGTCTCGATGACCTCCGTGCCTCCCTCCAATGGCAGACGCATCCCTGGGACGACCTCGAACTGGCCATCGTTTTCCGTGGCGACGACTATGACCTCTTGATTCTTGAGATCAAACGTCACGATGCCAGCGCCACGGCAGGGCACCAGTTGACGGATGTGTTGCAGCGCTGCCTGACCGATCTCCTGCGGTGACCAGGCAGCCAGGATGGCGGCGTCGATCGCGCGCAGCGTACTCAGGCGGTCGGCGTACCGCTGCAGCCTCTCCTCGGCTTGTTGCCGCTGCAACGCCACCGCGGCCTGATGTACAAAGGTGTGGATGGTACTTCGGTCTCTCGGCTTGGTCCCTTTGCGCGTGAGGATCAGGGCGCTCCCGAATAGCTCGCCCTTGGAAACGAAGCCGATCACGTACGTTGCGCCCAGACCAATGAATCTTTCAAGCATCCGGGCGACGCCTTTCGGCAGTACCCCAAAGGAGATCTCGTGCAAATCCTGGGGACCATCCATCAGTTCGCCACTCAGCAGTGCGCGCTTTGCCTCTGCGTCGGTGACGGGATAGCGCATGCCCACGAGATCTCGCCCCAAGATCCTGAAGAGCTTCTCAGCCCGTTTGCCAAGGCCCGCGACGGCGCGGATCTCAAGACTGTCCGAAGGCTTGTCGTATAGACTGACCGCGACGGTGGAGTCGCCGCTAAGCTCCCTAAGCCTGTTCGCGATGAACCGGTAGATGTCTCCGTTGGATGTGTACTCGACGAGCGCCATCGCCGTGCCTGACAGGAACTCAAGATCAGCGACGTGGTTCCTCAGCCTCTCCTCGGCCAGCACCTGGTCGGTGAAGTCCCTGGCATAGACAGCAAGGCTTATCACGTTTCCATGTTCATCAAAGACTGGATAGATGTGATTGTCGAGGGTCCTCCCTGCCCGCGCATCCTCAAAGCGGACGGGCTTCCGGGAAGCAACTACCTCGGCCACGCGCGCCTTCCTGGACCGGGCAACTTCGGGGGGGAGGAGGTCGTACACGCACACACCGAGCAGATCGTCCGGGCTATGTTCCAAGGAGCGGGCTATGGCTTCATTTGCTGCGAGGATCATGCCATCCATGTCAATCAGCATGGCTCCCTCGGTGGGGGCATTCAAGAGGGCGCGTATCGTCTCGTTCGCTCGACGGCGTGTTTTCTCCAGTTCGATGCCGTGCAGGGCAAAGGCGATGTCTCCGGCGACCTCCTCAAACAGCGTGCACTCTTCCTCATCGACGGCGAGATGCGCAGGCGTGGAGACGGACAACAAGCCGTAGGTTGTGCCGGCGTGCTCCAGACGAGCGGTCATCGCTCCCTGCTCACCGTACTGGGCGGCCAGAGGACAGTCAGTGCAGGTGAGGGCGGGATCGGTGGTGATCACTGGTCCTGGCTGGGCGAGTGCCTGTCGCGCGCAGGCGGTCGGTTGACCGTGCTTTAGCCGTTCAACCATGGGCCGGAAGCGGCTGCCCAGACCGGCCTCCGCCGTCGTGACCAGCCCGCCATCCTCATCCAGTAGCGCGATCCAAGCGTTGTGGTAGCGGCGCGCCTCAATGAGGCAGTCGCAGACGGATCGCAGGAGACGGTCGCGGTCCTTCTCCCGGGCGACGAGCTGGTTGACACTGCGGATAGCACGCAGCACGAGGTTGAGGTGCTCTACCTTTTGCTGCGCCCGCCGATACGCGGGTTCCGAAGCCTCCAGTTCGGCAACCCGCTTGCGCAGTTGTGCCAGTTCCGTGGCGAGTGTCTTTGTTGATCCGCTCTTGTCATTCATCCTGTGCACGCCATCAGGGTAGGTGCCCATTTCGCCTGTCGCATGGACGGTGCAACACACAGGCCCGCCATACCTTGTCGGGCGACGGGCGTGGAAACGGATGATGTCGCAGTTCGACTCCGTGCCAATACGCTGCTGCGACTTCGCGCGAGGCGGCAGCTATGAGATGATTGCGTTGTTAGAGGTCTACAGGATAGTATAATGCGAACTTGTCCCAGGCGCAAGTTGCACTTGTCTCGGGGATTCTCCTGACGGTGGGCGTAGAAGCGAGAATCACCGGACCCCCTGGCGGGCCCGGTGATTCTCCGGTCTCAGGGAGGGGATGCGCCGTGGCGTGTCCCCTGCGTAGGGTGCTGTACGGCTTTACGTATTCAGGCTGTGGTGCATGAAGCGCGGATGGCAGAACGTGCCCTTGAGGAGCCTGTCGGCGAACGGGGATACATCGGTCTTCTGTTTCATCATTTGGACGTAGAAGCCCTCGTTTCTGCACTCCCCGATGAAGATTGAGCCCTTGAGAATGCCGTCTTCAAGTACGACTTTGTGATAAGAGCCCCTGCTGTTGTGCCGCCGCACGTCCATATCGTCCCGCTTGCCCATGCCGGCGACGAAGATGGATACTCCAAAGGCGCGCAAGATGTTTCTGGAGACGCTGCTCCCGTAGGCGACGGGGATTGACGCCATGTTCAACGCCGCAGCCTTGCCCTGCTCGATCGCTATGGGCCAGATGGCGTTGCATCGCCACTGGCCGCAGCATATATCCATCGCCTCGGCCACATCGCCCGCGGCGTAGATGCCTGTGACGTTCGTCTCCTGGTGTTCGTCTACGACGATGCCTGTCCGGGTCTTGATCCCGCTATTTCCCAGGAAGCCGACGCTGGGTTGAACGCCTTTTCCGAAGACGACCATGTCGCACGCCCGCGTCTCCCCGGAACTCAAGCGCACCTCGCCTCCCTCTCTGATCTCGGCGATGTGTTCTCCCTTTAGGACCTCGACGCCCTGCTCGACCATTCTGCGCTCCACCAGCTCGGCGGCGGGCATATCCAGGCCGGTAGAGAAGACTTGGGAGGAACCGATCACGTACGTGATCTGCATGCCCAGTCCATGCAGCGCATCCCCGACTTCAAGGCCCACCGGCCCCCCGCCGGCGATGACTGCCCGCCCTGTCCGTGCATTTACCCACTTGTGCATGTCGTGGATGTCGGGCAGGTCTCGCACGGTGAAGACGAAAGGCAGGTCCCCTCCTGGAATGGATGGTTTCTTGGGGGCGGCTCCGCTGGCGATGAGGAGTCTGTCGTAGGCAAAGACCTCGCCCGCAGACGTGCTCACATGGCGCTTGTCGGGCTCCACCTTCGTGACTTCCTGGCCCAATAGGATCTCGACCCCCTCGGGCTCGGCTAGGAAGAGGTCGTGCTCGGGCATAGTGCCGGCGAGCAGGTAGGGCAGGGTCATCCTGGCGTACGGCTTTCTGTCCTGTTTCGATAGGATGGTAACCTTGCCCTGCCCGTCAACCCTACGGATGGTCGCTGCGGCGCTGACGCTGGCTGGACCGCCTCCGATGATCAGGTAATCCATTGCAGATCTCTCCTTGCTGGTCTTTGCGGATGCCCTTTGTCCTCGGATGCACTTCATCCTCGGACGCAGTTGGTCCGCCTCATCTCTTCCGTGATCTCGCGGAGGGAGTTGCACCGGCGGGCGATGCCTGCCCGCCGATGCTTCCCTGGGAGAGTCTGGGTTTCTGCCGCTCTATAGGCTCAGTTGCCCGCGTTTCTCCTCGGTGGGCACGCCCGATTCGTCCCAGCCTCGGAGTTGGTAGTAGTCCGGCAGCATCTGATCCAGATGGCTCACGCATCCCTTCGACGGGCCCGTCTTGATGGGGTCCTTCAGCATACGCTCGGGCAGTGTGTCATCCGCAGCCCCGAGGCCTGCTTTGAGGTTGAAGAGACGCTCGAGGTTCCAGATCCGTTCGCCTGCTTTCATGAACTCCTCGGTGGAGTACTCGACGCCGGTGGCCGTGCTGACCAGCGTCGCCAGCTCGTCCGCACCGATGCCGAAAGTAGTGAACAGGCACGCGCCCGAAGCGTCCAGCGCCGCCGTCAGGTTCTGGAAGGTGATGACCCACTGCGCCTTCCCTTCGGTCGCGTCCTTGTCTATCTTCACTGGGTTGCCCAGGACCTCCACTGCGATCGTATAGCCCCGCACGTGACAGGCACCACGGTTGGACGTGGCATATTCGAGGCCAATGCCCTGGATCGCACGCGGGTCGTAGGCCGGCATCTCTTGCATCTTGACGGTCATCGAGTACTCGGGGTGGCCGTAGCTTTCGGCCAGCCGGTAGCTGCCCAGTGCCAGCTTGTCGCCGAAGCCCTCGCGCGTCCCGGTCTTGCGCACCATCTCAACCAGTGCTTCGGCATGGCCAAAGGTGAGCGGTATGCCGTCTGTGTCTTCGAGCGTGAGAATGCCGTCCTCGTACATGTGCATGGCGCAGGCGATAGTTGAACCCAGCGTGATGGTGTCCATGCCGAACTCGTTGCACAGGAAGTTGGCCTTGGTGACCGCGTCGAGACAGTCTATGCCGCAGTCTGGGCCGAACGCCCACGCGGTCTCGTACTCGGGGCCCTCCCCGCGGCCAGCGAATTTCGGATTGGTCACTTCGCTGGCACGGCCGCAACTGATGATGCACGAGTGACAGCCCCGGGGGCGCACCAGTACGTTCTCGGTCAGGGCCTCCCCACCGACCTTGCCGGCTGTCGGGAAGTAGCCGTCTTGGAAGTTGCGGGTGGGCAGGCCACCCGTATCGTTCAGGATGTTGACCAATACGTCGGTGCCATACACGCGCAGCCCGGTGCCGCCCACTGGGTGAGCCTGGATCATCTGACGTGCCGTCATCACCGCTTCGCGGAAGGCCGAGGGATCGGCTACCTGCACCCCGCCGGTGCCGCGCACCGCCACGGCCTTGAGATTCTTGGACCCCATCACCGCGCCGACACCGGTGCGACCGGCCGCGCGGTTGCATTCGTTCATCACATTGGCGAAAAGGACCAGCTTCTCTCCTGCCGGACCGATGCAGGCCACGCTGGCTTCCTCGTCCGTAGCCGCGCGAACCGCCTCGGTGGTTTCGGGCGTTTGCTTGCCCCACAGTTCCTCGGCGTCCCGTATCTCTACACTGTCGTCCTTGATCCAGATGTAGACTGGTCTCTCGGCCTTGCCTTCGACGATGAGTGCGTCGTAGCCAGCGTACTTGAGGATTGGACCAAATGATCCACCGGAACTCGACGCGGCGATGGTTCCCGTCAGCGGCCCTTTCGTGACGATGTCGAAGTGGCTGGCAGATGGTGCGAAGGTGCCCGAGAGCGGGCCGGGGGCAAAAACGAGCTTGTTGTCCGGACTAAAGGGATCTGTCGTGGGAGGTACCTCGTCGAACATGATCTTGGTGCCCAGGCCGCGTCCGCCGATGAAGCGCTTGGCGAGCGCGGGGTCCAAGGGCTCTTTGGTGACTGTACTGTCGCTCAGGTTGACACGCAGAATTGTGCCCGTCCAGCCGGTCATCTTAGCCTACCTCCTCAAAGGCTTTCTTGAGGTGAGTTGCGAAAGCCTTCTTGCGTCCTCTGACGGCATCGGTCTCCTCGACGTACTCCAGGGCGTGGGTTGGGCAGAAGGCCACACACTCCGGCTCTCCCCCGCACAGGTCGCACTTGATGATCCGGCCAGGCGTTTGGTAGAAGACGGCGCCGAAGGGGCAGGCCAACGTGCACATGCGGCAGCCGATGCACTTCTCCTGATCCCAGGCCACGCAGTTGAGCGCGGGATCGATGTGCATCGCGCCAGTGGGGCACACAGCCACACAGGGGGCATCCTCACACTGCTGGCACGCCATCGGCACTGAGAAGCCTTCTATTTCCCAGTTGTGCACCGTGATCCGGGACGTGGAGGGCCTAAATTCTCCGTCGTGGAAGAATGAGCACGCCAACTCGCAGTTTCGGCATCCGGTACACTTCTCCGGGTGGATCACAAGGATTTTTGCCATGGTTGTTCTCCTTAGCGATATGCTGAGCAGTATCCTTTCAAAAGGGCTGGTGCAAGACCCCGAACCGCGCGGACGTGGATCGTGCATCCGGTTGTGAACGTGTCCAACAACAGCGATGTTTTGCCTGCGAAAACGATCTTTCATTCGACATCGCTCGAAAGACCTTCACGGTCTGTCTCAAGGCATCCTCCAGGGTTGCACATCACCTCCTTCCTCATTTGCGAAACAGAGTGCAGTAACCCTGTCTGATTCCAATGAAAAAGGAGGCCGCTCCACCCAGACGCTGCTACCTGGGCAGTGGAAGGACCTCCTTTGCAATCACGGCGGGTGTGGGGATTGCTCCCCGCACCTTGTCGCTCACCCTTCCCAGAGGGAGTTACGGGTACGCTTACCCAGGGTGAGTCGGAGAAGATGATTCAATTGTCTACTTGGTGCGCCTGCAAAGCCCTCAGCCTAGCTCGGCGCTCATGCTCTGAGAAGAGAGGCTGCTCCGCCCGGAAACGCATGCTGTCGGGAACTCCCGGCATTTCTTGTACGGAGGGGCACAAAGCCGTTTTGCCAGCGGACCTGCATAGCCACGGCGGCTATCTGGGGAAGCATGTGGGCTTCATACACGGAATAGGTCCGGTAGTCGGGGCCCTCCAGAATCAGGGTCACCTCTTCGGGGCGAGGGCCGGGTTCCACCACAAAGCCCCATTGCTTGAACAGCTTGACGGCGTCTTCGAATGAAAGTGGTTTGAACATGTCGATTCTCTGTCCTCCATCACGAAGTGACGTCAGTCTAGCGGAGCGGATAGACCGCATCCGTTGGGACACTTCGCTTTGGTTCACTAGCAATCATAGCAGAAGAACCCCGGCGCGGCATCCCTCAGCGTGAGTATTCTGGCCAACGAAAAAGCCCTATCGCGTGGATAGGGCTGGGTAGTATGACCGGGGTATGGGGCTACGTCATCTGTGGTATTGGGTGCTCGAACGGCCAGGGAAGGCGTGCCTCATCCTTCCCGCTCCCTCGGACTGGGCAGGTGGAGTGTGATCGTGGTGCCCTCTCCGGGGGCAGAGGTGATACTGAGTTCACCGTCGAAGAGGCTGGCCCGCTCGTACATGCCTGCAAGGCCGAGATGTCCGTGGCGGGCCAGTGCCTGGATGTCGGGAGGCTGGAAGCCAGGACCGTTGTCCTCGACCGTCACCAGGATGCCCCATTCCTCGAAGTAGAGCGTCACATTGACCTGCGTCGCAGCCGGTGCGTGTTTGCGCACGTTGGTCAGCGCCTCCTGGACCACGCGGAAGACAGTTAGCTCCAACTCTGGAGACAGCCGTCGCTCGTCGCCCACAATTTCACAGTGGACGCGGGCAGCAGGCATCTGTGCGGCTGATTCCTCCGACACGGCGTGCAGCGCAGCCGAGAGTCCCAGGTCCTCCAGGATGAACGGGCGCAGGTCGTTGCTCATGCGGCGCACGTCGGCCAGGGCTCCCTCGGCAAGGGATTGCACTTCATTCAGGCGCTGCCTGGCTGCTGCCGGGTCGCGCTGCATAGCGCCGCGACACAGTTGGATGCGCTGTACGAGCCCTACCAGGTCTTGTACGGTCTCGTCATGCAGTTCCCGGGAGATGCGCTTGCGCTCCTCCTCCTGGCTCTCGAGCACCTGAATGGCATATCGACGCAACGTGGCCTGCTGTTCCGCCAGGCGGATCACCATGCGATTGAAGACACCGATCAGCATACGCACCTCAGGTGGCCCCAATGCGCGCAGGGGATGGAAGATGGCTCCGGTTGAGACCTGGATCGCTTCCTGGATCAGGTCGGTCAGCGGTCGAATCGCCCGGCTCACGCTGAGAACCAGCAACACCATGGAGAGGGTCACCCCCAGTGTCAGGAGTCCCCCCACGGCCCACTGGTAGGGAACCGTGGGTGCCAGGATGGCACGCCACGGCTCCTCCATGATCAGGCCCCATCCGACGTCAGGCAGTGGCGCATACGAGACGACAAGCCGCTCACCAGACGACGGGGAGTCGTAGAGCAAGCTAGCAGGCTGGGCTTCTGCTGCCAGTTGCCATAGGGTAGCGTCTTCCTTGATGGTGTCGCCGATCCGGGCCGCATCGGGATGGGAGATCACGTTCCCGGCGGTGTCAACCAGGTAGGTCCGGCCTCCCTGAGGTGTGCGAAGCGGCTCTAGGTTGTTGCTCCAGGGATGATGCGCCAGAAACAGCACACCGATGAGCATGCCGGCGAATCTATCGTCATTCGATATGGGCGTGGATATGACGACCGCGTCCTGCCCGGATGGTTTTTCTGCAAGCACTGCCGAGAAGACCGGATGGCCGGTGGCCTGCGTTGTCTGGAAGTAGCTCCGGAAGGAGTAATCGAGCCCTTTGCGTTGTTCGTGGCCAGGTGTGGTGGCGATGGCCACGCCTCTCTCATCCAGCAGGGCCACCCCTCCCTCAAGCGAATCTAGGAACGGAGCCCATTCCCTCAGTATCTGCTCCTGGCGGTCTGGCGCTCCGACGTGCTGTGTCAAGGCGCTGGCCACAGTCTGCAGCGGGCGCACATAGGCGTGCAGGTCATTTGCCACCCCTACGGCTGCCACCTGAGCCAGTGCGGCGTTGCGCTGCAGAACGAGGTTGAGAGAGATCTGCTGGAAGGCGTAGACGCTAACTAGAGTCACCACTGCGCCAAAAAACGCGACAGGAAGCAGGCCGATGAGCGTCAATCGGTGCTGGAGGCGCAGCCCTCCCCCGGGCCGTGCGTTACTCAATCTCTTCCTCCAGGGTAATCCATCCGTGGACCAAGGCGTATGCTGCTGCCTCTACCCGGCTGCCTACCCCTAGCTTGCCGAAGATGTTCCGCAGGTGCACCTGGACGGTGTGCGGACTGATGGATAGCGCCTCGCCGATCTCTCTATTGCTCATCCCACTGGCCGCCGCCTGCAATACCTCGATCTCGCGCTTGGTGAGCCCCTCCGCCATCTCCTCGCTACGGTATAGTTGCCTGTGCGTCAGTCGATCCACAACCTTATGAGCGATGGAGGGATCGAGGACTGTCTCTCCTGTGTGTATGGTGCGGATGGCCTGAGCCAGATCGGCTCCCCCGGTGGTCTTAAGCAGGTAACCGTTGGCTCCAGCATCGAGCAGCGGGAAGACGTAGTGGTCGTTGTCGTAAGCGGACAGGATCAAGATGGGCATATCCGGATGCTTGGCTTTGATCGTCCGTGTGGCCTCAATGCCGTTGAGCTTGGGTAGACGCACGTCCATGACGATCACGTCAGGGCGCAGTTCGTCGGCCAGGTGCACAGCCTCCTCCCCGTCGGCGGCCTCACCGATGACGGTCAAGTCTGAAGCTTGCTCCAGCAATTGCCGTGTTCCCTCGCGTACGATCTTGTGGTCCTCGACCAATAGGATTCTGATCTGGCCCATTGTGCGCATCTCCTCCTGGTTTCATCGTCTCCAAGTATAGCACAGATAGCATCACACAGGAAGCGAGCGCGCGATTCTACGCTCTTGTGCGGGTGTCTCGTTTCAGCAGGCAAAGTCTCTCTTTGACACGACACGCGACACGCTGTGTAAAACGGTGTGTGAAACGGTCAGGTGTTATGCTTGACGCAGGGTAAGCGCTACGTGAGGTGACGTGAACTAAGGAGGTAAGCATGGTCCATCCTATAGACCCACAAACAGGGCAGTTCCTGTGGCGTTGTCCCCAATGCAAGAGGTACATTCGCTTCTCTACCTTGCTGGCGATTGAACTGGCCGAGCGGGCCGGAGGATGCCAGGGCTGTCGGGCCAAGCGGACGATCGAACGACACCCAGGACTTGTGAGCTTCTACCTGGACTTCTGGAGCCGTGCCGGTGCGTGGCCCCAGAGTCTTTCCTGGACCGAGGCCCTCCCGGTTACTGCCTGAGACCTGTCCGTGGTGGGATCATTCGGTGGGGTTAGTGCGGACCCCTGCGGGACCGTCGTAGTGCTTAACCTGCATTCCTAGCGCGCCAACTGCTTCGGACTGCGGCCATCCTGGCCGCAAGGGTGCTGCGAGCAGGATGCTCGCGATCCAACTGGTTGACGAAGACCGCCGGGCCTGTGAGTAGGCCCGGCGGTTTGCCTTTTGGATCTAGGCTAGATGTACGTACAGGTTGTTCCAATCTGCCGGAGCGGAGCACTCCGCGGAGACGGCAACGCGGCCTAATCTCCGAAGACGGCGTCCAGTGTCGCGTCTGGCACGTCCCAGACGACGTCGTGGGGCGGGAGTTTCTCGTACGTCATGAACTCCGGCAGACGGTCATCGGCCGGCGTGAAGCCTGCCGCCCGGTTGAATGCCACTTCCCTGTCTATGATCATCTTGCCGATACGGGTCACGTCGTCCCCTGTCCAGTTCGTGCCCAGAATGCCGTTGCATTCTTCCACCAGGCCCTCAAAGCCCTCAGCGATGTCCAGGATGGCGAAGGCGATGAACAGGCAGTGGCCGGAGGTGTCTATGAAGGCCGTCGTGTACTGGAAGGCGCGTACCACGTCTGCCTTGTCCCGGTCAAACTGATCCAAATCGCCGCCGCAGGCCAGGATCTCGGGGGCGATGGTGTAGCCGGAGGTGTGGTCGGCGCCCATGGTGCTGATGGCGTAGGTCATACCAATGCCCTTGATCGCACGTGGCTCGTAGGCCGGCATACTCTGTCCCTTGACAGTGGGGGAGCGCAGGACGCCAAAGGTCTTGGCGGTGAACTCGGTCCCGTTGCCCAGGATGTGGCCAAGCGGGGTGCCCTGGCGGATCTCCTCGAGGAGTTCGACGGCCTTCTCGCCATCGCCGAACTCGGCTAACCCTGCCTCCATCGCCACGCCGAGCACGCCTCCTGCCTCAATGGTGTCCAACCCCATGTCGTTGCACAGCCAGGTCAGCTTGCCGATCGTGTCCAGGCTGTCGATGCCGCAGTTGGCCCCCAGTGCCCACGTGGTCTCGTACTCGATGACGGAGACCATCTCGGTTCCATCGGGGTTGGGGATGACGTTGGAGCATTGGATGACACAGCCGGGATGGCAGGGATGTCCCATCGTCCCGACGCCGCCCCGCTGCTCACAGTATTCGGCCATGGCCTCGCCCGAGATCTTCGCCGCGCCCTCAAAGCGGCCCTCGCGGAAGTTGCGGGTGGGCAGGCCGCCGGCCTCGTTGACGATGTTGACGAGGACAGCCGTGCCGTAGGAGTTGAGCCCCCCACCGGGCTTGGTGATGGCGTGGCTGCGTAGTGCCTGCAGCATCTTCTTGCGCCCCTGGTCGAAGAGTTCCTTGTTCGCGATCTCCACGCCGGGTCCGCCCTCACCGTCCACGACGATGAACTTGAGTTGTTTGCTCCCCGCCACCGCGCCCAGCCCGCCGCGCCCGGAGTAGCGGCTGGGCCGGTCGTCAATGTCGTTGAAGCAGATGCCTGCCATGCTCATCTTCTGTTCCCCAGCCACGCCGATGCTCATGATGCCGACCTTCTTACCGAAGCGCTCGAAGAGCCCAGGGAAGATCTCGTAGAGACTCTGGCCCACGTACTCATCGGCGGGGACGAATGTGGCGCCGTCTTTGGTGACGTGCAGCCCCCACCAGCCATCGTCCTCGGGATAGCCCTCCACGATGATCGCCTTCAGCCCCAGCCGGGCGACCAGTTGCGACCACTCGGTGCCTGCGTTGGATTCCTTGATGCCGCCGGTGAGCGGAGATTTACTACCCACGGAGATCCGTCCAGACGTCGGCGCGTTCGTGCCGGTGATGAGCCCTGGCGCGAACACGAGCTTGTTGTTCGGACCGAGTGGGTGGCAGGTGGGGTCTACCTCCTCGGAGATGATGGTGGACGTCAGGCCGCGACCGCCGAGGTGCTTGTACTTGTCGGGTGCATCCTCGAACGTGGCGGTGCGGTCGGTCATGTTGACACGCAGAATCTTGGCCATTGTACTACCTCCTTAGGAATGGTTTCATGCTTGGATTGTGCCGGTATGCAGACTGCAAAACAAAAAGGAGATCACACGGGACTGGGAACTGAATCCCAGGCCTCGATGTGCCTCCTTTGCTAACACGGCGGGTGCAGTGATTGCTCGCTGCGCCTTATCGCTCAGCCATCCCCGGAAGGGGGCGTGGTGAGTCGGAGGAGCCTGTATACTACTTTCTGGGTATGGCAGTACTATGTTTGTGGTATGGCGCTATGATAGCACAATACGCGCAGTTGCACAAGGCAGCCACCGCACGTCTCCATCCGCCCTTACGACGAACCGATGGCGGGTGCACGCCTAATGTCTGGGGTATGCGACGGACTATTCTGTGGGGTTGGTATCGGAGGGCTCAGAGTAGGCGTGGTGAAGGCCCCGATCCTGGCGGTCACGAAACTCTTGCTGGAGTGGGGGAGTCAGGTGCGCGCCGAAGCGATATTGAAAAGGCCACATGCTCCGGCGGTGGGAGATGCCCACCCGGTCACCATCCTGCAGCACCAGGTCGCTATCGGTGTCGAGACCTGGCAGCGCGGCCAGATTTCCGTTGACGAAGGTGATCCCTCTCTCCTGGGTTGGAAGTTTCAGGTGGTCGAGAAGGTCCTGCATGGTGCTGCCCGGAGGCAGCTCGATATCCAGTTGAGCATAGCTACCCTGGCTTTGCTCGCCAGCGTAGCGCGCTATAGGTCCGTACAGCCAGACTTCAATATGGATGGGCGTCATGTTGGCGCTCCTTTATCTCTGAAGATGGGAAGTCCAGGTAGTCCAGTGTCCATTGTCCACGATCCAGTTACGTCACCAGCTTGGCGATGGTGACGCCCGCGCCGCCTTCTTGGTCGCCGCCCGCTTCGTAGGTGCTGACGAGCGGGTGTTCGGCCAGGAAGCCCCGCACGGCCCGTCGCAGTGCGCCTGTCCCCTTGCCGTGTATGATTCGTATCCACGGCAGCCCGGCCAGCGAAGCGGCATCCAGGCGGTAATCCAGTTGCTGCAGCGCTTCATCGACAGTGGAGCCTCGCAGGTCCAGGCGCACGCCAGGGGAAGGGACGGCAGTGGTCGCGGTGACCGTTTCTTCTTCATTTGTGTCTTGCACTTCCGAACGGGGCGGGGTGCGTAGTTCCAACGCCGCCACGTTGACGCGAGTACGCGCCCGTCCTACCTGCACTTCGGCCTCATCCCCGGCTATCTCGGTGACCTGCCCCTCTGTGTTCAAGGGACGTACCCAGACCGTGTCACCCGGGCGGATGGGGCGTTGTGGTACTCCGGACACGGGTAAGGAGACCACCTGCGCTGCTTCAGGCAGCATGGCTTCCAGGTCATCGGCCAGGGAGTCGATGCCTTCCTCGATCTCTGTCGTGGTCTCCAGTGACGCGGCGGCGGCCCGTAGACTGCCTCTCAGGGTACGTACTTCGGCCCGCAGTGCCTCGAGTTCCGATTCTGCTTCCTCCCGTGCTTGCCTCAGGATCTCCTGACGCTCTTCCTCGATCTCACCCAGTCGCTCCCGTAGATCGCGGGCCACTTTCTCGGCTTCGGTGCGCGCTTTGTGCGCTTCATCACGCGCCTGGGCCGTCTGGATGCGCAGCTTGTGGATGTCAGCCAGCATATCCTCTGTGCGCAGCTCGGACGAGGAGACCATCTGGCGCGCTGCATCGGTGATCTTCTCCGGTAGGCCCAGCCGGTGGGCGATGGCGAAGGCGTTGGAGCGACCAGGTAGACCGATCGTCAAGTGGTAGGTCGGGCTGAGTGTCTGCGGGTCGAACTCGACGCAGGCGTTGCGCACGCTGGCGGTGAGTTGGGCGTAGCTTTTGAGTTCTGGGTAGTGGGTGGCGACAAACGTCACCGCCCCCCGGCGACGGAAGTGGTCCAGCAGAGCACGGGCCAAGGCCGATCCTTCGGCCGGATCGGTACCTGCACCCAGTTCGTCCAGCAATACCAGGCTACGTTCATCGGCCTGATCCAGAAAGGACAAGATGTTGGTCAGATGGGCGGAGAAGGTGGAAAGGCTTTGTTCGATGGATTGCTCATCGCCGATGTCGGCGTATACTGTCTCGAACGGAGAGAGGGCGGAACCCGGCTCAACCGGGATGTGCAGTCCAGCCTGGGCCATCACGGTCAACAGACCCACGGTCTTCAGGCTGACGGTCTTGCCGCCGGTATTGGGTCCGGTGAT
This sequence comes from uncultured Anaerolineales bacterium, assembly GCA_964649415.1. Classification (GTDB taxonomy): domain Bacteria; phylum Chloroflexota; class Anaerolineae; order B4-G1; family B4-G1; genus CAZYSK01. The sequence goes on from CAZYSK010000037.1 coordinate 38,432, forward strand.
GACCAGCACGTGGGTCTCGTCGTCCAGCACCGCGCTAATAGGCACGACCGTCTGGGGGTTGAGCAGCGGGTGACGAGCCTCAATGAGCCGCATGGTGGAACCTGGATGGTAGGCGTCCGGCTCGCCGGCTGCTTTGCTGTTTGGCCGTAGCGCGACCAGTTCGGGGGCGGTGGCGTTGATGGCGTCTGCGTATTGGGCTTTGGCGAAGGCCAGGTCCAATCGGGCCAGTGCATCTACCGTTTCCTCGATCTCGGTTGCCTGTTCCGCAATGATGGCGGAGATGTGGGCCAGGATGCGTTGTACCTCTTGAGCCTCGGCCAGTTGAAGCTCGCGCCATTCGTTGTTCAGTCCCACGACGGATAGGGGCTCGACGAAAACGGTCGCGCCTGAGGCAGACATATCGTGGACGACGCCCGGTATGCGGCCCTTGAAGTCAGACTTGAGGGGGATGACGTAACGGCCCTCCCTCTGTGTGATGAGCGATTCCTGGAGGTAGGTGGCATTCTGAGGCGAACGAATGATGTTCTGAAGCTTGTCCTGTAGGCGGTCGTGGGCGATGCGTGTCTCGCGACGGATACGGGCCAGCTCGGCCGAGGCATTGTCACGCACCTCACCGCGCTCGTCCAGACACCGGTTGATCTCGGAGATGATCTCTGGGCAGAGTCGGATGACGACGGCGATCTGCGCCAAATGCGGGAACTGGTTCTTCAGCCTGCTCAGCGTGCGGTGGAGGTTGCGGGCGGCCACAAGCGTATCGCGCAAGTCGAGTAGCTCCGGCGGGGACAAAACCGCTCCTCGCTGGGTGGTTCGTACCGCCGGCCGCATATCGTGAGCGCCACCCAGTGACGTGTCGGGCTTGGCATCCAGGAGGGCGCGGGCCTCGCTCGTCGTGTCCAACCGCCAACGGATCTCGCGCAGGTCAGTCGCCGGCGTGAGCGAGCGCGCCTTCTCCTCCCCGGCCGAGAAACTGGCATAGTTGGCCAGACGAGCCAGGACTTTGGGAAACTCTAGCGTGGACAGATGTTTCGTCTTCACGCGATAGCTCCGCCCTGCCACCAGGGTTTCCAGGAAACCACGCTTCGATCAGCGCGCACTATTCGGTTTCTAGCGCGGTGGGTGCAGATCATAGACGTAGATCGGGGGTGGACTCCCCTGGAACCAAAACCACTGAGTGGTATAACAGAAGTAGAGCACGCGGTTAAACTGGGGGCGAAGAAGCGCTCGGTCGTGTGTCGACCGATACTTGCCGTAGCCAATGGTGTTAAACAGGAAGGCGGCGACCAGAATGCCGACGACCAGATAGACCAGGATGCCTCCCACGTTGTCCAGTATCCCCAGCCTTGGCAGGCTTGTGTCCTTGAGCGATACCCGACTTATGATCTCTAGAACCCCCCAGATGAGCGCTGTCACCAGACCGAAGGAGACGGCGAGTGTGCCCTGTGTGATCCCCGCACCAAACTCATAGTTGGTTGCGGCCGACGGGCCGGTTCCGAACAGTGACACCACGCTGTCTCGCAGGAGTGTTAGTACCTGCATGAGGGCCTGGGCGTAGGGGGCGCTTGCGCGATACACAATGGCGGCTATACCGACGGCAATGTACAGCAGGACGATAGTCATGGCCCCACGAATGATGCCCTGGAGGTAGCCCGCAACAGCCAGCCCGACGATGACGAACATAAGCAGCAACTCGATGGGCTGAAACCCGGGAGTGAGATAGTAGAGCGCCACCACTCCGGCCGTACCGACAGCGCTCAGGATCAGCGCTGCAGTCCCTTCACTGGATAGGCCTCGCCTAGATTTGCGCGAATTGGTCACAGGAACGTCCTTGCTTTTCTCATCATATCATCGTATCCGCCTCGCCGTGCCGGTACTATACCACATGGGGTGCAGGCTGCAAGTTACGTGCGCCTGGCTGATGGTGCCAGAGACCGTGCGATGTGTGCTACACTACTGGGGTCGTGCCACAGTGCCCCGCCTACCTGGATGGCTTTAGCACCAGCGCGCAGGAAAGCCGCGCCGTCCTCCGCGCTGTGGATACCGCCGCAACCGATGATCGGCACCGTCGCGAGTTCGGCTACGCGCCGCACGGCGTGCAGGGCCAATGGGAGCACAAACGGGCCATAGAGTCGACCGGTGACGAAGCGCCCGCTATACCACATGGTACCACGGGGCGGAGCGGCGACGGTGAGCGCGTCAGCACCGGCATCGACGGCCACTTCGCACAGCGTGCCGGCGCTCGCGAGTGGGAGCCGGACGATGAGTGGAGGACGGGACTCGTCACGGGCTGCATGGATGATCGCCTCGACTTCGTAGAAGTCGGCGGTGGCGGGTAGGCCCAGTTCGATGCCGCTCACTGCCTCGACGCTGGAAAGTCGCCGGCAGCAGGCGACGGCTTCGTCTGGCGAGGTACCGGCGACGTGCACGATAACGGGCACCGGAGAGCGTGCCCAGGCGCGGGCATGGGTGCGCACGGCGGCCGCGATACCAGGGTTTGCCAGCCCGGCGTGGATCAGCACACCGCGCACCCCTCCCGAAACGAGAGGAAGGGGCACGGCACGCGGTGGTTCGGCTCCGCGGCGCGGTCTAGCAGTGACGGGGCCGACGACGATCGCGCCCAGCGCCCGTACGTTGACCAGCCCGGCGTATTCCGAACCGAAGCCGAAGCAGCCGGCCGCAGGCATCACGGGGTTGGCGAGCGTTAGCCCGGTCTTGTGGCCAGGGGCCAGGTCTACGGCCTCCACATAGGAGTCTGTCATCGTAGCACAGCCAGGTCGAACACGGGGCCGTCCGTGCAGGCCAGTTTGACCCCGTTTGCCACGGCCACGCCACAGCCCTGGCAGACTCCAACGCCACACACCATCGGCGGCACAACCAGGGCCTGGGCGAAGCGAGGGCCCGGCCCCACGCGCACCCTGCGCACAATCTCCGCCAACGCGGGATAGCCTGTCGGATCATCGGCGACACAGATGCAATCGGCCCAGCGCGCCAGGTCGGCGAAAGGCTCGAGAACGGACCCCTCGTGGCCAGCGGAGCCGTCAGCGGTGACGACATGCACCTCCAAGGCTGGGGGCAGTAGCCGGATGGGGTAGAGGTCGCTGGCACTGGGGGCTGAGAGAAGCAGGGCTATGGAGGAACCGGGCTTCTGTTCCAGCAGCGGCAGGAGTACCGGCAGATGGGCGGTATCGGCGGTCAGCAGCAGGCGGCGGGCTGACGTGGGCACCTCGAAGCCTTGGCCTAAGGGACCTATGACGTTGGCCTTGGTCCCGGATCGGAGCGCGGCGGCCGGACGTTCTGGTGGGATGAGCACGTCAAAACGGTCGGCTTCCACAAGGGCGGGGAAGAGTGGCGTGCGCAGGTAGCCGCCGAGATCGGCCATCACGAAGCGCCCCGGGGCCAGACCCAACGCGATGGCTGGGGCGGTGAACGTGACTCGGACAAAGGGGCCGCTCGCGTCTACGTGCGTGATCAGCGCATCTGTCTGTGTCATCAGGTTGCGATTATGGCATAACGTTCTGGGACACTACAGTCCCCCCGACCTCAATGGGCCGGAGGGCTGTCGCGTATACATCGTGGCTGTGATCGGCCGTTCCCTGCCGGCGGTGGGAGGTGGCTATGCCCTCTCCACGTACCAGGCAGCCACGTACCCCACCGTGCCGTCGGATGCTTTCACCTTCAGCCATTCGCCGTGCACACCGATCCGCTGCGCCGGGTTGCCTGACCCGACGATCTCGAACACGGTGCGGGGGGGCACCCGCTCGATCAACGTTGCGTCCGAGATCTGCGGTTGCTTTCGGAACGCCACGTCCTCAGTCGTAGTCGCGACCATGAGTTTGGTGGGCGTATCCTCGTCGCCTGCTCCCTCCTTGCGTACGCCCAAGGCGGGATCGTGCAACGGCGTGACGTACCAGGCGGCCACGTGCCCCTCATCGCCCTTTTCGTCGCGTACGTGCATCCATTGGCCATGTTCACCCAGTTTGGCCTGAGCACTGGAGACCGGTTCCAGCGGTGTCAACCGGGCGCTTCTCTTCAACTCCTTGACGATGTTGCCTGAGAGGATCTCCGGCTGTCGCCGCATCTTGAGCCCATCAACGAGGGGCTGCACGACAAATGATTCGTCTGCAGCCGCCGTTGGCTTGCGGGTGGGCCTTGTGGGCCTGGACGGTGCCGCCGGGCGCGCGGGTTTTGGCTTGGGGGCCGGTTTTCTCTTTGCCTGGTCCTTCACCTTGACTTCTGGCCCCGAGTACCAGATCACATCTTCAATGATTTCTGCCGGTGTGCCGTGGCTGTATCGTCCCTTCAGCGTGTCGGGGGCACCCTCAGACTGCCACGGGTCCCATATCAGGTAGTCGTCGCCCTGCTTCTCGTGCAGGACCACCCAGTGCCCCTGGACGCCCGGCCTGGGTGAGCGATCCACCATGACAACGACCAAAGATCCGGCCTCCAGCGCCGCGTCTATCTCGTCCATCGGCGCTGGCTGGTTTGAGCACTCGACCCTTTTCTCATACTTGACGCCGGGGTGCACGGCTGAGATCATCGCCGGCTTGACCCATTGGTTGGCGAAACCGTTGCCACTCCTCATCTTCTCGTTGAAGGAAGCGACGGTCTCGTCGCCACCAAAGTGATTGACGACCATGGCCATACTGGTGAGCAGACAGCCAAACGCGCCGATGGTCTCGCTCTTGCCGTGTCCCAACAGCGCGTCCTTCCAGCGAGGGTCGTTCTGGTAGAGTTGTTTCATAGCCATCTTGTTTGCCTCCTTATTGGCGTCTGTCAGACCTTCAAAGGTCTTGAAGGGGGCAGCGCTACCTGGCGGGATGCCCATGCGGCCGGCGGTCCCGCCACTCGTGAGCCTGCCCAGAGTGTCTCGGTCAGCGATTACTCAGCTTGGGCCTTCGAGCTGTCGACGACTTTCGTGACCACCTTGACGATGGTTTCGCCTACCTCCGGCAACGCCTCCGCCAGGTCTTCTGCCACGCCCTCGGTTTCTTCTTTCTCCTCCCCTTCTCCCGCTGCTTGCTGGGCCTCCGCGGTCTCGTCTTGGAGTTGATCAAGCGCCTGCTCCACCAACTCCTTTTCCGGAGAATCCGACATCTTCTCTAGTTCACTCTGTAGTTCGCTGAGTGCTTCGGTGGCCTTGCCGGTCTCCACTTTGTCCAGTGCCGCTGTCTTCTCCGCCGGGGTCTCTGGGGCAGCGGCCTCGTCATCAGGAGCTGCGTTCTCATCGGCTTCCTGTGGGGCCTCAGTTTCTTCCTCCTCGCTGTCTTCCTCTTCCTTGTCCTCCTCTGCTCTTTCCTTCATCGCCTTCCCCACTCGGACGGCGACCTTCTGCACCAGCGTCGTCACACCGCCGGCGGGGTTGATCAGCGTGTTGATGGCGATCTCTGCCACGTCCGGCAGCACGTCCACCACGCCTTGGACCAGTTCCTCCACCTTGCCTTCGTCTGCCTCATCGCCCCGTTCCGATTCCTCGGTGAGCTGCTGCAGTCTCTGCTTGACCAACTCCTTCTCCGGGGAATCGGGCATCTGCTCGATTCGCTGGTACAGCTCGCTGAGCGGGGTTGCGGATACGCGCGCTTCACCTTCCTGAGCGGGTGGGGCTGGAGCTTGCTCGACGGAGGTGTCCGCTGTTTCCTGCGCTGGCGGTGCCGGCGCAGCCGCTTCTGCGGGCGGGGGAGCCGTGTCTGCCTGTGCCTTCTCGCGGGCTTCGTATTCCGCCAGTACGTCCTCGCGGGTCAGCCCGGCTTCCAGGAACTCGCCGCAGAAGCGGCACTTCCTGGCCTTCTCCTTGATGATCTCGCCGCAGAATGGGCACTCCTTGGTGTTTGTCGCCATAGTCTCCTCCATTGCCTGCGTGTATGAATGGGGCTTGATGAAGACCGCCCGCCGGGCCTTTGCCTGGTGCGTGGATAGGTGCGTGGGCACGAGGGTGCTCCACTGCACTCACCCAACGTCTGGTGATCTCCCTCTTGATAGCTGTAGAGGGGCTCACAATCACGCCATGGTTGCTCGAAGCGGGCCGATGAGCCGCATCCTGACGATAGATCGGTGGTGATCTTGCGGGATGTGGATGTCGAGGTTGAGTGGTGGGTAGGCGGCACGGGACAGGACTATGCGTCGGTTGTCGCCTGGATGGCGGCGGTATTGTAGCATGGTATTCCCGGTGCTCCAAGCGGCCGAGCGCGGCGTCGGTGGACTGGGTGACTGCGCCACAGACTCCGCGGCAGCGTAGTCATGGTTTACATCCACTCACAGGCCAGCACGATGCGAATGCCCCTGTTGTCTCAACGGCGGAAGCAGGTATAATTGACGCTATCTATGGAGCCATTGCGTATTCTGCTGGTGGATGACAATCTGCTGTTCCGCAAGGGACTTGCCCGGCTGTTGGACGCGCAGCCGGATATCGATGTGGTTGGCGAGGCCCAGGATGGCCTGGAAGCGGTCGAGCAGACGCAAACGCTGCGCCCGGCCGTCGTGCTGATGGACATCCGGATGCCGAAGTGCGATGGGTTGGAGGCCACGCGGCTCATCAAGGCGCAGATGCCGGAGGTGAAGGTGGTTGTGTTGACCGTCTCCGATGACGAGGAGGATCTGGCGGCTGCTGTGCGCTATGGAGCAGATGGCTACCTGCTCAAGGATCTCACACCTGAGACGCTTTTTCAGCAACTTCGCGCCTTGATGTCGGGCAGTACGCCGGTATCGCAGCGAATGGCCGGAAGGCTGTTTCACCATCTGTCGCAACGCAATCAATCGGTCGTGCAACCCGCCGCTGAGGCCGTACTTTCGGCGCGCGAGGGCGAGGTCCTGGCGCTGGTTGTCGACGGTTGGTCCAACCAGGAGATCGCGGAGAAGTTGTCTATCGCGCGCAATACGGTGAAGAACCATGTGCGCAGCATTCTGGCCAAGTTGGGGGCCAGGAACCGGACGCAAGCTGCTGCCTGCGCCATAAGCCGCGGCCTGGTGCGTCTGCCGCCGGAAGATCCATCTTGACCGGGGGATTTCCTCCCGCATTCGCGTACCAAGCGGTTGGCCTGATAGCCCAATGTGACTATTGGTGCAGCGAATTAGCCCATAAGGGCTATAGACGAATCCTTGCAAAGAGGTTATAATTGGATGGGTTTACTGACCGGCAGTCAGTTATTCGAAGCTTGACCTCTTTCGCATAATCGGACGCAAAATCTTGCCAGTAACAGACGCGAAATCTTGCCAGAATCAGACGCAAAATCTTGCCAGAATCAGACGCAAAATCTTGCGTCTCTACCGTGTCTATGAATCATTCTCGCGTATTCATACTCGCTAGCCAGTCACTCTTCGCTCAGGGCGTTCAGAGCCTCCTATCTGGTCAGTCCGGTATTGAAGTGGTTGGGTTTGCATCTGCTGACCCGGGCACGCTTGCGCAGGCACGGGAGGCCTCCCCAGATGTAGTGATCATTGAGGCTGGAGGGGAGAAACAGAGCCATCTGGCTGCCAAGGTACTGGAAGCGATCCCGGGCGTGAAAGTCATTGGACTGAGCCTCGAGGACAATCGCATCCACACGTACTACCAGCAGATGAAGCAGAGCCGCTCTGTAGAGGACCTGCTAGAGGCCATCCGCATGCCGGTGGATTGGCACAGCCGCAGCCTTGATACGCTGCGGCTGCTTGTTTTATTCCAGGAGCATTATGGTCAGCGAATCCTCGAGAACATCCGCCGCGTCGCTCCCGCGACCTGGGACGTCAGGGCGTGGCGGGCTCCCTCTGCGGTGCCCCCGGTAGTAGGTGATCCGCTGAAGTTTCTTCCGTTGCACCTTCCGGCGGCTGATCTGGTGCTCTCGCTCGGGGAGAGCGTGGGTGTGGCCCGGATTCTCCCGACTATTGTCGAGCGTGTGGGAGCTCGGGCCGTGGTTGCACCCATAGACAACACGGCCTGGCTGCCGGATTCGCTGGCGCGCCAGCTTCGGGTCCAACTGCGAGAAGTGGGCGTGAGCGCTGTGTTCCCTAAGCCATTCTGCTCTCTCACGGATGGGAGCTACAGCGTTCGCCAGCAGGCGGTCGCTTACGAGGATCCGTGGATCGGTGAGTTTACCCGGTATTTCGGCCATCCGGCTTTCCTGATCGAATGTGAGGCGAGCGAACGGTCTGGCGGCGCGATGCGGATCTCGAAGGTCGAGGTGGAGCGGGATACGCCGTGTGGATGTGGCTGGGCTGTGGCGTCCCAATTGACCGGGGTGGATGTGCGGGAAGCAGTTGCTCAGGCCGGCAGATGTCACCATTACTACCCGTGTCTGACGACGATGGGCGTGGACCCGGCCCTCGGCGAGCCGTTGATTCAGGTCTCGGCTGGCTGTATGCAAGAGGCGGTGGAGGCCGCGCTGGCGTCTTGTCTGTCACAATGGCCAGGCGCGGACATTGCGGACATTGACGATGCGTCCGTCGGTCCGTCTGTGGATATTGCTCCTTTGCCCACGGAGCGCGGGGGGTTGTTCTGAAGGGATGGTAGATTGGTAGGTTGGTAGACTGGTAGTGCGTCCGTGCGTCCGCGGACATCATGCCGGCAGGGATGCAGCGGATGCTGCCGACCGCAGACGGTGCCGACCGCAGACGGTCGGGCGCGCGGTGTGATGTATCGAGTCTGGTGTAAGCATTTCGTAAGCCGAACGTTCATTCCATATTCAAGGAGGTAACAGATGCCCGTCAAGCGAGTCGAACCGGTTCCGAGCGATATCGAAATCGCGCAAGCGGCTGAGCTCATTCCCATCGTCGAGGTTGCCAAGAGTGTCGGACTCTCGGAGGACGACATCGACATGTATGGGAAGTGGAAGGCGAAGGTCCACCTGGACGTGCTGGAGAAGTTCAAGGATCGGCCCAACGGCAAGTACATCGACGTGACGGCCATCACCCCCACGCCACTGGGTGAGGGCAAGACGGTGACGACGATCGGCGTGAGCCAGGGGTTGCACTATATTGGCAAGAAGGTCTTCACGTGCATCCGCCAGCCCTCGCAGGGGCCGACTTTCGGCATCAAGGGTGGGGCGGCGGGCGGCGGATATGCCCAAATCGTGCCGATGGAGGACTTTAACCTCCACCTCACGGGCGACATCCACGCCGTCGGCGCAGCCCACAACTTGCTTGCCGCGGCGATTGCGAACCGCATGGCAAAGGAGGCCCGCTGGAGCACCAGTTTCCTGGCCAAGGCGCTGTGCCCGGACGATGCGTACACGCCGAGCATGCGCAAGCGGGTGGAGAAGCTAGGTATCGAATCGGAAAAGCCCTCTGACCTGAGCGACGAGGATAAGGAGCGCATGTTCCGCCTGAACATCGACCCGGACGGCATCCAGTGGCGGCGGGTGGTGGACGTGAGTGACGCGGCTCTACGCAACATTGTGGTTGGCTTGGGCGCCGCCAACAACGGCTTGGTGCGCGAGACGGGCTACGATATCACCGTGGCCTCCGAGATCATGGCGGCGCTGGCGATGTGCAGCGGCCTGGCGGACCTGCGCGAGCGCATGGGGCGGATCATCATCGGCACGAGCCGGCCAGGAGGGTTGCGCGCGAAACGGCAGATGGAACCGGTGACGGCGGAGGACCTGAACGTGGCCGGCGCGATGACGGTGCTGCTCAAGGACGCGCTCATGCCGAACATGATGCAGACGTTGGCTGGCAGTCCGGCCTTCGTCCACTGTGGCCCCTTTGCCAACATCGCACAGGGCAACAGTTCCGTCATTGCGGACAAGATCGCGCTCAAACTGGCGGACTATGTTGTCACCGAGTCCGGCTTTGGCGCGGACTGCGGGATGGAAAAGTTCATGAACCTCAAGAGCCGCTACAGCGGGCTGGTTCCAGACTGCGTGGTGCTGGTGTGCACGGTGCGCGCGCTCAAGATGCACGGCGGTGGTCCCAGGGTGGTCGCGGGCAAGCCGCTGGACAAGGCCTACACGGAGGAGAACCTGGAACTGCTGGGGAAGGGTCTGCCCAACCTGCTGCAACACGTGGAGAACGCGACGAAGTTCGGCGTGCCGGTGGTGGTGGCGATCAACCGCTTCAAGTACGACTCGGAGGCCGAGATCGAACTGATCCGCAAGCGGGCGAAGGAGACGGGCGCGGAGGACGTGGTGATGCACAACGTCTGGGCCATGGGCGGCGAGGGTGGCGCGGATCTGGCTCGGGCAGTCGTCGCGGCCTGCGAGAAGCCGAACAACTTCCACTACCTTTATGAAGACGACATGTCCATCAAGGAGAAGATCGAGATCATCGTGCGCGAGATCTACCGCGCCGATGGAGTGGACTATACGGACGAGGCAGAGGCCAAGATCAAGATGTTCACTCAGATGGGGCTGGCGCACCTGCCGCTCTGCATGGCAAAGACGCACCTTTCATTCACGCACGACCCGGCGATCAAGGGCACGCCGCGCGGGTGGCGGATGCCCATCACGGACGTGCGGGCCAGCGTCGGCGCAGGCTTCATCTTCCCGCTGTGCGGCACGATGAAGACCATGCCCGGCCTGCCCACACGTCCGGTCTTCACCAACATCGACATAGACGTAGAGACTGGCAAGGTCTTGGGCTTGTCCTAGCTGGCTCGGCAGATGCGGCTATGGCCGCTGGAAATCAGTAGGTGGATTGGTCGTTGGATATAAAGCCAGCGGCCAATCTACCTCGAAACATCGGTTAGCAGGAAGTCTGCCAAAGCATGTGGTTTGTACTCTCTAGCTTGACAATGTCACATTAGCTAGCCTCAGACTTCCGAGGTCTAGGAGCAGGGTGTTAGGCGGATTGAATGAACTACTGGAGACCTCGGAAGTCTAGCTAACATCCGTAGGGAGGTTGAGATATGGATAAGGTGGTACTCGAAGTACCGACCCTTTGGGCGGATCATCACGTTCTTAAGGTGCGGGAGGTGTTGGTGGGCCTGGAAGGGGTGGATGGCGTGTACGCCAGTTCGGCCTGGAAGCAGGTCCTGGTGTCGTACGACTCGGCCAAGACGGATTCGGGCGCGATTGAGAAGGCGCTGGCTGAAGCGGGGTATCCGGTGGGTGAAGGTGAGGTGCCCGTGCTGGTGCTACCTGGTAATCATCATCGGGATCCGGAGTGGGACGTCTTGGGGGCGCGGGTGACACAGACGAACCGGGCCGACATTGAGATGTCGGGCGAGTTCCGGCGGTATTAATGCGAATGGCGAAATGCGAGGCGACATCCGCCTCTAGAGGTCTATTGGGCGGATGCGGACATCCGCCTCTAGAGATCTATTGGGAGGTTGTGTGATATGGCGAAAAGGAAAGCGCGAACGCCGGAAGAAGCCAGCCAGGATGCGGCGTCCCGGTCTCTGTTGGAATGCGCTTGCCAGTTGAATATGGAGACGTGTTTCTCGCGGGCGGATTCACTGGTCCCGTGTAACGTGGGATCGCAGGGACTGTGTTGCAAGAACTGCTCAATGGGACCGTGCCGTCTGGTGGGTAAGCACGAGCGCGGGGTGTGTGGTGCGACGATTGACACGATTGTGGCGCGCAACTTCGCGCGGGGTGTGGCAGCGGGGGCGTCGGCTCACTCGGATCACGGACGCGACCTGGCGTACACGTTGCTGGAGGCGGTGGAGGGAGAGGCGCCTGACTATGGGGTGCGCGATGCCTTCAAGCTGATGGAGGTGGCGGGGTATCTGGGCGTCGAGACCGAGCAGACCGAAGATGGTCAGAGGCGGCCCGTGGAGGAGATCGCCCGGGACGTGGCTTTGGCGGCTTTGGCGGAGTTCGGCAACGTGCATGGGACGCTCAAATACCTGAAGCGTGCGCCGGCGAAGCGGCAGCAGATATGGCACGATGCGAGGATAGAGCCGCGGGCGATAGACCGAGAGATCGTGGAGATGCTGCACCGCACGCACGTGGGCAACGACCAGGAAGCGGAGCACATCCTGGATCACGCGATGCGGTGCGCGCTGGGCGACGGGTGGGGCGGGTCGATGCTGGCCACGGACCTGTCGGACATCCTGTTTGGCACGCCGGCCCCGGTGTTGACGGAGGCAAACCTGGGCGTGCTCAAGGATGACATGGTGAACGTGGTGATCCACGGCCACGAGCCGACGCTATCGGAGATGATCGTGGCGGCGGCGCAGGACCCGGAGTTGATCGCATACGCGAAGAGCAAGGGGGCGAAGGGGATCCAGTTGGCGGGCATCTGCTGCACGGCGAACGAGACGCTGATGCGGAAGGGTGTGCCGCTGGCGGGCAATTTCTTGCAGCAGGAGCTGGCGATCCTCACGGGCGCGGTGGAGGCGATGGTGGTGGACATCCAATGCATTATGCAGGGGCTGTCGCCGCTGGCGGACCGCTTCCACACGGAGTTGATCACGACGTCGGCGAAGGCGAAGATCAAGGGGGCGACTCACATCGAGTTCGACGAGCATCGGGCACTGGAGATCGCCAAGGAGATCGTCCGCCGCGCGGTTGACCGGTTCCCCGAACGTGGGTCGACGAGCATTCCCGACATGCGGAACCCGATGGTGCCTGGTTTCTCTCACGAGTACATTACCTACGCGCTGGGGGGGCTATATCGAAGCTCGCTGCGCCCGCTGAATGACGCGATCATGACGGGGCGTATCCGGGGCGTGGTGGCGAACATCGGCTGCAACAACACGCGGGTGTGCCACGACCTGCTCCACAACTACGTGGTCACGGAGTTCCTCAAGAACGACGTGTTGGTGGTGGAGACGGGCTGCGGGGCGATTGCCAGCGCCAAGCTGGGGTACATGACGCCTGAGACGGCGTTTGAGGTGGCGGGGCCTGGCCTGCGCGAGGTCTGCGAGACGGTGGGTATCCCGCCGGTGCTTCATATGGGCTCGTGCGTGGACAACTCCCGCATTCTGACGGTCCTGGCTCAGATGGCGACGGAGGGCGGCCTGGGCGAGGACATCGCGGACATCCCGGCGGTGGGTATGGCGCCGG
>CAZYSK010000038.1:0-1469 GCA_964649415.1 uncultured Anaerolineales bacterium
AGACGCTACTCCGCAGACTACGTAGCTCACTACGAACGGGAACGCTTGGTTCGTAGTGAGGGCGGATGCAGACATCCGTCCGAAGGTCTGCCGGAGTGCCGTGTTTCCTGAAGCGCCTTCGTTCGTAGTTAAGGGCGGGTGCAGACATCCGTCCGCAGGTTCGCCACAGTGCCGTATCCCCTGGAGTGCCGTTGGACCTCATCGCACGCCCGTTACCCAACCGTAACGCCGCTGTAATGGATGCGCGGGAGGATCTGGGGCATAATAGTGCTGCCGGCGTTCCCCGGCAATCTCGCTTCCCGAATTTGTCTGATTCGAGTAAAATGGTGTGAGAACGTCGCAGAATCTCGTGAGGTGGAGGGAGAATCCGATGGGCACTTGGATACGCAGGATCCTGACCCTGAGTGTGGCTCTTGGCCTGATGCTGATGCTCGCGACGCCCGCCTCTGCCGAGGGCAGCGTCGTCCACGTGGTGCAGGCGGGCGAGAACCTCTTCAGAATCGCGCTGCGCTACGGGGTGACGGTGGATGCAGTGGTGGCCGCCAACGGCCTGAGCAGCGCCAGCCACGTTTACGTCGGGCAGCGGTTGACCATCCCGGCTGGAGGCAACACTGCCAGCCCGTCCGCCTCCGGTTCGCGCGTGCACGTGGTGCAGCGTGGGGAGAATCTATTTCGGGTCGCGCTGCGCTACGGTCTCAGCACGCGGGCGCTGGCCGCCGCGAACGGCATCGTCAACGTGAACCGTGTCTATGCCGGGCAGCGGCTGGTGATCCCGAGCGGTGACACCACACCGTCGTCGCCGGCCCAGCCAGCGCCCTCGGGCGGGACCTACGTGGTACGGCGAGGCGATACGCTCGCTGCCATCGCGCAGCGCCACGGCGTCTCGACGTGGACCCTGGCTCAGGCCAACGGTATCCGCAATCCCTCGTTCATCTACGTCGGGCAGGTGCTGCGTATCCCCAGCGGTGGGAGCCCTGCCCCATCGCCGTCGCCGTCACCCGCCCCGTCCGCCGGTCGCTGGATTGACGTGGACCTCAGTGCCCAGCGCGTCACCGCATACGAGGGGAGCACACCCGTGCGCAGTACGCTCGCCTCGACCGGACTGGCGAGAACGCCGACCCCTGTCGGCAGCTACCGTATCTACGTCAAGTATGTCTCCTCGTCCATGTCGGGTCCGGGCTACAATCTGGCCAACGTGCCGTACGTGATGTATTTCTACCGGGGCTACAGTCTCCACGGCACCTACTGGCACTCCAACTTCGGCCACCCGATGAGCCACGGCTGCGTCAACCTGCCCACGTCCGAGGCACGCTGGTTCTTCAACTGGGCTTCCGTGGGCACGTTGGTCAAAGTCCACTACTGAGCCGGTGCAGCGGGCCTATTCCATCGTCTCGACACGCCGCCGTGGACCGCGAGCATCCCTGCTCGCCTCTCCGGCACAGTGCGGCGGACTTATTCCATCGTCTAGA
>CAZYSK010000038.1:1569-51308 GCA_964649415.1 uncultured Anaerolineales bacterium
GATCTGGACCGCTCGGATTGGAACAATCCGCAGCATCCCTGCTCGCCTCTCCGGCACAGTGCGGCGGACTTATTCCATCGTCTAGACACGCTGATCTGGACCGCTCGGATTGGAACAATCCGCAGCATCCCTGCTCGCCTCTCCGGCGCGATGCAGCAGGCTCATTTCGTCGTCTCGACGCGCTGCCAAAGCGCAGCGAAGGAGCGGTGGAGCAGGCGCACGTTGACGAACACCAGCAGCCACATGTGCAGCCGGGCGGCGAACAGCAGCAGCGTCCACAGGAACTCACGCGCGTTGCGCGGGTAGCGCAGCGCCAGCCGTGTGCCTTCGAGCATCTCCAGCCAGACTGACCGCATGCGGACCGCGGCATGGCGCACGTACGGCTGGGCGTATCCGCCGGTGGAGCGGACTTTCTGCCGCAGCCAATCCCGGTAGGTGGTGGGATACTTGACTGCTACGTGCGCCTGAGGCGCGTAGCGGACGCGATACCCCTGGCTGGCGATCCGGTGCGAGATCACGGCGTCCTCCGCCAGCGCGTCCTCCGGCATGTGTTTGGCCAGCGCGCGGCGGAAGGCGAACAGGTAACCGGAGCAGACCAGGAACTGCCCGGCTTGGTCGCGGGCCAGCCGCATCTGATGGATACTTTCGGTGAGCAGGTGCGACCAGTAGCCCAGGACCGTGTCGCGCGGGCTGGTGCTGAGTGGGTGAGAGCTCACGGCTCCCACCTTAGGGTCGTCAAACGGGGCCAGCAATGGGGCCAGCGCGTCGTCGGCCACGGCTACGTCGCCATCGCTCAGCACCACGATGTCCCCCTGTGCCTTGCGCAACCCGATGTTGAGCGCCGCTGGCTTGCCTCGCTGGGGATCGGCCACGTGGCGCACCGCGGGATAGCGCGCAGCGTATTCGTCCACTACTGCGGTGGTCTCGGGATCGGGGCAGATAACCAGGATCTCGGCCTGCGGCGGCAGCTGCGAGAGGAACGCCTCAATTGCGCGGCCGATCGTCCTCGGCTCGCGGAAGGCGGTGATCAGTATGCTGAGCATCGTGGGGGGGATTATAGCAGCAGGTGAGGCGTGCGGTCAAGTGACCGGCCCGCTGCGCGCACCGGCGCTGGCCGCCAGGATGGCGGCGGTCCGCCCAATCGGTTCAGTTGGCGATAGCCTGTATAGACGCCGACTGTTGGAGGAGGCGGTCAATTGCCTGGAGGTTCAGACGTGATATACTGGGATAGCGTATATCTTCTCAAGGAGGGAGCCATGCTCGAAAATCTAGTCCGCAAGAACCGCAGCTACCGCCGTTTCTACCAGGACGTGCCGGTAGCCCCCGAGACACTGCGCGAGTTGGTGGATCTGGCGCGCCTGTCTGCCACGGGCTCGAACCTCCAGCCTCTCAAGTACGTCCTCAGTTGCGACCCAGAGGTGAACGCCCGCATCTTCCCGTGCACGCGTTGGGCGGGCTACCTCAAGGACTGGGATGGGCCGGAAGCAGGTGAACGCCCGGCGGCGTACGTCGTCGTTCTGGGCGACACGGAGGTACGCAAGTCGTTCGGCTGCGACCACGGCATCGCTGCCCAGTCCATCATGCTCGGGGCGGCAGAGCGGGATCTGGGAGGGTGTATGATTGGCTCCATCGATCGCGCTGGACTGCGGCAGGCCCTCGACATACCGGAGCGCTACGAGATCCTGCTCGTGTTGGCGCTGGGCAAGCCCAAGGAGACGGTGGTGCTTGAGGACGTCGGCCCCGCAGGCGACATCAAGTACTACCGCGACGAAGAGGGTGTGCACCACGTGCCCAAGCGCTCGCTCGATGAGCTGGTGCTGCGCGCGTACGGAGATTGACCGGCCATAGGGGCAGGCGAGGTGGGCCATGCGGTACGCAGGTTTACGTGGAGATGGTTGCTGCCAGGCAATCGAACTCTTCCCAAGCGAGCAGGAAAGAATCTTTGGCAAGCCGGGTAGGACCGTCATCGAGTGCCGGATTGAGCAGGGACACCTCGGACGCGGTGATGTCAGCCATCACGAGGGCGTGGAATCCACCGAAATCCGACCAGGGAAGCAAGTCCGCGCGCACGAAGACAATGGGAGCAAGCCGCGGTCCAGATGTACCCGCAGTTCTTCCAGCGAGGATGGACCGAATTGCACCTGGTAACCTAGCTCTCTCAGATGCACAACCCGGCTGGCCGGGGTGCCAAACTCGTAGCTGTGCAGGATCTTTGCCAATTGTTCTTCGGTGCGGCAATCACCCATTGCGGCCAGGATCATCCGGGCGCAGGCAGGCAAGCAGGCACCTGGGCTACTTTGTTTGCAGTGTCGCGCCTGCATAGAGTCTGCGGGCATGTTGGATGATCCCGTCCTGAGCGTCCGGACTGAGTATGAAGTCTCCAGAGCGGACGTCAACGTCCACTGCGCCCACTTGGCCCAGGTCGCCCAAGCCGGGCAATGAGAGGACGATAGGTACACGCCAGGAAATCTGCTCGCCTATGAGTGCCAGTTCAGGATCACGGGCGACCAAGCCAGTGCCCAACTTGGCCACTACGTGGCGGTTTACTTGGCGTCGAGCTTCATCGGCGGTCACGTTTAGCGTAGCCACAACATGGAAACTCAGATGGATTGGGGCTGTCTTGGGAATGGAACCTGCATCCGCAAATACAGTGGCCATCCTTACCCTCTCTATCACGTACGAGATAAATCCATTGTAGCATATTCGCCTGGCTTTGCCAACCGACGGCGAGAATGTGGGTGAGTCAATTCGCGTGCTTGACCCAGTTCCCCTGATGTGGTATACTGGTTAAGTGGTCAGGTGGTATAACCACTCTACCAGTACACCAGGGGGCGACTATGGGCGAGAAATTCGATTTCCCTCTCCACCGAGACAAGCTCTACAAGCAGGTCGCCGACCAGATTGAGGAGTTGATCGTAGCCGAATCCCTGCGCGCGGGCGACAAGCTGCCCAGCGAGCGCGAGCTGGCCGAGCGGCTGGGCGTCAGTCGCGCGGTCGTTCGGGAGGCGATCCGTGTCCTCAGCGTGCGGGGACTTCTCACGGTTAAGCCTGGGTGTGGCACCTTCGTCCGGGAACCGAGCCCCAAGGATGCGGCGGCACCTATCGAGCTGCTGCTCAAGCTGCGGCAGTGTCCCGACTTCTTCACGAATCTGTACGAGATACGCCAGATGATCGAGGTCGAGATAGCCGGACTGGCGGCCGAGCGTGCGATGGAGCAGGACTACGTCGCCCTGGAGGCGGCGATCGAGGGAATGGCCGCGCACATCAGCGATCCGGAGCAGTTCGTCCGCTACGACCTGGCCTTTCGCTCGGCTCTGGCCGCCGCCACGCACAACGATTTGTTCAGTGTGCTCCTCAGTGCGACCGAGGACTTGTGGTTCAAGGGTGGACTGCTCGCCTACCAGGTACCTGGGGCGGCCGAGGACGGATTGGCTCATCACCGCATGATCCTGCAGCGCGTGATGGAGCGGGACCCGGGGAGAGCACGCCAGGCGATACACGATCACATCCGCCATTCGCAGCGCCTGGTCGAGGCTGTCCGTCACCGCATGGACACGGCGTAGCGCGATTCCCTTGCCCGGGGAACGCGGGTTGGGTGTTGTGTAGGGTATCGGGAACGTTCTGGCAGGAATCCTATCCAATGGGAGGTTAGGGCATGGAAAGGCGAAAACTAGGCAAGACGGGTGAATCACTTTCGATCGTTGGGTTTGGTGGGATTGTGGTCCGGGATGAGGAGCCGGCTGTGGCGGCGCGTCTGGTCGCTCAGGCGGTGGAGGAACGAGGCATCAACTACTTCGACGTCGCGCCAACGTATGGGAATGCCGAGGAGCGCCTGGGGCCTGCCCTAGCGCCCTATCGCCAGTCGTCCTTCCTGGCCTGCAAGACGGACAAGCGCGGGGCGAAGGAGGCATCTAGGGAGTTGCACGAATCGCTCAAGCGCTTGCATACGGACTACTTCGACCTGTACCAACTCCACGCTGTCATAACGTTGGATGAGGTTGCGCAGATCATGGGGCCGGGTGGGGCGCTGGAGACCTTCGTGAAGGCGCGGGAACAGGGACTGGTGCGGTATCTGGGTTTCTCCGCCCATTCCGAAGAGGCAGCCCTGGCGCTGTTGAATGCCTTCGAGTTCGACTCGATCCTCTTCCCCTTGAACTACGTATGCTGGCACCAGGGTGAGTTCGGCCCCGCGGTGATGGAGCGGGCTCAGGGGAAGGGACTGGGGATACTGGCGTTGAAGGCGTTGGCCAAGCGCGCGTGGAAGGAGGGTGAGGCGCACAAGTGGTCCAAGACCTGGTACTCTCCCGTGGACACCTTCGAAGAGGCGTCGCTGGCGCTGCGGTTCACGCTCTCCATGCCGGTCACCGCTGCGGTGTGCCCGAGCCATGCTGAGTTGCTGTGGTGGATGTGTGACGCGGCCGAGCAGTTCACGCCCCTGACGGAGGCGGAGGGGGCTGAGTTGGCCCGCCGGAGCGAGGGCCTGACCCCCATCTTTCCCGAATAGGTGTCTCGATCGCGAGTGTGTTTGGGTTGGGGAAGGAGCCGCTTCGCTACCCTCATGAGGTCGGAAGGAGTCGCCTCGCTTCCCTTCGCAGTCAAAGGAGGAAGCCATGGACTACCGCTATCTCGGCAGGACAGGCCTGAAGGTGAGTTCGCTTTGTCTGGGTGCCATGACCTTTGGCCGGGAGGCCAGCGAAGCGAGCAGCCATCGCATGTTGGACCGTTTCACGGAGGCGGGCGGCAATTTCATAGACACCGCTGACGTGTACGGTCGTGGCATGTCGGAAGAGATCGTGGGCCGCTGGCTGAGGGGCAAGCCCCGGGACGATTTCGTCATCGCTACCAAGGCCCGTTTCGGCATGGGCGAGGGTCCGAATGACGTGGGTCTCAGCCGCAAGCACATTCTTGCGGCTGTGGAAGCCAGCCTGCGTCGCCTGGGTACGGACTACATTGACCTTTATCAAGTGCACTGTTGGGATAGGGGCACGCCTCTGGAGGAGACGCTAGGCACCCTGAATGCCCTGGTGCAGAGTGGCAAGGTCCGCTACACGGGCGCCAGTAACTTCAGCGGGTGGCAGTTGCAGCGGGCGATTGACGTGAGCGGGCACATGGGTTGGGAGGCCTTCTCCTGTCTGCAGCCTTTGTACAACCTGCTTGATCGCTCGATAGAGTGGGAACTGTTGCCGGTCTGTCGGAACGAGGGACTCGGCGTGATCTGTTGGAGCCCGCTGCGAGGTGGATGGCTGACCGGCAAGTACCGCCGGGGCATGACGGCCCCGCCGAAGGGCTCCCGGGTCGAGAAGGCCGAACAGGAAGGCTGGAGTGAGTCCTGGAGCGCCTACGACAACGAGCATACCTGGAGCGTGCTCGACGTGCTCTTCGAGGTGGCGGAGGAGGTCGGCAAGAGTCCCGCGCAGGTGGCGCTGAACTGGCTGGTGCATCGCCCCGGGGTGACGGCACCCATCGTCGGCGCGCGCAAATTGGCACACCTGGAGGACAATCTCGGTGCCGTCGGTTGGGTGCTGCCCGATGAGCTTATGTCCCGCCTTACCCAGGCCAGCGAGGTGGCCAAACCCTATCCTTACGATTTCATTGCCAACGCCCAGCAAGGCCGCTAGCGCTGGGCATGTAGCAATCCTTTGGGAGGACTGATGCAGAGAACCATCTTGCTTGGCTTCGAACCGGGTATGTTGTCTGACGCACAGATCGCTCAGGTCCGTGCAGCCGCGCCGGACATGGACGTGCTGGTTGCACGCGACCGCGAGCAGATCGAGCAGGTGCTGGATCAGGTGGAGATCGCCGCCGGTGGCTTCCCGCACGACTTGATCCCCAGGGCGCACGCCCTGCGTTGGTATCAGCAGTGGGGCGCTGGCGCCGATTGGCTGATGCGTCACCCGGAGGCGGTCGAACTGGACTTCGTGTTGACCAACGCCTCTGGCGTGCACCCGATCCAGATTGGCGAACACATTCTGGCGTTCTTGCTCGCCTTCGCGCGCGGCTTGCACCACGCGGTGCGTGCCCAGGCACGCCGTGAGTGGGTTCCCTACCGGGAACAGGAAGACATCTTCGAGTTAGCGGGCAAGACCATGCTGGTGATTGGCGTGGGCGCGATCGGTGAGCGCACCGCCCGGGTGGCGACTGCCCTGGGGATGCGGGTTTGGGGTGTGCGGCGCAGCGGGGGCGTTTGCGTGCCCTGTTGTGTGGAAGCCATGTTCGGGCCGGATCAACTGCTCGACCTCTTGCCGGAGGCCGACTTTGTCGTGCTGACCGTGCCGCTGACCCAGGAGACGCAGGGGATGATCGGGGAGCGCGAGTTGCGCGTGATGAAACCGACGTCCTACGTCGTCAACATTGGCCGGGGCGGCGTCATCCAGGAGGATGCCTTGATCCGGGCATTGCGCGAGGGATGGGTTGCCGGTGCGGGCTTGGACGTCTTTGAGGTCGAGCCGCTTCCCGAGCCCTCGCCGCTATGGGATATGGACAACGTCATCATCACGTCCCACCGTGCTGGTATCACGCCGCACTACCACGAGCGCGCGCTGGCCATCTTCCTGGACAACCTGCGGCGCTACCGCGCGGGGGAGATGCTTCGCAATGTTGTGGACAAGCGGGCCGGCTACTGATGCTGGTGGGCGGTCTCTATAGGAGCAAGGCCACCGCCACTTTTGGAAGCGAAGAGGATCGATATGAAATACCGTAGGTTTGGCAAACTGGACTGGCAGGTGTCGGCGCTGGGTTTCGGGTGTATGCGACTCCCCGTGGGAGGTGACGATCCGGCTGAGATAGACGAGCCGGAGGCGACGCGGATGTTGCATCACGCGATTGACCACGGTGTGAACTACGTGGACACAGCGTATCCCTATCACGGTGGGAACAGCGAACGCTTCGTCGGCAGGGCACTCAAGGGCGGGTACCGTGCCAAGGTCAGGTTGGCGACCAAGCTGCCCTGCTGGCTGGTCGAGACACGTGAGGATTTCGATAAGTACTTGAACGAGCAACTGGAGAAGCTGCAGACCACCTACGTGGACTTCTATCTCCTGCACGGGCTCCGGGAGAGCCGCTGGTCCAAGATGCGCAGCCTGGATGCGATCGGGTGGGCTGAAGGGGCAATGGCCGACGGGCGTATCAGGCATCTGGGGTTTTCCTTTCACGATGACTACGAGGTTTTCAAGGAGATCGTGGACGCGTACGACTGGACGTTCTGCCAGATCCAGCATAACTACGTCGACGTGGCGTATCAGGCTGGCACGAAGGGCCTCCAATACGCGGCGTCAAGAGGCTTGGCCGTGGTGATCATGGAACCGCTGTTGGGTGGGCAACTCGTGGGCCCGCCCCGGCAGATCGAAGAGTTGTGGCACACCGCCGCACGGAAGCGCACGCCTGCCGATTGGGCGCTCCAGTGGCTGTGGAATCAGCCGGAGGTGTCGGTCGTCCTCAGCGGTATGAGCACGATGGAGCAGATCGAAGAGAACCTGGTGAGCGCCGGGGCGTCGCGCGTGGGCACACTGACGGAGGAGGAACTTGCGCTCGTCGGGCGGGTGCGCGACAAGTACCGCGAGCTAAGCCCGATTCCTTGTACGCAGTGCGGGTATTGTATGCCATGTCCGAATGACGTGAACATTCCACGCAACTTGAGGGTCTTCAACGATGGCTTGGTCCACGAGAAAGCCGAGCACGCGCGTCGCATATACACATGGCTGTCCGGGTCTCAGCAGGCCGGTGCCGATTTGTGTATTCAGTGTCGCGAGTGTGAGGACAAGTGCCCGCAGGGCATAGCGGTCAGTGAGTGGATGCCCGTCGTTCACGAGGTGCTTGGGGTGGGAAAATCCTACGCTGAGTGTTCATTCCCTCCGGGGCAGCGGTGAGGCGGTCTGCGCGCCCCTACGTGGATTCTCCAAGGCGAGGTCGGTGATGGACATCGTGTTTACTCCCTTTGACGTCAACGGCAAGCTGAAGCTGCGCAATCGCGTTGTGCTGGCCCCCCTCTACCTGGCGTGGGATGGGCGCAGTGACGAGTTCTGTGCCTTCTACGTGCGTCGCGCCATGGGCGGGGTGGGGTTGGTTATCGCTCCCCAGTCTACCCCTGGTGGGCTCGACGATTGGGCAGATCCCGGCTTCGGGTCTGCCTTTCGTCCACTTGTCGAAGGCTGCCATACCGCAGGTGCCAGGATAGCTCTGCAGGTCTTTTCTGGTTCGAGTGTCGCAGATGAGCTGCCGGTTGAGCAACTGGCCTCCATCCCCGAGCGCTTTGCCCGTGCAGCGGCCGGTGTACGCGGCGCGGGCTTCGATGCACTGGACATACACGGGGCGCACCATTCACTCTTCATGAGGCTTCTGTCGCCCCTCCAGAACCATCGCGTAGACGAGTATGGCGGCTTGCCTGAGAATCGGTGGCGCGTGCAGGTGGAGGCCGTGAGAGCCGCGCGGGCGGCCGTGGGAGAGGAGTTCCCGATTCTGTATCGCTTTAGCGCGACCGACTTTGTGTCCGGAGGCGTGGACCTGTCCTTGACCGTTCCTTTCGCCCAGGCGCTCGAGGCGGCGGGTGTGGACTGCCTGGATGTGTCGGCTGGCACGCCCGACTCACCGCCGGACAGCACGTACCCAGGCACATCGCATCCTATGGGCTGTTTCGCTGATTTGGCGGCCGCCGTCCGAGCGGCCGTGAAGGTACCCGTCATCGCCGTGGGCAAGATCGCCTCGCGCGAGGTCGCCGTGTCCATCTTGGAGGCGGGCAAGGCGGATCTGGTGGCGCTGGGCCGCCAGCTCATCGCTGATCCCGATTGGCCGCGCAAGCTTGTTGAGGGGCGGGATGGCGAAATCGTGCCTTGCCTGTGGGACAACGCGGGCTGTCTACGCAATTCGATCCATAAGGGACTCCCGATCCGCTGTGTGCAGAACCCCCATGTGGGGTTCGAGCACGAGCGTGGGGGCGGGGAAGCTACGTCGTAGCAGTTAACGACAACGAAATGCCATTTTCAAGTAAGGAGGAATACGTTCGACATGAAATACCGCAGATTCGGAAAACTGGACTGGAAGACGTCCGCACTGGGATTTGGGTGCATGCGACTCCCCACAATAGATGGGGAAAGTGCCAACATAGATGAACCAGAAGCGACCAGGATGCTCCACTACGCCATCGATCATGGCGTCAACTACGTGGATACGGCCTATCCGTACCATAGTGGAAACAGTGAGCACTTTGTCGGCAGGGCGCTGCAGGGGGGCTATCGGGACCAGGTCAAGCTGGCGACGAAGCTGCCTTGCTGGCTGATCGAGGCCGCGGGGGACTTCGACAAGTATCTCAACGAGCAACTCGAGAAGCTGCAGACTGATCACATTGACTTCTACCTCTTGCATTCCCTGAGTGAGAAGACTTGGCACAAGGTGCGCGACCTGGATGTGCTGGAGTGGGCCGAGCGGGCTATCGCGGACGGGCGTATCGGCCACATCGGGTTCTCGTTTCACGACAAGTACGAGGTGTTCCAGGAAATCGTGGACGCGTATGAGCGTTGGACCTTCTGCCAGATTCAGTACAACTACATGGACACCGAGAACCAGGCGGGCGTGAAGGGGCTGCAGTACGCGGCGTCGAAGGGAATGGCCGTCGTGATCATGGAACCCCTGCTAGGGGGCAAGCTCGTTGATCCGCCCGATCCGATTCAGGCTGTCTGGGATACGTCCCCGGTGAAGCGCCGGCCAGCCGATTGGGCGCTGCAGTGGCTGTGGAACCAGCCGGAGGCCTCGGTTGTGCTCAGCGGCATGAGCGCGATGCAGCACGTCGAGGAGAACGTCGCCAGCGCCGGCGGGTCGGGCATCAACATCCTGACCGAGGAAGAACTGGCGCTCGTCGACCGGGTGCGCGTCAAGTACGACGAGCTCTGTCCGATCGCCTGCACCAAGTGTGGGTACTGCATGCCCTGCCCCAACGGCGTCGACATCCCCCGCAACTTCGCGGTCTACAATGAAGGTGTGATGTATGAGAAGCCTGACGCTGCGCGTGGGGGATACAAGTGGATCTCCGAGGAGGCCCGCGCCAGCGCGTGCATCCAGTGCCGCGAGTGCGAGGACAAGTGCCCGCAGAGCATACCGATCAGCGAGTACATGCCTCTCGTCCACGAGGTGCTGGGCGAGGGCAAGCCGTATGAAGCGTGCCCGCTTCCCTGAGGAAAGGGGTGTGGCGCGAGAAAACCTGTGGAGGTGAATTGAATGCGCTATCGTACCCTGGGTAGGACCGGCCTGGACTTGTCTGTCGTGGGCTTCGGCGCGATCAAGCTGCCGCGCGTGAGCGAGGAGCAGGCTGCTGCTGCGCTCAATCGGGCACTGGATCTGGGCGTCAACTTCGTTGACACGGCGCGAGCCTACGGTGACAGCGAGCGCAAGATCGGTCTGGCCCTTAAGGAACGGCGCGACGAGTACTGCCTGGCTACCAAGACGACCGCCCGCGACGCCGACGGAGCAATGCGTGACCTGGCGACCAGTCTGCGGGAGTTGCAGACCGACCGCATAGATCTTTGGCAACTGCACAACGTGATGGACCGCGGCCTTTGGGCACAGGTCACGCAGCCTGACGGCGCGCTGGCGGCGGCGAGACGGGCGCGGGACGAGGGGATCGTGGATCACGTCGGCATCAGCGTCCACCGTTCGCTGTACGTGATGCGCGAGGCGATCCTGTCCGGCGAGTTTGAGACCGTTCTTCTGCTCTACAATCCGCTGGATGAGGAGGGTGTGGCGGCCCACGGTGTCCTGGACTTGGCCCGTGAGCGTGGCCTGGGCGTGATCATCATGAAAGCCCTCTCCGGTGGTGCGTTGGCCTCGCCGCTCAATGACGACGAACGAGATGAGAGGCACCGTGCCTCTGGTGGGCAGTGGTTCGATCCCATTGTGCGCGGCTGTCTGCGCTACGTGCTCTCCCATCCTGCTGTGGACGTGGTCATCCCCGGCATGCGCTCCGTGCGCGAGGTGGAGGAGGACGTGCCGGTGGCCGACAGCCCGCCGCTGACCGATGCTGAGCGTGAGGAGTTGATCGGTGCCATCGCCCGCCTCAAGGGCACGTACAAGTACAAGCAGGACTGTCTGCGCTGCGGGTACTGTCTCTCTGCCTGCCCGCAGGAGATACAGATCCCCGAGGTGTTCCACGCCGCGTATGCCTACCGTCACTATCCCGAGACGTCGCGCGGCATCGGACTTGAGCTCTACCGTTCCCTGGAGGTCTCTCCCGAGGCGTGTATCGAATGCGAATCCTGTGTTGAGGTGTGCCCGGCGGGCATCCCGATCCCCGAGCGTCTCAAGGAAGTGGTCGAGCTGTTCGCGGGAGCATGAGTGATCGGCACGGGCGATCCCGAGCATGGGGCGAGCCTTCCGGTTGGCCGGAGCGGTGGGCCGAAGCGCTCGCCCCGCTTGCGGATTCGGGCCGTTCTTGTGTGGGGGAGGGTACGCACGAATGAGCACAATCGGCATCTTGCACTACAAGGTCGGCGGGACCGATGGCGTCTCGCTGGAGATCGACAAGTGGAAGCGCGTGTTGGAGGAGATGGGGCACCGGGTGCATCTCTGTGGCGGCGACCTGGGCCAGGTTGAGGGGACCCTGATCGAGGAGCTTTATCACCATCGGCCCGACGTCGAGCGCATCAATCGCAATACGTTCGTTGAGCTAAGCGATTTCGATGGCGTAGCGGAGTACCGGGCAGAGGTCGAGCGCCTCGCGGGCGCGCTTGAGCGCCGGCTGCGGGACTTCGTGGAGCAGAGGGCGGTTGACTATCTCATCCCGCAGAACGTCTGGTCCGTTGCCCTGAGCCTGCCGGCGGCGGTTGCGCTGGCTCGGGTGGTACGCGACCTGCAACTGCCCACGCTGGCCCATCATCACGACTTCTACTGGGAGCGGACAGGCGGGGTGGCGCTTACCTGCGGGGCCGCGATTGAGATCGCCGACAAGTACCTGCCCCCTCGGGATCAGCGCATCACGCACGTGGTCATCAACAGCTTGGCGCAGCGGCAACTACTTGAGCGCAAGGGGATTGAGGCCACTGTGGTGCCCAACGTCTTCGACTTCGGTGCGCCACACGTTGCTCCAGAGCGTAGCGCCGCGGCTCCATCGTGGCAGCCGGATGCCTATAACCGGGACTTCCGCGCCCGCATCGGCGTGCGAGAGAACGACGTGCTGATCTTGCAGGCTACGCGCGTTGTCCGGCGCAAGGGCATTGAATTGGCAGTGGATTTCGTGCAGGCGCTGGATAGCCCGAAGCGGCGTGCGCGTCTCCGGCGGAGCGGTCTCTACGATGGGCGTCCGTTCACCGACGACAGTCGCATCGTGCTGGTGCTGGCCGGATATACGGAGGATGATCCGACCGGACGCTATGTAGAGCTGCTCAAGCGCAAGATCGAGCGCGCGGGCGTCCAAGCGCGTTTCATCGGCGACATGGTGGGGGGGACGCGGCGAACTGAGGGGGACAAGAAGACCTACTCCCTGTGGGATACGTACGTCTTCGCTGACTTCGTCACCTATCCCAGTCTGTGGGAAGGCTGGGGGAACCAACTCCTCGAGGCGCTGCGGGCTCGACTTCCGTTGATGTTGTTCGAATACCCGGTCTACCGGGCGGACATTCGGGAGAGGGGACTGCGGGTTGTCTCGCTGGGCGATGAGATCCAAGGACGGGACGATCTGGGGTTGGTGCAGGTGAAGCAGTCTGCCATTGAGGCAGCCGCCGACCAGGCGGTGGAACTCCTCACCGATGCCGGCCTGCGCCGGGATACCGTGGCGCACAACTTCCAGGTCGGACGCCAGCATTACTCATTGGAGGCCCTCCGGGGTTACCTGACACGGCTGATGCAGTAGATGGCTTCGTTGGGCAAGCCCTGAGGCGCATCACGGGGCCCGGCCGTGCTCCAGCAGGGTTTGGACCGTCGCCAGCAGTTGCTCGGGATCGAAGGGCTTGGTGATGTAGCTATCTACCCCGAGTTCTTTTCCTCTTAGCAGGTCTTTCTCCTGCGCCTTGGAAGTCAAGAAGACGAACGGAACGGCGGCCCACTTTGACTCGGCGCGTATCGCCTCGTAAAGGGCGTATCCGTCCATCGTAGGCATCATGATGTCCGCCAGGATCAGGTTGGGGCACGCATCGTCGA
Source organism: uncultured Anaerolineales bacterium (assembly GCA_964649415.1). Lineage (GTDB taxonomy): Bacteria > Chloroflexota > Anaerolineae > B4-G1 > B4-G1 > CAZYSK01. Next base: position 14,689 of record CAZYSK010000038.1, read on the forward strand.
TCATCTGCAAAGCCTGCTGGCCGTCCGTGGCGGTGAATACCGTGTAGCCCTCTGTCTCCAGGATGTCCCGGATGCCCGTTAAGAGAGGTTCATAATCTTCGACGACCAGGATGTGTTCTCCGCCCATGTGTTTTCCTCTTCGCTGATAGTTGCCATGCCTGGATCAGTGGGTCTACTGAGCCGATGTGCTTCCCTCTAGATTGAACGCAGTGTATCATAACAGTGGGGGGAGTGTCAAGTCTTTGACCTGATCCGCCGCATCCATATCCGTCCTCCGATGCCGATGACCACTGCTGTGAGAAGGAGGATGCCGACGATCGTGATGCCCACGTCCATCCAGAAGCGCACAGGGAACAGGCGGATCAGGGTGTCGGAGTAGGGGAAGATCCACGTCTCTCCCTCGAAGAAGACACGGTGGAATGCGACGAAGAAGCTGTCCCAGCTCAGTGCCATGAAAGCCCCCACACCTCCCAACAGTGCCAGCGTGAGCAAGCTGCCCTTCAGGAGCGCGGCTGCTGCGTAGCTGAGCACGTCGCGTTCACGCCTGGAGCGTGCGATGAGCAGCGCTGCGATTCCTCCCACCAGCACCGCCCCGGCGACGATACCGGCCAGCATGATGCGGCTGTACACGGCTTGCACGTCGGCCATGTGACGCAACTCCCGCGCGTTGAAGGCGGGTTGCCCGTCGGGGAGTTGCAGGTCCGCCAGGAGCGCAATGTCCGCGTTGGTCGCCAGGTAATCCACGCATGCCTCGGCCAGGCGCGCGCGTTCCGCCGTCGAGAGGCCCAGGGGGTCGGGCGGAAAGCCCGCTTTGCCGTACTCCCACTGCACGAACCAGTGGCTGGTCACGACGCGCAGATCCAACGCCAGCAGGCCCACGGGCAGCGCCAGCACGAGTAGCCATTGGATCAAACGGGGCCACAATTGGGCTATTGTTGTCTGTCTCTTGGTATCCTGTGCCATGTGCTCTCTCTACTCTCCCTTGAGGACGAAGTCAAGGACCAGCGCATTGGTCATCAGTTCGATGGCTGCGCGGTCATCGGTGAAGACAAGCGGCCCCGGCTCCACCAGGCGCAGGTTGGCCGCTGCGTTCAGTGCCGTTGGATGCAAGAAGGCGTCCCCTTCCAGGTTGGGCAGGTTGAGCAGGACGTTGCCCGCCTCGCTGGGCTGGACCGTGGCGACGAGCACGGAGTTGAAGCTGTTCGGCACGTCGATCACGTGGGCCGAGGGGAAGACCTGGAGTAGCGTGGCCAGCATGGCCTGCACCAACCGGTAGTCGGTGTATGTGCGGCCGACGTTGATCGCAACGACGCCGTCCGCTGTGAGGCGGTCGCGCACCTGGCGGAAGAACTCCACCGTGCTCAGGTGAGGCGGAATGTAGGGCAGCCGGTAGGCGTCTACGCCGACGACGGTGTAGCGCTGGGTGGAGCGGCTCAGGAAATAGCGCCCGTCGGCGACCACGACGTTGAGATTGGGTTGGTCCATGGCAAAGTAGTCGCGCCCCACCTGCACGATCTTGGGATCGATCTCCACGCCGTCAATGGGGAGCGGCCCGTAGACGGCGCTATACTGCCGGGCCATGGTGCCACCGGCCAGGCCGATGAGGGCCACGCGCTTGACCTGGCCGGGGTCGTAGGGTGGGGGGTTGAAGAAAGGCGCGATGAGGAAGTAGTCCCACGGTCCCGGCGTCTTTAACTGGTCCGGGCAGTACATGGAGTGGACACCCTGTCCTTCGTTGAGCAACAGCGAATGGCAACCCTGGTGCTCCACCACCTGGATGTAGTTGTAGCCCGATTCGGTCTCGTAGATCGTGCCTTCCGCTGCCTTCACCGGCTGCCCGCGCAGGAGGATGGCGAGCGCGATGATGGTGGCGGGCATCCAAAGGTAGCGGAGCAGACGGCGCGGGGTGATCCGGGCGAGGCCAATGAACGCGATAGCCAGCGTGAACAGCGAGAGTGCGACGAAGGTGTTGCGCGTGCCAATGGTGGGCACCAGGACCAGGTCTGGCAGAAACGTGCCCAGGAAACTGCCGGCGGTGGAAATCGCGTAGACGCGGCCAGCCGTCTGTCCAGCGCCCTCGATGTCCTCCATCGTCAGCCTGATGACGAAGGGCGAGACGCATCCCATCAGTGTGACCGGCACGCTGAACAGGATAAGCACGGCTACAAAGGACCCGCCGAGCATTGCCACGTTGAACTCGGCGAAGGCCCGCGAGGCCAGCGAGAGCACTGGGTGCGCCGCGAAGGGCACGAGTCCGACGAGAAACGCGGCCCACGCGACGATCTGGTAGAGCGTGGATGCACGCGGAGAGTGGTCGGCCCAGCGTCCGCCCAGGAAGTAGCCTAGCATCAGGTAGAGCAGGATCATGCCGATGATGGTGGCCCACACCAGGTTGGCGGTGCCAAAGTGGGAGCGCAGCAGGCTTGACGCGGCCAGTTCGGTGCCCAATGAGGCCAATCCACCGGCGAAGGCCGTGACGTAGAGATAGGTATGCCGTCTGCACATAGGGCGCATTATAAGCGCCTTTGAGCGGTCAGGCAAGGCGGATGTCTTCCGTGGCTGGTGCGTAGCGAGGCGCGCATCCAGGGTGTTTCTCGACGCCGAAATGCTTGACACTCGGTCGAAGTATGCTATACTGTGCGCAGAGGCAAGGCGATGGTGTACGCCGTTCGGATGATTGTGGATAATCAGGATAATCCCGACGCCCCCTATGGGCGGCCGGCGGTGTGACACGCCTGATTCCCGTTTTGACGAAGATAAGCCGCCCCACACCGGGCGGCTTGTTCTTTTCATTGAGCCGGTGAGCGAGCCGGTGAGCCTGGGTAGGATTGTGACCATGCATCAAGGAGCTGACCATGCTGAAAACACACAACTGCGGTGAGTTGCGGGCGATACACGTGGGCCAGGAAGTCACACTGGCGGGTTGGGTCAATCGCCGGCGCGATCATGGTGGCCTTATCTTCGTGGATCTTCGTGATCGCTGGGGCATCGTGCAGGTCGTGGTCAACCCTGACGTGGACTCGGATGCGCACACCGTGGCGCAGCAGGCACGCAGTGAATACGTGCTTCAGATCAAGGGGGTCGTCCGCGCCCGGCCCCAGGGACTGGTCAATCCCGACCTGCCCACAGGTGAAGTCGAGGTCATGGCCCGCGAGTTGCGGATCCTGAACGCGGCCAAGACACCGCCGTTCTACATATACAATGATAAGCCCGTGGACGAGGCATTGCGGCTCAAATACCGCTACCTGGATCTGCGCCGGCAACGGATGCAAGCCAACCTCGTCCTGCGCCACCGAGTGATCAAGTACATCCGCGACTTCCTCGATGCCCGCGGCTTCGTCGAGATCGAGACGCCGATCCTGTTCAAGACCACGCCGGAGGGGGCACGCGACTACCTGGTGCCCAGCCGTGTGCATCCCGGCAGCTTCTACGCCCTGCCTCAGTCCCCTCAGCAGCTCAAGCAGTTGCTCATGGTCGCCGGCTACGAGCGCTATTTCCAGATCGCCCGCTGCTTCCGCGACGAAGATCAGCGGGGTGATCGCCAACCCGAGTTCACCCAGTTGGACCTGGAGATGAGCTTCGTCGAGCGGGAGGACGTGATGGCTCTGATCGAGGAGATGGTGACCGGCATCGCTGACACGTATTCCGCACGCTCCTTGCTCGCCAGGCCATTCCCGCGTCTCACGTACCAGGAGGCGATGAGCCGCTTCGGCACCGACCGGCCAGACATCCGGTTCGAGATGGAGTTGGTGGACGTCTCCGACCTGGTGGCCGAGTGCGGTTTCGGCGTTTTCAGCAAGGCCGTGGCCGGAGGTGGGCTGGTCAAGGGTATATGCGTGCCCGCTTGTGGCACGTATAGCCGCCGTCAAGTTGACGAGTTGGCTGACCTGGCCCGGAAGGCAGGGGCCAAGGGGCTGGCCTGGTTGGCGCTGAACCAGGATGGCGAGGTGCGTTCCTCCTTCGCTAAGTTCCTCGCCGAGGGTGAGGTAGCCGCCATCGTCGAGCGCATGGAGGCGGAGCCTGGCGACCTGCTGCTCTTTGTCGCCGATTCCGCCCGGGTTGCAAATGCGGTGCTGGGCGAGTTGCGCCTGGAGTTGGGCCGGCGACTGGAGATGTGGGACCCGGACGTGTTGGCCTTCTGCTGGGTGGTAGATTTCCCGCTCTTCGAGTGGGATGAGGAGGGGCAGCGCTGGGATCCCAGCCATCACCTGTTCACTTCCCCAATGCCCGAGGATGAACCGCTGTTGGACACCGATCCGGGTGCAGCCCGTGGGCAGCAGTACGACCTGGTGTGCAACGGGGAGGAGGTGGCTGGGGGCAGCATCCGTATCCACCGGCGCGACGTGCAGGAGAAGGTCTTCGGACTCATCGGCCTGGATGTGGATGTTGCGCGCGAGCGCTTTGGCCACATGCTGGAAGCGTTCGAGTATGGCACGCCGCCCCACGGGGGCATAGCACCTGGTATTGACCGGCTGGTGATGCTCCTGGCCGGTGAACCCAACATCCGGGAGGTCATTGCTTTCCCCAAGACTCAACAGGCCGCCGATCTGATGGCCGGCGCACCGTCGCAGGTGGACATGGAGCAACTGGAGGAGCTCCATATCCGGATTGTGGAGGCTTCGTAGCGCACCCGGGCGCGCCGTGCTGGCGACAGGGTGTTTATCGGAGACCCATCTTCGTTGTACATAAGGAGGCAAGATGTCCAATGATCTGGTCGCTCGTGCGCAGCAGGACGGCGTGCGTTTCATCAGTCTTCAGTTCACCGACATTCTGGGTACGATCAAGAGTGTGACGCTTCCCGTGGGCAGGTTTGCGGAAATCCTGGAGAACGGGGTCTGGTTTGACGGCTCCTCCATTCAGGGCTTCGCCCGCATCTATGAGAGCGACATGGTGCTTATGCCCGATCCCCTCACGTACCACGTATTGCCGTGGAGTGCGCCCGAGCGTCTGCGCGCACGGCTGATGTGCGACGTTCACGGGCGGGATGGACAGCCCTCGCTCAGTTCGCCGCGGGTGGCTCTGAGCCGCATGATAGACCGTGCTGCTGGGCTCGGCTACGTCTTCAACGTCGGGCCTGAGCTTGAGTTCTTCTTGTTCAAGCGCAACGCCGGGAACGATGGGCACCATCCAACCCGCCCTGTCCCGCACGACGTGGGTGGCTATTTCGACTTCTCTCCCCGGGACGAGGCGCAGCAGGTGCGCAGCGAGATTGTCCTGGCACTGGAGGGGCTGGGCTTGCACGTCGAGATGAGTCATCACGAGTGTGGCATCGGTCAGCATGAGATCGATTTCCGCTACGCGGACGCGCTCACGAGCGCCGACAATGCTGTCACCTTCAAGTATGTCGTGCGGGCCGTGGCGGCCAGCCACGGTATCTACGCCAGTTTCATGCCCAAGCCTATCTTCGGCGTCGCCGGGTCTGGCATGCACACGCACCAGAGCCTCTTCGACGTCGACGGGCACAACCTCTTCTACGATCCCGACGACGAGTATCACCTCTCACGGTTGGCCTACAACTTCATCGCCGGTCAGATGGAGCACGCGCGGGCACTTTCGGCGGTGGCTTCTCCGACTGTCAACAGCTACAAGCGATTGACGCCGGGGTACGAAGCGCCCGTGTACATCTGCTGGGCACACTTCAACCGCTCGGCGCTGCTTCGCGTCCCGGCCCATGGGTCGCAGCACACGGCTGCCACGCGGATTGAGCTGCGCTGCCCTGACCCCAGTGCCAATCCGTACCTGTCTTTTGCGGCTATGCTCGGGGCGGGCCTGGACGGCATTGAGCGGGACTTGATGCCCCCGCCGCCGGTCAACGAGGACGTCTATGATTTCGACGACCGTGACCTGCGCGAGCGGGCCATCGGCACGTTGCCGGGCACGTTGGCCGAGGCCATGGATGCGCTCGAAAGCGACGCCGTCGTCCAGGACGCCCTTGGGTCGGTCATCACGGATGCTTTCCTGCGGGCCAAGCGAGCCGAGTGGGATGAGTATCGCATCCAGGTGACGAACTGGGAGTTGGAGCGCTATCTGGAGACGGCTTGAAGCGGACTTGCGCATTTCACCAAAGCGTGGTATATTCTAATTGGCCCTGCTGTGTGCGTGATTGCCGTTTTTGCGTTTTGAGCCAACACCTATAAAAACGGGGGCTGTCTCTTCAGAGAGGAATGCGATAGCCTTCGGGCAAGGCAGACCGCTGAGCAAGCTCCCACCTGCGCAAGCAGGTTCAAAACACATCGGCACACGGCACGGCGGGGTTCGGTCTGATGTTTGATTGCAAACGCCACCGGTACACCGGTGGCGTTTGTTTGTGTCTTCTTGACTTGTTGCTTCCTTTGTGCTATTCTCCTGTGCATCTCTATTGAGCGTGAGGTGTGCTGTGCTACGTGAACGAGTCTCCAACAATATCTATGTCTTCACCAGCGATTTGTACGCGCAAGTGACTGCTGGGGCAGTCGTGACCGATGCTGGTGCTGTTCTGATCGACACGCTGCCTTTCCCGGCCGAAACGCGCGAGATGGCCGATTTCATCGCCCGTGCATGTCGCCCCGGCGTGCAGTACTTGATCCTGACCCACTACCACGCTGACCACACCTATGGAGCCTTTCTCTTCCCTCAGGCCGACGTGGTCGCCCATGCGCGCTGCCGGAGTCTGCTGACTCAGGTGGGTGCGCCGTCGCTGGCGGCGACGAAAGCCGAAGTACCTGAACTGGAGGAAGTGACGATCCGTCTGCCGGACATCACGTTTGACGAGGGTGATATGACACTCCAGCTTGGGGGTAGCTTGATTCGTCTGATCCATACGCCTGGTCACACGTTGGATTCGGTGATGGTGTACGTCGAGAATGATCGCGTCTTGTTTGCGGCCGACAACGTGATGCCGGTCCCTTCCATCGCGGATGGTGACATAGATGTGTTTCGGACGTCTCTGCGGAAAGTGCCGGATCTGCAAGTGGAGAACATGGTCCAGGGTCATGGAGAGGTTATCCTGCGAGGAGAGGTCCGGGACATCGTGCAGCGCAGCCTGGATTACCTGGACACGATCGATGAGCTGGTGGACGAAGCAGTCCGCAGCGGCAAAGAAAGGGCGGAATTGACGCGCGTCAGTATCGAATCCTGCGGGCTCTCGCGCGTGCCGCTGAACGGGTTGGTGCAGCAAATCCACGTGGCGAATTTACTGGCCCTGTACGATCGGGCGACGACGGGATGACGCGCGATTCGAGGTGTGTGCATGAGCTGCTGCCCGGACGCCGTTCAGACGTCGGGCGGTTTGACAGGACGGGGGGGCTGTGGCATAATACCCCTGTGTGGCTGTCGCAGAGGCGATGATGGAGACGAGTAGGCGCGGGGTACCAGCCCAGAGAGCCCGGGACAGGTGAGAACCGGGCGTGGGAGCCGTGCCGAAAATCCCTCCGGAGCTGCTGGCCGAACCGTTCAAGCGCAGTAGACCCAGCCGGGCCCGTCCCCCGTTAGCAAGACGCGGCGATCGTGTGTCGCCGGAAGAGAGGTCCCGCTTGTGCGGGGCAAGAAGGGTGGTACCGCGGGAACACAGGCTCCCGTCCCTTCGGGGATGGGAGCTTTTTGCATCGTGCGGAGTGCATATGGATATCACGATCCGACCTGGTACCGAACGTGACCTGCCGGATATGCTCCGGCTGTGGCGTGAGATGATGGACTTCCACGCCCGGGTGGAGCCCCGCTTCCGGCCACTTCCGTCGCCGGCCGGGGAACAGGCCTGGCGGGAGCACCTGAGTCGGGACGTCTGGGGGAGCGAGGATTGGTGTGTCTTCGTGGCTGAGGTGGATGGTAAGATAGTCGGCCAGATCATGGGGATGCTGCGCGATGCTGTCCCTGTCTTCGAGCCTGGGCGCTACGGCTATGTGACGGACGTTGTCGTGGATCCTGCCGTGCGGCGTAGCGGGGTCGGGCAGGCGCTGTTTGAGGCGCTCAGGGCGTGGTTCTGTGAGCGCGGTGTCTCCTGCCTGCAGCTACAGGTGGCGCACAACAACCCGGCCTCTCAAGCGTTCTGGCGGGCGATGGGGTGCACGGATTACATGGACACCATGTGGTATGACTTGGAGGGGAAATGACCGAGCTACTCTATCACGCTGATAGCTACATACGCGAGTTCGATGCGCAGGTGACGGGCGTCGTTGGCGGTGGTGTGGTCCTGGATCGCACTGCGTTTTACCCCGGCGGCGGCGGGCAGCCGTGCGATTTGGGCAAACTGTCCGTAGAAGACAGCACGTGGGATGTCGTCAAGGTCAAGCGCGTCGAGGGGCAGATTGTACACACGCTGGACCGTGACCCGCCGCCCGTGGGCACGCGCGTGCGGGGCGAGCTCGATTGGGAGCGCCGCTACGCGCTGATGCGCACGCACACCGCGATGCATGTTCTCTGCGGCGTGATCTGGCGCGACTATGGCGCGTCCGTCACCGGCGGAAACATGCAGCCGCTGCGCGGCCGCATGGACTTCGAGTTCGAGCACATGCACCGGGAGCTGGTCAGTGAGATCGAGGAGAAGATCAACGTCGAAGTCGCTGCGGGCAGGCCGGTCAGTACACGGATTCTGCCGCGCGAGGAGGCATTCCAGATTCCCGACCTGATCCGCACGAAGATTAACCTCCTCCCGCCTCATATCACCGAGGTGCGCGTGGTTGAACTCGAGGGGTTGGACCTGCAGGCCGACGGTGGCACGCATGTCGCGAACACGTCGGATGTTGGTGCTATGCGGATTGCGGACTACAAGAGCAAGGGGAAGATCAACAAGCGACTGGTAGTGACACTGGAGTGATGGTGGGGAGGAACATGATGGCATTTAAACCGGTACCTGCATCGGTTGATTTCGTCGCTCAGGAGCAAGAAGTCCTGACGTTTTGGGAGGACTCGCAGACCTTTCAGAAGCTCGTCGAGTTGCGCAAGGATAGTCCGAAGTGGTCCTTTGTGGATGGACCGATCACGGCCAATAATCCGATGGGTGTCCACCATGGCTGGGGACGTACCTACAAGGACCTGTATCATCGCTACTGGGCGATGAAGGGATACCGCGCCCGCTACCAGAACGGTTTCGACTGCCAGGGCCTGTGGGTCGAGGTCGAGGTGGAGAAGGAGCAGGGCTTTCACTCCAAGCGTGACATCGAGCAGTACGGCATCGCGCGCTTCGTGCGCAAGTGCAAGGAGCGCGTGCTGCGCTACGCCTCGGTCCAAACGGAACAGTCGATGCGCCTGGGATACTGGATGGATTGGAACGACACGGGTGTCCTGCGTGACTTGGCGGATCGGTTGGTGGAGAATCCCGACGAGGTCGTCACCGTGGATGGCCCTCTTGGCCCGGTGACCGATACGGTGGAGCGGCTCGTGGGCAGGCTCGGTCTGCCGGAGTTGGGCGGATCTTATTTCACCCTGTCCACTGAGAACAACTACATGATATGGACCTTCCTGAAGCGCTGCTGGGAGCAGGGATGGCTTTACAAGGGTCGCGATGTGATGCCCTGGTGCCCTCGCTGTGCCACCGGAATCAGCCAACATGAGATCGTCACCGAGGGGTACCGCGAGCTGACTCACCCGGGCGTCACACTGCGCTTCCCGCTGCGGGGACGGCCGGGGGAGGCCTTGCTGGTGTGGACGACCACGCCCTGGACGCTGACCAGCAACGTTGCAGCAGCGGTGGGGCCGGAGCTGACGTACGCGAAGGTCCGAGAGGGGGACGAGGTGTTCTACCTCTCTCGGGGGACGCTGTCCACGCTGCATGGCACGTACGAGGTGCTTGAGGAGATGAAGGGCACCGCCCTGGAGGGCTGGACCTATGATGGCCCCTTTGATGAGCTGGAGGCCCAACAAGCTGCTGGCGCTCCGCAGGTCCATCGCGTCATCCTCTGGGACGAGGTGGGTGATGCGGAGGGCACCGGCATCGTCCACATCGCCCCTGGATGTGGTGCGGAGGACTTCGTGTTGGGCCAGGAGCACGACCTGCCGGCCATTGCCCCGTTGGACGACGAGGGGGTCTTCATAGATGGCTTTGGCCCGCTTAGCGGTGTCTCAGTCTCCCAGAGCGCGGAGTTGGTGTTCGATAACCTGCGCCAGAAAGGTATCCTGTACAAGGTTGAGGACTACACGCACCGATACCCGGTCTGCTGGCGCTGTGGCACCGAGCTCGCGTTCCGGCTGGTGGACGAGTGGTTCATCTCGATGGATGCACTCCGGCACGACATGATGGAGGTCACCAAACAGATTCGCTGGATTCCGTCCTTCGGGCTGGACCGGGAGCTGGACTGGTTGCGCAACATGCACGATTGGATGATCAGCAAGAAGAGGTACTGGGGCCTGGCCTTGCCGATCTGGGAGTGCAGCCGCTGTGGCCACTTCGAGGTCATCGGCGACGAGCACGAGCTTGAGGAGCGCGCGGCGGCTGGCTGGGAGGAGTTCGAGGGCCACACCCCTCACCGGCCATGGGTGGACGCGGTGCGCATCGTGTGCCCCGAATGCGGCGCGCAGGTGAGCCGGATCCCCGACGTGGGCAATCCCTGGCTTGATGCAGGCATCGTCAGTTTCAGCACGCTCCAGTACCGCACCAACCCGGAATTCTGGCGCACCTGGTACCCGGCGGACTGGATCAGCGAGTCCTTCCCCGGACAGTTTCGCAACTGGTTCTACAGCCTGCTCGCCATGGCGACAGTGCTGGAGAATTCGCCGCCGTTCATGAACTGCTTCAGCTACGCGCTGCTCATGGCCGAGGATGGCCGGGAGATGCACAAGTCGTGGGGCAACGCCATCGAGTTCAACGACGCCGCCAACAAGATGGGCGTGGACGTGATGCGCTGGCTCTACTGCCGCCAGAAGCCGGAGAACAACATGCTGTTCGGCTTCGGCCGGGCAGACGAGGTGCGCCGCCAGTTCCTCATCCCGTTCTGGAATGTGTACTCCTTCTTCGTCACCTATGCCAACATTGACGGGTGGAAGCCCGGCAAGTCTGTGGATGGGGAGGCCGGCCTGTTGGACCGGTGGATACTCGCTCGCCTGAATCAGGTGGTTGCCCAGGTCAGTGATTGCCTGGAGAACTATGACGCCTATGGGGCGACACTGGTGGTGGAGCCGTTGCTCGAGGACTTGACGAACTGGTACGTGCGCCGCAGCAGGCGCCGGTTCTGGAAGAGCGAACAGGATGCAGACAAGGACGCCGCGTACTCGACCCTGTATCAGGTGTTGACGACGCTGTGCCGGTTGCTCGCGCCCATGGTGCCCTTCGTCGCCGAGGTGATGTACCAGAACCTGGTCCGTTCGGTGGACCCGGATGCGCCGGAGAGCGTTCATCACACCGATTGGCCCCAGGCGAACGCGGCGCTGGTGGACGAGGACCTCCTGTCCCGGATGGCGCTGGCCCGGCAGGTGGTTGCGTTGGGCCATTCCGCCCGCAACAGCCAGAACATCAAGCTGCGCCAACCGCTGGCGAGCGCGTTGGTACACATGGAATCCGGCGCCGGCGGGCTGGACGAGGAGCTGATGGCGCTGGTGCGGGACGAGTTGAACGTCAAGCAGGTGAGCTTTGTGAGCGACGCGAGCGAGCTGGTCACGTATCGCCTCTTGCCGGACAACAAGGTGCTTGGCCCACGTTTCGGCAGGCGGTTCCCGGCGCTGCGGGCCCAACTGGCGGCGCAGGAGCCGATGGCTGCGGTGAAGAGGCTGCGGGCGGATCTCCCCTTGCACCTCGAGGTCGAGGGGGAGGAGGTGGAACTCGCCCCGGACGAGGTGTTGGTGCGTGACGAACCTCGGGAGGGGCTGGCGGTCGTCTCTGAGCGGGGCCTGACAGTCGCGGTGGACACCGTGCTCACGCCTGATCTGGTCGCCGAGGGGCTGGCGCGCGAGGTCGTGCGCCGGGTGCAGAACCTGCGCAAGGAAGCCGGCCTCGACCTGGACGACCGCATCGTCGCGACCTATCAGGCCGAGGGGGACCTGGCCGGAGCGATCGACGCCTGGCGGGACTTCATCGCGGCCGAGACCTTGAGTGTGGAGTTGCGCGCCGGGCCGGCGGAAGGGGATGCCACCGTGGGCGAGGATCGGGTGGGTGGCCATCGACTCGTGCTGGGGGTTCGCAAGGCGTGATTGCCGGTACTCTTGCCAATTCAGGCTGAGTGGGGTAGAATACGACACGGTTGAGTGACAGCACGGGAGGATTCGACATGCCGTTTTCGTATGAGAGAGCAAAGAAAGCGCTGCTTGAAGAGCGAGCAGAACTGCGAGAGCAGTTGGATCGGCTCGAAGGGGCTGAATACGAGAGCGTTGGGTATAGCAACCACATGGCCGATGACGCCACAGACGCTTTTGAGCAGGCTGTGGGCGTAGCGCTCCAGCGAAAGGTTGAGGCCACATTAGAGCAGGTGGGCAGGGCGTTGGCCAAGTTCGACAACGGGACCTATGGTCTGTGCGAGATCTGTGGTGCCCGGATTGACCGCGCGCGCCTGGAGGCACTGCCCCATGCCAGGTACTGCCTGGAATGCCAGGCACGTCGAGAGCAAAGCAGTACGAAGGTGGCCTCTCGTTGAGAAGACGGAATCTAGAGGCACTGATACTGCCAATCACGGTCACCCTGGTCGTGCTGGCGGATCAGATCAGCAAGTTCCTCGTGGCCAGGTACCTTGGGGAGGGGCAGTCGTGGGACGCCGCGCCCTGGCTGGCCCCGGTCTTCAGTATCACCCGCGTGACCAACACGGGGGTCGCCTTCGGCATGTTCCCCGGCTTGAATACCTTGTTCGTCGTTGTCAACCTGATCGTCGTCGGGGCGATCCTGGTCTACCACTACCGCTATCTGGCGGGTGGCCAGGTGCTGGCGCGCGTCGCGTTGAGCCTTCAATTGGGTGGGGCCGTCGGCAACCTGGTGGATCGTATCCGCCAGGGGTTCGTGGTGGACTTCTTTGACCTCAACTTCTGGCCTTTGCGTCGCTGGCCGGTTTTCAACGTGGCGGACACGTCTATCGTTACCGGCGTCGCGCTGCTGACGCTGCTGATGCTGTGGGAGGAGAGGCTCGAGCAGAACAGCCAGCGGGTAGCTGCGGATGGTTGATGCGCGTGACGAGCAGGTTGGTGATCAAACTGTCGTCTCGTTCATCGTTGAGCATGACGGCGAGCGGCTGGACAAGGCCGTCACGGCTCGCGTGCAGGACATCAGCCGGGCGGTTGTCCAGCGCCTGATCAAGGCCGGCGACGTCACAGTCAACCAGCGACCGAGCAAGCCCAGCTACATCGTGCAAGCGGGCGACGAAGTCGTCGTGCGCATCCCCGACGAGGAGCCGCAGCAGGTGCTCCCCGAGGACATTCCCCTGGACATCGTCTACGAGGATGAGTCCCTGTTGGTGGTCAACAAGCCGGCGGGGATGGTTGTGCATCCGGCCCTCGGGCACCCCAGCGGTACGTTGGTCAACGCGGTGCTGGCCCATTGCCCCCACATCGCCGAGGTTGGCGGTCCGGATCGTGCGGGCGTGGTCCACCGGCTGGATAAAGACACCTCCGGCTTGATTCTCGTTGCCAAGGACGACGACACCCGCGCCGCGCTCCAGCGGCAGTTCAAACGCCGGCAAGTCGCCAAGACCTACCTGGCGCTGGTCGAGGACCAGATATGGCCGCGGGAGGGCGTCGTCGATGCACCCATAGGGCGCGACAAGCGACAGCGCAAGAAGATGGCCGTCGTGCGAAGCGGCCGCCCGGCGCGCACCACGTATCGCGCGGTGGAGTTCTTCACCGACTTCACACTGCTGGAGGTACGGCCCCACACCGGGCGCACCCACCAGGTGCGCGTGCATTTGGCCTGGCTGGGTTTCCCTATCGTGGGGGACGTGGTGTATGGCCGCCGCCGCCAGCGATTGCTGCAGGGCCGCCACTTCCTTCACGCCACGCGTCTGCGCTGCACGCATCCCGCCACGGGTGAGGAAGTGGAGTTTGAAGCGCCGTTGCCGCCTGAGTTGGCCGCCGTCCTGCGGCGGTTGCGCAACTAGACGTCAGCGGGCTCAGCGCGCTCCGCGGAGTTGAATACCTATGACTGGAGGCACCATGGAAGAGCCCACCATTGAGATCCTTGCCGAGAGCGAGAACTTCAGCGCGTGGCAGGCCGAGGAACCTGACGGTGAGACGACCTACCACGTGGAACTCGGCACGGTTACCGTGCACTTCTTCCGCGAGGAGTGGGAGGAGTTCCTTCAACTGGCCAGGGAGGTCGTGGCGCATGCTGCAGAAGGGTGAGTCCACGCCGCAGCTCAAGCAATGGCTCGACCGGCTGGCCCCGGTGGTCGCGGGGGCGCGGGCGACGTTGCGCGAAGTCACGCCGGGCAAACTGGCGTTGCGCAGCGGTTGCACGCAGGACGATGATGGCTCCTTTCGCCTGACCTTCTTCTGGACGGATTACGTTATCTCGGGCGGCGATTTCACCGTGCGGCGCGCCGGTACGGATGCGCGCGGATTGGAGCGATCCGCGCCCTCGTCGTTCACCCAGAGCCTGATCCTGACTTACCTGGCTACGGCCGACGGCACGACCCCTTCAAGCCGCTGGATTGGCTTCCGCGAGCTCCCCGCCGGTATGTTCTACGTCCAGGCGTTCCAGGGCTACTCGGGCGGGCGGCTGGTGCGCGAGCTGAAGGGCGGTATCGCGGCCTTCCGCCGGGCCGCTGAGGCGCTGGGGGGCGAGCCGCTCGAGATCGGTGACGCCGGCTACGTCTTCACCGTCCTGCCCCGCGTGCACATGGCGCTCGTCTATTGGCAGGGCGACGAGGAATTCCCCTCTCAGGCCCGTGTGCTCTTCGAGGACACCGCCGCGCACTACATGCCCACGGATGGGCTGGCCATCCTCGGGAGCCAGTTGGTGGGGCGGATCCTGAAGGCAGCCGGCTAGAGTCATACGTTCTCAGGGGCCGCCGACCCCCTCGGCGGCCCCTTGTCCTGCTCCGGGCTCACGCGCCAGATTCGGTGCCAGGTCTATACTGGTCGCTGTTCCGCACGACGAGGGGCAGGTACAGCTGGTGTGGCCACACGGTGACGTCCCGGATGGCTGTGTCCTGGCTCGGACAGCCGTTCGTGGCCGTCATCACCACGGAGTAGGTCTGCTTTGTGCGCGTCACCGGGAAAGCGTGGGTCACGATCTGCCCGTTGCCCGTGCTGCCGTCGCCGAAGGCCCACGTATAGCTGATCGGTGTGTCTCCCACCAGCACGCTGCCGGTGAAGGTGACCGTCTCTCCGACGCGCGGCCTGGCCGGTGCGAAGCTGAAGTGCGCCCCCTGCACCTCGGCGCAAGGCCCGGGCGCGGGTCCGCCCACGATGAGCACCGCCGGCGCGTCGTAGCCGATCCCCCAGACCGTGTCGGTGATCACGGCCGTGTTCGTGATCCGGTCGCCGTCGCTGACTCCGGGCGACAGCTTGGCGGCGAAGCGCACCGGGATCATGGCGCGCGCGTGGGCCGTGCCCGCCCACGTGATGACGCCGTCGCTCTCGCTGCAGGAGCCCGTGCCGCAGGTCACGGAGCCCGGCACGTATGCCAGTTGCGGCGGCAGCTCATCCCGCACCTCGGCCGTTGTATCGACCACGCCCGTGTTGCGCACGTAGATGGTGTAGGTGACGGTGTCGCCGGGATCCGGCCCTGTTGGCGTGACATGTTTGAAGGACCGGCTGAGGTTAGAGGAGCGGGCCAGGAAGGCAGCGCTCAGCTCGTGAGGGTCGGCGTCGCCGCCGTCCAGGGTGGCTGTGTTGGTGACGCGGGTGCCGTCGGTCAGGCGCGTGGTCAGCGTGACGGCGAAGGTGAGCGTGACCGGGTCTTCGGGGGCGACGTCGCCAGCCCAGGTGACCGCGCCGGGCGCGTACAGGCAGACGCCGTCGCTGCAGTCCAGCGAGCCCGGTACGTAGGTCGTCTCGGGCGGGATGGGATCGGCGAGGGTGACGCCGCTGGCGACGTGGAGCCCGGCGTTCTCCAGCACGAAATCGTAGGTCACGACCTCGCCCAGCGTGGCCTCGGCCCTGCCGGCGCGTTTCGTCGAGGGGCTCAGGTCCACCGGGTTGATCAGCGTGCCGGCGCTGCGGGCCACCGCGCCGAAGGGCCCGCTGATGGTCGCCGTGTTGGTGATCCACGTGTTGATCGGGAGGGGGGACGCGGTAGTGACGGCGAAAGTGACCTCGGCGCTCGAGGTACCGAAGCGCACGGCCAGGTCGTCGTGGACGGTGGCGGGGCAGGTGTCCAGGTACTGGACGGCGTTGGTGCCGCTGCTGTCGTCAATTCCGACCGTGCCGGACGTCATCGTGCTGGCCACGTCGCCATACTGCAGCTTGATGTCCCCGTTCTCGTAGAGGATGACCTCCAGGTCGGAATACTCTGATCCGCCGTAGTTGCGCAGCCTGTGGAACTCGACGACGGTGTAGCGGTTGGGCGCTGCGCCAAAGGTCTGGTAGTACACCTTGCCGGGGTCGCCATCCACGACCGTATCGCGCCCCAGGAGATGGATGGCGTTGTTGGGGCTGGTCGAGTCGATGGGACAGGGATCGTACCAGACATACCCGCCGCCGAACTGCACGGAGCCGTTGGAGTTGACGTAGAACTCGGTGTATTCGGTGTCG
This sequence comes from uncultured Anaerolineales bacterium, assembly GCA_964649415.1. Taxonomy (GTDB): domain Bacteria; phylum Chloroflexota; class Anaerolineae; order B4-G1; family B4-G1; genus CAZYSK01. The sequence continues at coordinate 31,270 of CAZYSK010000038.1, forward strand.
TAGTAGCTGAAGGGGAAGCCGATGTCGAAAGGCCCGGTGTATCCATCGTCCACGTATGAACCGATGGCGACCGAGCCACCCGTGGCGTCCACCCAGTCGAAACTCACCCCCGGCAGGCTCCCGCTGCCGTCGGAGTCGCCCCACGTGTAGGTGTCGGGACGCACCGTGCCCGTCCACGTGATGACGTCGCGCGCCGGGTCGTATGCGCCGCTGCCGCTGGTATACGTGAGGCTGCCCGGCACGTAGGTGGTGCCCGCCGGGATGGGGTCGTGCAGGACGAACGTGCCGCCGATGTGCTCACCGTTCCTAAGGCGGATGCTGTAAGTCAGCGCATCGCCTGCCAGTGCTGCGGCCTTGTCCACTGCCTTGGTGCTGGGCGAGGGATCGGGAAATTCGACCAGCGTGAGGGCGGTGCGGGTGAAGGTGTGGCCTGCCCCGTCGTCGAAGGTGATCGTGTTCGCGACGTGCTCGCCATATGACCATCCCGCGCGACCCACGTCTACGCCGAACGTGAAGGTCAGCGGGGCGGCCCCGGCCGGGATCTCGCCCGTCCATTCCACCTGGTCCGCAGCGCTGTTGTACGTAGCGCCGATGGCGTTGGCACCGAAGCCGGCGAAGGTCGTGCCCGCCGGGATCGGGTCTAGCGCGCGAGCGCTGCTCAGGGCACTCTCATCAGCGTGAATCTCGACGGTGTAGGTGACGCGCCCGCCGGGCTGGACCGCGCTCTGGTGGGTCTGCTTGGTGGAGTGGCAGAACGCGTCGGACAGCCGCAGGGATTCGTGGCTGCCTGAGGAGGGGGAGGCAGAACCGCCGACGGCAAAGACCTTCCCGGCAGCGAAGGCCGAGGCCGAGCCTGCTCGATCGCTGTCGTTCAGTTGGGGGATGAACTCCCAGGTGTCGGTGGCCGGGTCGTAGCGCTCGGCGCTGCCCAGGCCTTGCCAGTAGTCGCCGCCCCCTGAGACGTGCAGGTAGCCATCCGGCGCGGCCGTCAGGCCGGGCGACTGGCGGCCCACTCGCATCGGCGACGCGGTGGACCACGCGTCCGACGCGGGATCGTAGACCTCGACCGTCTTCAAGTTCGGCCAGCCGCCGGCTACGTAGATCTTGCCGTCCAGCTCGGCCGCTACCCCGAAGGCCCGCGGGCCGCCGGGCAGGGGCGATTTCTCCGTCCAGGCGTTGGCGACCGGGTCGTACGCGTAGGTCTGGGCGGTGAATGCGTCCTGGTTTGTGACGCCGCCGAAGGTGTAGAGCCTGCCGCCGGAGGCGGCTACTGCCATCCCTTCGAGGCCTTGGGGCATCGCAGCGCCGACGCTCCAGACGTTGGTGGCCGTATCGTAGATCTGCAGGATGTCGTAGTACGGCCCATAGTCGTAGCCTGCGGGGACGTAGATCCTGTCGCCGATCACCGCCGCTCCAGCATTGGCCACCGGTGTCGGCATCGGGGCCATGGCTGCCCAGCGGCCGGTGCAGGCGTCGTAGCGCTCGTTGGAACTCGATGCGTTGCTCTGATCCCATCCGCCAATGGCGTAGTAGCCGGTGTCCCCAGCCAGGCTGGCCGCCGCCAGCCGATAGCGCTGCGTGGGCATGGGGGCCTCGACTTGCCAGGATGGGAAGGCCGCGGTGCTCAGGTGGACGCTCTCGCTGGGCGCCCCCGCCGGATGCGCGGAGGCCGTGATGAGCGCGTCGTCCTCGTCCCCTATGCCGGCCCCGGCCGGGATGTCCACCGCCACGCTCAGGTCCTGCACGCCGCAGGGCGGCAGGGATGGCGTCGCCGTCACCTCCGTGGTGCCGCTGAGGATGCGCGTGGGCCAGGCGTGCCCGCTCGAACTGAGCGCGAACGTGCCCGCCGTGTCACCCGCGTTGAACACCTGCACGTCGTAGGTGACCGTCTGGCCTGGCTCGCCCGTCTGCCGCGAGGGCGTGGCGGCCAGGCGGACGCCGTGGGCGGGCTTGCTGCCCTGGAGCCACTGGATGCTCCGGTCCAGCGCATCGGCGATGGCCGGATCGCGGTTCTGGCCCCGTGGGGCGACGTTCTCGTAGCCAAGCGCGAAGTAAACGGCGCGATAGGTCTTGTCGCAGGGGTCCACGGCCAGGGCGGCAGCTCCGCTGCCGTTGTCGTAGGTCAACGCGGGGTAGGCGGCGCCGTCCGTTGGCCGCACTGCGTCGGGCGAGAGATAGGTCGCGCCGTTGGGGTAGCCGTGGAGGCTGGCGTTGGTGATCTCCAGGCGCAGGCCGTCCAGGAAACTGGTCCCCGACACGGTGTCGCCTTCCCCGGCGGCCTGGCCCTCCGCGCGGCCGGCGTGCAGGTAGTCGTCGTACAGGGTCGTTCCCTCGTCGTCTCCGACGTTTTGCCCGGAGATGATGAGCCGCCCCCCCGCGTCCAGGTAGCCGATCAGTTCGTCGTCGGCGTTCATGCTTCCGGGGCTGGTGGGGCTGCCACCGTGCGCCCAGATGACCGTGCCGTATGAGCGGAGCGTGCCGGTCGAGGGGATCCCGTAGCCCAGACTGCCGTCGGGCATCACGGCCGTGTCGTCGAAGCCGGTGTACCGGATCTGCCACAGGTCGTATAGGTAGCCCTTCTCTTGGAGCGCCCACGCGAAGTAGTTGTGCACGGGCCAGCCCAGGAACCAACCGGAGCCGGTGCCGGCGTCGACCAGCAGGATCGTGGGCGCGGGACTCATCTCGAAGTCGTGGCCGGAGCCGCCGGGGGCGACGGCGGTGTCCTCTTTCAGCACGCGATACCCCGTGGCCTTCACCTCCATCGCGTGGGTGCCCACAGGGAGCGTCAGCGTGTACACCCCATCCGCGCCGGTGGTGGTGGAGACCGATGGGTTAGCGCCCACGGTGACCAGCGCCCCGCCGACGGGGATGGTGCCGGAGAGGACCCGGCCGGTCAACTGGGCCGCCGGCAGGTGGGACAACGCGAAATCGGCGTACGATAGCGAGCCGGTGAGCACGATCTGGTGGGAGAAGGTGTCGCTGTAGTAGCCCCACGCCCCCACGGTGACGTCGTAGGTACCGGCCGGGACGGTGGTGGAATAGTGACCGGATGCCCCGGCCCTGGCCGTGAAGGTGTCCCCAGGACTGCTCCGGGTGCCAACGACCGTGGCCCCCTCGATGGGGGCCGCAGTGTCTCTGTCGGTGACGGTGCCGCGCAGGTCGCCGGCGGACAGGAGCCAGCGCACGGCGTCGTAGGCGTCGATGCGCCCGTAGCCGTAGGCGTCATCGGGACCGGTGAGGCCCAGGTCCACGGCTGTGCCTTCCATGAAGTGTTCTAGCTCATCCACGTTGAAGTCGCGGTAGCCGTCCTGGAGGTCGGCCGAGACCATCAGCGCGACCAGCCCCGCCACGTGTGGCGCGGCCATCGAGGTGCCGGACCAGGCGGGGCCGGAGTAACCACCGCCCGGCAGGGCGGAGTTGATGTCCACACCCGGCGCGGAGAGCTCCGGCTTCTGTTCTCCCTCGTAGAAGGAGGGGCCGCGGCCGCTGAAGGAGGCCACCTGGTCGTACCGGTCGGTCGCGCCGACGGTGATGGCTTCAGGGGCATTGCCCGGGGCACCGATGGATCCGGGCCCGGCGGAGGGATTGCCGGCAGCGAAGACCGGGGCGATGCCCGCGGCGCGCAGGGCGGCGATGTCCGGTCGGAACGAGTCGTCGGCCGGGTTGGCCGACCCCCACGAGTTGTTCACCACGTCGGGGGCTCGGGAGCAGTCGGCGGTGGCCAGGTCGCCGCTCAGGTCGGTGGGGCAGAGCATCCACTGGAATGCTTTGTGGGCCATGATGTCATCGGCATAGCCACCCGCGACGGAGAGCTCGTTCATGGAGATAGCGATCCAGCGGGCTCCCGGCGCCATCCCGACCTGGGTGCCGAACGTGCCGCCATCGCCGACCATGGTGCCCATGGTGTGGGTGCCGTGCGAACCATTGTCGAAGGGAGCGGGCGAGCGGCTGGGCCCCAGGTCGCCGCCCGGATACAGCGTGCCGTCGGGGTCGAACCAGTGGTAGTTGTGGTCGAGGCGGGAGGGGCTGTAGCCGCGGTAGCGGGCCTGCAGGGCCGGGTGGTCCCAGTCTACGCCGGTGTCGATACCGGCCACGACCGCGCCCTCGCCGGTGACGCCGAGTTCGTCCCACACCCGATCGGCGTCCACCCGGTCAATGTTCCAGTTGTCGGGGTGCAGGGCGGCCAGTTCGCCGGGCGGGGAAGCGCTCCCGCTGGCCTCATTCCACAGCGGCACGAGGGGATAGTTGGCCACGATGCGCGCCACGTCCTCACGCCGGGCGAGTTCGATGACCGTGTCCAGGTCTCCCTCGACGGCGAAGCCGTTGAAGACGAAGAAGGGTTGGAAGGCGGCCACGCCGCCTCGGCGCATGCGCGCGCTGAGCAGCGCATTCACCGGCCCCTGTGTGTCCTGGGCCGTTTGAGCCAGGGCGTTGAAGACAGCCGCGCGCCGCTCCAGCCTGCTGGCGAAGCGCCGCTGGGCGATGGCCATCAGGTCCGCCTGGGCCTGCAGATAGACCAGGAAGCGGGTTTTCTCGAGCGGCTTGCCGTCGGTGGGGGCAGGATCCATCCGGTTGGGGTCGATCCCCGGATGGGCCGGGGTGACCTCACCCCGTAGTTCAGCCAGGATTCGCGGGTCCACCTTGGCCTGGACGTCCGGGGGCAGGTCGTCCCATGCCACCTCTGTCTCGGATGCAGGCACACGCGGCGTGCGTATCCGAGCGGTCTGGATGGTGGACGGTCTTTCACGTTCCCAGGCGAGCGGCACCTCCAGCGGTGGATTGTCGGGTGGGGCGGCCGGCTCGACCTGGCCTGCGCGTGAGCCTGTCGCGAACGGTATGAGGAGCGCCAAGAGTGTCAGAGCTGCGCTGGCGAACCGTGTGACGTGCGCGGATGCTTGCGTGCGCTTCATCGCTTCCCTCCTTGTGCTAGAGCGTGTGTGGGTATTCCCTTCTTTTGTCGGGGGGCCTTGCCGGGCTTCGCTGCGGAGCTATTGTGTGGGTTACGCCCATGACCGCGGGTGTCTGCATCCGCTCTCTCAATGAAGTGGTGCAGGGGAGAACGTTGGGTGGCATGCAGCCGTACCGCTGTCTCCATTATAGCACACATTTCCGTGCCCGCTACCAAGAGAAATCCTAAAAACCGGGCGTCTCTGCTGCCGGGTCATTTTCCTCCTTGCGCATCTTGTGGTAGAATAGCAACAATGGATGTCAGTACGAGAGAAGAAGTAGCTAAGCCGCTGGGCGTGATTGCCTGCCTGACGGCCGGGTTCGACGTGTTGGGCCGGAACCTGTGGCTGATCGCGCTGCCGGTGTTGTTTGACGTGTTCCTGTGGCTGGGTCCACGGCTCTCCGTGGCTCCCCTTGTGCAGCGCTTCACCGCTCTCGTGTTGGCGCAACCTACGTCCGACGCGGCGACAGCCCGTCAGCTCACGCAGGCGGTACAACTGATCGAGCTGTTTGGCGATCGATTCAACGCGCTTTCGCTCTGTGGTACGCTGCCGTTGCTCAACGTGCCCAGCCTCTTGGCCCAGCGTGCTCCGGAAGCGCTGTCGCCACTGGGGAAGTCCTACGTGTTCCTGGTCGAGCGTGTGTTCGCGGTGATGGGCTGGAGTGCGTTGTTGATTCCCGTGGGCCTGGTGCTGGGCTTCCTGTACCTGAATCTGTTGGCCCGGCGCATCCGTGCGGCGCGGTCTTCGGAAGAGCAAGCGTCTGGCGATGCGGCGGGCAGGCCGGACGTTCTCCCAGGGAGCAGTTCGGGGTTGAGGTTCCTCCGGGTCTTCCTGTTTGGCGCTGCTCTGGTGACGGTCGGGGCGGTCTTGGTCCCGATCTGGATGATGTTGGTTGGGACGGCACTGGCGCTCGCGCCGGCGCTAGGCCTCATGGCCTGGGTGACCAGCCTGGGCCTGGGGGGGTACCTGGTCCTGCACCTGCTGTTCGTCGTCCCGGGCGTCGTGCTGGGTGGACACGGGCTGTTGCGTGCGATCTGGGAAAGCATCGTGTTGATCCATACCCAGTTCTCGTCCGTGATCGGGCTGGTTGTCGTTGTGGTGGTGATTTACGAAGGGTTGGGCTACGTCTGGTCGCTCCCTTCTGCGGACTCGTGGTCGCTGTTGGTTGGCATCGTGGGCAACGCGTGTGTGGCCACGGGGCTGACCGCGGCCGCGTTCGTGTTCTATCAGGAGCGTGTGCCGCGCGCTGAGGTGCGACTGAGCTGAATAAGGTGGATATGGCAAAGGCGAGAGAAGAGAGGGCAAAGCAAGTAGATAGCTATCAGGCATCGGACGTGCAGGTTCTGGAGGGGCTGGAGGCGGTTCGTCGCCGGCCCGGTATGTACGTCGGAGGCACCGATGTGCGCGCGTTGCACCATCTGGTCTATGAGGTGGTGGACAACGCGATTGACGAGGCGCTGGCCGGTCGTTGTGATTGGATCGGAGTCACCATCCATGCCGATTCCAGTGTGACGGTGAGCGACAACGGCGTGGGTATCCCCACGGCTCTGCATCCTGAGAAGAAGATCTCTGCATTGGAGTTGGTCCTGACCACGCTTCATGCCGGGGCCAAGTTTGGCGGTGGTGGCTACAAGGTCTCTGGCGGCCTCCACGGCGTAGGTGTGTCGGCGGTCAATGCGCTCTCCGATTGGATGGAGGCCGTGGTGGACGATCCGCGCGACGGGCGGCGTCACCGCCAGCGCTTCGAGCGCGGTCTTCCCGTCACCCCCGTTGAGGAGGTCGGCAAGGCTCAGGATCAGGGGACCCATATCACGTTCCGCTTCGACCCGACGATATTCAAGGACGTGGACTACCGCTTCGCCACGCTGGCGCAGCGCATGCGCGAGATGGCTTTCGTCACCCGGGGCGTCGCCATCCAGTTGGTGGACGAGCGCGAGGAGCCCTTTGCCCGCCAGATGACGTTCTACTTCGAGGGGGGCATCGAGTCATTCGTCCGCTACATCAACCGCAACCGGGAGGCGCTCCACGACGTGGTGTACGCCGGACAGCAGGTGAACGGCACCGGCATCGAGATAGCGCTCCAGTACAGCGATGCCTACGCCGAGTCGGTCTACGCCTTCGCCAATACGATCCACACCGTGGATGGTGGAACTCACCTCACCGGGTTGCGCTCCGGGCTGACCCGCACGATCAACGACTACGCCCGCAAGGCGGGACTGCTGAAGGACAAAGACTCCAACTTCTCCGGTGATGATGTGCGCGAGGGCCTGACGGCCATCGTCAGCATCAAGCACCCTGACCCACAGTTTGAAAGTCAGACCAAGGTCAAGCTGATGAACCCTGAGGTCAAGGGGTTGGTAGAATCCGTGGTGAGCACGGCGCTGGGGGAGTTCCTGGAGCGGGATTCGCGGGCGGCGCGCGGCATCGTCACGAAGTGCCTCACCTCGTCTCGCGCGCGGGCGGCGGCGCGCAAGGCGCGCGATCTGGTCATTCGCAAGAGCGCCCTCGAGAGCTTGACCTTGCCCGGCAAGCTGGCCGACTGCTCCGAGCGCGACCCAAACAAGGCTGAGCTGTTCATCGTGGAGGGGGACAGCGCTGGCGGCAGTGCCAAGCAGGGCCGCGATCGTCACTTCCAGGCCATCCTGCCGCTGCGGGGCAAGATACTCAATACGGAGCGCGCGCGCTTGAACCGGATCCTGAACAACAAGGAGGTGCAGGCCCTCATATCCGCCCTGGGATGCGGGATCGGTGAGCAGTTCGACCTCAGCAACCTGCGCTACAACCGCGTCGTGATTATGACCGATGCCGACGTGGACGGGGCCCACATCCGTACCCTCCTCCTGACCTTCTTCTTCCGCTACATGCAACCGCTCATCGAGAGCGGGCATCTTTTCATCGCTCAACCGCCCCTGTATCGCGTCACGGCTGGTAAGAAGGGGCGTTATGCCTACAGCGAGGCGGAGCGGGAGGCGATCCTCAAGGAGTGGGATGGTAAGAAGATCGCCCTCCAGCGCTATAAGGGCCTGGGTGAGATGAACGCGGATCAGCTCTGGGACACGACGATGAATCCGGAGAACCGCACGCTGCTACAGGTGACCATTGATGACGCGGCCGCGGCCGATCGCACCTTTGACATGCTCATGGGGGCCAGCGTCCCGCCCCGTCGCCGGTACATCGTGACCCACGCTGCAGAAGTGCGCAATCTGGACGTGTAGGACTAGGAGACAAGCATGGCCCGTATTGAAGATCACGTCGAAATCGCCGCAGCGCCATCCACTGTCTTTCGCTTCTGTCATGACGTGGACCACCGGACCGAGTGGGACGAGCGGGTGGTGGGGGCGGAGCTACTCTCAGGCGCGCCGGTGCGCCGTGGGACCCTGGTCCGCATTGACGCCGGCCGGTCCGGCAAGTTCCTGTATAGCTGGGATGCCGAGTACGCAGAGTTCCAGTTTCCCCATAATTCGACGCTGAAGGTGCTCGACGCCGCACCTAGCAGCCCGTTCCGCTCGGGCAGCGAGAGCTGGGAGTTCAGTAAGGTCGGCAACGGCACGCGCTTCAGCGTGGTCTGGGAGTATCAGCCGCGCAATTTCCTCTCCCGCGTCGGCGATGCAGTGGCGCGGCGCGCTGCCACGCGCCGGGCCATCAAGCGCAGCCTGGCGAACCTCAAAGCCTTGATGGAATCCCAGTAGGGGCGGGGTCTCCCCGCCCACCTGGGTTTGCCCCGTCACCCCGCTTCGACAAACCAGCTCTCACTGTCGCGCAGCCTGATCTGTTCGGCCTGCACCACAGCCCGTTCTGCGTGCTTCTGCGCCCTCAGCGCGCGGAGGGTGATCCACTTGCTCGGCTCCCCTTTTTCCTCCACCTCAAGCGCCCGGCTGCCGCGGTGCTTGATCCACCGCCCGGCGTCCGTCTGCCTGGACATCATCACGCCCAGCAACGTCTGGAGGCGTGGGTGCGGGCCGTAGGAGAGCCGGGCCAGGGCGTCGCATAGTTCCACCAGGTCGGAGGTATCGTTCAACGGGAAGCCGAACGCGAGCCATGGGGCCTCGGCGCCGTCGAAGTCGAACGCGTGGTCAAGCGCAGCGGCGGCCAGGCTTTCCACCGCGTGCACGCGTTCCGCAGAACGCGCCGCGGCAGGCAGCGCGGCAAAGGCGGCCAACGCCTTCGCTATGCCGTACAGGCACGCGTGGTCGTACGCGTAGGGGCATGCCAGGCCCGCGGGCGTGGCGCAGCGGGCGGCCAGGTAGTCAATCGCGCGCTCCAGGCGTGGGTCTCCCCGGTAGCCGAAGTGGACCAGCGTCCGGATGGCAGCGCTGTTGTGGCACAGTATGAGCCTGTCCGGCGTGCCGTCGTAGGTGAAGGCACCGCTCTCGAGCTGGCCGTGCTCGAAGAGGTTCTCGCAGGCCGCCTCGACCTGCGGGATGCGGGGCAGGCCCAGCTCAGCAAGCAGGTTGAGCGTAGCCGCGGTGCCCACCGGGCCGCCGTAGAACGGCCGGTCGGCCCGTCCCCAGAAGTCCACGGGGGCCATCAGCCTCAGGATCTCGCGCACGGGCAGCCACGCCTGGATCGCCTCCCGGGCCTGCGTGACTTGGGAGTCCGGCTCCTCGCTGTCGAGCAGGTGGCGCAGGGTGAGATAGCGCGCCGAGGGGTTCTCGGGCTCCAACAGCCAGGGGATCGGATCGTCCTTCAGGGCGCTCCGCCACCCCCTCAGTGCCTGCTTGTTACTATACGTCTTCATCGTTCACTTCACGGCTTGGGGCCTTCGCTCGCACTGCAGCGCTCCAGGACGACTGGCGAATCTCCATAGAAAGTGCACGTTAGAACGTAGCCCGTGTCGAAGCGGGCCGAAACGATGACCCAGGCCCCGCGCTGCGCCTCTTTGAAGATCTCGTACGGGCCGCCGATGGCCTCGCGCTGCTGGGCCAGCCAGCGCAGTGTGCCTTGCCTCACCGACACCTGGCCGGGCTGGGTGTCCAGTTCTGTCCCCTGACCGCCGCTTCGCCCCTGCTCGATCAGGCCCGCCATCCAGGACTCGAACCTGGCGGAGATGGGGAGGCAGCCGTCCAGCCTGCCGCCAGACGCGCGGCAGCGCATCCCGAGGCCGGTGTCGAAAGCGACGTCAACCGTGGCCCGAAGACCCGCATCCGCGGTGCCCCTTTCCGCCCTTGCCTCTGTCTCAGGCGCGCTCTCCGCACGCCAGTCCACGAGGTAGAGCACGTATCCGGCCGAGAATCGGTCGCGGTAGATGGCTACGTCTTCCTCATCCGAGCGACCCAAGGCGTCGCCCGGCGCTGTCGAGATGGCCCGGTGCACGGTCTGCTGTCCGACGCGCGCTGGCCGGTTGATCAGTTCGTCGCCCGCGAACCCGGACAGCGCCGCGAGTGGCAGTCCCAGGAGCAGCCCCGCCCATCGTCTCCATCGTGTATTTCTCCCATCGGTGGTACTCCCCCGCGCTCGCTCCACGGCCAGGTGGCCCACCAGCCCGGCCGGGGCCCCCACGCTGCCGGCGATGAGGGCCACGAACGCCGCGCGCTCTGTGGCCGCCGGGGGCCAGGGGTAGACGTTCATCCCCGCCATCGCCGGCTCGGCGAGCCAGGCCACGAGCGTGCGGCCGCCGTAGGGCATCGCGCCCAGGGCGACGCCGATCAGGGTTCCACCGGCCAGCCACACCGCCACCTGCACGCCGGTCCTGTCGCTTCTGCCGGCCAGGATGCCGGTGAGCGCGCACGTCAGCAGCACGAGCGGCAGCCCGGCCGCGAGCTTGGCCCAGGCCAGGTCGGCGTGGCTGCGGCCCAGCGCCCAGGCGTCGTACCCCCAGGCGCTCAGCCCGAAGCCCAGGCCATATAGCAGGCTGTAGCCCAGGCTGGCGACAGCAGTCGTCCGCCGTGCTCGTCTGGGCTGGGAGGGTGCTGAGGCGCTCATTTTGGGCGTGTATTGTACCACAATTCGCGTAATGCACCTGCCAGGGGGAGCGCCTGTTCACACCATCAGGGCCAGGAAGCGATCAACGTCGTGGGTCGCTGCTTGCGCGGCCGGCCCCGATCTCGGGATGTTGCTGTCGAAGGCGTGCTCCGTGTACGGGAACTCGACGTGGATCGAGGTGGCCCCCGCTTCTCGCAGGGCGCGGTGCAGGCGCTTCACGTCCGGCACGATGCCCGTGTAGTCGTGAGCGCCCTGCAGCAGCAGTGTGGGCGGGCAGTGCGGCCCCGCGTGGTGGATCGGCGAGCCGAGGCGGTATAGCTCCGGCACCTCGTCGGGTGTGCCGCCCATCAGGCTGGGCAGCAGGTCCACCGGGTCGACGTAGTGGCCGCCGGGCGGCAGGAGGTCGGTGCGGTGGAGCACGCGCTCCAGGGCCGCGATCACCGCTCGCTCCACGGGCGTCTGGCCGGACAGCAGGCGTTTGTACTGCGTCTCGAAGTAGTCGTAGGACGCGATCAGGTCCGTGTGCCCACAGTAGGACACCACCGCCCGCACCGACGTATCCCCGTTCACGTCTGCGGGTCGAAGCTGCGGGTGGTCGTGGGCGTAGGCCGCCAGCAGCGCCAGGTGCGCGCCCGACGAGCATCCCATGGTGACGATCCGCTCTGGGTCCACGCCGTATTCGGTGGCGTGGAGCTTGAGCCACGCGATGGCCCGATGCACGTCGGCGACCATGGCGCGCAGTCTTGCCACGGGCGCTTTGGTGTAGCCCACGTCCATAACCACGTGCCCCTGTCCCGCCAGGTGGCCGAACAGCCGCCGGGTGCCCATCCCCTTGTGCAGGTAGTGCCAGCCGCCGCCGTGCAGGTAGACGACCGCCAGCCCGGTGGGCGGCACGCCGGGCGGCGGCTGCCAGATATCGGCCAGCAGCGCGTCGCCGGTCTCTACGTGGGTTCCGAAAGCCGCGTCCTGCTTCAGGCGAATTCCCGACACCCTGCCGATGATCGGCCAGCGCCGGCGCGGCATGCGCGCCTGCAGGGTCGCCGGGATGCGCGACTGCCAGCCCGGGCCAAAGGCGCGCCCGAAGCCATCGTGCGGCGCGGTGACGCGTGTCACGTACCACACCGCGACGGCGGCGCCCAGCAACCCGCCACACCCCACGACGGCGTCGCCGCACGCGATGCCGATCAACGTTACTGCACTGCCCACCAGTGCCAGGGCCGGCATGCACGCGCCAATCACCACCTTGGGCAGGTACAGCAAGGCCGACACGCGCCCGTCCTTGGGATGGACGAGCGCGATGCTGCTCAGCAGCGCCGGCAGGTAGATCAGATCACGGGCGATGTTGTCCAATTCGGTGCCTCTTTCTATGACGTTCCAAATGGTGCAATCTTAACACACGTTGCCTGCATCTTCAAACTACGTGCGACCCCCCGCGTAAGTTTCGCGCCCCCAGCCCCCCCCGCCGCAACCCTCCCAATCTACCAACCTACCAATCTCCCAATCTACCAACCTACCAATCTACCAATCTACCAACCTACCAACCTACCAACCTACCAACCTACCAACTTCCCAATCTACCAGCCTCCCACCCTCCCAGCCTCCCCATGGCACAATCCCGTGCCCTATGGTATCATGCCCCCACTATGCTCACACCCAACTCCGTGATCGCCCTGTTCGCCTGGCTCATCGGCCTCTTCCTGATGTGGCGTGTCCCCTCGTTGGCCCAGGGCAGGCGAGCGGGCGGAGGTGGCGGCGAGGAGGCTGTGGACGCGGAGTGCCCCTCGATCTCCGTGATCATCCCGGCACGGAATGAGTCACGGCGGATCGCGCCTCTGCTGGAGTCGTTGGGCCAGCAGGCTGCGCGTCCTTTCGAGGTCATCGTCGTGGACGACCACTCCACCGACGGGACGGCAGCGGTTGCGGAGGGCTACGGCGTGACGCTAATACAATCCCAGGCGCTGCCCAATGGGTGGACCGGCAAGACCTGGGCCTGCTGGCAGGGCGCGCGCCGCGCCGCCGGCGAGCTCCTGCTGTTTCTGGACGCCGATACCTGGTTGGAGCCAGGCGGGCTGGCGGCCCTCGTGCGCGCATACGTGAAGGGCGGTGGGCTATTGACGGTCCAGCCCTATCACGTCACCTGCAGGCCGTACGAGGAGCTTTCGGCTTTCTTCAGCATCGTGCTGATGGCCGGCCTGAATGCCTTCACGCCCCTGGGCGAGTCCATCCCGCCCGGCGGCGGCTTTGGTCCGTGTGTTCTCTGCGCCAAGGCGGATTACGCGCGCGCCGGCGGGCACCGCGATGCCCGGTCCGGCGTGCTGGAGAGCATCTCGCTGGCCAGGCTGTTCCTGAAGCACGGCCTCCCCGTCCGCTGCTATGGCGGCCGGGGTGGCGTGTCCTTCCGCATGTATCCCGGCGGGCTCGGGCAGCTCGTGGAGGGGTGGAGCAAAGGCTTCGGCACGGGGGCGCTGTCCATCCGGTGGCCCTTCCTGCTCCTGGCTGTGGCCTGGGTCACCGGCTGTTTTGCCACGGGGAGCGTCCTGCTGCGCGCGCTGCTCTCGCCGGGCACCCGGGCGATCCTGCCGCCGGCCCTGCTCTACGGTGCGTACGTCCTGCAGATCCGCTGGATGCTCGCGCGCATCGGCAGCTTTCGTTGGTGGACGGCGATCCTGTTCCCGCTGCCCCTGTGTTTCTTCGCCCTGGTGATGCTGCGCTCGTTGGTCATGATCCACCTGCTGGGGCGGGTCTCGTGGCGGGGGCGCACCGTCGCCACGGCTCGCCGGGACGACGCGGGCGGGGATGGGGATGGGGATGGGGATGGGGATGAGGTCGAGGTCGAGGTCGAACTATGCGGCTGATCTACCTGCCCCGCTTCTGGACGATCGTCGTCGATAGTATCGCCTGGGCCGTCATTCAGACCGGCATCGCGTACCTCGCCGTCCAGCTCCCGGCCTCCCTGTTCGACCACCGCGCCTGGCTGTTCCGCACGCGGGCCTGGGAGCGGGGTGGGGCGATCTACCAGGACTTGTTCCGCGTCAAGCAGTGGAAGACGCGCCTCCCGACTGGAGGGGCGCTCTTCGCCGGGGGCTTCTCGATGAAGCGTCTGGCGTCGTGGGATCGGGACTACCTGGAAAGGTGGGTCCTGGAAAGCTGCCGCTCGGAGCTGTGTCACTGGGTGGCCATGCTCCCCGCGCCGCTCTTCTTCCTCTGGAACCCCATCCCCGTGGGCGTCGTGATGATCGTCTACGCCATCGCCTTCAACGTCCCGCTGGTGCTCGTCCAGCGCTACAACCGCCCCCGGCTGCTGGCGCTCGTCCAGAGAAGGCGGTGAGCAAGAAGTAAGAAACCAGGTTTTTCGGAAAAAACCTGGTTTCTCAACCACTCCGTTGGCCGCCACTCAGCCGGGCGGAAATCCGCACTCTGTGCTATCATAGATAATCTGTGGACATCCGTGTAAATCCGTGTCCATTTCCTGAGGAGGCTAGCGTGAAAGCGATCGTCAAGCCCGATAGAGCGCCAGGTGCCGAGTACCGGGACGTGGACGTGCCCGCCGTCGGCGAGCAGGATCTCCTGGTGCGGGTGAAAGCCGCCGCCATCTGCGGCACCGACATACACATATACGACTGGACGCCCTACGCCCAGGAGCGACTCACGCCGCCGATGATCTTCGGCCACGAGTTCTGCGGTGAGGTCGTCGAGGTGGGCAGCGCCGTGCGGCGCTTCCAGTCCGGGGACCTGGTGGCGGGCGAGACCCACATCCCCTGCGGCGCGTGCTACCAGTGCCAGACCGGCAACCAGCACATCTGCGAGCGCATGGCCATCCTGGGCGTGCACACCGACGGGGCCTTCGCCGAGTACGTGCGCCTGCCCGAGGTCTGCGCCTGGAAGCTCGCGCCGGGCACGTCGCCCGAGCTGGGCGCTATCCTGGAGCCCATGGGCGTGGCCGTGCACGGCGTGCTGGCCGGCCGCGTGGACAACCGCAGCGTGGCCGTCTTCGGGTGCGGCCCTATCGGCCTCTTCGCCGTGGGGGCGGCCGCTGCGGCCGGGGCCAGCCAGGTCTTCGCCCTCGACGTCGTCCCCGCGCGCTTGAGTATGGCCGCCCAGGTGGCCCCGCAGGCGGTGCGCGTCAATCCGAAGGAGCAGGACGCCGTCGCCGCGATCCTGGAGGCCACCGGCGGGCGCGGCGTCGACGTCTGCGTCGAGCTCACCGGCAACGCCGCCGCCGCCCGCCAGGCCTTCCAGGTCCTGCGCAAGGGCGGGCGGGTCTCGCTGGTGGGCCTCTACCCCGGCCCGGTCGAGCTCGACCTGGTGAGCGGCGTGATCTACAAGGAGGCCCAGGTGCTGGGGGTCACCGGCCGGCTGATGTGGGACACCTGGTTCCAGATGGACAAGCTGTTGGCCTCGGGCGAGTTCGATCCGCTTCCTGTCATCACGCACCGCTTCCCGCTGGCCGACTTCGAGGAAGCCATCGCCCTGGCCAAGTCCGGCCAGGCGGGCAAGATCATCTTGATGCCCTAGCCGGGAGGCGACGTGAGCCGCTTTGGTATCATCGCCGACGATTTGACCGGCGCGCTGGACACCGGCGTTCAGTTCAGCAAGACCGGCCTGCGCACCGTGCTCCAGGTCGGCGCGCGCCCCACGTCACCTGATGGCGATGCCGCCGACGCGCCGGTCTCCGTCCTGGACACGGAGAGCCGCGACCTCCCGCCCGACGTGGCCTACGAACGCGTCCGCCGGGCGGCGCGCCGCCTGGCGGGCCGGGTGGTCTACAAGAAGATCGACTCCACCCTGCGGGGCAACGTCGGCCGGGAACTGGACGCGGTGATGGACGCGTTGGGACTGGAGCGCGCCCTCGTGGCCCCGGCTTTCCCCGCCAATGGGCGCACGACGGTGGGCGGGCGGGTGATGGTGCATGGCCAGCCTCTCCTCGAAACCAGTTTCGCGGCCGACCCGCTTTGTCCCGCGACCGACAACGTCCCGGCCCTCCTCGCCGGCCAGAGCGCGCGCCGGGTGGGCCACGTGGCGTTGGACGTCGTGGAGCGGGGTGCCGGCGCGTTGCGGGCCGAGATCGCGCGCCGGGCGGAGCCCCTTCTCGTCGTGGACGCGCTGAGCGACGCGCACCTGCGCGCCATAGCCGCCGCGGCTGCCCAGATGGGGACCCCCGGCACGCCGCCGCCCTGCCTGACCTGCGGCTCGGCCGGGTTGGCCCAGGCCTTGCCCGCCGCTTTCGGCGTCGAGTCGCGTGAAGCGCCGTTCCCCGGCGATCGCGCCCGCCGTCGGCACGGCGCTGGTCCGGTGCTGGTGGTGGCCGGCAGCCGCCATCCGGCGACGCTGCGCCAGATCGAGGCCGCCGTGAGCCGCGTCGGCGCCGCGCTCGTCGGGCTGGACCCCTTGAACGGGGAGGCGGCGCTGGCGCTCGCCTCGGGCGAGGCGAGCGAGCGCTTGCGCGCCGGGGAGTACGTCGTGGTGACGACCGCCCTCGCCCCCTACCTGCCGGGACGGGGCCACGAGATCGCGGCCGGGCTGGGGAGGCTGGCCGTGGACGTCCTGTCGCGGGCGTCGCCGGCGGGCCTGGTCCTGACGGGCGGCTCCGTCGCCTTTGCCGCCTGCCGGGCGCTGGACGTGGCGGCCATCGAGCTGCGCGCGGAGGTCGCCCCGGGCGTCCCCTCCGGGGTGCTGCTGGGCGGACCGTGGCAGGGGATGCGGGTCGTGACCAAGGCGGGGGGATTTGGCAGCGACGATGCGATATTGAGAGCGATTGAGTATCTTGGAGGCATACTCGAAAATGGGAACAGTTGACGGAAAGCTCGTGCTGGGCATCACCATGGGGGACCCGGCTGGCGTGGGGCCGGAGATCATCGTCATGGCCCTGGCGAAGCAGGAGGTCCGGGGTCTCTGCAACCCCGTCGTGATCGGGGACGCGGCCACGATGGCGGCGGCCGTGGAGATCGTCGGGTCCAGCGACCGGGTGGTGGCGCTGGAGGCGGTGGGGCAGGCCCGCTTCGAGCCGGGCGCGATCGAGGTGCTAGACCTGGCCAACGTGGACCGGCTGCATCGGGGCCGGGTGGATCCCATGGCCGGCAAGGCGGCTTACGAGGCCGTGAGCAAGGCCACCGAGCTGGCGCTGGCGGGCGAGATCGACGCCATCGTGACCGCCCCCCTGAACAAGGAGGCCATGAACGCGGCCGGATATCACTACGGCGGCCACACCGAGATCCTGGCCGACCTGTGTGGATCGGCGGACGTGGCCATGATGCTGGTCGCCGGCGGGCTGTGTGTGAGCCACGTGACCACCCACGTCTCGCTGCGGCAGGCCTGCGACCTGGTGAAGAAGGCGCGCATCCTCAAGGTCATCGAGTTGACGGACCGCGCGCTGCGGCACATGGGCATCGCCCGGCCCAAGATCGCCGTGGCCGGGCTGAACCCCCACGCCAGCGACGGCGGGCTGTTTGGCTCCGAGGAGGCCGAGGAGATCGGGCCGGCGGTGGCGGAGGCCCAGCGCCGGGGCTTCGACGTACTCGGGCCGGTACCGCCGGACACGGTCTTCTATCGCGCCGTCCGGGGCCGGGAGATCGGGGCCAGCCCCCTGGATGCCGTCGTCGCCATGTACCACGACCAGGGACACATCCCGATCAAGCTCATGGGCATGTTCGACGGGGTGAACGTGACGCTGGGCCTGCCCATTATCCGCACGTCCGTGGACCACGGCACGGCCTTCGACAAGGCCGGCCACGGCTCCGCCAACCCCGACAGCCTGATCGAGGCCCTCAAGCTCGCCGCGCAGATGGCCACCTCATAACGTTCGTAGTAAGCCACGCCATGTTCGTAGTGAGCCACGTAACGCAGTGGAGTGGCGTGCCGTGTCGTGAAACCGCACTCCGCCAGGCTGCGTGCGTAACGTTCATATTGGGCCACGCCACGTTCGTAGTGAGCCACGCAACGCAGTGGAGTGGCGTGCCGTGTCGTGAAACCGCACTCCGCCAGGCTGCGTGCGTAACGTTCATATTGGGCCACGCCACGTTCGTAGTGAGCCACGCAACGCAGTGGAGTGGCGTGCCGTGTCGTGAAACCGCACTCCGCCAGGCTGCGTGCGTAGCTACCTTGACAATGTCACATTAGCTGGCCCCAGACTTCCGAAGTCTAGGGCGTGGCTCCAAATAGCATAGGTCGCTGCTTCCGCAAGGTGCTAGATGAGTCAAATGAACTACTGAAGACTTCGGAAGTCTGATGTGACATTGTCGTACTACGGACCCTTGGAGACCCACACCCCCGCGATCTCCTCTCCACACTGAGGGCACCGCCCCTCCGTCGTCACGTCGCAGCGGTACAGCCGCAGCGCGCCCCGCCGCACCAGCACCGCCCCGCACTGAGGGCACGCCGTGTCCTCGCCTGGGTGACCCGGCACGTTGCCCACGTAGACGTAGCGCAGCCCCGCCGCCAGGCCGAGCTCGCGCGCCTGCGCCAGCCGCTCCACCGGGGTGGGTGGGGCGCTGAAGCGGTACGCCGGGTGGTAGCGGCTCACGTGCCAGGGCGTGTCCGGCCCCAGCTCCGCCGCGATCCGCCCGGCGATGCCCGCCAGGCTGTCGTCCCCGTCGTTCACGCCCGGCACGACCAGCGTCGTCACCTCGACCCACACGCCCAGCTCCCGCGCCCGGCGGCAGTTGCGCCACACCGGCTCGATCTCGGCCTTGCAGTAGCGCCGCACCGCCTCCGCGTCCCCCTTCACGTCCACGTTCATCGCGTCCAGCCCGGTCTCCACCAGCAGCGCCAGCGCCGCGTCCGTCATGTAGCCGTTCGTGACGAACGTGTTGTACAGCCCCGCCGCCCGCGCCAGCCGGAACACCGCCAGCGACCACTCCAGGCTCAGCGTGGGCTCGTTGAAGCTGATGGACGTTCCTGCACACTCGTGCCGCCGGGCGCGCGCGACGAAATCCTCCGGCGACATGAACTCCCCGCCGGAGGGCGGCCGCTTCGAGATGTCGCAGTTCTGGCACCAGGGACAGGCGAAGTTGCACGACCACGAGCCCGCGGTGAGGGCGACCGACCCGGGGTAGAAGTGGTACAGCGGCTTCTTCTCGATGGGGTTGCACGAGAGCGAGGACACCGCGCCGTAGGTCAACGTGTAGAGCGTGCCGCCCCGGTTCTGCCGCGTGCGGCACCAGCCGGTTTGGCCGTCGGCCAGCTCGCAGCGGCGCTCGCAGGTCAGGCAGCGCACCTTGCCATCAACCGGCTCCTGCAGTCGCGCTTCGCGGATGAATGGGGAACCCATAGTGGCACTGGGGCTTAGCCGCTTGAGCTCATGTGGCGAAGGTTAGGCAAAGTGCTTGCCACAGGTGGTTTTATCCCCCAAGTTCCCTCAAGAGTTCGGCCGGTGCTAGGACAGGCATGGCGGCAGTCTGGAAGCCGCTCTTGTCACGAGTCACGATTGCGTCAAGGCCCGCAAGGCTGGCACAGGCAATCTGCAGATTGTCCTCAAAGTCGCTTCCCGGCAGCGCATCTGCTTGCTCCAGGGTCTGGAGGTCCACTGCACAGACTTCAAATGCTTCCAGGCAGATGGACACTGCTGCACGGGCGGTCTCTAGGGTGGTCAACCGGCGGGCGATGTAGAAGATGTCTGTGACAGCACAAGCTGTGATATGGCCAACGATTTGCCCTTCGTCATTGGCTTGCCAGATGGCGCTGGATTGCGCAACCCAAGGATCACGGTTCAACAATACGTCAAGTATCACGTTGGTATCGAGTAGAATGCGCATCAGCCGTACTTCTCTAGGCGATGTTCGTCCAGCCACTGTTGAATCTCAGCGTCGGATGGCGCGGGTCTGCTTGTGGCCAGGAGCCCGAGAGCCTTTTTCAAGGTTTTACGTTTGGATTGAGAGGGGAACGCTTCCGTTGCCAGGGTGTTGATGACATCCCGCACCAAGGCAAAACGCCTGTTTGGTGGCCACTGCCGGACCGTTTGGAGCACGTTGTCATAATTCTCTGTCTTGATCGTATTCATTTCTGTCCCCTCCGGTGCACAGAGGTTCTTCATACTCGTTCGTGTGTAGTGATAGATTCACCCATAGTATACCACAAAACGCCATTGCTGGTGAGTTGAAATCGTGCCGCATGCCCGGTGGTGTCAAACGACAATTAGATATACCCATCGGCGACAATTAGAAATACCCATGC